>NZ_WVQU01000005.1:0-287508 GCF_013110575.1 Ruegeria sp. HKCCD7559
CAAGGCCGAGGTCGCAGACCTCTGCGCCAAATTCCCGATCTATCCGAACCTGTAACTGGTCCACCCTCAAACACGGAACGGCGCCTTGAGGCGCCGTTTTTTTGCGTCAGATTCCTGAAAACGGTCTGGATCTCGCCCAGCGCAAATCCGATGTTTTGGGCAAGGTCCCGGGCCCCACGGTCGCCCAAGCCATTCTGGTCAATACGCGCTTTTTCCGCCCCGATCAGCCTTCCGCGCTGGTCACACCGACTCCGTGCATTCGATGTTACCGCACACAGGGGTTTGCGCCATGTTCAGACCTTGGCGCGTTGTCCGGAATCCAAGCTCAGATCAAACCGCGCCACCACAGAAAAACCAGCAACAGTGTCGTCAGTGCCAGCATGTTGAAGGCCAGCCCCCCCAGCAGGCCAAGGAACCACCCCCATCTGCGATCCGCAAGATTGATGGACCCCAGATGTTCCTGCACCACGTCGGACGCCTTGATCAGCCTGGTGTTATCCAGAACCAGCCTCAGTTTGGGATGAGACGCCATCGCCTCGGCCCGGGCCAGAATCAAGGCCTGCTTATAGACGCGACGCGGCAGTCGGCGCCTGGCCTTGCGGATCGATGCCTCGAGAGTCTTGTCGCGCACTCCGAGCTTTGCGCGCAGCAACACAACCGTTTCGGCGATCCGGGTCTGAATGTCTGGGTCCTGCGGCATTGGTGGCCTCCTGCGGAGGCAATCTAGCGGCAGCGTCTATGACCTACAATGGGGCTGGTCGTTTCCGGCGGTGGCTTGTATCACGCGGTACATGCTGAACACCATCATACATGGCGAACCGACCGCCCGACCGCCCCTTGTCATTGCCCATGGCCTGTATGGATCGGCCCGAAACTGGGGCGTGATTGCCAGACGGCTATCTGACCAGCGGCAGGTTGTGGCCGTCGATATGCGTAACCATGCCTACAGCGCGTGGGACGCTTGTCATGACTATCCCCATCTGGCGCAGGATATCGCCGAGGTCATCGAACGGATCGGCGGGACGGCGGACGTACTTGGGCATTCAATGGGCGGCAAGGCCGCGATGACACTTGCGCTGCAACACGGCGCGCTGGTGAACAAACTGGTGGTCGCAGATATTGCGCCGGTGAAATACACGCACAGCCAAATTCAGTTCATCGAGGCCATGCGTGCCGTGGACTTCTCGCGCATTGCACGCCGCTCGGATGCCGAGCAACAATTGGCCGAGCAAGGCGTTGAAAAAGCATTGCAGAGCTTCTTCACCCAATCGCTGGACATCAAGGGAAAGCGTTGGTTGCTGAACCTGGACGTGTTGGCGGACCAGATGCCAAATATCATGGGCTTTCCCGAGTTGGACGCCCAGTGGTTAGGCGCCGCGCTGTTCCTGTCGGGGGGCGAGTCAGATTACGTCTTGCCGGAACATCGGGCCAAGATCCGCGCTCTGTTTCCCGGCGCGCGATTTGCCAAGATCCCCGGCGCCGGGCACTGGCTGCACGCCGAAAAACCGCGCGAGTTCGAAGCTGCCGTCAGGACCTTCCTGAACGCCTGATCAAGCGCCTTGATACAGCCGCCTGGCCACCATCCAGGATGCCGGAGCCGCGATTACGGCCCCAGCGGCCGCGGCGCCCACAATTGCGCTGACGGATACCATTCCAGCTGAAAGCACGGCAATAACGGCCGAACCAGACAGAGCAGTTGCAATCAGGGAATACAGCATAGCGGCAAGGCGAAACATGACCGGGTTTTCCTTTTGATGGCTTCCGGCCAAATATTTCACGATTCGAATGTGTTGCGCTTTGATTTGTGTCAGATGCAGACGGTTCCGAAACTAGGATTTGGCGATTTCACCGCCCCCATACACCCAGTCCGTCAATCCACCAAGATTGTACACCCTCTGGTATCCCATATCCTTCAGGAGTTTTCCGGCCAAAGCCGCGCGCCCGCCTGATGCGCAGTACAACACGATGGGGCGATCCTTGCGCAGTGCAGGGTCATGTGATTGCAATGCATCGTCTGCTCGAAACTCCAGCATGCTCCGGGGTATATGATGCGCCCCAACGGCGCGGCCCGTGTGTTCCAGCTCATTCGCATCGCGTATGTCCAACAGCAGCGCCCCCTGTTCGGTCATCGCCTTTGCCTTGGCCGCATCGATACGCTCGACCACCGCGTTGGCCGCCTCCATCATCTCTTTCACCGTCACCGGCATGTGAGTTCTCCTTTACGTCACCGCGCAGAGGTTAACATGCGAATTTTGGAAGGTGTAGACATGGAAGGAAACGCGCGTGTTACTGCTCGCGAAACGCGCGCGACATGCTGTCTGATACCGGTTTGGCGATATACGCCGCAAAGGTGCGCTCCTCGGTCTGGATCATGATTTCAGCGGGCATCCCCGGTGTCGGAACAAAGCCGCGCACGCGCTGCAACTCATCCGGGGTCAGTGAGACTCGTGCCAGATAGACTTCCTGCGGAACACCGGTCGAATCCTCAAGCAGCGCATCGGCCGAGATATAGAAGACCTCGCCATACAAAACAGGCGTCGTGCGTTGGTTCAATGCGATCAGGCGGACTGTGGCGGTCTGCCCCGTGACGACACTGTCAATCTCGGTACGCGGAATCTGTGCCTCGATGATCAGGGGCGCATCTGCGGGCAGGATCTCGGCTATCGGTTCCCCGGTCTCAATCACACCGCCCGGCGTGTGATAATGCAATCGCACCACCGTTCCAGTTACCGGCGCACGCACCACGGCCCGGTCAAGAACGCTGCGCGCCTGTCGGGATTTTTCACGCACGCTTTCCAGATCAGCTTCGATCACGCCCAGTTCATCCAGTGCGGCCTCACGATAGGCGGACCGCGTACGCGCGATCTGTTCGTCATATTTCAGCAGCATCTGGTTGATTTCAGCGGCTTCCGCCTGCAACCGGGCCTGCTGACCTTCGGCTTCGGCCTGAACACGACGGATGGTGTTCAGCTCTCCTTTGCGGACAAGGCCCTTTTCGAACAGTTGGCTCTTGGCCTCGAACTCCTCCTGCAAGATCTCGGCGCGCCGTGCCATGCTGTCCAGCTGCGCCTCAAATCCGCTTGATCGGATTTTCAGTGCTTCCATGTTGCGCTCCAGCAGGGCCAAGTCATTCAGCAGCGTCTTGCGCGACACATCGAAGCTGAGCTTTTGCCCATCCAGAATGGCCATTACTTCAGGATCGTCGGATGCTTTGACAAGCGCCTGCGAAAACACGAGGCGGTCGCGCTCCCCGTACTCGGCCAGCAACCGCTCGGTCATGGCCTGAAGGCGCAGCTTGCGAATATGCAATTCACGTTCATTGGCCTGGGCCGAGGTCTGGTCCAGGGTCATCAGAACCTGACCTGCCTGAACCGCCTGACCTTCCACAACCTTGATGTCTTCGATGATGCCGCCTTCAAGATGTTGGACAATCTTGTTGCGGCCCGTGGCCACAAAACTGCCTTGCGCGATGACCGCTGCGGCCAGCGGGGCACTGAAGGACCATACCCCGAAACCGCCGAAGCACACGACAAGCAAGACCACCCCGATCACTATCAACCTGTTGATCGAGCGCGGAACCTCGGCATACCAGACTTCTGGTTCATTGGCTGAGTTGTTCACAGGTACGAGGTCATTCATGGTCAGCCCCCCTGCTGGCCTTCAATTCCAGTCTGCTTGCGCGGCCCGTTGATCTGCTGAAGAACCTGATCACGTTGACCAAACAGGGCCACACGCCCGTCCGTCAGCAGCATGATCTTGTCGACAACATTCAACAACGTTGGCTTCTGCGTAATGACGACAACGGTGATCTTGCTTTGACGCGCCTGTTCGATCGCACATGCCAGCGCCTTGTCGCCCGCGACGTCGAGATTTGAATTCGGTTCATCCAGCACAACCATTCTGGGGTTGCCGAAGAACGCCCGCGCCAGTGCGATACGCTGCTTCTGACCACCGGACAAAGGCGAGCCATCAGCGGCCACCACGGTCTCATATCCCTGCGGCAGCGTTGCAATCATGTTGTGAACATCGGCCAGAACGGCGGCATCGTGGATCTGTTCGTCAGTGGCATCCGCCCGCATCCGGCCGATATTGTCCTTGATCGTGCCCGGGAACAGCTGAACATCCTGCGGCAGGTAGCCGATGCTTTCGCCAAACTGGCGCGGGTCCCAGTTTCGGATGTCCATCAGGTCAAGCCTTACGCTGCCCGATGTGGGCAGAATGGATCCCACCAGAGTTTTCCCAAGCGTGGTTTTCCCGGCACCGGAATTACCGATGATGGCCAAAGTTTCACCGGGAACCAGCGAGAACGTGATGCCGTTCAGAACCACGCGTTTGGTTCCGCCCGGTACATAGAGCAGGCGTTCGACATCCAGCCGACCTTCGGGGCGTGGCAGACGCAGTTTTTCGTATTGCAGGGCCGAGGTCGACAACAGCGCCTTGATCCGGCCGTAAGCTCCGCGCGTCAGCAGATAGCTGTTCCACCCTTCAATCGAACCTTCGATTGGCGCAAAGGCACGTCCGGCAATGATCGAGGCCGCAATCACCATACCGCCTGTGATTTCTCCTTGCAGCGCCAGAAACGCGCCCCAACCCAGAATTCCGATCTGCGTCAAAAGGCGAACGGCGCGCGAGATTGAAGCGAAGATCACGTTGCGGTCCTGCGCCCGCACCTGCCAGGTCAGCGATTGGGCAGTGTCCCGCCCCCAGATCCGCACGGCTTCGGGGATCATTGCCAAGGCGTTGATGATCTGGCTGTTGCGAGACATCGAATCCAGATGCAGGTTCGCCATGGACTGTGCCTTGTTGGCCTCGGCAAACGGCTTGGCAGTCATTTTCTGGTTGATCAGCGCAATCGTCATCAGGATCAGCGCAGTAACCACCACGATCATGCCCAGTTGCGGATGCACCAGGAAAATCATCAGGATGAACAGCGGCGCAAACGGCACGTCCAGAAATGAAAGCAGCGTGCCCGAGACCAGAAAACCGCGAAGCTGTTGCAGATCGCCCAATGTCTGATACTCGCGCCCGTTTCCGTGCAGCGACGCATGGGCCGCCGCGCTCAGAACCGGTGCGCCCAGCCGGGCCGCCACTTCGACCCCGGTCCGCATGAGCATGAACCGCCGCACCGCATCAAAAGCAGACTGGAAGATCACCGCCCCTGCCACGATGGCCGTCAGCATGATCAGCGTATCCAGCGACCGGCTGGTCAGAACACGGTCACTGATCTGGAACAGATAGATCGGGATCGCCAGGATCAGGATGTTCGTGGCGCAGGTCAGGACCAGAACAAACGCAAGATTGCGCCGGATCGCCCGCATCGAAACGCGCAGCGTGCGCTGGAAATCTTCGGGCGGGGTGCGTTTGTGGAAGGTTTGGGGTGGCCCGTTCCCATCACCGCCGCCGGAATTCGTTTGCAACAGTGGCTGGTTTGCCTTGGCCTCGATCGTGGTGCCAATGCCGTTCCCACCGGATGAGCGTGCAGAGGGGGTCTTGCGCGCAGTTGAGTCCCCGGCGGATGCCGGATCCGGGCCGTCGGCGTCGGCCACCCCATTGCCGCCACCCGCCGTTTCTTCATCTTGCGCGGGTTGCGGCTGCGCACGCTGATGGGGAGGATCAGCGCGCCGTCGTTCACGTGAGTGTTTTTGGTCTTCGGATTGCTGTGGCGCTTCGGTTTTAACCGTCGAATCTGGATCTGACTCAGACACGCGCATCTCCTGCGTCAGGTGCAACCGGGCTTTGACCCGTTGTGTCGCTGGATCTGCCCCACCGTCTGCGCGCTGGCGCTTCGGGCCCAAACCGCCCTGCCTGTCCAGTGGACTGGATAAGAGTGGACGGCGCGACGAAAAAACAATCGACATATACAAACCTTCTGGTCACTCGATAAAAACTTGGGGGGTCAGGCCAGCATGGATTGCAGGCCGTCATCTGGTGTCGTTGTGTCAGTGGATTGTGCGTCCAGTGCCAGGACGGCATCCGGTTGCGGCACAGACATGTCCGCCATGATTGCGGCGATCGCCTCGTTGGTCATATCTGTGATTTCTTGGTTGTCTGGCACGTCAATCAGGCTGGCCTGATGAAGCAGCAGGTCAGAATAAGATCCGTCAGCGGCCATAACCGTCGAATCCACACCCATTTTGGTCAGATTGACAGAGTTCAACAGGGCGTTGCTGCCTGCGACGACATCGGTATCGGCGGCACTTGGACCGGACAGGTCAATTTGATCCTGATCCAGCATCATGGTGACCTGTTCAACAATGTTCACCTGCAACAAGTCTCCGTCGATCTTGAGCACGCGCAACTGTTCCATTCCTGCGAACAAGGGATCGTTGAGCAGCGCGCTCTCCAAGGCATCGATGTCCGTTTGATCAAGCGCCATGGCGTCGGACAGGTTCTGCTGCAGATCCTGATGTGTATCTGCGCCTATCGTTTTGACCGACGCGTCATTCATGATCACGTTTTCATCATCTCCGGCCATTGCGCCGGGCATACCGCCGTTGATGATATCGTCATCCATCAGGGCGTTGGTCTGGTACAACATGTCCACGGAAATCATATTCCCGTCGATCATGATCAGGTCGTAAAAGCTGCCCAGCTGCACGATGTCGGTGACATTGAACATTTCGTTGTCGCCCAGCGCGTACAAGGTCGATGCGGCCGAAATCTCGGTCTGTATGTTGTCTATATCCGTGGCGTCGATAGCTTGCTTGACGAAGTTGGCCACAACCAGATCACCGTGGACCCAATCCACAACGATGAACTCGGGCTGTCCGGTTGTTCCGGTGCCATTGTCCAGCCAGGGGGCCTCTCGGCCTTCGACTTCGATCTTCGAGGACTGAATCACATTGGTGCCGCTGCCCGTTCCCGGCGCCCCCACATCCCAATCTGACACAAGCGCGACCTGGCTGATGGCGGTCAGGCTGATCGCCTGCCCTCCGACGGCGATATAGGGGGCATCAACCCAACCTATAGATGCCGAGACAGCATTGATCGCAAGGTTCCCTCCGGTCACGACCAGGTGTCCGTCGTCAAAGTCTGGATCTTTCGACTGATCCCACTCGGCCGGAAGCATGGCCTCTGTCTCATCCTCTCCGGCTTCATCCGGCTGATGGAACGCAGGCAGGATGTCTGTCCATACCGGAGCTTCGTCAACGTACTTGCCGTTTACGATCACCCCCAACGCATCATCGCCATGAAACTGATGTACCGTGACCCCGTCTATATTCGCGTTTGCCGGGGCCAACATCTGTTCGGCCAGCGCCTCGAGCATTTCGGTCGACTTGTAATCCGCGAGCGAAAGCGTAGGGGCCGCCATGGCATGAAGCGACAGCGCCATGTCCATCATCTCTTCGCCCTGGGCGATCAGCGCTTCGGTATCGCGAAAGTCCCCTTCTCCCACCGTGTCGTTGTCGCGCATGACCACCTTTTGCACGGTGAACGTCATTGCCGAACCCAGTGGCACCGTATCCGGTCGCAGAATAATCAGTTCCGGTGCAGAAGACGGGCCGGATACGCTGTCTGGCACAAATCGCGTGGATTCCGCGCTGTCACCGTTAAGGATGATGACCGACTCATGCACCGGCCCGACAGGAGCTTTTGGCAACGGAAGTTCCGGTTGAGAGGGAAGAAAATTGAATGGCAGGGCTTTGTATTCGCCCGCCGGGATATCCAGATCAGCTTTGATGTTGATCGAGGTAGGCTCGTCAAGCCCGTCTATTTCGGCTTTACGCCTCAGGGCGCTGAATTCCTCGTACTGATCCCTCAGGCGGGCTTGTTCTATCGTAAGCTCAAAAGTTCCAACAAAATGCGCTATCGTTTCCGTAATACCGTCAAGTGCCATGTCGGTTATCCTTTTTGCCCGCGGCGGCTCGTAATTTCCGCTTTGGGTTCAGTTGGGCCGGGGCCGCGTTTTGCGGCCCCGGCATTTTCGAAAGGTAGCAAGGCCCGAAAATGCGAGCCCCGCCTTTTGACTTAAACGTCCGTGTCGTCGCTGGCGTGGGACATGGTCATCGAACCACCCACCATGGTCGTATCGACCGTGTTGCCCAGGACGTTGGCGCCCATGATGATCGACTGGTTGAACGCAGACGTATCAACGACAGCTGCCGCCGATGCATAGGACTCGCCGGTCACGATGCCATCGCCACCATTGTTCGCGCCCCATGCACCACCATTGCCGCCGGCACCACCGTCACCTGAATAGGCGCCGCCACCGTTACCACCGGTGATCATGCCACCCATGGTATCGCCTGACGTTGCAGTGCCCATCGAAGCTCCGCTGGTTCCGCCGTTCGCGGCGGATGCGCCACCGGCACCACCGTTGCCCGAGTCAGCCGCACCAGCTGCGTCGCCCGACCCAGTCGATGTGGCATCATTGTCGGAACTGCCTTCGCCACCGTATCCGGCAATTGCTTCGGCCAAGCTGTCAGCCGCACCGTTTGTGTCGGCGTCTCCGAAGATGTCGGCAGCTCCGCCGTTGCCTGCGGTATTGGCCGCGTCGGCAGACCCGGCTCCGTTGCCGGTTGACGTCGATGTTGGCGTTGTGCTACCGCCCGCGCCGCCGTCGCCGTCGGCAGCCGATGTTCCAGTACCGGCCGCATCCGCTGCGCCATCTGCTGCGTTCGACCCGCCGTCACCGCCGCTGCCGTCGGTGTCCTGCGAGTTGCTGGCCGCGCCGTTCACGTCGCCTGGGCTCTGGTCGATATCCGGCCCGCTTGCCGACTGATCGCCAACACCCTGCGCATCGGAATCCGCATCAGCGGTCCCACCGGAGCCGTCGCCGCCCGAGCCGTCGCCACCTGAACCGTCGCCGGCCGTGCCGTCGCCACCGGTGCCGTCACCGCCGGTACCGTCGCCGCCTTCGCCTGCTTCGGCGTCAATCATGCCCAGCTCTTCCTGCAAAGCCATGATTGCAGCTTCGACCATCGCGCCGAATCCACCTTCGCCGTCGCCGCCGGTACCGTCGCCACCGGTGCCGTCACCGCCAGTGCCGTCACCGCCGGATCCGTCACCACCGGTTCCCGTTCCGCCAGAGCCGTCAGCCGAGCTGTCCGCGCCGCTGTCAGCAGAACCATCCGCAGTGTTGTCACCCGCAGTGGCGTCATTCGCATCGGTGTTGCTGTCGCTGGTGTTCGAAGCCGAACCATCTGCCGCAGCATTACCATCGCCACCATCCGCGCCGGACGCATCCGCAGCGTTGTCCGCCGTTCCGGTCCCGGTTCCTGTCGAGTCGGAATCGCTGTCGCCGCCGTTTGCGTTACCGGCTGCGTTCGAACCGGACAGACCCAGGCCCAAACCCAGACCAAACGAATCCGCGCTGCCGCCGGCTCCGCCGGTTCCGCTGCCATCGGCACTTGTGCTGCCATCATTGTCGGACGAAGCCGAACTATCCGCGGCACCGCCATCTCCACCGGCGCTGTCACCGTCGGATCCTGCGCCCGCCATACCAACACCATTGCTGGCATTGCTTGCGTCACCGGTCGATCCGCCCCGGCCGGCGCTGGAATCGGCATCTGCACTGCCGGTATCACCACCGTCAGCCCACGCGTGGCTGCCCAAGGTTGATGAATCGGCCGCTCCACCGTAACTGGTTCCACCGTCGCCCGATTTTCCACCGTTGGCATCCGAGCTGATACCTTCAGCCGCAGTTGCCGTGCCGCCATTGGCATCGCCGTTCTGGGTGAAGTCGGCGTTGTTGGATACGGTCGGTGAATCAAGCGTGTCGTCGTCGCTCAGGCTGGCGACCTGGCTGTTCACGGATGACATTGCCGTTCCGGCGTCGTCCATCGAGATATCCAGATTCATGTCATCGCCTGGATCATAGGTCAGATCGCGGCCAGCAGTGATCACGTCACCCACTGTCGCCGAGTCACCAAGATCCAGATCAACCTGATCATCGTCGCGCGGAATCCACTCACCGCCGCCGAAATCGATGTTGATTGAGTTGCTGTTGGAGTTGTCGTTGGTGTTGTCGCCGGCATTAAGCGTCTGGTCTTGATCCTGACCCTGGTCCTGATCCTGACCCTGGTCCTGATCCTGACCCTGGTCCTGACCTTGGTCTTGGCCCTGGCCCTGATCCTGGCCCTGCTCGTTGGCGTTTTCTACATTTTGGTCCTGCTGCTGTTGCTGCGCAGTCACATCGGCTTCGACAAGAGCCTCATCAACCTGAATTTCAACATCAACCGGAGCTTCCAGGTTTTCGACAACAATTTCGTCAACGGTCGTTACGTTTGTATTGTTTACATTACGTCTCATAACAAATTCCCATTTCTGGAACGCCTGACCGCCATTCATCTACAAAGCGGCAACGGGCGTGATTGAAACTAAAATACCCGCACAGCGTTCAAACACGCTGAATGCGGTCCACCGTCGTTTTCTTTAGGCCACCTCCTTTCCCGGCTAAGCCGAATACGCGACCGTTCACAATCGATGCTGAAATACGCAAGGAACGGGCGCGGCAGGGACAGACGCTTTCACAATTAAAGCCTGACCATGTTCGCAGTGACGCACGCTTGCGACTAGCTAACTGAAAGTTTTGGTGAGACTAAAATATTGTTTTTATTGTTTATTTTGAGAATGCAGTGGAACTTTGGCCGAACTGGATCAAAAAGTTCTAATTTAAGAAAGCAATAAAAAATAATGCAATTGTTTCCGCTGGTTACACAATGCCACACCGAAAAACCTAAACAATAGTTCTATATCTAAGGCACTTGAACTATACCGTCTGGTTGTAGAAAATCACGTTTTCAGCTACAATAAACCTCACGTAATTCTTTGATTAGTTAACTACTTTTTCACCGGCAATTCCATTTCGATAAAGCCATTTCCGGTTAACCCCGTTTTGTGAGGGAATATAATGAGTGAGTCTTTGAACAATGAAACTGGCAATCAGAGTTTTTATTCAGAAGATTTTTCGATTGTCTTCCTCGGGAAAGAACTATTCTATTCAAATCAAACTCTAAGAAGCGTTCAAACTGAATTTGGCGTCCGCGCTTTTCGCTTCGAAACACTCGAGGCAATGCACACACATGTTCCGGACAGCGGCAAGATCGTCGTTGTGGATCAGATGTTGATCGAGGACCTTTTGACGCGCGCCGATGCATACACCAAAAGTGCAGGTTCCGGCTGTCTTGCTTTCGCCTATCGCAAAGAGGAATCCGCCCGACACCTGTTCGAAGGCTGGAACCGCGCGCAGTTTGGAGATGTCGGCTTTTTACCGATGAACGTGGCACCGGACGCGTGGCGCGCCATCCTCAGACTGCTGATGCACGAGGAACTTTATCTTCCCAGCTTTCTGGCTGACTGTGTTTCACCCCCCTGTCAGCGCGCGCCCGAGAGACCACGGCAACGGGAGGCCATTACATCCAACGGCGCAGATCGGCACGTACAGTATTCCAAGCTGACACGCCGCGAAAAACAGGTTTTGCAACTGGTTTCAGAAGGCAAAAGCAACAAATTGATTGCGGCCAAGCTGGGCATCACGGAACACACGGTCAAGCTGCACATGCATAACGTTGTCGGAAAGATTGGCGTCAGCAACCGGACGGCGGCAGCTCATTTCTATTTCGAGGTTGCGCCTCATGAGGCGCAGCAGACCGCCCTTGACTGATCCGTTCGAAGCCCGGTTCGACCGCCTGATCCTTTTGGTCGGCAGGCTGAACTATATGTGGACAAACACCGAAAGCCTGCTGATCCATCTGATCGCCGGCCTAACCGGAACGTCCAAGGACGTGGCCGTAATCATCTTTCTGACTTTGAACACCACCCGCGCGCGAATAGATCTGGTTGAAAGACTTGCAAAAATGGAAGGGCGCCCTGCCCAGGTCCGAGATCCGATCCTTGAACATACGCAAAGGCTGGCCAAGCTTTCTGGCATCCGCAACAAGTACAACCATTGCATCTATTCCTTCGACCCTGAAAGCGGAAACCCGAAAACGATCCTTATGCGGATCGCTGACCGCAAAACCGACATAAAACTCGGCCGCGAAGATACCGTCGACGACAATGCCCTGCTCCAGATCGAAGCAGTCGTTGATCAGCTGTCAGCCGCGAACAGGGACATTTGGAAACTGATCCGACAATTGGGGTTTCCGGTTTAGGCTCGGTCGCACAGCAGAGTTGATTGGCCCCCTCGCAGCACCCGCGAGTCCCCCACGGCGCCACCTGCCACGCACGCATAAGTCACCGCGTTTTTTGAAAATTTTTTGGTGCGGGCGGTGGGACTCGAACCCACACGGGCATACGCCCTTCAGATTTTAAGTCTGATATGTCTACCATTCCATCACGCCCGCACGGCGCAGCCCCTGGGGCCGTGCAATTTCCTTACAAGCACAGCGGGATGAGAACAATGCGCTTTGACGCAGATGGACCGGGATTTTTCGGTGGAAAGCTGTGTCTGCCATCGCCGTCGTTCTTCGGCTGGGTCCCTTCCCTGTTTCGAGGTCACGTGACAATCGCCTTTCCGACATCATCCCTTCCTCGGCAATCCATCTTCGCGTGGATTGCGCTGTGCGTTCACTTTGCGCATGACCTTGGTGTCGCGTCCATTTGCCACCGCTGAGAACCGTTCTTCGCCCAATCGCAAAGAAGACCTGGCCGGTTTTTCAGCGTCTTGGAATGATCCTTTGTTGGTGCTTCCATCGTTTACAAATAAAAATATTCATTTTAATGATTGCGTATGAGTGAAATTCCTTTGTCCCGACGCAGCTTCCTGTTTAATGCCACGTGTCTTGCGGCACTTGGAGCTCAAGCCAGGATCGTTCAGGCAGAGCTGCGGCTCGGTCCTTCAGCCCGAATTACGACCGTGTCAGACGGATACCTGTCATTGCCACCTGATGTTGTTTTCGGAGCCATGCCCAAAGAGGCGGTCGAGCAATTCCTGACCCGCAATCAAGCGGACGCGACCAAGTACGAGCCAGAGTGCAACGTCACGCTTTATCGGGATGACGAAAACACCGTGCTGTTCGATGCCGGAGCGGGGCCGGACTTCATGCCCACATCGGGCAAACTTATGGAAACTTTTGAAGCAATTGGCTTGTCGCCCGAAAGTGTCACGCATGTGGTTTTCACCCACGCGCACCCGGATCATATCTGGGGTGTTCTGGATGATTTCGACGACCTGCTTTTCCCTAATGCGACGCACCTCATTGGACGCAAAGAATGGGATTACTGGTGGAACCCCTCAACGGTGGACACGATAGGTGACGATCGCACCGCGTTCGCGGCCGGTGCCAAGCGGCGTTTGGAAGCAATTGAGGATCAGGTCGCGTTCTTCGAGGATGGGCAAGAGATACTTCCGGGCATTGCGGCACGGGCAAGCTTTGGGCACACGCCCGGTCACATGGCTTTTGAGCTTCGAAATGGGAATGAGGCCGTGATGGTCGTCGGCGACGCGCTGGGAAATCCGCACGTGGCCTTTGAACACCCCGATTGGCACAGTGGAACGGATCAGGATCCCCAGGTCGCCGCAGCTGCGCGTTACTCACTTCTGGATCAGGTTTCCGAAGAGGAAATGAGAATAATCGGCTTCCACCTGCCGAACGGTGGAATTGGCCGCGTCGAAAAGACCGGCTCGGCCTACAGGTTCATTGGAGAGGCGTCATGATACGATCATTCGTGATTGCGGTTGCTTTCGTCACACCGGCCTGGGCAAGCGAGGATATTGCAGACCAGTATCCGCAAAGCGTTCTGTATTCCAAGCCGGTCGAATTCATCCCTGGCGTCTATTCCGCCATTGGCGCAACCGCTCCGCCGACCTACGAAAACTCTGGTCACAACAACAACCTGAGCTTCATCGTAACACGTGAGGGCGTGGTCGTTGTCAACGGCGGTGCCGCCTATGTCCTTGCCGAGGCACTTCACAAGGAAATTCAGGCGATTACGGATCAGCCGGTCACGCTTGTCTTCAACGAGAACGGTCAGGGGCACGCGATGCTTGGCAATGCCTACTGGTCGGAAATCGGGGTTCCTATCGTCGCCCATTCGGATGCAGCAGCTGAGTTCGCGGAATATGGCCCTCAGATTCTGGAGGGAATGAAACGATACAATCAGGACAAGGCAGAGGGCACGTTTCTGGCAGGCCCAACCGAGACATTCGATGATGAATACGTGATCGAGATGGGCGACTTCCGGATCGAGGCCAAATACCTCGGACCGGCCCACAGCCCCGGCGATATCTCGATCTGGTTGCCGAACCAAAGCCTTGTCATCGCGGGTGACATGGCATTCCACGAGCGCATGCTGCCGATCTTTCAAGAGACCTATACCGCGGATTGGCTGGAAACCTGGGACAACGAGTTCGAGGCTTTGAATGCCACATATGTCATACCCGGGCACGGTCATCCCACGAATATGGATCAGGTGCGCCGCTATACGCGCGATTACCTGGTGTATCTGCGAACCAGGATTCAAGAACATATGGATGCGGGCGGCGATCTGACCGAAGCCTATTATGTCGATCAGTCCCCCTATGCCCATTTGGACGCGTTCGAGGAACTGGCAACCAAGAACGCCGGGCGCGTTTTCGAACAGATGGAGTTCGAGTAAGTCAGGAATGCTGCAATACCGGCAGCCGCATCAAAAACCTGTGCGTTCCTATCGCCCCAACCCACATGAAGAAAACTGCAAGCCAGGCTGTCAATGACAGGGCGGACCCGCCTGAAAGTCCCGCGCCCACGGCGCAACCTCCGGCCAGCATCGCCCCGAATCCCATGAGGACAGCTCCGACGAGGTACCGTTCCATCGGAGTGTCCGAGCCAAAACGCTCGATCCTCCACTCGCTGGAAATGATGGCAGATCCTGCTGCCCCAATGGCCACGCCCGGCACAAGACCGATACCGAAAGACAGCACCACATTTCGCTCTGCAACCAACGCCATCAGCGTGTCTGTGGCCGGGCCGGTAAACGTCACCGAAGACACGGGGACGACCTCAAAAGATGCCTGCGCGATGGAAAACGTCATGAACCAGCCAAGCGCCACTGCCCCGCCAACTCCGGCGGCTGTCACGATCTTTGCAGGCGCGACTTTCCTGTGAAGGGCAAACACGATCGACAAGACAAATCCAATTGCGGCGACGGCCGAATAGACCGATGGGGGGAACCCCATTATTTCTGCAAGATCGCGCTCTGCACCTCCTGAGATGGTCCACAGACCGGAAATCGCTTCACGGGCCGGGCTGAGAACGCCTGTGTAGGCGGCCTGAGCCACCAAGGTCAAAATCAACCCTGTCACAAGTGCTCGTAGATTGCCGCACGAGGCCAACACCAGCAGGCGAGATGCGCATCCGCGCGCAAGAACCATGCCGATGCCAAACATCGCCCCACCAATAACCGCACCGCTAAGGCTGCCGGTGGACGCGATGGCGCGTGCCTCGGAAAGGTCCAGCAATTCAAGCGAGACAAGCGCCTGTACAAGCGTCAGTGCCGCGGTAAAGGCGATCAGCCAAACCGCCAAGCGGGGGCCAAACTTACCTTCGGCGACTTCCACCGTCGATGCGCGCAAACAAAAATGGGACTTCTGAGCCGTCACGCCGAACAGGATACCGACCAGCACTCCGGCAAACGCCAGGGTGCCCGGGTCTCCCAGCAAATCGATGAGCCTCTCCATGGACAGAAACTCTCACTTCGTTGCGTGTGTGTCTTTGTCTTTGGTCAATTCGTCAGCGTCATTGCGCAGCCATTGGCCTGCGTGCCAATTGGCATTGCGTCCATAACTCACCCAATGCAGATACCAGCCGGTCCACGTCTTCACAGGTGTGCACCGGCGACGGCGTAATCCGCAGACGTTCCGTTCCTTTGGGGACAGTTGGATAGTTGATGGGCTGGATGTAGATCCCATAATCACGCATCAGCACATCCGAAATGAATCGACACTTGACCGGATCGCCGACCATGACCGGAATGATATGGCTTGGGTTCGGTGTATGGGGAATACCCAGATCGTCCAGCCTGTCCCGGACTTCGCGCACGCGCTTTTTGTGCTGTTGCCGCTCTGCATTGCTTTGCTTCAGGTGCTTCACCGAAGCCGCAGCTCCTGCCGCCACGGCCGGAGGCAAAGCAGTGGTGAAAATAAACCCGCTGGCAAAGGACCTGACAAAGTCGACAAGCTCCTTCGACGCCGCGATGTACCCGCCGACCACGCCGAACGCCTTGCCCAAAGTCCCTTCAATCACGGTCAGGCGGTCCATCAGGCCCTCGCGCTCAGCGATGCCCCCGCCGCGCGGACCGTACAGCCCGACCGCGTGAACCTCATCCAGATAGGTCATCGCGCCATACCGGTCCGCCAGATCACAGATCCCGGCAATCGGTGCAATATCGCCGTCCATGGAATAGACGCTTTCAAACGCGATCAGCTTGGGCGCATTTGCAGGCAGGTCCGCAAGTTGCCTTTCAAGGTCTTCAAGATCGTTGTGCTTCCAGATCCGCTTTTGACAACGGCTGTGACGAATCCCCTCGATCATCGAGGCATGGTTCAATTCGTCGGACAGAACCGTGATGCTTGGAATGCGGGACGCCAAGGTTCCCAAGGCCGCCCAATTGGATACGTAGCCGGACGTGAACAGCAATGCTGCGTCCTTGCCGTGAAGGTCCGCAAGCTCCTGCTCCAACAGCACATGTTCGTGCGTGGTCCCCGAGATATTCCGCGTCCCACCGGCACCTGCACCGCATCTGTCGATCGCCTCGTGCATGGCCGCAATAACCTTGGGATGCTGTCCCATTCCAAGATAGTCGTTCGAGCACCAGACAATGACTTGTTCGGGACCACCCCCTGCGTAACTGCGCGCCGTTGGAAACGCGCCGCACCGACGTTCGAGGTCTGCAAAAACCCGGTAGTTTCCTTCCTGTTTCAGTAGATCAAGTTGATCTCGAAAATACTGCCGGTAGTTCATTTCAATTCCCAACGGCCTCTTCAACGATTCCAGACAACAGGGTCTGGACCTTTTGCATTGGGCCGTCCGGATAGCTTCGGTATCCGACCTTCACCCCGTCATCGTCCTCGGCCACGAAAATCCCGTATGGGCAATAGCCGATATTCATCGGATCAGCTTCCATCACCTCACGCGAAATCTTTGCCGAGCAAAAAATAAAGATGTCCGCCGCCGCGAATATCTGTTTGTCGCTGCCGACATCAGCGCCCGTTCGGTTCAACATTTCGCCAACGTGGCTCACATAGTCGATGACCAGCCCCTGCCCGACAATGGCGGACTCGACCGCAAAGGTGGCATCATCAAAACTTCCGTCAAAGGGGGTCGTGATGATATCCTCGGCAAGCCCTTGACTGGCAGAGACTGCAAAGAACGCGGCCGTGATGATTGAGTGTTTCATGATCTTGATCCTCCTCCTGAGCCGCAGTTTCTCAGATTGAGCTTCGGGGGCTTTGACCCGTGTCAAACCCCCCGAGAACTTCTATCCAAACATGTCCGAGGTGATACCGGCGTACCAACCCAGCGACTCTTCATACGTTGCTTTTCTCAGATCGGCATCTTCGCCGGTCTGGCTGATGAACCCGTCCACCTTGGCGATTTTTTCCGGCGTCGCCTCGTAGGTTGCGCCAACCTTCACGCCATCATCCGTGTCGATCAGCGACCAGCATGTGTTGGAGAACTTGGCCGGGAACACCTTGGATCCGGTCAACGCGCCCCGCACGGCATTCGCGCACACTTTCGCCTGACTGTTGGCCGAGAAACCCGATTTCGGCATGTCACCCTGCTGGCTGGCATCGCCCAAAACATAGATGTCCGGATCCGCCTTGGAGGACATGTCCGCGGCGTTCACCGGCGCCCAGTTGCCTTCGGTCACTCCGGCCATTTCGGCAATGCGTCCGGCTTTCATCGCCGGGATCACGTTGCAGACGTCGACTGTGGTCTCTTCTCCGTCGATGGTCACCGTCATCGCGTCCGGGTTTACCGAGACATTGCCGCCACCGAAGTCTTCACCAATCCAGTCGACCATGCCTTCGTAATGGTTTGCCCAGCCTTCCTGGAACAATGCCATCTTCGAAAACTTCGGCTTCGGATCCGCCACGATGATTTTCGCAGTGGGATTGTTTGCTTTCAGAACATGCGCAACCATCGAGACCCGTTCATAGGGTCCGGGCGGGCAGCGGTACGGGTTTGGTGGTGCAACCATCGCAAAAGTACCGCCTTCGGGCATCGCCATGATCTGAGCTTTCAGAAGTTCTGTCTGCGAGCCGGCCTTGTACGCATGCGGCATCTTGTTTTGCGCCGAGACGTCCCAGCCTTCAACAGCCCCGTCGACAAAATCGATACCCGGGCTGAGGATCAGCTTGTCATACGGAACCGAGCCACCCCCGGCCAATGATACAGTCTTGGCATCGCGGTCAACACCGATGGCCCAATCGTGGACCACGTTTATCCCATAGTCGGCGGCAAGCGTGCCATAGCTGTGCGCGATATCCGACAGTTCCTGGAACCCTCCAAGATACAGGTTCGAGAAGAAGCAGGTGTAGTAGGTCCGCGACGGCTCGATCAGCGTCACGTCGATCTCACCTTTGCTGTCCTTTGCAATATAGCGGGCAGCCGTAGCGCCGCCTGCACCGCCGCCGACAACAACGACCCGAGGCCTGCCCTGAGCCAGAACCATCGGTGCAGATAATCCGGCTGCCGCCACCCCGGCGGCTCCTAGAAATGTACGTCTATTGAGTGTCATCGCGTTTCCTCCCCTTGGGCACAATCACTCTGGGTTATTGAAATATGCGGCCAAGGCCGCGATCTCGTCATTGCTCAGCCTTCCGGCGATCATTTGCATAACCGGGTGTGGCCGCTTTTTGTCCTTGTATGCGTGCATGGCGACGACAAAATCCTCGTCGGGCCAATACACGATCGACGGGATACCCTCGTCACTTCCCTCGATCTGATGGCACGTCGTGCATTCGCTGCTGAGATATGCGCCGTATTCGGGGTCTCCCTGAATCGCCAGGATCGCTGGATCGACGGAATGGTCCGTGCCTTTCGCGGTTGGGTCCGCTTCGGGAATATCCCGAGGGTTGTCTGAAAACCCCCGCAAATAGGCAATCACATTGGCCCGGTCTTCCGGGTCTTTCAGACCGCGAAAGCTCATCCTTGTGCCCGACGCAAATGCACGTGGATCTTCGATATAGGCTGACAGAGTGTCAGCGTGCCATTCCAAACCCGAATTTCCCGCGCGCACCAGGCTTTTGGAATAATTGAAACCGTCAAGGCCCGCGGCCTTGCGCCCAAAGACACCATTCAGATGCGGGCCGATTTTGTTTTCCGCTCCTTCGCCAACCTGATGGCAGCCCTTGCATTTGGCGAACACTGTTTTCCCGGCCTCGGCATCACCAAGGTCTTCGGTTGCGTAGGTCGATGTGGCGAAAGCCGCCAAGACCGCCGTGCACGCCAGTATGTCCGGCCACCGCATGATCAGCTTCCAAACGATTTGAGGTAGACAATCACGGCCTCAACGTCGTCTGGCTTCCTGAGCCCCGCAAAAGACATTCGCGTGCCCTTCATGTAATCCTTGGGTTTCGTCAGGAAGGCCGCCATTTCCTCATCCGTCCAAACAAGGCCTGCCTCGGATGCGGCTTTCATCGCCTTGGAGTATTTGAACCCCTCGACCGATCCTGCATTGGCCCCGACAATTCCGTTCAACGCCGGCCCGGTGCCGTGCTTTGCACCTTCACCGACCTGATGGCAGGCTTTGCACTTCTTGAAGACTTTCGCTCCGGCGGCAACCAGTTCCGTTGCTTCGTCGGTCTTTTCGGCCTCTTGAACGGCTGGCTCCGCGGCGGCTTTTTCCTCGGGCTTGGGTGCCGCTGCCGGAATGAACGACGGGCCGTCCGCAGTGAATGTCGGCAACCCCTCAACGGTGGCATCATTCATCACCGAGTTCGACCCACCTTCGGGCGGCGTCTCGACCAGAAAAACGGAACGCATTGTGACAGCGGCCTCTGCCTTGCAGTTTTCCATGCAAGGCTCTTTGCGCGATTCGGCGTACTCGGTCTCGGGTCGCGTATCGACGACAAAACCGTCTTTGTTGTACATCTCGAATTCGGCGAAGTTTTCGTTGCTCAGTTCGAAATCGTCATCCACCAAATCATTTGAATACAGGATGTAGGCAACAATCGCATAGGTCTCATCCGCGGTCAAAGTGCCCGCCTCGCCAAATGGCATGGAACGGGAAATGTAGTCCCAGGCAGTAGACAAATGCGGCCAGTAGGACCCGACGGTCTTGACGGGATCTTCGTTTGCAAGCGTATCGAACCCACCGGCAAGAACGGGCCAGTTGTCCACACCTTCCGCGAACTCTCCGTGACAGGAGGCGCAGCGGTCGGCAAACACTTCTTCCCCGGTCCAAACGTCGCCCGATCCGACAGGCAAGCCCCGCCCGTCCGGCAAAACGTCAACGTCCCAGGCCGCGATCTCTTCCTCCAGCGCAGGCCGTCCAAGCCCATAGGTGCCCTCGCGGCTGGGCGCAGGTGCGGTCAGGTTCGCGCCATTCGCAACCCGTTCCGCTGCGGCGGCCTGGATTTCCTGGACTTTGAGCTCAAGCTGGGCTGCTCGTTCGGATTCTGACTTCGCTTTTTCCTGTGCGGCTGCTGCGTGGGCCTCAACCTGACCAATCCGGGTTTCCAAAGTTTCGATCTTCAGTTGGCCGAAGTTTCGGTTGGCGAACACCAACGCCCCCGCAAGCAGTAACGCTGTGCCGCCAAATACGGGCAGGAAAACATGGCTAAGAGACTTCGACATTCTCGGCGATCCCTTCTGCGCTTACGTACCACGTCTGGATACAGTTGTTGTGATAGACCGAGTTCTCGCCGCGCTTTTCGCGCAGCAGGTCTTTGGTTGGCTGTACATAGCCGGTCTCATCTATTGCTCGGGCCTGCAGGAGCATGGGCGCCCCGTCCCAATTCGTGTCGAGATAGAAACGTGTCAAAGCCTTGGTGTCGCCCTGCTTGCCAAGGCGTGCCGTCTCCCACGTGATGCCGCCGTCCTTGGATACATCGACACGGGTAATCTGTCCGTGGCCTGACCATGCAAGCCCTGAAATCACCAGCGGCCCGGGCCCATGTTTGATCGGCATTTGCGGGCTGGGCGAGGTTATGACGGATTTCGCATCCATCACCCAAGTCCATTTCTGGGCCGTGCCATCAGCATAAACATCGGTGTACTTTGATGTTTCTTCGCGGCTTTCGACCGCCCTGTCGACGACCTCGATCCTGCGCAGCCATTTGACCCACATGTTGCCTTCCCAGCCTGGCACGACCAGGCGCACGGGATAGCCATGTTCCATCCGCAGGGCCTCGCCATTTGCTTTGAAGGCCACCAACACATCATCCAGCGCTTTTTCCATCGGAATGGAGCGGCCATTGGACGACGCGTCCGCGCCCTCGACATAGACCCATTTGTCGGGCGAGATATCGGCGCCGGCCTCTTGCAACAGCGTGCGCAGCGGAACACCGGTGTATTCCATGTTGTGGATCATACCATGGGTGAATTGCACGCCGTTGAGCTGCGCACCCGCCCACTCCATCCCGGTGTTCGCTGCGCATTCGCAGAAATACACGTGGTTTTCGCGCGGGAAACGTTCGATGTCGTCATACGTAAAGACAAGCGGGCGATCGACCAGACCGTTTATCATCAGCCGATAGTCTTCCTTGCGCAGCTCGATTGCGCCCGAGTGGTGCCGTTCAAAGGCGCAGCCCTGGGGTGTGATTGTACCATCAAGCGCGTGGATCGGCGTGAAGTTGATCGACGAAATCGGAGAGGCGGTCAGCCACTCCACATTGCGGCGCACGACATGGGATTCATAGCTGATCGGCATGCCATAGGGTGTCTCGTCAACGCCTGCACCCGTGTACGATGCCCAATCCTGAAGCTCTGTTATCAGGGGGTCGGGCGTTTCTGCCACTGCCGCACCTGCAACTGACCCCGCGGCGACCGCGGCACTGCCTTTCAGGAAGGCCCGGCGGGACGGTTTGAACGCGTCATCCATATCTCTTAGGTCTCCATCTGTTTCTTAGACGCCGACGACATCGACGCTGGTGTTCTGTTGCACCGTTACGGTTCCAAGGTTGCGTATGTGGTTTTCGACGACATCCCAGATCGGCGGACCCTCGGTGCCTTCGTTGACGCTGGCCCAGCCGGCCACGACATAGGTTTTCGACGGATCAATCGCTTCACCCGTCTTCAGCAGGGTCATCTCGCTGATCCGCTGCCCTTGCGGCTTGGTCACATCGATGCGGTAGCCCAGCCCACCGACACGGACCATGTCGCCGCCCTGCTGGTAGTAGGGATCAGGATTGAACAGGTTGTCACCAACATCCTCGAGGATCACATGGATGAATTCACCCGTCATTTCCGTGCGATAGGCGTTCGGATACGACATCGAAGTGACGTTCCAGATGTCCTCGCGCGTGATCTCCTGCCCCGGCAGGATCGACGGCCCCCAACGAACACCGGGGGACATGGCAATGTCTGCCTCCCGCTCCTTAAGCAGGGCATCACAGATCAGGTCATCCCAGGTTCCGTTGAAATTGCCGCGACGATAGAGCAACGAGTCCGTTTTGCCGATCACTTCGCTGAGCGTCGCCTCATAGGGCGCGCGCTGCTCATCTATCAGGGCGGTGATCGCAGGATCCGGAGCGATAACATCAGAGAAGATCGGGATCAGCTTGTGCTTCAACCCCATCAACTGCCCATCCCGCACGTCCAGATCCACGCGGCTGACGAACTTGCCGTTCGAGCCGGACGCGATGATATGCGTTTTGCCCACCAGAACCGGCTCGGGCAGCGCATCATGGGTGTGGCCACTGAGGATCACGTCGACCCCCTCCACCCGGCCTGCCATTTTCTTGTCCACGTCAAAGCCGTTATGGCTGAGGACGACGACGACATCGGCACCGGCATCGCGAACCTCGTCCACCACGGCCTGCATGTTTTCGTCCCGAATGCCAAAAGAGTATTCAGGGAACATCCAACCCGGGTTCGCGATTGGCATGTAAGGGAACGCCTGTCCGATCACGGCAACCTTTGCACCTCCCCGGTCAAAGAACTTGTAGGGCTTGAACAGTTCCGCAGGTTCATCCCATTCGGCATCAAAGATGTTCTGACCCAAGGCGGCAAAGGGCAGCCCTTCGACGATTTCGTTGACTCTGTCGCTGCCCAGCGTGAACTCCCAATGAAAGGTCATTGCATCAGGTTTCAGCGCGTTCATGACATTGACCATGTCCTGACCAGCCGTCTGATAACAGGTGTAAGACCCGTGCCAGGTATCGCCGCCATCCAAAAGCAGGGCATCGGGCCGGTCCGCACGGATGGCATTGATCACCGTCGAAACCCGGTCCAAACCACCAACTCGACCGTAGGTCTTTGCCAAGGCTGAAAAGTCGTCGTAGGTCAGCGCATAGGCCGACGAGCTGCCATCTTCGATCCCGTAGGCTTTGCGGAACGCGGCCCCCGTGACATGCGGCATCTGCCCCTTTGCCTCACCGATACCCAGGTTTATCTCGGGTTCACGGAAGTATATCGGTTTGAGTTGTGCGTGAATGTCGGTGACATGGATCAGGCTGATATTGCCAAAGGTCTCAAACTCCAGCAGCTGATCCTGCGTCAGACTTTGCTGTGCGGAAAGCCTGGCCCAATTGCCAAACCCGGATGCCCCGTACAGAGCCGATGCCGCCATTGAAACCTGCAAGAAGTCACGTCGAGAAATCATCTTTCGGCTTTCCTGTTTCACATATAAATGTGTGAATGTTAAACTTACGGAAAAACCCGCGCTGGACACTTCCTACGCGGGCCTGTTGTTACTGGCGTACGGCCGGAGTTTCGACTGAAAGCCCGTTGCCACGCGAGGCAACATAAAGCTCCAGCGCACGAAACTCGTCTGAACCTTCGGCAAAGGTTTCCGCCCGCGTATCACGAATACAACCGCGGAAACGATTGTGTCGCGAAATCAGCTTGGCCTGTTTCAAACGATACGTTGGGAACCCATTGATCATTCCCTGGCTCAGGTGATCTGCCCGGATCATATTGCCCCAATTGTCTTCATGACAGTTGGCACAGCTCAGCTCTAACTGGCCATAGCGCGTATAGTACATTTCCTTGCCCTGTTCCCAATACGGGGCGGCGTCACCGTCAATGGCAACGTTCATGGGCATCCCGCGTGACTGTAGGCCGATCAAAGCGACCAAGCCCTGCATATCGCCGCCGGACCATTTCCAGGCATCGGCCTCCATGTGCTCGGTCCGGCACGCGTTGATCAGATCTTCCATGACCACCAGCTTGCCGGTTTCGGCATCAACCTTCGGCATGGAAGCCTGCAATCCCTTGAAGCTTTCCACCCCGTCGTGGCACGAGGCACAGCTTTTGCCGGCAGCCCCATCGACTGTCTCAAAAAGGTCGGCAGCCTGGTCGACGAAGATCATCGCCGGATTGTCGAAATCATCAATCTGAAGGGCCTGGGTTTCATCCGTACGGAAATGCCAACCGGAATAGATCGTGTCCAGGTTTTCCAGATGCGCCGGCGCTTCGGTGACCGAGGTCATGTCCAGCTCGTCATTGATCACAAGATTGTCTTCGTCAGGTCCGGCCAATGCTGCCACTGGGAAAACCAGAACTGCTGCGATCGCCGTTAATGCCTTTGTATTCATTACGTTCCTCCCTTGGTGGACCAGCGCCAAACGTCATGTCCGGCGCTGATCTGCCTTATTGGTCGAGCCGTCAGGCGATCTCGATCGATTTCTTCTCGTCGTAGACAGAGCCGTCGTCATCGTACCAGGTGAACACGAACTCACCTGCCTCGGGCACGGTTGCCTCAAACTGGAAATACGGGTTGGTTGAGATTGCCGGCTCCATCGTCACATCGACCACCATTTCGCCGTTAAACTCACAGGTGAAACGGTTGATGATCGATCGAGGTATGACGTTGCCTTCTTTGTCCTTGCGCTGACCGCTTTCCATCTTGTGGCTGATCAATGTCTTGATCGTGACGGTTTCGCCAACTGCGGCTTTCTTCGGAACCTTGACGCGGGGTTTCACACCGGATGCCATTGGTTAGTCTCCTGTTCTTCGAGGCGCGCGTGGCTATCAGCCGCCGCAGCCGCCGATTGTCACTTTCACGGTCGCGGATGCCTTGGCAAAGCTGCCATCTGCCATCTTCGCCACGGCAATGACATCCTGCGTTCCGGCAAGGCGGATACGAGTTGAGGCAGCCTGTTCAGCAGCCAGCGGGCCAAAGTTGAACGTTGCGACGCCCGGTTCGGGGTTGCCTGCTGCAACGATCAGAATCGACGCCGCACCCGGGGCGCTTACTTCGATCGGTACGGTGTTTCCGTTTTCGGCGATTTCAGGTGCCGTCAGTGTAACACCGCCGTCAGCCACATCCGCCCCACCGGTAAACGCGGCAATCGCATCCTCGGCGGCCGCGTTTGCACGAAACGGCATCATTGTCAGGAACGCGGCGCCCAGCCCAAGGGCCAGAGTTTCGCGGCGAGAGAGTTCCATTTTCAATCTCCTTTGAATCTTCGAAAAATCACGCTATCGAAGCGCGACTATTCCTCTTTCAGGGTTGCAAGAAACGCGACCACGTCTTCGATTTCCTGCGCTGTCAGGATCGACGTCAGGGGCTCGGTCGGGGCTTTGCCGGTATAGGCGTCGCCCGGGCGGATATAGCCGTCATCCTTGTAGAATGCCGGCATCACCGTGCCTTCGAACGTCATTTTCGCGTTTGCAACCAATCCGCGAAGCTCGGCCTCGGACCAACGATCACCGGCGCCATCCAACGCCGGGCCAACCTCGCCATGGAACGGGATATCGGCCAAAGCCGAGACCGAGTGGCACGCCACGCAATTGCCTTTTGACTTGTCGCCAACGATCAGCGCGCCATTTGCCGCGTCACCGGCTGCGCCGGTCAACGAGACCTCTACGGCACCGTATTCACCATAGGTTACGTTTTTCGGGTCGGTATCCGCGGCAAACGCGGCACCCCCTGTCATTGCGCAGACCAATGTTAAGAGTCTCAGCTTCATGATCCCTCCCATTTGCTAACACGCCGACGGCGCTTTGCGACCCAAAGCATTTGTGTACCGTAGTCGACGAGGGCGGTCTGTCGCAACATTAAATTCATTACAATGAATTTTTTTATTTATATCCCCGAACCTCAGTCTTGTGAAATATTGTTTCGCTCCTGAATGCGCCGTGCGTGGTAGCGCTGAAAATCTTCACCATTTTCAAGTTCGTACCGCTTTTCAAAGACCCAGGTGAACAGATCCAAAGTTGTTCCCTTCGAAAACGCCCCCGGCATGACTGCAACCGCTGCATCAATGGCGGTGGCGTCCTCGGGAACCTCTTCCGACAGAAATACAAGGGTCGGCGTAAACAGAATCCCCCATTTGCGCATCAACGCTCTTTGCTCGCTCTCTTCCCCGTCAAAGTCGGTGGCCGTGGTGCTTCCGTGCAGATCCAGTTGGACGACAAAGAAATTCTCTTCGATGTACGCCGCCAGGTCGGGCTGGGGGAAAACCTCTTCGTGCATTTTCTTGCAATAGATGCAGCCCTGTTGCTCGATTAACAAAACCAGGCGCTTGCCTTCATCTGACGCTTCTTCAAGATCCTCGCGAAGGTCTTTGAACGTGTCGCGCATCCACGGTGTTTTATGCAACCCGTCGTCGCCAAGCTCGGCGGCGGAAACCGCCACGCCCACTATGCATGCCATCAAAACTGACAATGTTCGCTTCATGTTTTCCTCCCGTATTATCCGATGGCCGCAAGCCAGGGCATATGGTCCAGCATCCATTGGGCCACGCGATTGATCGAGTTGGTTGCGATCAGAGCGCCGAACAGAATCAACAGACAGCCCATGGCCTTCTCGATCAGGGGTAAATGCTTTCTGAACCGCGCCATCCACTGCATGAAGGGGCGCACCAAAAAGGCCGCCAGAACAAAGGGGGCAGTCATTCCCGCCCCGTAAACGAACAGAAGCATCGCACCGCGCCAAGCCGTCTCGGTTCCGGCCGCCGTAAACAGGATTGCAGCAAGCACGGGCCCGACACAGGGCGTCCAGCCAAAAGCAAATGCCAGTCCCAGAACATACGCACCAATCAGGCTCAGGTTAGATGTTTCACCGACATCCGCCTGAAACTGGCGATACAGGAATCCGATGCGAATCAGCCCCAGGAAATGCAAGCCCATCGCCATGATGATGGCCGCGGCAATCCATCGAAGGATATCGAAGTATTCGCGGATCATTTGACCGAATATCGAAGCCGTGGCTCCAAGCGCCATAAAAATCGTTATGATCCCTGCTGCAAAAGCGATTGCAGAAAGCGTTGCCCTGCGGCGAACGTTGCCGGAAATGACTGAACTTGCAGAAATCTGCTCCATCCCGACACCCGCCAGGTAACTGAGGTAGAACGGCACAATCGGCAGGATGCACGGGGACAGAAATGACAACACCCCTGCGACCAAAGCCCCTGCAAAAGTGATGTCGAGCATGGTCAAACCCGTCCTGGCACGCTATCATTCATACATTCAAAGTAATAAAGATATAACGCTGCGGTCAATCGGAGCTTGAGATGCGCCACCTTTTCCTGCTTGTGCTTGCGGTCACGTTGCTTGTTTCGCCTTTGGCTTTACGGGCTGAAATGACGCTTCTGATGGCCGAAGAAGATGGGTGCATGTGGTGTGCCCGATGGGATTCCGAAATCTCGGGGATCTACCCGAAAACACAGGAAGGAAATGCCGCCCCGCTTCGGCGTGTCGACATCCATGAAACCCTGCCGGATGGGATCACCCTAAAACGACCTCTCCACTACACTCCGACCTTTGTTTTGTTGGACAACGGCCAAGAAGTCGGCCGGATCGAAGGCTACCCCGGCGAAGACTTTTTCTGGGGGTTGTTGGGCGTGATGCTACGTGACGCAGGGGTACAGGTTGAGACCTCTGGCTAATCGGCGGCAAATTACATAAACTGTTTTGAATGCGTGAAGCTGAGAAAGCGAGGCGATCCTTTTGGACAAACCATCGAAACTGCCGGTGTTCACAAAGGACATGTGTGCAGAAGATCTGGACCGAATGATGGAGAATGCCCAGACGGCATCAAACTTCCTGAAGGCCATCAGCCACGAAGGGCGTCTGATGATCTTGTGCTATCTGTCATCGGGTGAAAAGTCCGTCACCCAGATGGAAGAGATGCTGTCGGCGAGACAGGCCGCCGTATCCCAACAATTATCCCGACTGCGCTTTGAAGGCTTGGTCAAAACACGGCGCGAGGGTAAGACAATTTATTACAGATTGGCTGATGATCGTTCGACGCAAATACTGGAAGTCGTTTACGATCTTTTCTGCCGGGAGACGTAGAAGCCGGTCAAGACGCCGCCAGCTTTGGGAGGAGACTGGCAATGTTCGAAGCATTGGGAGACGCAAATGCCGTTGCTCTGATCGGTTTGATTGGGGGCATCGCTTTGGGGCTGGCTGCACGCATCGGTCGCTTTTGCACGTTGGGTGCCATCGAAGACTTCCTTTACGCAGGCGATGATCGGCGACTTCGCATGTGGGCGGTTGCGATTGGCGTCGCCATTGTTGGAAGCCATGCCGCCATGGCGTTCGGGTGGCTTGACCCTGTAGGAACACGCTACCTTGCCCAGACCTGGAACCCGATCGGTTCGATCGTGGGCGGCCTCATGTTCGGTTATGGAATGGCCATCAGCGGGAACTGCGGTTATGGGGCGCTGGCAAGGCTGGGAGGTGGCGACCTTCGATCCTTCGTCATCGTTTTGATCATGGGACTTTCGGCGTATGTAGTAATGTCCGGCCCCCTGGCATATCTGCGGGTTTGGCTGTTTCCAGTAGAAATGGATATCAGTGCCCCCCAAAGCGTCAGCTTTCTTGCCGAACGATTGACCTCAGTTCCGGCGTGGCTCGTCGGTTCTGCCGTCGGTGTTATTTTGGTGGTCTTCGCTTTGGCGAACCAGCAGTTCCGCCGTAAGCCAGCGCAGGTGTTCTGGGGATCTGTGGTTGGACTGGCGATCGTCTCGGGCTGGCTTGGCACGAACTGGGTAGCGACCCACGGCTTTGACGGTGAGCCGGTGCAAACCCATACCTTCGCTGCACCCTTGGGTGACACGATATTCTACTTGATGACAGCGTCCGGCAACACTTTGTCTTTTGCCGTCGGATCAGTCTCGGGCGTTCTGATCGGCGCGTTTTTGGGGTCTTGGTCAAAGGGTCATTTTCGCTGGGAAGCCTGCGAAGATCCACGCGAATTGAAACGGCAGATGCTGGGCGCGGCGATCATGGGCCCCGGAGCGATCATCGCAGTCGGTTGCAGCGTCGGACAAGGCATATCTGCCTTTTCACTTCTGGCCTACAGCGCGCCGGTGACATTCGCCGCGATCTTTGCGGGCGCGGCGCTTGGATTGAGACAGCTCGTGTCCGGACTGTCCTTCATTACCGAGCGCTGAGTTCTTAACACCACCATGCCTTATGCCAAAAAGGTGTCGGTCGCGCTGATCAGCCCCACTTGAGTGGTCAGGCTTTGTAAGTTGGTGCATGACCGGCCTTTGGTTGACCGACAGGATGGTTTGCAGCGCTTTCACCCGCAATGCCGCAGGGTCGGTCGAGAAACCTCCACAGCCCAATCGCATGTGTCACTCCGCAAAAGGCGGAACAGGAATCTTCAACGATCTTCAATGCTAAAAGAACCCAGCCTTTGAGCTGCAAGCCTTCAGGCAATCACGAGGCAGGTCTTGCCTCGGACAAACTATCAAAAAAGGCAACAAGGTCTTCAGCAACCGCAGCTTCGGCTTTCTGACACATTGAAGATCTTCCAGCGAAAACGAGAATTCGTCGTCAGCAAAGACCCTGCAAATCCACAAGGCCACTGAGGCAGCAGACATCACCGCACAGCCAGCCAGGTCTGCGATATTTGAAATCTCCGCCCTGTCTGGCTGCACATGTTGCAGTCTCGGCAAGTGACACGCATTTCTTCGTAAAGCTTTTGTCAGCCTGAATGAATTAGCGCTTTTGCCAAGAACCGGCCTTAGTTCATGCCCAAGGCTTCTTTGTACATCTCGATGACAGCCTCTTGCTCGGCAATATCATCCTTGTCTCTTTTTCTGAGAGAAATGATGCTGCGAAGAGCCTTCACATCGTAGCCGCGCGATTTACTCTCTGCGTACACTTCCTTTATTTGATCCGCGATGTCTTTCTTTTCCAACTCCAGGCGCTCGATACGCTCAACAAATTGGCGCAGCTCCCCAGAGGTGACCTTGTAACTTGCTTCTGCTTCTTCCGACATGCTCATCCAATTCTTCCCAATTCTGGATCATCACCGCTAAGAGAATACAGTTCATACCACCTGTATTCGCCTCAAGCTGTGGTTGCTACACACAAAACAGTTTTCTGGAGGCAAAAGCAACGACGTGCCCGGGCCTCGGCCATGGCTTCTTTCCGCTGTTCCACCAGGTTGTTTTCACCGCATCCAGACCCTCAAACCGTTCGATGAACTGGCACGGCTCATCGGCAGTCACGCGACAGTTGGCGGCAGTCTGATCTTTGATGATGCCTTCCATACGCGTCGGTCCCAAGGGCTGAAATCTGATGCAGGAAGCCGGATACAATGCCGCCGCCCGGGTCGCAAGCACCCAATCCCACCCAATCCCCAAGCGCACTTGTACGGCGTGATCCGTTCCGGTAAGCGCTGGGGTAGTTCACGAAGAGATGTAGGGCACCATGTTCGAATTCATCATTTGGGGCGGCGCAGCCCTTTCTCTGACCGGCCTCGCCGGCCTGATCTGGTGCATTCTTCGCGTGATGAAAGCGCGCAAGGCGGGTCTGTCAGACGACGAACTGCGCGCGACCGTTCAGGGCGTTTTGCCCTGGAACCTGACGTCTTTGTTCCTGTCCGTCCTTGGATTGATGCTGGTCATCCTCGGGATATCCTTTGGATGACCACTTGTTTCAAATCGGCAGGTTATCGAACTGCGCTTCCATGGCGTCTTCGCACAGGGCTGCATCCAGACGCCGCAGGCGGGACGGCACCTGCATCCCCTGCTGTCGCATACGGTCGACAACCTTGCTCACACTCGGTTGAAGCGCCAAACGCGTATCAAGGCTCGCATTTCTGAGCTCTTGTTCAAGCCGTTCTGCTTCGGAATAAAGACTTGTTGATGTCATAGTACCCTCCCAAGTGTCGCCAGTATCCCAGATATAGGTAACGGGAATAAGACCCGCTGATATTAACCTGAAATTGTGCAGGATATTGCCCAACACATTCGCGTTTTCGGCAATCCGGCGCGGATGGGCTAAAGTTTAAGCTGATTTAATCGTGAATGCCTTGACGCGCATCAAACACAGGTTCGATGTTGCGTCACATTCCATTTTACATATATGATAATGACAACCGATACGGAGGAAATCATGACACCAGCAGTGAAAGCGTTTTTTGACGATCAAACCTTCACGGTGTCCTATGTTGTTCATGAACCGCAAGGGCGTGCCTGCGCCATCATCGACAGTGTTCTGGATTTCGATCATGCTTCGGGGCGCACAGAGACAAAATCGGCTGACGCAATCATCGACTTTGTGCGCGCGCGCGATCTAAAGGTCGAATGGATTCTGGAAAGCCACGTTCACGCCGATCACCTGTCTGCGGCCCCCTACCTGCAACAGGAACTGGGCGGCAAAATTGGAATTGGCGCTCAGATCGTCACCGTGCAGGACACGTTCGGCAAAGTCTTCAATGAAGGAACCGAGTTCCAGCGCGATGGCAGCCAGTTCGACGCCTTGTTCTCGGAGGGGGACAGTTTTCACATTGGGCAGATGCGCGGCGATGTTCTCCATACCCCGGGCCATACCCCGGCCTGCCTGACCTATGTGATAGGCGACGCCGCCTTTGTGGGCGACACGCTGTTCATGCCGGATTTCGGCACGGCCCGCTGCGATTTTCCCGGAGGCTCCTCAGCCACATTGTTTGAATCGATCCAAAAAATCCTGTCGCTGCCGGACGAAACGCGCATCTTTGTCGGGCACGACTACAAAGCGCCGGGCCGCGATGAATACGCCTGGGAAACGACGGTAGGCGAACAGAAAGCGCTGAACGTCCATATCGGACAAGGACGCAGCATCGAAGAATTCGTGGAAATGCGCGACGCAAGGGACGCCACCCTTGCCATGCCGCGCCTGATCCTGCCCTCTTTGCAGGTCAACATGCGGGCGGGGCAAATGCCGCCTGCTGATGAGCAAGGCGATGTATTCCTGAAGCTGCCGGTGAACAAAATCTGACGCAAGTCAAATCAATTAAAAAAGGATAAACCCACATGAACATCGAGTGGATCTGGGGGCTGTGCGGTGGCCTGCTGATTGGCCTGGGCGGAGCCGTGTACCTGCTTGGAAATGGCAGGATCATGGGTGCAAGCGGCATTTTGGGTGGCCTTGTCGACGGTGAGGCCCGCGACACCAAAGCCGAACGCGTGGCCTTTATCGCCGGGTTGATCGGTGTGCCGCTTCTGCTGCGACCACTGATCGCCCCCGAGACCCAAACGCATCTCACCAGCAATCTGGGCCTTGTTGTTGTGGCCGGGCTTCTGGTCGGTGTGGGAACGCGTATCGCCAATGGCTGCACGTCGGGTCACGGGGTCTGTGGCATCTCGCGATTTTCTCTGCGCGGCATCGTGGCCACCGTATTCTATATCCTTGCCGGCGGAATGACCCTCGTTCTGCTGCGCCATGTTTGGGGGTTGATCTGATGCGCCTTTTGATTGCTTTGCTCGCAGGATCGCTGTTCGGTGCCGGATTGTTGATTTCGGGCATGACGGACACGACCAAGGTTCAGGGATGGTTGGATGTTTTCGGAAACTGGGACCCGACCCTGGCCTTTGTGATGGGCGGCGCCATCCTGCCGATGCTTGTAGCCTGGAGGCTTACCTCTGGGCGCAAGGCCTTGACCGGAGGCGATTTTCCACCCCCTGCAAGGTCCGAGGTTGATCGCAGGCTCATCATTGGTTCCGTCCTGTTCGGAATGGGCTGGGGCTTGGCCGGGCTTTGCCCGGGACCGGCGATGGCCTCGCTGACCTATGGTGGTTTGGGTGGCCTGGTCTTCCTGATCGCGATGGTTGCAGGCATGTTCATCGCGCCAACGCTGGGGGCGCAACTGGACAGAGCCGCAAACGCGGCCTAAGGATTTGGCATGGAGATTCGACCGATCACGCCCCGCTATGCTGTCTCACCGCAGATCACTATAGAAGACGTCCCGGCAATTGCCGAGGCAGGCTTTGTCAAGGTGATCTGCAACCGGCCCGATGTTGAGGTTCCCGCAGTCATGCAATCCGACGCGATCGGTGAAGCCGTCCGTGCGGCAGGCATGGACTACGAGGTGTTGGAGCTGACCCACCAGACCATGACGCCCGAGATTGCAAAGCAGCAGCGTGACCTGGCAGAAAGCTGCGATGGCCCGGTTCTGGCTTATTGCGCCTCGGGCACTCGGTGTTCGGTGGTCTGGGCCCTTGGTCAATGCGACCGCATGAGCACAGACGACATTCTGGCCGCCACGACAAATGCCGGATATCAACTGGAAAACCTGCGCCCTGCACTAGAGCATTTTCGCAGCCAGGCAGACTAAACCCTATTCTGCGTCGGAATTCGTGTCGGCTGCGTCAAGGCCAGCCAGTTGCGAAATCTCTGCGACCATCCGTTCGGAATCGTTCAGTGACAGATCGGTGTCCGTAAGATCCAAACCCGCGTCCTCAATTTCCGGAGGCATGGCATCCAACGCGCCGGAAACCGGTTCGACCAGGTCATCGTGCGGCTGCATTCTCCCTCGGCTTTCGATGAACTCCTGCGCTTCGTCCCCCGACAAGGCGGGCAGGGTCGAATGTTCGTTCAACCGAACGGCGCGCAACCCGCCACATTGACCAAGGCGGCCAATACCCGTTGGCTTTCGGTCGATGGTCAATATCTCAGTTCTGTCCAGGCGCGCCCCGCGCAATGGCAAAACACATCCAGGTTGAATCTCTGACAGATCGGACAGTGGCAGCGACATCCGGCACAAAACGGCCTTCAGTTCCGCCCGAACAACACCCGATGCCTGCTCAAGCCGGGGACCGGCCGGATCCGTGACCTCCTCTGCCTTTTCCGGCGTGGCAAGATGCTCTGGAAGAAAGATCGAGATCTGTCCCTGCTGCGCCCCGCCGGCCAGATCAACCGTCAGATCGAAGACGCGGTATTCATCTTCTGTCATGGCCAACGACAAGCCGCGCGAATCTTTCGTACGTGCCGCGAACTCGTATCCCGTCAGGCAGACCTGCTCGGCCGCAGCGTCTATTGAGCCGGCAGTCAAGGTCAGAGCGGTTTCGATGAATGGCACCACCATGGCGGCGTCCGTATCCGTAAAGGCCCTTGGGGCCGGATCACCGGGCAGTATTTCACCGATGGTTTGGGTTTGCACAATGGCGGACACCACATGCGGGCTCAGGCAAATCCCTGCGCGCCGCTCCGGCCCGTCAAACACCAACATAAGCCAATCCTGAGCGAATGATTCCGCCATGTCATCCTGCGTGCGGCTGGCCTGTTTTGCCCCGATGACAGCCAGGGGAAGGTTCAATCGATCACTTGCTGCCCGCGCAAACCCCAAGCGCAGCGCCCGCAAAACCGAACGCGGGCGATCGCCCAGATCTTTTCGTCCAACAGACAGTTTGCGCGCCAAAGCAGCGCTGACGGTTTGTGACATGTCGCCCGATCACCAGTTGCTTCAATAACTGGCTATTGGTTTACCCTGCCGAGCGTTACGAAGTTCTTTATGGCCGTGTCATTGCGCGGCCTGCTGGAAAGCCAAAGGCAAGCTGACCCGGAACGCCGCACCGCCCTGCCCGGGCAAATATGTGATCTCACCGCCCAACCGTTGCATGATCTCACGGCAAATGGCCAAACCCAGACCTGCGCCCCCTGCCTTGTCGACCCCGACACGAGCAAATTTCTCGAACACCATCGAACGCGCGCCGGGTGGAATGCCGCTGCCGTTGTCGATGAAATCTATGATGACCCTGCCGCCGACGTCGTGGGCTGAAATGACCAATACCGGTTCTTCCGCGTCACAGTATTTCTGCGCGTTCGAGATCAGGTTGATGAACACCTGCCCCAACCGGTCCAGATCCGTATGCAGGGACATTCGCTCGGCCGTAAGAGTCCGGCGAACCGTGATTTTCCGCTCTGCTCCGGCCAGCGCGCTGGACACCGCCCGGTCCAGAACCGAACGCAAACTGTCATCGCTGAGGTTCAGATTGACCTGCCCGTTTTCCAGCACGCTCAGGTCCAGCAGATCGTCGAGAAGCCGGGTCAGGCGCAAGGCCTCATCGTGAATGATTGCGGCATAACGGGTCTGTTCCTCACGGCTCAGGCCCTCTGTATCCCGCATGATCTCGGAAAACGCCCGTATCGAGGTCATCGGCGTGCGCAACTCGTGACTGACCTGGCTCAGGAAGCTGTCTTTTTGTTCGGAAATCTGCGTAAGCTTGGTGTTTGCTTCGCGCAATTGGCGCGCCGTACGGGACAACTCCGACGACTTCTCTTCCAACTTCCCCGAATACTCCAGAAGCTGCGCCGATTCATCCGCCACCGCCAGCAGATCTTCTACGGAAACTGAAGACCCTCCGACGATTTGGGCAATCATCGCATGCGCAGTGGCGGTGCCAACCGACCCGCTCAACTCTCGCTCCAGCCGGTTCAGGAAACCCGGGGTCGGTTCCGGCATATGCGACCGGCCGCCCTGTTTTTCAGCCTCTGCCTGAAAGAACTCCTGCGCTGGCGCGGTGCCCAGAATACGCTGTGTCATGATCATCAGGTCTTCGCTTTGCGCAACCGAGCCGGACCAGCCACCGGGTGAAACCGAGTGGTCGAAAACATTGACGAATTGCGCACCCTGCAAACGCTCCAGAGGGCTGGGAAAGCTCAGAAGGGACGCTATGCAAAAGGCAATGGTGTTCAGGGACAGGGACCACATCACGGTATGGACCATCGGATCGATCCCTTCGATCCCGAACAGGGCATGAGGACGCAACCAAGCAAGGCCGAACAGCCCATTCTGCATGACGGCCTCCGGCATCCACGGCGCGCCCATACCTGGCAACAACAGCGTATATATCCAAAGTGCGAAACCGACGCTCAACCCGACCAGCGCCCCTGTCCGGGTTGCTCCGCGCCAGAACAATCCCCCGACCAAAGCAGGTAGAATCTGCGAGATTCCGGCAAAGGCAATCAATCCGATCGAGGCCAGCGCCGCACCACCACCGGACAACCGATAGTAAAAGTAACCCAACGCCATGATCACGGCGATGGACACGCGGCGCGCAACCAGAACGATGCTGCGCACATCGCCCGAGACCGAGCCCGTACCCTCATGCGTGTTCAACCAAATGGGCATGACCACATGGTTCGAGACCATCGTAGACAAGGCCATTGCGCTGACGATGACCATCGACGTTGCGGACGAAAACCCGCCGATAAAGGACAGCATGGCCAACCAGTCATTGCCCTGCGACAGCGGCACCGTCAGCACGAACAGATCGGGATTGGCCCCTTCTGGCAACAGGTCCAGACCAACGACGGCAATTGGCACGACAAAAAGACTCATCAAAAGCAGATAGAGCGGAAACGCCCAGGCGGCGGTTCGCAGATGGCTTTCGTCATCATTTTCGACCACCATAACCTGAAACATGCGCGGCAGGCAGATAAAGGCCGCGGCGGACAGGAATATGAAAGTCGTCCAGCGCCCGGCATCGACGTTCCACTCTCCGATTTCCGAGGCATCTATCCTATCCATCATCGGGCCAACGCCACCGGCAATGCCCCACACCACGAAAACGCCCACGGCGATAAGAGCAAACAGTTTGACAACGGCCTCCACGGCGATGGCGGTGACCACACCGTGGTGGCGCTCGTTCACGTCCAGATTGCGCGTGCCGAAAAGAATTGCGAACACCGCAAGCCCCGCTGCCATCCAGAATACACTGGACCCTTCGCGGTACAGACCCGATGAATCGGCTTCGGCAAAAATCGAAAAGGACAAGGTGATTGATTGCAACTGGAGCGCGATGTAGGGTGTTCCGCCAAGCACGGCAAGAATGGTCACACACACGGCAAGCGTGTTCGACTTGCCATAGCGCGATGACAACAGGTCCGCGATAGAGGTCACACGCTGACTGCGCCCAACCCTCACCAGTTTGCGCAGTCCCCACCACCAACTGACCATCACCAGGGTTGGGCCAAGGTAAATCGTTACAAACTCCAACCCGGACCGCGCGGCATTGCCCACCGCACCATAGAACGTCCATGCCGTGCAATAGATCGACAGCGACAAGGTATAGATCAGGGGCGAGCGCAGCCACTTGCCCCGCCCTGCCGCAGCCATTCGGTCAGCGGCGAAAGCCACGGCGAACAAGAAAATGACATAGCCAAGGCAGACCAGGATCAGCGTGTTAATGGTTGCCATCACTCAGCGTCCGCGTCTTGATCCTCGCGCACGCCCAAACGGCGGGCGGCAATTCCAAAAACCAACCCAACCACGATCAGAGCGCCCCAGCAGACAAAGATGTAATACATTGCTGAAGACAAGGGGACAGCCTCGCCCTTGCCGGGCTGATCGGGCCACAATAGCGGAAGCGCCAGCAGAGCCGCCCCCAAGAACGGCAGCAGCCGCGCCGCATCCGCCAGCCTACGTCGGCGATAGCTTTGACGTTCGAGAAAAAGCGAGGGGCGTGCGCCCTGTGGTGCGCCCTTTTTGCCCTCGCCAGACATCATATTCGCGTCGCCTGCGCGTGAAGATCGCGCACAGCCGTCAGAACTTCGGCATTGGAAAACGGTTTGGTCATGAAACGGCTGACACCAGCGTTTTCCGCCATTTCCCTGTCGCGCGATTGACCGCGCGCCGTCAGCATCAAAACCGGCAAACCTGCCAGCTCTTCCATCTCTCGGATGTCCCGCAGGATATCCATGCCACTCTTGCCCGGCAGCATGACGTCCAGAATGACCAGATCGGGCTGTGCCCTCTGAATCACCTGAACCGCATCCGTGCCATCGCCATGCGTGTCCACCTGCCATCCCTCGCGGGTCAGCAGAAACCGGATTGCTTCGGCAATGTTCGGCTCGTCCTCGATTAACAGAACCTTACGGCTCATATTTTCAGTTCCTCCCCAAGACCGTTCCTCCATCCTCAGATCGGTCCCCGCCAGATTAAGCCTTCTGTCGGGAAAGTGTCAAAAGCCTTCGCTCAAAATCGACGGTTCGCGGCGGGCCTTGCAAGCATTGCTGGGACAGACGCGGCAGTTTGGCCCGACTTGCGTGACCGGAGCGGCACCTGCCGCCTCGTTGCCCGAACGGACCAGCATAACCGAGCGATAAACGGGATCCTGATCATACCCCAATACCGCATAAGGCCAAGCATAGGCGAAGCATTCGAATTCAGCCGGGGTCCGCCCCATCTGGACAACCTGCTTGCGCACCGGAACAAGTGGGCGGCTCAAAGCCGTGAACAACGGCCACAGCGGGCAAACCTCACCATGCCGCGCCAAAGCAAAGCCCGGGATCGGCTTGATGAACAATATGCTGCCGGATGCATCGCACAGCACCATGCCAACCGGCTGCGGTAACACGTCATCGGGTATGAACGCCAATCGACGCAGAACGGTGGCGACGTCCACGGAAAAGCGATAAGCCAACGCAATGGGATCCGTGTCGCCTTTTTGCTGGCTCGATCGAAGCGCATCCAGCGGCAAAGCGATTGCATCATCGCGATACATCTTCAGAACTTCACGCGCCACAGTTCGGGCAGCCGACGTGTTGAGACTGCTCAGATCAACGGCATCCACGTCCTCGCCCTGTTCCAATTCCGGAAAACTGTACCTGCGGGATTCGAAGAACGCTTCGACCTCTTCAAGCGGAACACCGCGCGGATCAATTGACGAGTCGCTTTCGTCCAAAAAGGTTACAAGTGCCTTTGAACTCCCGGCCAGCCGCTCTGCATCCTGGTGCAGGTTTTTGTGAAACCGTTCCCGCCACTCTGCTTCGATGTCCTCTGTGTCTGCAAGAATTGCCGCTGTTGAACGAATCGCCGCCGCCGTTGACAGCACTTCGTGCATTGATGCCGCAAGATGCGGGTCATGAGTCAGCCGGTCCGACAAGATCTCGACATTCCGCTCAAGCGAAACAACCCGGCGGTGCATCTGCGCAAGAACCCCGGCCCATCCGGGAAAGCGCCCGGCAAATTCCTCCAGCCCGTCCACTTCGGCCTGCTGCCCGACGGCGTCATCCGCCGCTTCCCGCAAGGCCGACACGAGGGTTGCCTCGATCCCCTGTGTCAGGACAGAGGGTTCGACGGAAAGCGCTGACGCTATATCCACCAGCAATTTGCCACCGATCCGGCGGCGGTTATGTTCGATCAGGTTCAGGTAGGACGCGGATATCCCGGCAAGGCGGGCAAGTTCCGCCTGCCGAAGCCCGGCAATCTGCCGTCTTTCCCGAATACGGCTTCCCGTCAACATATCGCGCATGATCGTATTCTCCTGACCAGGCTTAAACCACTTTTTTCAGAACATATCATGTGTTTCGCTAGTTTACCGAGATATTTTCAAACCATATTTACAACCTTAACAAAAGCGGCAGCCGCCAATGCGCATCAATGGCCACAATAAGCCGCATCTCCCCTTCAATTCCGCGTGGTTTCCCGGCACGATAAGCGGATGAGTGACCCCGCCTTTGAATATGCACCGATCGGGCTTGTTGAACTGGAAAACCGGATCATCAGACGCTGCAATCTGCAATTCGCCCGCACTTTCGGCGGGGAAGAGGCCGATTACCGCAATATGCCGCTGTTGCATCTCTATCCCTCGGTCGCGGATTGGGAGAGGATCGGGGAACGCAGCCTGCAAGTGATGCGAGACACCGGGTACTACACGGATGAACGCGTCATGCGGCGCCGCAATGGTGATCTGTTCTGGTGCCGCGCCCGTGGCCGCTCTTTGACGCCCGATGACCCGTTCCGCCATGGAATCTGGAGCTTTTCCGACATCTCGGAAGAACGTCCCCTTGTCGAATTGACCGTTCGAGAACGCGAAGTGGCGATCCTGTCCTGCCGTGGCCTGTCCGCCAAGGAAATCGGTGCTGAACTGGGCCTGAGTTACCGCACAATCGAAGCCTATCGCGCCCGTCTGCTTGAGAAATTCGGCGCCCGCAAACTGTCCGAGCTTGTCGCCAAATTGTCAGGGATGCCTCTGTAACCTGTCCGCCCCTTTAAATTATGCGGGATTCCCGCCTGTGATGGTGCGAGTCGGCGCTTTTCATGCACCGCCGCTTAGCCTATAACCCTGCGTAATTTGATCAGAGCCCGCAAGAAACAGACGGGCCAAAGGGGAACCGTCGAGGACACTCATGACAGACACCAAACACGAAGCGGATGTGGCATTCATCAAGGCTCTGGCCGAGTTGCTGCGTGACAATGACCTGACCGAATTGCAGGTCAAGCGCGAATATGGCGAGGAAGACAGCCTGAACGTGCGCGTAAGCCGCATGACACAGGCCGCAGCTGCACCAGTTCAGGTTGCCGTGCCTGCGGCAGCACCAGCTCCTGCCGCTGCGGCTGCGCCTGCCGTGGCCGAAGCCCCTGCCGCTCAGGAAGATCCGGCCAGCCACCCTGGTGCTGTGACCTCTCCCATGGTTGGAACCGTCTACATGCAGCCCGAGCCCGGCGCGCCCGCATTTATCTCGGTCGGCGCTTCCGTTTCCGAAGGCGACACGCTGCTGATCGTCGAAGCGATGAAGACCATGAACCACATCCACGCGCCCAAGTCGGGCACGATCAAGCGTGTTCTGGTCGGCGATGGCGACGCTGTGGAGTTTGGCACACCTCTGGTCATCATCGAGTAAGGCGGGCCCATGTTCGACAAGATCCTGATTGCCAACCGAGGCGAGATCGCCCTGCGCGTCATCCGCGCTGCCCGCGAGATGGGGATTAAGACGGTTGCCGTCCACTCCACCGCGGATAGCGACGCAATGCATGTGCGCATGGCGGACGAATCGGTCTGCATCGGCCCCCCGCCCAGCCCCCAGAGTTACCTGTCCGTGCCCGCGATCATATCGGCCTGTGAAATCACCGGTGCGCAGGCGATCCACCCTGGCTATGGCTTCCTGTCCGAGAATGCCGAGTTCGTGCAGATCGTCGAAGATCACGACATCACGTTCATCGGCCCCACCGCAGAACACATCCGCGTCATGGGCGACAAGATCACTGCCAAGGACACGATGAAGGCGCTGGGAGTGCCTTGCGTGCCGGGATCAGACGGCGGCGTGCCTGATCTTGCGACGGCCAAGAAGATCGGTGAGGAATTCGGCTATCCGGTCATCATCAAGGCTACCGCAGGCGGCGGCGGTCGCGGTATGAAAGTTGCGATGAACGCTGACGAAATGGAAAGCGCCTTCATGACTGCGCGGGCCGAGGGCAAGGCCGCCTTTGGCAATGACGAAGTCTATATCGAGAAATACCTGACCACGCCGCGCCACATCGAAATTCAGGTGTTTGGCGACGGGAAAGGCAAGGCTGTTCATCTGGGCGAACGGGATTGTTCGCTTCAGCGGCGCCACCAGAAGGTGTTCGAAGAGGCCCCAGGCCCCTGCATCACACCCGAAGAACGCGCCAGGATCGGCAAGATCTGCGCGGATGCGGTCGCGAAAATCAATTATATCGGCGCCGGCACCATCGAGTTCCTCTACGAAAATGGCGAGTTCTATTTCATCGAAATGAACACCCGCCTTCAGGTGGAACATCCGGTCACCGAAGGTATCTTTGGCGTCGATCTGGTGCGCGAACAAATCCTTGTTGCAGCGGGTGAACCGATGTCGTTCGGTCAGGACGATCTGGAAATCAACGGCCACGCCATCGAGGTTCGGATCAACGCTGAAAAGCTGCCGAAATTTTCACCCTGCCCCGGCAAGATCACGGCCTATCACGCGCCGGGGGGCCTTGGTGTTCGAATGGACTCGGCTCTCTATGACGGGTATTCGATTCCACCCTATTATGACTCTCTGATCGCCAAGCTGATCGTGCAGGGTCGTGACCGGGCCGAAGCGCTGGCCCGACTGGAACGCGCACTGGGGGAATTGATTGTCGACGGTATCGATACCACGGTCCCTCTGTTCCACGCACTGCTGCAGGAACCCGATCTGCACAGCGGCGACTACAACATCCACTGGCTGGAGCGCTGGCTTGCGGAGAACATGGAACAATAGTCACCAAGGACCGGAGGGCCCCTGCCCTCCGGTTGCCTCATACCTGACATGAGCCTGTCCCCAGAACTTTTGTTGCATGGCTATTCCATCGGTATCTTTCCGATGGCCGAGCATCGCGATGACCCCGACCTGTTTTGGGTGGATCCCAAGTTTCGCGGCGTCTTTCCATTGGACAGTTTCCACATTTCTCGAAGCCTGGCGCGCCGTATCCGAAACTGCGGGTTCGATATCTCGATCGACCAGGACTTTTCCGGCGTCGTCGACGGGTGCGCCGACAGGGCAGATACCTGGATCAACGCCGAACTTCATGACCTGTACCGCCAGCTGCACCAAACAGGGTATGCGCATTCACTGGAAGTCTGGGAAAACAACACGCTGGTGGGCGGCGTCTATGGTGTGACCCTGGGCGCAGCATTCTTCGGCGAAAGCATGTTTTCAAGACGCAAAGACGCCTCGAAGATCGCCCTCGCCTATCTTGTGGACCGCCTGAGGCAAACCGGGTTCCGTCTGTTTGACACGCAGTTTCTGACCGCGCACCTGGCCTCTTTGGGCGCAATCGAAATTCCGCGCGGCGCCTACAAGAAAGAGCTGGAAAAGGCCTTGAACCACAGCGCCGACTTCTCGGTGCCGCTGAATCAATCGGCGGCGGGTGTGATACACCGTATGACCCAAACGTCATAACGCGCGTGATCCAGCGCATTCAATGCAGGGGAGGTTGCGATCATCCAACCGTCAAACAGCTGATCGGCCTTCCCACTCTCCCAGATGGTCAGATAGGCGAATGCGTCACCCGTTGGATTGTCAACGGGAAAACGGCAATCTCCCAAGGCAACATCCAGCCCAAAAATCGCTGCCGTCGCGCCGGTCTGCAATTCAACATCGACAGTCTGGCCGTTCACCTTGTCCAGGCCCCGCAGCATTGCCCCGGGCCCAGATTGAACTTTCTGCTGCGCGGCCGCACCTGTGGCGGCCAGCAACAAGGCAAGAATCGTGGCGCGTATCATTCGCTGCCGTCTCCGGCTACGAACTTGACCAGCAGCGAAATCAGGCTGACCGCGCCCTGCGTATCCTCGATCTCGTCGCCGGGATCAAAGTAGAATGGTGACCCACCTGGCATCACCTCGACGAAATTGCCCCCCAGCAAACCTTCTGAGGAAATGACAATGGCACTGTCGTCCGGCACCAGAATGCCGTCTGCAATCGTGAAAGTCGTGTCAGCGCGGTAGGTATCCGGGTTCAGGGTGACGCCCGTCACGGTCCCGATCTTGACGCCCGCAAGGCGCACATCCGTACCGACACCCACCCCCTCCAGAGATCTGAAAGACGCGCCCAGTTCATATCCAGCGGCACCTTGCGACAAGCCCGTCGATTGGCTGGCATAGACACCAAATGCAACGGCACCGGCCAATACGACGCCGCCGACAAGAACTTCGGTCCAGTTATGGGTCGACATTATCGCCTCGTTTATTCCGGGCTCCAGGCCTCATAGTCCTTACGTTCAACCGGTTCCGCGCGACGCAGAGATCCGGCAGGAGCATAGGCCAGCGCGGTGCCAGTCAGGTTTTCCTGATGTGGTTTTTCCCAGGATTTATGCGGCAGCGGTTTATCTGTCGGAGGCTCGTCCCAAGTGCGATGCAACCAACCATGCCATTCAGGATCAACCCGGCTGGCTTCGGCCTCGCCATTGAAGATAACCCAACGCTTGCTGTCATCAGCATTGCGGTAAAACACGTTGCCTTCATTGTCTTCGCCCACTTTCACGCCCTTGCGTGCAGTGTAGATCTGAGTGTTCAAAGTTGACCCATTCCACCAGGTCACGGCTCGCAAAAGACTGTTCAGGATTCCCATCGGGTGCCTCCGGCATTTCGTCGAAGAAAGGTATGGACCAAAGGCCCGCCAAGGTCCAGTGCCCCTGATACCACCTGCGTCACTCCGGCAAAAAGGCGGTCACTTCGATCTCAATCCTGTATTTCGGATCAATCAAACCGCATTCGATCATCGTCGCAGCCGGTGGATTGGCGCCAAAAGTCTCGGCCAGGATCGGCCAGCACGGCTCAAACTCGTTGCGGTCCGGCAACATGTAGGTGACCCGAACCACATCGTCAAAGCCTGCGCCTGCCTCAGCCAGCGCCTTGCCGATGATGTCCAGCGCAGACCGGCATTGCGCCACCACGTCCTCGCCCCGCCCGACGGTCCCGGCGACATGAACCCAGCCGCCCGCAACCACTGCGCGGCAGTACCCGACCTTGGCTTCGAACTCACCACCCGAAGAAATGCGCTGCACTGCCATAATCCGTCACCTTTGATGTTCGAAAACTTGCTTAAGCTTCCGCCGCCTGACCACGCATGACTTCGCGTGCGAGCGACGGATCCACAGCTTCATCTGGCTAAAAATATCCCGGGGGGATGCCCGAAGGGCAGCGGGGGCAGAGCCCCCTGAACCGGTTCAAGTGAAGTTCCACCGTCGCGGTAAAAGCCCGGCCTCAGCCCGCCGAGGCCGATTCCTTGGCCGCATCGGCATAGATGAACAGCGGCTGCGCGTCGGACATCACCGCCTCTTCGTTCACCACAACCTCGCTGACATTTTTCATGCCCGGCAGTTCGAACATGGTGTCCAGCAGAATATCCTCGAGAATAGACCGCAGGCCGCGCGCGCCGGTTTTGCGCTCGATGGCCTTTTTGGCAATTGCCTTCAAGGCATCATCCGTAAAGGCCAGTTCAACATCTTCCAGTTCGAACAAACGCTGGTATTGCTTGACCAATGCGTTCTTGGGTTTGGTCAGGATGGTCACCAGCGCGTCTTCATCCAGATCCTCAAGCGTCGCCAGAACCGGCAGCCGACCGACGAATTCCGGGATCAGTCCGAATTTCAGCAGATCCTCGGGTTCCAGATCCTTGAATATCTCACCCACACCGCGGTCGTCATTGTCGCGCACATCGGCACCAAAGCCCATGGCCGAGCCTTTGCCACGTTGCGCAATGATCTTGTCCAGACCCGCAAATGCGCCGCCACAGATGAACAGAATGTTCGTCGTGTCCACTTGCAGGAATTCCTGCTGAGGATGCTTGCGGCCACCCTGTGGGGGGACGCTGGCCACTGTCCCTTCCATCAGTTTCAGCAATGCCTGCTGCACGCCCTCACCCGACACGTCACGCGTGATCGAGGGGTTTTCGGATTTGCGGGTAATCTTGTCGACCTCATCGATATAGACGATGCCGCGCTGCGCGCGTTCGACGTTGTACTCACTCGCCTGCAACAACTTGAGAATGATGTTTTCGACATCCTCACCCACATAGCCGGCTTCGGTCAGGGTCGTCGCGTCAGCCATGGTAAACGGCACGTCCAGAATACGCGCCAGCGTTTGCGCCAGCAGTGTCTTACCGCAACCGGTCGGGCCGATCAGCAGGATATTCGACTTTGCCAGCTCGATATCACTGCCCGCTTTCTGAGCGTGGTTCAAACGCTTGTAATGGTTGTGAACGGCCACCGACAGAACCCGCTTTGCCGTGGCCTGACCAATTACATAATCGTCCAGTACTTCGCAGATATCCTTGGGCGTCGGAACACCGTCAGATGACTTCAGCCCGCTGGCCTTGGTCTCTTCGCGGATGATGTCCATGCACAGCTCAACACATTCATCACAGATGAAAACTGTGGGGCCTGCGATCAGCTTACGGACCTCATGCTGGCTTTTGCCGCAGAAGCTGCAGTAGAGCGTGTTTTTCCCATCGCCGCCTGAATTCGTCGCCATGATCTACCTTTCGGGCTTCGTCCCTGCGCCCCTTTTCGGGGGCGCTTACACCTGTGTGTGCAGCTTAGGCCAGCACTCTGGCGGCTACAATCTCAAAATGACCCCCGCGCCGGTGACGCGGGGTATCGGCCTCAGGCCTCTTCCGTGTCCATTTTCGCTCGATTTTCAACGATCTCATCGATGTGACCCCATTCCTTGGCCTCTTCCGGGCTCATGAAATTGTCACGATCCAGCGCTTTTTCGACCGCCTTTTTCGTCTGCCCCGTATGACGTACGTAGATGTCATACAGGCGATCCTTCAGCTTTTGGGTTTCGGCCGCGTGAATCATGATGTCACTGGCCTGGCCCTGGTACCCGCCACTGGGCTGGTGCACCATGATGCGGCTGTTGGGCAGTGAAAAGCGCATTCCCTTCTCGCCCCCGGCGAGCAGGACCGAGCCCATCGAGGCCGCCTGACCGATCACCAATGTGGAACATTTCGGCTTGATATATTGCATTGTGTCGTAAATCGACAAACCGCTGGTTACCACTCCGCCGGGCGAGTTGATGTAGATCGAGATTTCCTTGTTGGGGTTTTCAGCTTCGAGGTGCAGCAATTGCGCCACAACAAGATGGCTCATCCCATCATGAATCGGTCCGTTGATGAATATGATCCGCTCTTTCAGCAGGCGGGAGAAAATATCATAGGCGCGCTCGCCCCGGCTGGTCTGCTCAACGACCATGGGAACAAGTGTATTCATGTAGGTTTCTACGGGATCGAACATTCGTAACCTGCCTGTTTAGCTATGGATCGGGACAATATCCCAACAAGTGTTACCTGAGTCTTAGTGTCGGCTAAGGGGGGCTGCAAGGGGGGCAAGTGAGAACGCTGACCGAATGTGGATCATCATCAATCGTCAAGGCGAACCATCTGTTGTTTCCGGCAACGATCAGCAGATCGCCTTAAAGTGAATCATCTGCCCCCTCGCGTTGCGGGAACGTTCAATCCGAATTCCCCTTTCATACATCACGCTATTTTGATTCATACATATAGAAATGAATGTACGAAACATGTACTGAAGGGTCTCACACTCACGTCTCTTTACGTAACGGAAACAACGCCCGGCCAACGGGTTTGCAAGGAACTCAATCGATGGCACTTCCTCAGCTGTCCCAGGACATGTCAAAAGAAGATTTTGACCGCATGGTCACCAACGCGACACGCGCCTCTAATTTTCTCAAAGCGATAAGCCACGAAGGCAGATTGATGATCCTCTGCCATCTGGTGTCCGGTGAAAAATCCGTCACCGAACTGGAAGAATTGCTGTCCGCCAGGCAAGCCGCTGTATCACAGCAACTTTCCCGTCTGCGACTTGAAGGGTTGGTGATACCTCGCAGGGAAGGTAAAGCCATCTACTATCGTCTGGCGGATGATCGTCCCCGCCGCATGCTCGAAGTCGTTTACGAGCTCTTCTGCAGCGACGGCCCGACCTAGGAACTGGCTCCGGTTGAAAAAAGGTGCTACCGAAAAACAATCGAGCACCAAGGAGACGAACATGATCCGCGTAATTCTGATGGGCCTGAGCCTGTTTGCACTGACTGCCTGCGAAACCGCCAAAGGCGCCGGCAAGGATATCGAAAAAGCCGGAGATGCCATCCAAGGCGCAGCAACCGACGTGCAGGAAAGCCTGTAATACACTTTATTTTGCGCCGCGCGCGGGCCTTCTCTCAATATGTAGTTGAAAGACATGGCATGCCGCGGTAGCTTTCCCTTACAGGTGCATAGACGCGGCATTGCATCATCTGACGCTAAATCGGGGCTCTTTCGCATACGCAGAAGAGCCCCGGTCCCTTTCGGCAGGGGTGAGTGGTAGCCTGTATGAAACCGAAATCCGGCAAAGGAAAAGGCGCCAGGTGCGCAGACGCGGTCTTTGCATGCGTCCTTTCGGACACTCCTGACGCCTTACCGGGTCGATGCGCTCCGAAGAGCACCCGATCCAGTTGCTACAGCCCCCTGAGAGACTGCAGCGGCTGCATTGTCCCCGAAGAGACATCACAGCGTGCATCGGCCCTCTGAGAAGGTAACCATCCGACTTGGGCATGAAGCCCTCACTCGGCTGATCACCCACCGGTAAGCCATTGCAGTTCAACGCAAATCCTAAGATCCAGTCTCTCTGCCAAGACCCCCGGGCCTTTGCGTCCCACCTTCGGCTCCGAAGAACCTGTGTGGTGTTCAGACTGTTGCAGCATGCCTTGTATCTGACAAGAAAATAGCACTGCAGCATGAAAATTAGACGGGGATAAATTGTTGGTATCTGCCAGGAAATCTTTGTGGATAATCCGAGAAGTTTCGACTCCACGCATGTTTGTCCCGGGACATTTTCAGGCCTGAACCTGAGCCCGGCTTTTGGCCCAATGCTGCGGGCGCAAAGGCCACCGCACGCGCCATTAGTTGAGAATTGCGGGGTTTGTACAACTCTCGGACCACCAATCTTTCGAATCGTACATACGGAGATTCGCCGATGCGTTGCACCATTTCCCATGCGCGCGCCCATTTGGGCGCTTTGGTCACCCGCGCACAGGACCCGCGCGAAGTGATCATACTGACCCGGCACGGCAAACCGCTGGCCGCTCTGGTCTCGGTCGCAGAAGCGAAGCGGATCTGGCATTTGCAGGATGATGACGAGATCGGGTGGAAACACCCGCTGTCGGGCATTCGCGGAATGTGGTCGCGGGGACGCAACATCCCCGGAATGGAACCGGGACCGGACGGCAGCTATGTCACCGCGCGCGAAGCCGCGCTGAAGGTTCGCGAGATCCAGATGACCCGCGCCGAGGAACGCCGCATTCTTGCGCGGGGTGGTCTGGTTCCTATCGCAGGCGGTGAACTGGCCGCCCGGCCCGTCTCCGCGCTGTGGAGACGATTGTTCCGTTTTTGAGAAGCGGTCCGACCCGCACGTGGCAACCTACTAACCTCCGCCGCAGTCAAAATTGCAGCAGCGATACTTACCCCCTACAATCGTCCGGGCCGGACACGCTTCAGTTCACCTGACGTTCCAGAACGGTGCTGTAGGTCGTTCCGTTCCGCAGGCTACGGAAATCGGCAAAGATCTTGCCATCTTCGTACCGCGCATCGATCAACGCATTCGCGCCGATCAGCAGAGGTGAGGTTTCGACGATGCCGATGCTGCCCGTCCCATCGAGGCTGATGGTGCCGGTGGCCTCGTATTCATTCCAGTCGGAATCGCCATCGCGACGCCATTTGCTGTGCCCCCAGAAAACGTTGCCGTCCTGAAGCTGCACATCCAGCATCCATTCGGCCTGATTGAACCGGGGCTGATCGCCTTTGTAGTAATGGCTGGGCTGAACGGTCGTGTAAGACCCCAGCCAGGTGCCGCGCAGGTCGGGCGTGGTATCGGCCAGCGCGGCCGTTCCAAGGGCGAGGGTCGTGGCCAAAGCGGCTGCTCCGGCAGTCATGTATCTGGTCATGGGCTCTCTCCTTCTGTCTGGTCAACAGATTGGGACCGCCCGAACCGGTTACAACTTACTTGAGGGAAACTTCATGATTGGTTCAGCGGGGGCTTAGAATGGAGTTTCAGGCCCAGGCCAAAGCTGTCCCGACAATGACCAGCGCGATGCCAATCCCCTCGCGATAGGAAAAGTTCTCGCCAAACAGGAAATACGAGGCGATGGCGATCAGCACGACCTCGGCCCCCAGAATGCCGGTATAGATGATGCCCAACCGTTCGTTGCGAAGCGCGGCAAGTTCCAGCGTCGCGGCGGCCAGCAGCGTGGCAACAATCAGAAGGGTCAGGCCAACACCGGGGATCTTCCACCAGAACTTCATCGAGATCATGGCAACGGAATAGAGACCCGCCGACCCGAGGGCGATGAGAGGGATGAGCGATGTGGACATAGGGGCCTCCTGCCGAGGTTGCCGTTGCGTCAACATTAGCAGGTGGGCGAAGTTGAGGCTGTGAGGTTGGTCACAGACTCCGGTCAGAACACGATTGCGATGAGTTCGGACAGCCCAATCAGACCGAGCAATACATTTGACGTCAGGATCAGCCCTTTCAGGTTATGGGATTTGACGCCCTTGCCAAAATTCGACGCCGCCATGTCCTCATCCATGTCGTCGCGCAAGTTCGCGACATCGGCCAGAGCGGTGCTGCCTGCCAGAATGCCATAGGCCGCAGTGGCAATGACCAGAACGATCAGAACCAGCGAAATGCCCTGAGCGCCAAACCCGATAATGGCGGCGAGCGCCACATAGGCAAAAATTGTCGTCCGCATGATGTAGTAGTAATGATCCAGACGTCCCATAGACGTTCTTGAACGCAAAGTCTGATCCATAACACTTCCCCCTTTGAAAAATCTGTTTGGAATGCGGGGAGTCTAGCACTTTTGGTGGGATTTCAGAAATTGTGCGATTGCCAAGCCGGAGGGAAGCGCCGGCCCGAGGGGGTAAGCGGCGTCTCGGAATTCGTCCAGTGGACGAATTCAGCCGCGAACGGGCGGAGCCCCGGGGCGCAAACGCGCGGCCTGTTTTTGCCGGAGGAAAACCCTCAGTTTGACGGGGGCGGATCGACGCAGCCCGGCGGTGCCGCCAAGCGAGGAGGTTTAGTTGACTGCAGCACAGTATGAAGCGATCGCGCTCAACCGTACTAGAGCCTTATTAACTCAAAACTCTGCGAGTCCATTCCGACCCTGAATACAGGCACTTTATCACCACATATTTCTTCTACTAAGGAAGCCTTTTCCGTCTCAACACGTGCTCCGATATGAACTTCTCTTATTTGGAGAGACGGAACTTTTTTGTATGCGTCTTGGCCATCAAAGCGCACTTGTACGCGCCACTCTTCCTCATACTCCCAAACTTTCGGTTTAGTGAGAACAAGTGCGTCAAACGCGTCATAACCCTGAGAAGCTAGTGAAGGATCGGTTATTCTTTCAGACTCCAGCCAACAGACTAAATCAGTGGTCTTTAGCGTTGGCCGATTTTCGACGTAACGGACCTTAAGCGGTATGTCGTAGTCGCTCTCAATAGCGGTGTCCACATCAGGCTCGAACCCCCAAACAATACCATTGTGACCAGCTCCATAGTGGGCCCACATAAGCGGATTGTTCCATGTTTCAGAAAGACAGATAATCCGAGAACCGGTTCGAATCTCGTTAACAAACTGTTCGAGTGTGGGATTTGAGCTGGCAATATTTGAAGCAGAGACACTAAAGTCTCGCTTCTGCAGCCGTCGAAGTTCCGCACGTCTCAAATTGGGATAGTGTTCCCTCAATACACCCATAGAAACTAGATGTTTCTTTCCTATCTTTTCATATAGTTGCAATAGTTCATGATCAGATGAAGCGACAAATTTCGGATTGCAATCAAAAGGATCGTTCTGGCTTTTGACTGAAGAGAAAAACTGCTCTTGACGTTCGACTACTGCCCGCAACTCATCTTCAAAGTAATCAGTAGCGCACGACCTGTAACGGTATAATCGCGAGGGGATTGGGTAATCATTCATGGCAACCAAGATTGAGCGTTAGTACAGGCTGTTGTTTCACTGAGGCATACATCAAACCCGTCTTGTGGGCACGCAGTTGGCTGCGCCAACCACTTTCACCCACTCGCCGGAAAAACGGACAGCCTCAGCTGTCCATCTTCAATGCCGAGATAAACGCCTCCTGCGGGATATCTACCTTCCCGAACTGACGCATCTTCTTCTTACCCGCCTTCTGCTTGTCCAGCAGTTTGCGTTTCCGCGTGGCGTCGCCGCCGTAGCATTTGGCGGTCACGTCCTTGCGCAGGGCGGACAGGGTCTCGCGGGCGATGACCTTGCCTCCGATGGCGGCCTGGATCGGAATTTTGAACATGTGGCGCGGGATCAGGTCCTTGAGCTTTTCGCACATCGCCCGGCCTCGCATCTCGGCCCGGTCGCGGTGAACCATGGTCGACAGCGCGTCGACCGGTTCGTCATTCACCAGCACCGACATCTTGACCAGATTGTCCTCGGTATAGCCGGTCATCTGGTAGTCGAACGAGGCATAGCCCTTGGTCACCGATTTCAGGCGGTCGTAGAAGTCGAAAACAACCTCGTTTAGCGGCAGGTCATAGACGACCATGGCGCGGGAGCCGGCATAGGTCAGGTCCATCTGGATGCCGCGGCGGTCCTGACACAGTTTCAGCACGTCACCCAGGTATTCATCCGGCACAAGGATGGTCGCCTTGATGCGCGGTTCCTCGATATGATCTACCTTCGAGGGGTCGGGCATGTCGGCGGGGTTGTGCAGCTCGATCATCGCGCCGTCTTTCATGTAGACGTGATAGATCACCGACGGCGCGGTGGTGATGAGCTCGATATCGTATTCGCGTTCGATGCGGTCGCGGATGACCTCAAGATGCAGCAGGCCCAGGAAACCGCAGCGGAAGCCAAAGCCAAGCGCGGCCGAAGTTTCCATTTCAAAGCTGAAGCTGGCATCGTTGAGCGCCAGTTTGTCGATTGCATCCCGCAGGTCTTCGAATTCGGCGCTGTCCACTGGGAACAGACCGCAGAACACCACCGGCTGCGCGGGTTTGAAGCCCGGCAGTGCGACTTCGGTCCCGTTGCGGTCATTGGTGATGGTGTCACCTACGCGGGTGTCGCGGACCTGTTTGATGGATGCGGTCAGGAATCCGATCTCGCCGGGGCCAAGCGAGTCGACCATCTGCATCTCGGGGCGGAAGACGCCGACACGGTCGACATGGTGCAGGGTGTTGTTTGACATGAACTTGACCCGCATCCCCTTTTTCAGCGTGCCGTCCATGATGCGGACCAGAACGATGACGCCCAGATAGGCGTCGTACCACGAATCCACCAGCATCGCCTTGAGAGGCGCGTCCAGATTGCCCTTCGGTGCGGGCAGGTGCTGTACGATTGCTTCCAGAGTTTCGTGGATGCCCTGCCCCGTCTTGGCGGAAACCTGAATGGCGTCGGTTGCGTCGATGCCGATCACATCTTCGATCTGTTCGGCCACGCGGTCACAGTCGGACGCGGGCAGGTCGATCTTGTTGAGCACCGGCACGATCTCATGATCAGCGTCGATGGCCTGATAGACATTCGCCAGCGTCTGCGCCTCGACCCCTTGGGTCGAGTCGACCACCAGCAGAGAGCCCTCGACCGCGCGCATGGACCGCGAAACTTCGTAGGCGAAATCAACATGACCGGGCGTGTCGATCAGGTTCAGCACGTATTGCTCGCCATTGTCGGCGGTATAGTCGATGCGAACCGTGTTGGCCTTGATGGTGATGCCACGCTCGCGCTCGATATCCATGCTGTCGAGCAACTGTTCCTTCATGTCGCGATCCTTCACCGTTCCGGTCTCTTGGATGAGCCGGTCAGCAAGGGTGGATTTGCCATGGTCGATATGCGCGACGATGGAGAAATTGCGGATATGAGCGAGGTCTGTCATGGGTTGGGGATATGTAGAGGAATCGTGGATTGGTCAATAGAAACGCGACAGAGTTTCGGTGCCTTGTCCGCTAAACTTCAAGAGGGCAGATTGGACCGCTCGTATTAGCAGGAATGCACATGGTTATTTTAACCCGTCCAGAAGAGTTTGAAGATTGGCTAAATTCGCTTTCAAACACGGCACTGAAAGCACTTGCGACGCGTTCAGCCTTACAAGTTCTTCCCTATGCTTTTGTTTTATCAGATTAAGAAAGTAGCAGCCGCGAACAGGCGCAATTTCTTCTAGCTTGCTTTAGAGCCAATATTGTTTCTGGACTCGTTGGTACTGGGCTTTACCCAGAAATAGCTTCGATCACCTCTAGTACTCTAGGCACCCTCGACGCCGCCAATACCGAAAACGGGTACGGTACATTAACCGACCCGACCTTATCCAACGTCGCTACTGCCGTCGCCGCAACCTTCTATGCAACGCGCGCCACGCCTGCCGAAACAATTCAAGATCTCAATGCCAACGCATTCACCTACGGTGCCGAAATTATCCAAGCGCTATCTGCCGATGCTATTGCGCTAGCCGCGACACCAGATGAAACTGAGCAGGTGTTTGCCACCGAACTGTGGCATGGTGCAGTACCAGAGCCGTACGCCAGCTTGTCGCAGCGGTTTTCCGAAAACGCCCCCGAGACGCCATGGGAGTTTTGGGCTGAATGGTACGAGGGAATGCTGAAGGGTGAACCGTTGGACTGGGAACTTCAGCGGCGGGTTGCTTTGACTGGCAATAGTATTTGGAACGCAGGCCCGGAAGCTGTTGCTGAAGAAATTGCGGAAATTCAGGCAAGGTGGGAAGTCGAGAAAGCCTTATCGGACATCAAAGGTAGCCTGACGGTTAGAACCTCAGCACGCCACGGCATCGGAGGGAACAACCCTCCTAAGAGCATCGAAGATGAACGGTTGTCCGACGCGTTAACCTTGATCTGGGAAACGACCGACGACCTCTCGACGGCATTGGAAGAGGAAAGCCCTGCTCGTGAGTGGATTGAAGCAATTCTGGGCAAACTCAAAGCAGGACTGTTTGGCTTACTCAAGTGGTGCGTTGGTAAGGCAAATTTAGGAGTTGGCACTGCGGTCGTTGCAGGCTCAACCAAAGGCACTACAGCGATCGTTGACGCTTACATAGCTAAACACCCGGAGAAAATTGAAGCGTTGATCGAGGCCATTGAAAGGTGGCTCCCGCTCCTGTCCTGACCGGTGCCGGGCTGAAACCCGGCCTACGGGGGTGGCGGGATTGTATCGTTTCCGGCTCGTGCAATCACTTTTTCGCAACGTATGATTGATCCGCGCGCCCATTTGATTCATACTCCGCCGCAGACCGAGAGGGGCGCAAGACACCTCCGGGCAGGCAAAAACGAGGCTCGAGTATGAAACAGTTCCTCTTAATCGCATTTTGTGCGGCATCGCTGACGGCGGTGGCTCCGGTTGCGGATGCGGCGCAGATCAAGCGGGCGTGTCTGGCGTCGGACCGGTCGGCGGCGACGCGGGATCGGTGCAGTTGCATCCAGCGCGTGGCGGATCAGGCGCTTACCCGCAGCGATCAGAAAACCGTGGCCAAATGGTTCACCGACCCCCATCAGGCGCAGGAGTTGAAGATGTCGCAGACCGCGCGCGACGATGCGCTGTGGGACCGGTATCAGAACTTTGGCCAGATGGCGCAGGCGATCTGCAGCTAAGCCCCTCTGAAACCTTGACCTGATCCACGCTGCGCCCCAGAAAGGCGCAGCGAAAGGTGTATCTTATGGTGATGAAAGGGCTGACCCTGCGGGGCCTTGAGGTGTTCGAGGCTTTGGCGCGGACGGGATCGGTGGCACAGGCCGCCGAGATCACGGGGCTCAGCCAGCCATCCGTTTCCCAACAGTTGCGCAATCTGGAAAAGGCTTTGGGCACCGAACTGGTCGATCACGGGCGCCGACCGATGCGCCTGACGCAGGCCGGGCGCAGTTTTCTGGTGCGGGCCGAGGCGGTTCTGGCCGAGCTGCAAATGGCACAAAGCGAATTGTCGGTCATGGATCTGGGGCATCTGACCACGCTCTCCATCGGATTGATCGACGACTTCGACAATGACCTGACCCCACGGCTGGCCACGCTGCTGGCGGACAGTCTGACCCGATCGAATTTCAAACTGATCACCTTGTCGAGCCTCGATCTGTTCGAGGCCTTGGCCGAACAACGCCTGCATATGGCCGTCACCGCCCATAGCGGAGAAGTGCTGGAAGGGGTGGTCGAGTACCCTCTGGTCCGGGATCCGTTCATTCTGGTTGCGCCTCAGGGGGCGGGCGGAGTGGAGGCTGTGCAGAACAGCCTGCCATATCTGCGCTATGCCCGCGAGCAGCTGATCAGCCGGCAGATCGAGGCGCATATGGCGCGCGGCGCGCAGGAGTTCGAGGAACGGTTCGAGATCGGCTCGCACATGGCGCTTATGGCCATGGTTGCACGGGGTCTGGGTTGGGCGATCACGACGCCGCTGGGCTTCATGCGCGCAGCGCGTTTTCATGACGGGCTGGAGGCCCACCCTGCCCCGTTCGGGGATTTCTCGCGCAGCATATCATTGCTGGCGCGAACGGGCTGGTCCGATCAGGTGCCGCAGGAGGTCGCGGGCATGACACGGCGTCTGATGCAGAACCAGATCGTTGACCCGGCTTTGGCCAAACTGCCCTGGCTGAGCGGATCGCTGCGGGTGATCGGCGGTTAACTGTCCAGATGGGCAGCAAGGCCGTCAACCGCTGCCTCGATCAGGTCCAGCGCGCCATCGAAATCCCGTGTGTAATAGGGGTCAGGCACATGATCCGCGCCGGCCTCAGGGGCGAAATCGGTCAGCAGGCGCACCGGGGTGTCACTGCCGGCGGGGCGCAGATTCTCGATATCCGCGATGTTGTTGGCGTCCATGCCCAGGATCAGGTCGAAGCGGTCGAAATCGGCAGCGGTGAACTGACGCGCGCGCAGGTCGCCCAGATCGATTCCCCTGACCTTCGCAGCTGCCTGCATTGGGCCGTAGGGCGGTTTCCCCGCATGCCAGCCCATGGTTCCGGCACTATCGGTTACGTGATGCGGCGCGCGGGTGCGAAAAACGCCCTCTGCCGCAGGCGAGCGGCAGATATTGCCCAGGCAGACAAAGAGGATACGGTGTGACATGCACCAAGCTGTACCGCGCGGAGGAGAAATGGAAAAGATCGTGATTCTGACCGGGGCCGGAATATCAGTCGAGAGCGGGTTGAGCACCTTTCGCGATGAGGGTGGATTGTGGGCCCAGCACCGCATCGAGGATGTCGCCACACCGGAAGGATTCGCCCGCGACCCCGCACTGGTTCAAGGGTTTTACAATGCGCGGCGGGTTCAGGCCTCCGAAGTTCAACCCAATGCCGCTCATGAAGCACTGGCCCGGCTCCAACGGGACTGGCCCGGAGACGTCGTGATCGTAACCCAGAACGTGGACAGCCTGCACGAGGCGGGCGGCGCAAAGGATGTCATCCACATGCACGGAACTTTGGCGGGCGCGCTGTGTTCAGCCTGTGGCCATCGCTGGACCGCCCCGCCCGAAATGGCGGTTGGGGAATCCTGCCCCGCCTGTGCGCGGCCCACGGCCCGGCCCGATGTGGTCTGGTTTGGTGAAATGCCCTATTTCATGGACGAGATTTATGACCACCTGAGCAGCGCGTGGCTTTTTGCCGCCATTGGCACCTCGGGTCAGGTTTATCCGGCGGCAGCGTTCGTGCACGAGGCACAAGCGGCGGGCGCTCGGACGATCGAGATCAATCTGGAACCGTCGCCGGGCGCATCCGGGTTTGATGAAAGAGTTGTCGGCAAAGCGACCCAGACAGTTCCGCAATGGGTCGGGCACCTGCTTGCGCCGCATAGTTAAAGTACAGACAACACTCGCTTAATTCGGTTAGAATGCCCCCGAAACGACTGGAGGACAAGACATGACGGATCAGGACCCCCGGACCGGTGAAATTCTGGATGAAGGCAGCATGGCGGGGCGCGACATGCTGGGAGAGCAGCTTTCCAGCCTGTGGTGGACCTTTCTGCTGCGCGGAGTATTAGCCGGGCTTGTCGGTATTGCAGCACTGTTCTGGCCGTCTGGCAGCATCGCGTTGCTGCTGCGGCTGGTTGGCGTGCTGCTGATCCTCGATGGTGGCCTGACGCTTTTGGGCGTTGGGCGTCGCGGGGTAATGGGCGGCGCTGCAATCGGTGCGCTTCTGATCGGGCTTGTCCTGCTGATCTGGCCGGAAGGGACGGTCAAACTCGCCTTTTTCCTCATGGGCGCATGGGCGCTGATTATCGGGATCGGTTCGCTGGCGGCATCCGGGCAAATGCACGAGAGAGACCCTCAACGCGGCTCCATGCGCGTCTCGGGTTTTGTCGCGCTTGTGGTCGGGCTTGTTTTGATGATCTGGCCAGCGGTCGCGCTTGTTGCGCTGGGATGGGGCATCGCCTTTTCGGCACTGGCCATCGCCGCGGTCATGTTCTGGCTGGCATCCCGATTCCGCCAGGCCGGTGACCGCGTCGGTATGAAAAACGTCAACAAATAGCACCAGCGGCGGCCGCAGGAACAACAGGCCGGGCAATGCCCGGCCTGACGCATGGATGACGGCCGCAGCGCGGCCCGAAGACAGGCGTTGCCCTAGTTCGAATGAGATCCGTGCCCACCCATGTCCTGACGCTCCAGATCGACCGGGATTTCGATCTCAACCTCGCCAGCCTTTTCAAAGATCAGCGTCACCGGAACCATGGCGTCCTGCTCGAACGGTTCGGTCAGCCCCATGAACATCACGTGGTCTCCGCCGCGTTTCAGCATGTGGGTTTCGCCTGCCGGAATGGCAAAGCCTTCCTCGACATGCACCATCTTGGCCACGCCATTGTCGTCGACTTTGTGCGTGTGCAGTTCAACCCGAGCAGCGGCATCCGACGTCACGTCGACCAGACGGTCGTCCGCATCGCCCAGATTCTGGATCATCATGAACGCGGCACCTGCCTTGGCGGTCTTTCCCGACGACCGGGCAAAGGCGTCATCAACTTTGATAGTGCCTTCGGCAACAGCAGGCATGGCCAGGGTCACGGCGGCCAGGGTTGCAAACAGAGTAGTTTTGAGGGACATCGTGCCTCTCCTGTATTGTAGGTTTGAAAAAGTAGTGTCTTCAAACACGTACAGGCGGCGCGCGCGCCGGGGTGCCGGGGACCGGCAAGGCGATTTGATTGACCAGATGTCGCAGCGGCGCTAACTGCGCCTGCTCTGGTGCCATAGGCATGGGCGGCTGGGCAATGGCGACCGCGCCCATCAGGGACAGCGCGTAATCCGGGCAGTAATGCGGTGGCGCGGTGGGCTGTCCGTCTTCGTCCATATAGACAACGACCGGACCGGTGCCTGTGCACAACACCATCTGACCCACGGCCCTGTCCATGCCGCGGGACACAGCAAGGCCCTGCCCGGTCAGAACCAAAAGCAGGGACAGAGCATAAGGCAGGAATCGTGTTATGGCAGGTCTCATCCTGACCCGGGTATAGGTCAGTCAGCAAAGTAGCTTCAAGCGCCAAAGGGTCGCGCTTGAAGCTGGTTTCAGTAATCAATTCCCGGTCGTTTCACCTTGCTTGTATTGAAGCTGGTGTGGGAACGATTCACCCTGCGCTGCATCCGCGTACAAGCCGAAATTGCTTTGCGAAAAACCGCGGCCAGAAACAGGAAAAGGTAGAAACTTTTTAACGTCATAGTGAGGCCCCCGCCCGATGAATGACAGTGACGATAGGTCAGATTCGGCTTTCCGTATGTGAAGCAATTCACCAATGGCGAGAAATAATTTCGAATTTGAAAACAAAGCAAGGCAGCAGCGGGCGTCTCAAAACAAAAAAGCCCCGCACCTCAGAGGTGCAGGGCCTGAAATCCCGTAAGCGAAAAGGCTTAGGCCGTGGCTTGCGCCTTGGCGATTTCCTTCTTCACTTTCAGCGCGTTCGCCGACAGTTCTTCATCCTTGGCTTTGGCCAGGAATGCGTCCAGACCACCGCGGTGGTCAACCGAACGCAGGGCGGCTGCCGAGATGCGCAGCTTGACGCCGCGGCCCAGGGTCTCGGACTGCAGGGTAACGTCATTCAGGTTCGGCAGGAAACGACGACGAGTTCTGTTTTTGGCATGGCTGACATTGTTGCCAGTCATCGGGCCTTTTCCGGTCAGTTCGCAACGGCGCGACATGGTTTCTTCCTTTGTTTCTGGAGGCCGGGCACAAAGCCCTCGGCCAAATCACAAGGGGCACAACCCGAAGTCGCGCCCGAAAACTGGTTGGATGCGTGTAGTGGGAATCGCAGGAAGCGTCAAGACGGACCGAACGAATTCTTTCATTTTGCGCACGCCTTTGAAACCTTGCCCCCTTTCACCCCGTCAGCTCAGTGTGCCAAGCAGTTCTTCGGCCGCGCGGGCCGGGTTCAGACGCCCGGCCGAGACTTCAGCGTTCAGGCGTTCCATCTCAGCCTTGGCCCGCGGCGTGTCGAGCCGGGCCAGAAGGGCATGGCGGACTTCCTGATCGAACCAGTATCGCGCCTGTGCGGCCCGGTTGGCTTCCCAGATACCGTTGTCGCGGCGCCACCGGGTCAGGGATTGCATCTCGTCCCAGGCTTGCTCCAGCCCCTGTTCTTCGACCGCTGAAACGGTCATTGCCTTGGGGAAACCTTCGGGATCCTGCGGGCGCTTGCGCAGCAATCGCAACGCGCCGGCATAGTCTGCGCATGTCCGGGTCGCCGTGGCCTTCAGGTCGCCATCCGCCTTGTTGATCAGGATGATATCGGCCATCTCCATGATGCCACGTTTGACACCCTGCAATTCGTCCCCACCCGCCGGGGCCAACAGCAACAGGAACAGGTCCGACAATTCGGACACCACCGTTTCAGACTGCCCGACGCCCACGGTTTCAATCAGCACCACGTCATAGCCTGCGGCCTCGCACAGGGCGATGGCCTCGCGGGTCCGTCGGGCAACGCCGCCGAGATGGCTCTGGCTGGGGGAGGGGCGAATAAAGGCGTTCTTCTCGCGGCTCAGGCGTTCCATCCGGGTTTTGTCCCCCAGAATCGAGCCCCCCGAACGGGCAGAGCTGGGATCGACTGCCAGAACCGCGACACGCAGCCCCTGCCCCGTCAGCATCATGCCAAAGCTTTCGATGAAGGTGGACTTGCCCACCCCGGGCGTACCCGACAAACCGATCCGGAGCGCCTGACGCCCCGATCCTGCGAGCTGGGCCAACAGCTCGCTGGCCTGTGCACGATGATCGGCGCGATTGCTTTCCACCAGAGTGATCGCGCGGGCCAGCGCCCGGCGCTCGCCCTTCAAAATCCTGTCGCTGAGGCTGTCTGTCTGCATTCTTGTCCCGATCCTAGAGGCAGGAATAGTTGCCGCGCTCTGGGGGCGTTTGTCCAGACCGCAGGTCTCCGGAAATGCGATCAAAGCGAAAGCTGCGTCAATTCGTGCGTTGCTTGGCCCTTCAGGGTTGGGCCTGCCGCCTCGGTGTCACCAGAACGCGCGCGGCGCGAGAACTGGACGACACCAGCATGATCGCGGATAAGAGCCGGATGACGATACGCCTGCCCATCGACGACGCCATTCCCGAACTGCTGGACAGATTGCGCGCGCAGGGCCGCGCGGTATTGCAGGCCCCACCGGGGGCGGGCAAGACCACGCGGGTTCCCCTGGCAATGCTCGAGGCGGGTTTGTGCGAAGGCAGGATCGTGATGCTGGAGCCCCGGCGGCTGGCGGCCCGGGCCGCTGCCGAGCGGATGGCCGAGACCCTGGGAGAGCGCGCAGGGCAGACCGTGGGATACCGTGTGCGCGGCGAGGCGAAAGTGTCGAAAGACACCCGGATCGAGGTGGTGACCGAAGGCATCCTGACCCGGATGCTGCAATCCAACCCGGATCTGCCGGGAATTGGCGCAGTGATTTTCGATGAATTCCACGAACGGTCTCTGAACGCCGATCTGGGGCTGGCCTTGTGCCTCGAAGTGACCGACGCATTGCGGGACGATCTGATCCTGCTGGCCATGTCAGCCACGCTGGATGCGGATCCGGTCGGCGCGTTGATGGCGGCCCCTCTGGTCACATCGGACGGGCGCAGCTTTCCGGTTGAGACGCGCTGGCTGGATCGGCCATTGGGGCCGCAAGCGCGACGGTTGGATGCGTTGATCGATCTGGTGGTGCAGGCCGAGCGTGAGACCCGGAAGTCCGGCGGCGGAATTCTGGTTTTCCTGCCGGGAGAGGGTGAGATCCGACGCGCTGAAAGCCTTTTGAACGGTCGGTTGCCCGACAGTTGCGTGGTGCGCCCGTTATTCGGAGCCATGCCCTTTGCGGCCCAGCGTGCCGCGATTGCCCCGGTGGAACAAGGGCGCAAAGTCGTGCTGGCGACGTCGATTGCCGAAACCTCGCTGACGATCCCCGACATCAAGGTCGTGGTGGATATGGGACAGGCCCGGCGGGCTCGGTTCGATCCGGGATCGGGCATGTCCCGGCTGGTGACCGAACGGGTGACCCGGGCCGAGGCCACACAGCGCGCGGGCCGGGCCGGACGGGTGGCCGAAGGGGTGTGTTACCGGCTCTGGTCGAAGGGGGAAGACGGTGCGCTGGCCGCCTACCCGCCTGCCGAGATCGAAGCGGCGGATCTGACCGGGCTGGCGCTGGAGCTGTCCCTGTGGGGCGCTGACGCGGCCGATCTGGCCTTTCTGACTCCACCTCCCGAGGGGACGATGGCCGAGGCGCGGGCTTTGCTGTCAATGCTGGGCGCACTCGATACCAATGGGCGGATCACCGATCATGGGCGCGCCCTGGCGGCACTGCCCTTGCATCCCCGGCTGGGGCACATGCTTGTGCGGGCCGGTCCGAACGCCGCCCTGTTGGCAGCGTTGATGGCCGAGCGTGACCCCCTTCGCGGCGCGCCGGTGGATATCACCCTGCGGCAAGAGGCGCTGCGCGATCCCCGGGCCTTTCAGCGCAACAGGGTCTGGCAGGTCAACATGGGCGCAGTGGATCGGATCAATGCCGAAACCAGACGGCTGCGGAAACAGGCCAAGGGCGACTCGGTCGATCTGAGCCCCGCCGCCATGGCCGGGCTGGCCTATCCTGACCGCATCGGACAGCGGCGCAAGGGCGACGCGCCGCGCTATGTGCTGTCAGGGGGGAAAGGCGTTGTTCTGGACAGTGCGGATTCACTGGCCAACGCTCCGTTTCTGGTCGTCATCGACACGGATGGCAACCCGCGCGAGGCGAAGGTCCGGATGGCCACCCAGATTTCGGAACGCGACATCCGCGATCTGTTCGCGGATCAGATCGGCTGGGTCGAGACCTGCGCCTGGTCCAAACGCGAGCGGCGGGTCGTGTCGCGGCGGCAAGAGCGGTTCGGTGCGATCACATTGGACGACCGCATCTGGAAGGACGTCCCGGACGACGCTGTGGCCCGCGCGATGCTGGATGGGATACGCGATCTGGGCCTGCGGCTGGAGGGTGCCGCCGCGCGCCTGGCCGCCCGTGTCGAACTGGTGCGCGCCGATGGCGTCGATCTGCCCGATTTTTCGGTCGCAGGCCTGATGGCCGATATGGAAGACTGGTTGCTGCCCATGCTGTCAGAGGTCAAAAGCGCCGAAGACTGGAAGAAATTCGATCTTTTGCCCGCCCTGCGCGCGCGGCTGGACTGGGCGCAGACGCAGGAACTGGACCGGCGCGCTCCGGGGTCATTTGAAACGCCGCTGGGGCGCAAGGTGCCAATTGATTACAGCGCGGCCGTACCGGAAATCTCGGTCCGTTTGCAGGAAGTGTTTGGCGTGACCCGACACCCGGCGATCGGCGGCCAGCCTTTGAAGATCACTCTGCTGTCACCGGCGCAGCGCCCGATCCAGATAACGCGTGACCTGCCCGGTTTCTGGGCGGGCTCTTACGCGGATGTACGCAAGGACATGAGGGCGCAATACCCCAAACACCCCTGGCCCGAAGACCCGACCCAGGCTGATCCCACGCTGAGGGCAAAACGCAGACGTGACTAGAGCCGTCAGCAAAGCCCGAGCCTTGCCCAAAATCCACAAAACAACCCAGAAAACCCTCAAGAATCGGCCAAACCCGGCCAATACTGGAAGGTTTAATTGAAACTCACCATTTCCGTTGTTAAGTCGTATCAACTTTGAAGGCATAGAGTAGACTGACAAAAAACTGATGAATGCATGGCTGCAAAATATCTGGGAAGAGGTCGGGCGACCGCTGTTCCTGCGCCCCCGACGGGTGCAGTTTGCGGCGTTATGCACCCGCGTTTATGACGGGCACGATCAGGTTCTGCTGATCACCAGCCGTGACACCAAACGCTGGATCATCCCGAAAGGCTGGCCCATCGATGGTTTGAGTGGCGCGGAAACAGCCCTTCAGGAGGCCTGGGAAGAGGCCGGAGTGCGCGCGGATGCAGTTCACGATGAACCCGTCGGCCAATTCACCTATGACAAGATCCTCAAAAACGGATCAGCGCAACCGGTATTGACCAATGTCTACAGGATTTCGGTGCGCGCGCTGGCGGATGACTTTCCCGAGGCCGATCAGCGCGAGCGCAGCTGGTTTTCGCCGGTTGAAGCGGCCACTCTGGTGCAAGAGCCCGAGCTTCAGGCCTTGTTGCGCAGACTGTAAGGAATTCGCAACATTTCGATGGCACCCAGCTTGCCTGAGCATCCGGATACCGTTAGTGGCGCACGATCCTACAATATCTGACCAAGTTCATGTCTGACACGAATCCGAAACCACGCTGGCAAACGTTGGACAGCGACCTGCACCGAATTTCGCGGGTCGAAACCGCCAACATCCATGTCGCGCGCCACCTGCTGGCACCGGGGGTCGCACTGGCCTTCATGGCGCTTGCCGGGCTGACGGCGGCGGTCCTGTTCGGTCGGGCGGATGGCAGCCATGTCGTGGTCGCGGCGGCCGCGTTCGGGGCCTATATGGCGATCAATGTCGGTGCCAATGACGTGGCCAACAACATGGGGCCAGCGGTCGGCGCGAATGTGCTGACCATGGGCGGCGCCATCGTGATTGCCGCCATCGCCGAAAGCGCAGGTGCGTTGCTTGCGGGGGGTGACGTGGTCTCGACCATCTCAAAGGGGATTGTCGATCCCGCCTCGGTGCAAAACAGCGAGGTGTTCATCTGGGCCATGATGGCAGCGCTGATATCTTCGGCCATGTGGGTCAACCTGGCGACCTGGATTGGCGCCCCTGTGTCCACAACGCATTCAGTCGTGGGCGGGGTGATGGGTGCGGGCATTGCAGCAGCGGGCCTGAGCGCGGTGAACTGGGGCACGATGAGTGCAATTGCAGCCAGCTGGGTGATTTCGCCGATGCTCGGGGGTGCGGTTGCCGCGGCTTTTCTGGCGCTGATCAAGTCGAAAATCCAGAATCAGGACGACAAGATCGCCGCCGCACGCAAATGGGTACCTGTCCTTTTGGCGGTGATGGCGGGGGCCTTTGCCACCTATCTGTCCGTCAAAGGCCTGCAACGGATCGTGCATATCGATCCGGAAATGGCCCTGTTGATCGGGTTGGGCGTGGGGCTGCTGACTTGGTCCGTGACCGTCCCGTGGGTCAAGCGCAGATCCGAAGGGATGGAGAACCGAACCCGGTCGCTGAAGACGCTGTTCGGCCTGCCGCTTGTGATCTCGGCCACGTTCCTGAGCTTTGCCCACGGCGCAAATGACGTGGCCAATGCGGTCGGCCCGCTGGCCGCGATTGTCCATGCGGCCGAATTCGGAGAGTTCGCCGCGAAAGTTCCAATCCCGCTTTGGGTGATGATCATCGGAGCGTTCGGGATTTCCTTCGGTCTGTTCCTGTTCGGCCCCAGGCTGATCCGGATGGTGGGCCGCCAGATCACCAAGCTGAATCCTATACGCGCCTTTTGCGTCGCCCTGTCGGCGGCGATCACCGTAATTCTGGCCAGCTGGCTTGGCCTGCCGGTCAGTTCGACCCATATCGCCGTTGGTGCAGTCTTTGGCGTCGGCTTCTACCGAGAGTGGGATTCCGAGCGCCGGCGCAAACAGGGAAAGCGTCAACGCACAGAACATCACCTTGCCCCGGAAGAATACCGCCGTCGCAAGCTGGTACGGCGGTCGCATTTCATGACCATCGTGGCCGCGTGGGTAGTCACTGTGCCCGCCGCCGCAACCATGTCGGCCGTCATTTACTGGGTGTTGACCGCGTTCGCCTGAGGGAGACCGTCAGAGCCTGATCTGTTCCGGCGACAACGGGTGATCGGGTGCATGCTTGATCAGGTCTGACACCTGCGTGCAGATGGGTGTTGGCACTCCGGTTTCGTGACCCATCCGGATGATGTGACCTTGCAGGCTGTCAATTTCCGTTTGCCGCTCGGCCATGAGGTCATAGGCCATGGACGTTCGCGCGCTGGGGTCGATTGTCAGCATCCGGGCCGCGATGCGGGTGAACAGCGGTGTCGGCAGCCGCAGAATATGCGGGGTCATCCATGCCGGAAGCGGTGTGGTCGAGGCCACGGGATGACCCGCCGCCTTGAGGACGGTCAGCGCCTCGGACATCTGATCCGCCATGAGATTGCGCCAGTCGCGGTTCATCAGCTGATCCACCAACGTGAGGCCCGACAAGGCATTGAGCGCATTGTTCAGGTTGATCACCAGCTTGCCCCATTGCACGGCTTCGATCTGGTCGCTGGACTTTACGGGAAGGTCTGCGCTGCTCAGCTGCGCGGCCAGATCACCGGTGCCGCTTTGGATGACGATCTCTCCGGACGTGGCCCGATGATAGGTGGCAGGGCCGTTTGGCACCACGTTGAACGGAACCATACCCGCACGCACATCGCGCCCCGGCAAGGCCTCACGCAATGTTGCGGCAGCTTCGATACCGTTTTGCCAGGACAGGATCGGGGCATCCTGCCGCGTAAAGCGCTCAATTTGCTCGGCCATGTCTGCGGTTGCACCCGATTTGACGGTGACGATGACCAGTTCGGCCTGATCCAGACAGGCCGGATCTTCGCTGAGCGTCAGGCCCCCGGTCGGAATCGTGACGTCAAGGCCATCAAAGTCAGTGACCTTCAGCCCGTGCTCTCGGATCGGGTCCAGCACACGGGCGCGACCCAGCAGGGTTACAGCGTGGCCCGCACGGGCCAGCAAAGCACCACAGTAACAGCCAATGCTGCCCGCGCCTGCAAGGACAAGATTCATGATACCCCCTCCGGTACACCCGAAAAGGATCACCGCAAACGTCCTGTGACACAAGCCCGCTTGCCCCCGACGTCACGCGCTAGCGGGCCAGCCGGGGTTTGGTGCGCTCAAGCTCTTTGGAAATAGGGATAAATTCCTGATCGTCGCCCGGAGGCAGTTGAAATGCACCATTGGCCCAATCGGCGCTTTTCCACTCACGGGTTGCGGTTTCGATTTTTTCCTTCGAAGACGAAACGAAATTCCACCAGATGTAGCGGTCTTCATTCAGGGTCGCTCCGCCCAGCAGCATCAGCCGTGCGCCCAATGCACCGGCCTTGACAGACAGCTTGTCCCCGGGCCGGAACACCATCATGCGGCCCTCGTCAAACCTGTCGCCCGCGATTTCGACCGAACCTTGCGTAACATAGACACCGCGATCTTCGTGGTCGTCAGGCAGAGGGAAAGACGCGCCGGGTTCCAATTGCACGTCGAGATAGAAGGTTTCGGACAGCATCGTGACCGGGCTGGTTTCACCATAAGCCGAACCCAGGATCAACCGGGCGCTGACGCCTGCATCCTGAATATGCGGCAACGCGGCCTGTTTGTGATGTTCGAAATCTGGGGCCATATCCTCATGCGCTTCGGGCAAAGCAATCCAGGTCTGAATGCCGAACAGGCTGTGTTTCCTGCCGCGTGTTTCGTCACTGGTGCGCTCGGAATGGGTGACACCACGCCCTGCAACCATCCAGTTGACCTCGCCGGGATAGATCATCTGATGTGTGCCAAGGCTGTCACGGTGCTCGAATTCGCCCTGGTACAGATAGGTAACCGTGCCCAGTCCGATATGGGGGTGGGGGCGCACGTCGATGCCGCCTTCGGTGATGAATTCAGCCGGCCCCATTTGATCGAAAAATATGAAAGGGCCTACCAACTGTCGTTTTACCGAAGGCAGCGCGCGGCGCACTTCGAACCCTCCCAGGTCACGGGCACGCGGGATGATTAATGTGTCCAGCGCCGGATTCTCCGAAATGCACTCCGGATTGTGTGTCGGGTTCCAACTCATTTCAGCTCTCCCTTCGTTGCAGATGGTCAGGCCACCCGCGTTCACTCAGGTAAGAAATAGCCACGCAAAGCCGCCCATAAAGTGCACAATCGCACAGATTGAGTGCGGCGCCGTTCCGATCAACGCGGCCAGAGTTGCGGGAAAAACGGCCCGTCAATCCGATCCCCCTCGCCATAGCCTGCCGCCTCGAACTGCGCACGCTCGTCCTTGGCCCAGTCGCCGCGATACCGGATGACACCATCAGGTGCCGTCATGCGAAGGGTGAAGCGCCGCACCGTTTCCGACGGCGTGGTCGAGGACAACCCGCCATGCAGCGTTCGCATGTCGAAAAAGATACAATCCCCAAGCTCCAGATCCCATTGCAGCAACTCATACGCGCCTGGGTCGGCATTGACATCGGGTGGCGGATGATAGGTCAGCCCGGCGACTTCGGTGGGCTCATAGCTGGGATGTCCATCGACAAACCGCACCCGCATGAACAGCTTGTCCCATAGGTGTGAACCCTTCACGAATGCGATGCCGTTTTCCTTGGTCACGGGTTCCAGCGGCAGCCAAAGGACACACATCGCGCCTTCGAAGTCGAAGTAAGACAGGTCCTGATGGAAGGGCGGGCGCGAGGTCGAGCCGGCCTCGCGCAGGAACCAGTTGTCCATGACAAGGTTGATGGATGGCGCCCCCAGCAACCCGGCGGCAAGCGGAGCGCAGGGCGACTTGTGAACGAATTCGTTGAATTGCGGGATTTTGTTCCAGGCCCAGTAGTCTTCGTAATAGCCCGGGGCGTTCGGATCCTTGGTATGACGGGTGAAATTATCCGTCGGCGTGTCAAGGTCGGCGTCGATACCTGCGCGCAGCAATGACAACCAGTCGGATGAGAATTTCGACCGCAGAACAACAGCACCATCGCGTTGGAAGGCGGCAACGTCTTCCTGTGTGACCATATCTGCTGTCGTCATGGAATAATCATCCCGATGTGGTTCGGTGGCCCCGAGCATCGCACCAGGCACCGCCAGAGGTCAAAGAGATTCGTTTCGACGACCCGGAATCACTCACAGAACCGTGAGGACGCGGGGATCCAACCGCGCACTGCCTCGGATTTTGAACGAAACATGCTATGTTTCAGATGGAAGCCGCAGACTGACAAGATTGGATAGCGTATTGGAGGTTTCTCGATGACAGATGCGTTGCTGTCCCGCCGTTCCCTGATCACCCAAGGTGTTGCCGTTTTGGCGACCGGCGCCACAGGGCTTTTGGTGCCTGCCCGCGCAGCCGGGATTGCGCCGACGCCTTCGATGCGGGGCGGATCGAACAACTATCGCCCCGGCGCGCCAATCGTGGACCGGATCGGTGGCGGCGGGTTCTGGATGACCGGCACCGTACGACGGGCGGGCAATGGCGCCCCCCTGCCCGGCCAGCGCATACAGATCTGGGCCCATACCACAGAAGGGCACGAGCGTGACCCGCAAAGCCATGGAGCGACCTTGACGGATGAAAAGGGTGAATTCCGCCTGGAAATGCCGCAGATCGTTCCTGCATTCGGTCAACCGCACGGGCATCTGGCCTATGACAGCGGCGCGTTCGAAACCGTGTTCCTGCGGCCTGTGATGTCCAGTTCCAAAGACAAGACACTGGCTGCGCATTTCGTGTTGCAACCGCTCTGATCCCGGTGATCCGAACCGGTGCCATTTGGGCGACCCTGATCGCCGCCCTTGTCGTTCCCCTGATCGCTGCGGCAGGCAGCCCGTATCTTGCCTGGCGCGATCCAGCCTATATCCTCGCCGGGTTTGCCGGAATTCTGAGCTTGGGCCTGCTGCTGCTGCAACCGCTTCTGGCCGGAAGATACCTTCCGGGCCTGTCCGCAGTGATGAGCCGCCACATTCACCGCTGGATCGGCCTGACCCTTGTGCTGGCGATTGTTGTCCATGTCGCGGGGTTGTGGCTTACCAGCCCGCCGGATGTGGTGGATGCATTGTTGTTCGCATCGCCAACGCCGTTCTCGGCCTGGGGTGTCATTGCCATGTGGACCGCTTTCGGGGTGGCCCTGTTAGGGGTCTTCCGCAAACGTCTGCGCCTGCGTTTTCGTTTTTGGCGGCTGAGCCACACCGCACTGGCCGGGGTGACGATTGTCGGCAGCCTTGTTCACGCCATGCTGATCGAAGGCGCGATGGAGATCGTAACCAAAACAGCGCTTTGCGCACTGGTCCTCTTGGCGAGCGCAAGCACGCTCGCCAAATTGAAAGTGTGGGATATCCGTCGACGCCCTTAGACGCCCAGGCACCAGCGCATCACCGCCTTTTGTGCATGCAGACGGTTTTCGGCCTCATCAAAAATGACCGAGTTCGGGCCGTCCATGACCTCGGAGGTCGCTTCTTCCTCGCGGTGGGCCGGCAGGCAATGCATGAACAGCGCATCCGGTTTGGCATGCGACATGAGTTCAGCATTGACCTGATATGGACGCAGCATGTTGTGGCGGCGCTCTTTGGCCGACTGGGAATCATGCATCGAAACCCAGGTGTCCGCGACGACGAGGTCCGCGCCTTCCACCGCTTTGTGCGGATCCCTTTCGATCACGATTTTCGAACCTTTCTGGCGGGCAAACCCCATGAACTCCTCTTCCGGGTCAAGCTGAGCGGGGCCGGTGAAGGTCAGATCGAATCCGAATTGACCGGCGGCGTGCAGGAACGAGGCGCAGACGTTGTTGCCGTCGCCGGTCCAGACCACTTTCTTGCCCGCGATAGGGCCACGGTGTTCCTCGAACGTCAAAACATCGGCCATGATCTGGCAGGGATGGGTGCGGTCGGTCAGACCGTTGATGACGGGCACGTCGGAATATTCGGCCATTTCGGTCAGGATGGTTTCATCAAAGGTGCGGATCATGATCATGTCGACATAGCGCGACAGCACGCGGGCAGTATCGGCAATGGTTTCGCCGTGACCCAGCTGCATGTCCTTGCCCGACAGCACCATGGTCTGGCCGCCCATCTGGCGCACGCCCACATCAAAGGACACGCGCGTCCGGGTCGAGGGCTTTTCGAAGATCAGCGCGACCATGCGGTCTTTCAGCGGTTGTTCGTCATCAGGGGCGGCCTTGGGACGGCCCAGACGCGCCTGTTTCATCGCGCCCGCCTGATCGATCATGGACCGAAGCGCGGTAGCATCGGTTTTGTGGATGTCGAGAAAATGGTTCATGTCGGTTCGTTTCCTGGCTGTCGGTTGCCGGGGGCGCTGCCCCCGAACCCCCGGAGTATTTGGGAAAATATGAAAATCAGGCGGTTTGGAGCTGGGTCTCGATCTGCCGGGCGGCCTTGTCGAGGCGGATCATGGCCTGAGCGATATCGTCCTCGGTCAGAGTGAGAGGCGGCAACAGGCGGATCACGTTGTCGGCGGCGGGAACGGTGATGACGAGGTTGTCATAACCTGCATTGACCACGTCGATATTGGCAGGCTTGCACTTGAGGCCGAGCATCAGGCCCGATCCGCGCACCTCTTCGAACACGTCGGGGTGATCTGCGATCAGGGCTTCGAGCTTTTGGCGCAGCAGGCCCGCCTTGCGGTTGACGCTTTCCAAAAAGGCGGGTGTTGCCACATGATCGATCACCGCGCAGCCCACCGCGCAGCCCAGCGGGTTGCCGCCATAGGTCGAACCATGGGTGCCTGCTGTCATGCCGCTGGCCGCGTCTTCGGTGGCCAGGACTGCGCCCAGCGGGAAGCCGCCGCCGATGCCCTTGGCGACCATCATGATATCAGGGGTGATCCCAGCCCATTCATGGGCAAAGAGCTTGCCTGTCCGGCCAACGCCGCACTGGACTTCATCAAGGATCAGCAGCAGCCCGTTGTCGTCGCAGATCTGGCGCAGCGCCTTGAGTTCGGCGTCCGGCACCGGGCGAATACCGCCCTCGCCTTGGATGGGCTCGATCAGGATCGCGGCGGTCCTGTCGGTGATGGCGTCGGTCACGCCGTCCAGATCGCCGAAGGCCACATGCACGAAACCCGGCAGCAGAGGGCCGAAGCCCTTGGTCATTTTCTCGGACCCGGCAGCGGCGATGCCGGCTGACGACCGGCCGTGGAACGAACCGTTGAAAGTGATGATCTCGACCCGCTCGGGCTGATCCTTGTCATAGAAATACTTGCGGGCCATTTTTACGGCCAGTTCGCAGGATTCCGTGCCGGAGTTCGTGAAGAAAACCGTATCGGCAAAACTGTTTTCCACCAGCTTGTCAGCCAACGCCTGTTGCTGAGGAATGTTGTACAGGTTCGAGACATGCCACAGCGCATGGGCCTGGTCAGTCAGCGCGGCCACCAATGCCGGATGGGCATGGCCCAGCGCGTTCACGGCGATCCCTGCGCCGAGGTCCAGGAAACGTCGGCCATCCGCCTCGGTCAGCCAGGCGCCTTCACCCTTCACGAAGGTCAGGGGCGCACGGTTATAGGTCGGCAGAACGGACGGGATCATGGGATCATCCTTTTCAGGTAGTATGAGCCTCGTGAGTGATACACGAAGGCCCTGTTCGTCAACAATTTTGGTGAGGTCTGTGCCGATTTATCGGGCACACGAGATCAAACAGGCCGGTTACGCAAAGATGCGTCGGCGTCGGAGCAGTTGGATATGCACATGTTTGATCATGGCCGACCGTATAGCGATGCTTGCACAGGTTGGGAAGCCAGTATTTTGCAGGGATCGAATTTTGCCCTTGCCAAAGCCTGTGCAACGGCGCACCGCTTGGCCATGTTCCAACCCAAGCACCACAATCCACCGCTTGCCGCTGCGCTGATTTTCGTCGCCACCGCCTTTATCGCCGCGACGACGCTGCTGGCCAAGGCGCTCGGGACGGATGCGTTGGGCCCGTCCTTGCACGCCATGCAGATCAGTCACGGGCGGTTTCTGTTTGCCCTGCTGGCGATCGTGCTGGCGGTTGCAGCTTTGCGGCCCCGGTTGGTGCGGCCCCATTGGGGGCTTCACGTCGGGCGGACCAGTTTTGGCTGGGCGGGGGTGACATTGATGTTCGCGTCGGTTGCCTTCATTCCGATGGCGGATGCGACGGCCATATCCTTTCTGAACCCTGTCTTTGGTATGGTGCTGGCCATGCCTCTGCTGCACGAGCGGGTTGGTCCTTGGCGCTGGCTGGCGGCGGCTGTCGCCTTGACGGGCGCGTTGATCCTGCTGCGCCCGACCCCCGCCAGCTTTCAGCCTGCCGCGCTTCTGGCGCTGGCGGCGGCTGCGCTGATCGGGATGGAGCTGATTTTCATCAAAAAACTGTCCGGGCGCGAGCCACCGATGCAGATCCTGCTGATCAATAACGCGATGGGTTTGCTGATCGCCACTTTGGCCGTCAGCTTCGTCTTTCAGATGCCGACCCCGCAGCAGTGGGCGGCATTGGTGGGGATCGGCGTTCTGATGGCCTGTGCGCAGGCCTGTTTCGTCAACGGCATGGCGCGGGCGGATGCATCCTTTGTGGCCCCGATCAGCTATGCCACGCTGATCTTTGCCGCCCTTTACGACTTGGCGGTCTTTGATGTAATCCCCGACTGGATCAGTCTGATCGGGTCTGCGACCATTCTGGCCGGCGGGCTGATCCTGGTCTGGCGAGAAGCGGTGCGGCGCCGCGTCTGAGAGCCTGCCCTGCACGGCGGAAACGGGTGCGCCTGCATCCCGGCCCCGGCCCTTGCAACTGGTCGCGATGGCTGGGCTACCCTAAGCTTTGAGGCGATATCCGGTGCGCAGCATCAGCCAGGTGATGGTTCCGATCACGAGTGTTGCAAACGTACAAACCGCCATTCCCAGCCACGGAGAGCTGTCGGACACTCCGATCATTCCGTAGCGCAAACCATCGATCAGATAGAACACCGGGTTCAGGTGGGTCAGGCGGTTCAGCACGGGCGGCAGCGCCTCGACCGAGTAGAACGTGCCCGACAGGAAGGCCAGCGGCGTGACGATAAAGTTGGTGATTGCTGCCATCTGGTCGAACTTGTTGGCGAAGATACCGGCAAACAGGCCCAACGCGCCCATGAATGCCCCACCCAGAACAACAAAGGTCAGCGCGATTAGGGGGTGCTGAGGCGCAATGGAGAGCAAGACCAAAAACGCAATCGAGATCACCAGTGCAATCATCACGCCTCGGGCAATACCACCCGCGAGGTAACCCAGCAGAATCTCGAGCGGTGACAGCGGCGGCATCAAAGTATCGACGATATTGCCCTGCACCTTGGCGATCACCATCGAGGACGAGGTATTGGCAAAGGCATTCTGGATCACCGTCATCATCATGATCCCCGGTGCCAGAAACATCACAAACGGCACACCCATGATATCGGGCCGGCTGGGTCCGATGGCGATGGTGAAGATCAACAGGAACAGCCCCGCCGTAACCAGAGGTGCCAGAACCGTCTGCGTCCAGACGGCCAGAAAACGCAGGGTTTCGCGCTGCGCCAGCGTGTACAGGCCCATCCAGTTGACTGCTCCGAAGCGACGCGCGGTCTGATCTGCGGGATTTTGCATGATTTGCCCTCAAGCTGATTCGAAGACAGCTTGTAACTCGGGCAGCAGTGTTTAGAATAGGGGGCTGAGACGAATTCCCAAGGCGGCCCGAATCCGGGGCCGCTTTCCGCTTTTGAAAGGCTAACGATGTCCTGGACAGACGAGCGTGTTGAACTGCTGAAGAAGATGTGGGGCGAAGGCCAGTCGGCCAGCCAGATTGCCAAGGAACTGGGTGGCGTGACCCGCAATGCGGTGATCGGCAAGGTGCACCGCCTGGGCCTGTCGAACCGGACGGCAGGCGCATCCCCGGCCAAGGCGGAACCGAAAGAAAAACCGGCGCCCGCCCCCAAGGCCGAGGCCAAGCCCAAACCTGCACCCAAGACCGAACCGGCGCGTCCGGCCCCGGCCCCTACCTCCGAGGCGAAACCGGTCGTTCCGGCCCGCCGTCAGATCATCCCCGCCGGTCAGCCGCTGCCACCGCAGCCATCGGCCAATGAGATCAGCCCCGAGGCGCTGGCCAAGGTCAACGAGGTTGAAAAGAAAGCCAAGAAGCTGACTTTGATGGAATTGACCGAGAAGACATGCAAATGGCCCGTGGGCGACCCCGCGACCGAGGATTTCTGGTTCTGCGGCCTTCCGGTTGAGGCGGGCAAACCCTACTGCGAGGCACATGTGGGCGTGGCCTTCCAGCCGATGAGCTCGCGCAGGGATCGTCGGCGGTAATTGCGAACACAAGAACCTAAATCATGTCTATGGAACGTGAAAAGGGCGCAGGCATTTCGCCACGCCTCTACCGGAGACGTTGCATAGTCAAGAACGACGCAAGGCGTAACGGGTTCTTACAAAGAAAACACCCTCGCTGAATGCTGCGAGGGTGTTTTAGTTCGGAGCGTCAGCTTTGCGGACAAAGTTGCCGTAGGCTCATCGCTTTCTGATCCTCCCCCTCTGAAGTGGTCCGCCGTTATGGTTAAGAAAATGGAGGTACCACATGGTGAACAAGCGACCGAAGCCGGAAGAGATTGTCTCGAAGTTGCGGCGGGTTGAGATATTGATGGGGCAAGGCATGTCCCGTCTGGATGCGATCCGGCAGATTGGTGTTGTTGAACAGACCTATTATCGCTGGAAGAAGAAGTACGGCGGAATGGGTACGGATCAATTGAAGGAACTCAAGCGCCTTCAAAAAGAGAATGAGCGTCTTCGAAGGGCCGTCTCGGATCTTACCCTGGACAAACTGATCCTGACGGAGGCGGCCAAGGGAAACTACTGAGCCCCGCCCGTCGCCGTGCCTGCATCAACCATGTGCGCCACAAACTGCGTGTCTCAGAACGCCGGGCGTGTCGCGTCCTGAAACAGCACCGATCCACACAGCGAAAGCTGCCGAAAGGTCGAGCTGACGAGAAGCGCCTGGTGGCGGACATGATAGAATTGACCCGCCAGTATGGCCGCTACGGTTATCGCCGGATCGCGGCTTTGCTGAGAGATGCGGGCTGGCAGGTGAATGACAAGCGTGTCGAAAGGCTTTGGCGTCGGGAGGGGCTGAAAGTGCCAATGAAACAACCGAAGAAGGGACGGCTCTGGTTAAATGATGGATCGTGTGTTCGGCTGCGGCCGGAGCATCGAAACCATGTCTGGAGCTATGACTTCGTGCATTGTCGAACGGATGACGGAACGGCATTCCGCACGCTCAACGTCATCGATGAGTACAGCCGGGAGTGCTTGGCGATCCGTGTGGACCGCAAGCTGAACTCCAGCGATGTCATCGACGTGCTGAGTGACCTGTTCATCATGCGCGGTGTGCCAAGCTACATTCGCTCCGACAATGGCCCTGAGTTCATTGCCGTGGCGGTGCAAGACTGGATCAATGCAGTTGGAGCAAAGACCGCATACATCGAGCCAGGCAGCCCATGGGAGAACGGTTACTGTGAAAGTTTCAATGCGCGGTTCAGAGATGAGTTCCTGAATGGAGAAGTCTTCTACTGTCTAAGAGAAGCGCAGATTTTGATCGAAGAATGGAGGAAACACTACAACACAAAACGCCCTCACGGTGCTCTGGGATATAAACCGCCGGCCCCGGAAACCATCGTTCAAATGGACCAAAGGCCGGTCATGCACTAACAATCAACTTGGACCACACAAGTGGGGCTGATCACCTGCTTGTTTGTTTGCTGAATTGGCCGCTACTCAGGTCTTTGCCCGCGGAAATCACTACGGATGGTGCCGAGGCGTAGGGAACCCACACCAGTCGAGCCAAGGATGCGGGCAGGCCGGTGGGCTAGGGGCAGGCAATCAAATTACCGGCCCAACGCAGCCGGTGGCAAATCAGTTGCCATCTCGAGGAACGCCGCAAACGCCCACGTCCGTCACAGTGCCGGTCCTTGCACCGGGCGCGGTCCCGAACGCAATTCCCGGTCAGGTTCCTATCGCGACACCAGTAGCGGTACCCGGTCAGGTGCCAACGCCGATCGTAGCGCCGACACTAGCTCCGCCATTAGTGCCAAACCCGACACCAAACCGGGTTCCGACAGCCGTTCCCAATCAGGTTCCGCCGTTGGCTACCGGACCGACTGCTGTGCCGCCGCAAGTTCCGACTGCAACTCCCAATCAAGTTCCGATAGCTGTCCCAGGCCAGGTTCCGCCTCAACCCAATGTGCCGCCCCTGGTGCCAACAGCAACACCCAACCAAATACCAGTCGCTGTTCCTGGTCAGGTTCCGCCTCAACCTAACGGTCAAACTGCTGTGCCACCGCTCGTCCCAACCGCGACTCCCAATCAGGTTCCCACAGCGGTTCCTGGTCAGCTTCCACAGTTGACTCCAAAACCTACGGCAACTCATATGGCCGTCCCAGGACATCCGAAACCACAAGGCGTAGTGACAGTTATGCGCCCAAAGCCAAGGCCGACAACCGGTACTGTCCAGCCAACTGGCACAACACAAGTTACCCACCATTTGACCCACCAAAGCAATTCAAAGAAACTCGATCATGTCGCAGCAACACCTGGACGGCATGACCCGCACGACTTACCCAGGTTCCGCAACGCAGCGGCAAAGGAAAACTGGGAATGCGTTGCCAGCGGATTTGGACAGCGCCGTTACGATGCAGGGCGTGGTGTGTTGCTGAACAACGGAGCGTTGCGGCACCTCGGAAACGTGGACGCTATGGCGCGGGATGTACCAGCACGGCATCCAAAACACTCTGGGTGCATTATTTCGGTTAAACGAAAACAGCGCTGAAGCTTGTCTGGCAGCTATCGCTCGGACAATGATGTTAATCGACCAATAGTTCGTCCAAAATCGTCTGATTTGTTGGAGCTTGTACTGCCCTTATTCCCCTAGCACTAACGTTGGCTGACGTAGCACAACACTGCTCAGTACCTAAGTTTTTTCAAATAGGCCAACAATCTATAGTGCCGCACTTCCAAGATGGGCCTCCGGCTATCTGGGCCGGTCTGGTTAGGCGAGCAAAAGCATGAACGGCATCTTTGCAAAGTCAGATTTCTGCGCATTGCTGTCATGGGGGCATCGATCAGCATCGGTCAAAGTGGGCTCGAACCGAACCACTGCCGCGGTGCGACCGTAGGTCTGGTCTGAGTTGGCGAACGGCAAGTGCCGCCCGCCAACATGGTTCAAATGTCGATGTGCTCGGCAATGCTCAACGCATCTTCAAGTTCGACACCAAGATATCTGACAGTGCTGTCAACCTTTGTGTGCCCGAGCAGGAGTTGAATTGCCCTGAGATTTCCGGTTTTGCGGTAGATTTCCGCTGCTTTGGTCCGGCGCAGCGAATGGGTGCCGTATCCGCTGGGCTCCAGCCCAATCGCGGCCACCCAATCCCTCACAAGCCGGCCATATTGGCGTGTTGAGATATGCGGGCGGTCATGAAACCTGCTGGGAAACATGAAATGGCAGCCGAGCATCTCCGGTGACTTGATCCATGCGGCAATGGTATCCCGCGTGTTTTCAGAAAGTTCAAACTGAACAGGCCGCTTGGTTTTGCTCCGGATCACGGACACGCGTTCGCGAACGCGATCATCCTTTACCAGGTCGGCGACGGCCAGTTTCACCAAATCGCATCCGCGAAGCTTGCTATCAATGGCCGCATTGAACAGCGCAAGATCGCGCAGGTTGCCCGCCAGCTCGAGCCGCGCGCGGATCGCCCAGACCTTTTTCGGCCAAAGCGGCCGTTTCTGGCCGATGATCCGGCCCTTGTACCAGGCTCTTCGTTTCGGGGTGACAGCGGGAAGTTGGACTCTTGGCATTGTGCGCCCTCCAATCCTCCCGCCAAACCCTGACATATGCACAGCGCTGGCGCCTCAGTTTGCTGGTGGTTTGAATGGCCGTTATAAGCTTGCTGTTTCATTGGCGAACGCCGCAGACGCATTGGGCAGTAGAGAGCCCAAAGCAGAATTGCTTAATCTATACACTTTGCATTCGCAGCCAGCGAATTATTCTGCCTGCCAGTTGTGCGATCGGGTCTCCTCATTTAGCGTGTTTGCGATCGCCGTCCGAATTTACGCACCTGCGTGAAAAGCTTCGGGCAATTCAATTTATCATTCGATCGAGGCGCCAAGTGAGCAAATTGCGAAACTTCAATTTGATGGCTTTGGTCGCTGCACTCCTTTTTCCTGCTCCGGGAGGTGCTCCTCTGCTCGCGCAGGAGGCACCAGCGGAGACATACACTCTGGAGGCTGATGTGATCTACGGCGCGGGCCTCGTGACGAAGGACGGGACGCAAGTATCGCGTGATCTGTGGATGGACATCTACTATCCCGCCGAAAATGCTACCGAGCCACGGCCAGCTGTGATCCTTACTTTCGGCGGGGCTTTCCATCGCGGCAGTCCACGTCTGACATTTCAATCCGGAGGTGCGCAGGACACCTCGATGGGCAACTATTGCCGCCGATTTGCTGCGAGAGGTTATACCTGCTTTGCGATTGATTACCGGCTTACAACGGAACGCCCGGTGCTGTCCGGCGAGGGCTACCAAGAAGACTGGATAGATCCTGAAAGTCTGTTACCGCTTTTACCTCAAGCCAATTACATTCGGGGGACGATGAACCTGCCGCCGATAGATTTCGCGATTCCGGATCAAAAAAAGACAATGGTTGATGGCGTAGTCGCCGCCGCTGAAGACCTGCGCACAGCCGTTTTACACATTCGCAAGGCAGCCGGGACATACCAGATCGATCCAAACCGTATCGTTCTGGGAGGTTTTTCAGCAGGCGCGGTGACGTCCTGGAACGTCGCTTATGGCATGGGCGTCCCCGTTGCAGGTGTCTTTTTACTTTCCGGAACCGATGCGGGCTTTGACGTGAAAAAGACCGTGACATCGACCTCAGTAACACCACCGACTTTGATGTTTATGGGGCAATATGATCTTCCTGGCGCGCTATCCTCTGTGCCTGAACTCATCCAGCATTATGAAAAAGTCGGCGTTGACTATGAGTTCGCATGGGTTCCCGGGTTTGGCCATTTTTACCCTGCTGGTGCTGCCAGTCTGGGCGGCGATGCGGTGAGTGTGTCGATAGAAGGTCGGATTGCAGCCTTCCTTGACCGCTCCTTTGCCGATGATCGCTGAAGTGCGGCTTGCACATTCGCCTTCGGCAGTTTCTGCTAGTGACTGTATTTACAGCGCATACCAAAGAGAACTTTGCAACGCTCTTCAGGCAGTAGAGCACTTTGCGACGGTTATTTGCTTCAATCTTCATAACTATTTCGACGCTTTGACAAATCAGAGGCAAAATACCGACGACCACTTCATTCAGAAGTGCCGACAGCGTTGCGAACCAGCACACTTTACTTTCGATTGGAGGATTCAATGATCCGTAAAAGCGTCTGGCTGTCTGTAGCCGCTTTTCTGCTTTTTTCAGCCGCCAAATCTGGCAACGCTGATCAGGTGTTTGGATACGAAACTGAGCTCGACGTTGTTTACGGGACAGGAAAAATCGCGCCTGATGGTATTCAGACAGAGCGGGAACTGCGGATGGACGTCTATTCACCCTCTGCTGCCAACGCGGACTACACCAAGGCTGCGTCAGTTTCAGACGGCCCGCATCCGGCGGTAATATACGTGCATGGTGGCGCGCATCACCGCGGTGGAAGACGTATAGAACCCTTTCGGCTAGAGGCCGCTGTGCACTCGCGCCCGGAAGATTATGCGCGGTTGCTTGCGCCGCTTGGCTACGTTGTTTTTGTTATCGAGTATCGGCTTGCCACCGAATACCCTGAGCCTGCTTTAGCGCCGGGGGAAGGGAACCTGATTGCCGATGTTGACGCCTACATCACGCCGCAGGTGTTTGAGGCGACAGTTCGGGCTCGGAATGCAATGGGATTGCCACGGCTAGAGAACAGCCCCGAAGACAGGCTTTATCTGTGGAAAGCCGGGCTGGCTGGTGCGGAAGATGCCAACCTCGCCCTCGAATTTGTCATTGAGAACGCGGAGCGCTTCAATATCGATCCTGAGCGCATTGCAATGGGCGGGCATTCGGCCGGTGGCGGAATTACACTCAACGTCGGAATTGGTATGGACGCCCCACTTGCCGCGATTTTTCCGCTGTCCGGGCCGAACATTCTCTTCGAGCATGAGGCGGTGATGGACCACCCTGATTTGCCACCCACACTACTGGCGTACTCTCAATTCGACGAACACACGCAGTTAAGTGACCTGCCAGGAGTTGTGTCGCTTTTGAGGGAAGCCGGTGTGGAATACTCACTGTCATGGATTCCGGGATTTGCCCATTTTTATCCGCACAATGCTGTATCGCTGGGTGACGATGGCACTCGAATGTCTTTGGGAGACCGGATCATATCATTCCTTGATGTGCACTTGGGTTCAAAGTAAGGGTCCCCCGGCATCTACAAAAACCGAAAGCATTCACGAGTTCAGACGAACTTCAGCAATTTCGGATTTCCGCAAACGAGTGAATGACGAGAACGGCAGCAAAGTCCCGCTCCTGGTGAATTCGGCGTCTGTTCCTCGCTGCGGTCAACATGAATGACTGGTCCTTCCGCTGCGCGGCGGCACCGAAATTCACGCGCATGCAGCATTTCTGGTGCTGCGTGCGCGCGTACCAAGAAATTCGAATTTACAAGTTGGGCTCGAACCTGACAGTGAAGTGCCGGTGATCTTGGAGTCACCGGCACATTGTAGCCTTTCACTGCGCGGGATGTGTCGGCAGGTTCGGCATCGCGACCCATCCGGGCAGTTCGTCCGGCGAAACTGAAACATGCAGGCGTTCTGACGGGTCCTGCCCGACCTTGCGATGCTTTCGCAGCAGGAAAATCTTGCCCCAGCCGCGCCATGTGCCAACCGACGGCGCATGGGGATCAATGGGAAACCGATCGCGCCAGCCGTCGGGCAAAGGCAGACCGTGCAATTCCGCCTTGTCCAGCATCCAGATCAGGGAAATGTTGCTCAGCGGCCGCGCCTCTTCGTAGCCGTTCAATTGGCCACCTATGTCGCCATGGGTTCCGCGGAACCAGACCTGCTCCACATGGCCCTTGAACTCGGGCGTGCAGGTCCACAGAACTGGTTCGAACACTTCGCGCGTCTCATCCAGCGCCAAAGCGTGATACCCGTGGCGGGTGACCGGGCCCAGCTGATGGTTGTGAAAGGCGTGCTTCTCTTCGGCCCTACGCCACAGCAGCGGCAAACGCAAACCCAGCGCCTTGACCGTGTCCCAGACGCCGACCATCTCGATCTCGACCCCTTCGTGGCAGAAACGTCGGCGGAATTCGCTGGCGGCGATGCCCTCTGGATTGCATTCATAGTGGCGATACGCTTGCAGTATGTTTCGTTCAGTGGCGTGTTCCGCCTTGAGCAGGCCGATCATGTCGATCACGCCGGCCAGACTGCGCACGCCATAGGCACCGCGCGAATAACCGATGAAAAAGATCTTGTCGCCCGGCTTGTAGCGGGACGCCAAATACCCATAGGCGCGACGGATCTGGCGGTTGATGCCCCTGCCCATCATCACGTCCAGCGAGGACTTCCAGCTTTCCCACTGCACGCCTGCCTCGTAGAACACCGAAACCTTGCTGCCCATCTCGCAGCACAGGCGAAATGTCTGACCGGCGTGGGTTTCAAACCCCGGTTCCAGAGTGGACATGGTGCCATCAAGGATGATGACATGGCTGATCGGTTCGCGGTGCCGCGTCTCGGCGGAATGCTCGGACCGCAAAGGGCGCCCGAGCCATCCCAGAACCTTTCTACTCAGCCGCGACAGATTCATGCGTCAGCAATTCCCATACTTTGTGAGGTGTGAAAGGCATGTCCGCCTGCCGCACCCCATGATCCCAGAGCGCATCCTGAACCGCGTTTGCCACAGCGGCCAGCGCGCCCACGGTGCCAGCCTCGCCACACCCTTTCATCCCCATCGGGTTCGAGGTTGACGGAACCGGCGCCGAGGTAAACTTAATCATGGGTATGTCGGTTGCACGGGGCAAGGCGTAATCCATAAACGAAGCCGTGAGCAGTTGCCCATGTGCATCGTGCACGACATGTTCGGTCAGGGCCTGCCCGATTCCCTGCACCACCCCGCCATGCACCTGCCCTTCGGCCAGCATCGGATTGATAAGATTGCCAAAATCGTCAACCACGGTGTACCGGTCCACCCAGGTTTCGCCGGTGCAAGAATCGATCACGACTTCGGCAACATGCGCGCCGTTCGGATAGCTGCGCGCATCCAGGTTTGCGCGGGCCTCATGTTGCAGCAGATCCGTTCGACCATCGGCACGCGCCATCTCGGCAGCTTCGGTCAGGGTCGGCGTCAGGTTGGAGCCCGGCGCTCGGAATGTCTCGTGGTCAAAATGCACATCACTGTCCTCGACCCCCATCTTATCGGCTAGATAAGGCGTGAATGCGGCGATCATCTTGTCAATCGTGGCCAGGGTGGCCGTGCTTTGCACCGTGACCGAGCGGGACCCGCCAGTGCCGCCGCCATGGGCAAGCCGGTCGGTATCGCCCTGAATGACGGTGATCTTGTCCATGGGGATACCCGTCTGATCTGACAGGAACTGGGCGTAGACCGTCTCATGCCCCTGCCCGTTCGATTGTGTGCCGACGTAAAGATTCACCGTTCCATCCTCGCAAAACGCGACCTTCGCGTTTTCGGAAGGGTCCCCCAAAATGCTTTCGATATAGTAACAGAGACCCTGCCCCCGGGTCAGACCGCGTTCGGCATCCGCAGCTTTTCGGGCCTCGAACCCGGTGGTCTGGTCGGCCGCACGGGTGAGGACCATGTCGAAATCGCCGACATCATAAGTTTCGCCAGTGGAAGTGTTGTAGGGGAAATCGGCGGAGCGGATGAAATTCCTGCGCCGCAGTTCCCACGGGTCAATGCCCAGTTCGCGCGCGGCGCGGTCCATCGCGCGTTCAAGCACGTAAATCGCCTCGGGGCGGCCCGCACCGCGATACGCATCCACCTGCGTCGTGTTCGTATAAAAGCCTTCGACCCGCAAATAGGTGGTCTGGACGTCATAGACACCCATCAGCACTTTGCTGAACAGGCTGGTCTGGATCGCCTGACCGAAGTGGCTGTTATAGGCGCCAAGGTTCACCTTGCTGTGGACGCGATAGGCGGTGATCTTGTGATCGGCGTCAAAGGCCAGCTCGGCCAGCGAGGTCAGGTCGCGGCCCTGGTGATCGGAAAGCATCGCCTCGGACCGGTCGGACATCCAGTGCACCGGCTGACCCAGCTTCATCGCCGCCACGGAAACGCAGAAATATTCGGGGTATGGCATCACTTTCATACCGAAACCACCACCCACATCCGGGGTCGTGACGCGTATGTTGTCCGCATCCAGTTTCAGTTTTTGCGCCAGTTGGGCCTTCATCGCCCAAACGCCCTGACCTCCGTAAGAAAAATGCAGGCGCCCCTCGGACCAGTTCGCCTGACATCCGCGCGGCTCCAGCGAACTAATGATGACCCTGTTGTCGGCGACGTTCAGCGACACCGTATGCGCGGCCGCCTGAAAGGCAGCCTGGGTTGCGGTTTCGTCGCCCAGCCCCCAATCGAAAGCACGGTTCTCGGGCGCTTCCGCGTGCAGGATCTCACCGCCTGCCTTCACGTCCAGCTTGGCAGGGCGCTCTTTCGTGTCCATCCAAATCAACTCGACCGCGTCCTGCGCTTGTGCCAGCGTATCCGCGATAACAACCGCCACCGGCTCGCCCACGAAACGCACGCGATCCCTGGCCAGCATGTGCCGATCGGGCGCAGCGGCCTTCGATCCATCGCGGTTTTGTAAAACGGCAGCGTTTAGCACCGTGTCGATGCCCGAAGCTGCCAGATCGTCCAGCGTCATGACCAGCCGAACGCCGTCGGCAACCCGTGCGGCCTCGACATCCAGAGACGTGATGTCACCATGCGCCACCGGGCTGCGGAAGAATGCGGCAAACAAAGCGTTCCCGGGCACCGCATCATCCATGTAACGCCCCTGCCCGGTCAGGAACCGTTGATCCTCGGTCCGTTTCACCGGCTGGCTTCTGCCGAACTTTTCCATGGGTGGCCCTCCTGCGCGGTCTCAGGGGCGAGCCTAGCCCGCGACCAGGCGATGTCCAGCGGAGTTCACTGAAATTCGTTTGCGCGCAAAGGATGTTCGGCTAGCCTTGGGCCATGAGCTGGACGCATGATACCGTTTTTCCCTTCTCTGCCCCGATGACCAGCGGGCAGTCGACCACACATGACGTTTATGTCGGCGGTGAAGGCCCACCGATCCTGATCCTTCAGGAACTGCCCGGGATCGGGCCCGAAACGCTGGCGTTGTCCGCCAAGCTCAACGCATCCGGCTTTCGCGTCTACCTGCCTCATTTGTTTGGAACATATGGCAAGGTTGAAATGGCCAAAAACATGGCCCGGTTGTTCTGCGTGCGGCGCGAGTTCAACATTTTCGCCCGTGGCAAGCAGAGCCCCATTGCAGGATGGATGCGCGCCCTGACCCGTGAGATCAAGCAACGCGAAAACAGCGCCGGTGTGGGCGTCATCGGCATGTGCCTGACCGGCAGTTTCGCCCTGACCCTCATGGCCGAAGACGCCGTTCTGGGCGGGGTAGCCAGCCAACCTGCGCTGCCGATCCTCGGGGGTCGCCATCTGCACATGAGCGCTGAAGACATCGGCGCGGCCTCTGCGGGTATGACCGCGAAAGGCCCCGGTCTGGCGATGCGGTACTCCGAAGACAAGCTTGCACCAAAGAAACTGATGCAGGCGCTTGAACAGGCATTCGGCAATCTGCTGGAAACCGTCGAATATCCCGGCAAGGATCATTCGCTGCTGACGCTGGATTTCCATGAACCCGCCTATCAACGCGTTGACGCCTATTTCAAAGCACGCTTTGGCGTGGCTTAGGCGCACTAGGCCTTCCCCTTGCCGCGCGCATTCGCTATTGCAGGCGCGGACCCGAATTTGTTGACGCAGGACGCATCCCATGGCGATGGAAAAGACATTCAACGCGGCCGAGGCCGAGGCCCGGATCTACAAGGCCTGGGAACAGGCCGGAGCCTTCAAGGCAGGCGCGAACCGTTCGCGCGAGGAAAGCTTTACCATCATGATCCCGCCGCCCAACGTGACCGGTGCTCTGCATGTGGGCCATGCGTTCAACAACACCCTACAGGACATCCTGATCCGTTGGCACCGCATGCGTGGCTTTGACACGTTGTGGCAGCCCGGCCAGGACCACGCCGGCATCGCAACCCAGATGCAGGTCGAAAAGATGCTGGCCGCCACCCAACAACCCAGCCGCAACGAATTGGGCCGCGAAAAGTTTCTGGAGAAAGTCTGGGAATGGAAGGGTGAATACGGCGGCACCATCATCGAGCAGCTGAAACGCCTCGGCTCCTCCTGCGACTGGTCGCGCAACGCCTTTACCATGGCCGGTGCAGCGGGCGACCCGCGCACGGGCCATGAAAACAGCCCCAACTTCCACGACGCGGTCATCAAGGTTTTTGTCGACATGTACGACAAGGGCCTGATCTACCGCGGCAAGCGGCTGGTCAACTGGGATCCGCATTTCGAAACCGCGATCTCGGACCTCGAGGTCGAGAATATCGAGGTCGCCGGCCACATGTGGCACTTCAAGTACCCGCTGGCCGGGGGTGAGACGTACACTTACGTTGAAAAAGACGAGGACGGGAACGTCATCCTTGAGGAAGAGCGGGATTACATTTCCATCGCCACGACCCGCCCCGAGACCATGCTGGGCGACGGCGCGGTCGCGGTGCATCCCTCGGACGAACGCTATGCGCCGATCGTCGGCAAGCTGTGCGAAATCCCGGTTGGTCCGAAAGAGCATCGCCGCCAGATCCCGATCATCACCGACGACTACCCCGACCCCGATTTCGGCTCGGGCGCGGTGAAGATCACCGGCGCACATGACTTCAATGACAACATGGTCGCCAAGCGCGGCGGCATTCCGATGTACCGCCTGATGGACACCAAGGGCGCGATGCGGGCCGATGGGGCCCCTTATGCCGAAGAGGCAGGCAAGGCGCAGGACTATGCGCGTGGGCGCGCGTTTACTGAGAACGAAATCGACGCGATCAATCTGGTGCCGGATCATCTGCGTGGCCTCGACCGGTTCGAAGCGCGGGCCAAGGTGGTTGAAGAGATCACGGCTGATGGTCTGGCCGTGATGACCCGCGCGGATGATCCGCGCCTGGGATCGACCGCATTGAAGCCGGATCAGGAAGGCGCCGACACACTGGTGCCGCTGGTCGAGAGCAAACCGATCATGCAGCCCTTCGGCGACCGGTCGAAGGTGGTGATCGAGCCGATGTTCACCGATCAGTGGTTCGTCGATGCCGCCAAGGTCGTCGGCCCTGCGCTGGACGCGGTCAAGGACGGCACGGTCAAGATCATCCCCGAGTCGGGCGAGAAGACCTACTACCACTGGCTGGAAAATATCGAACCCTGGTGCATCAGCCGCCAACTGTGGTGGGGGCATCAGATTCCGGTTTGGTATGGTCTAGACCTGTCCGCAGAAGACTTCATTGACGACGAGAATGATGGCGACCTTGATCTGGTTGAATTGGGTCGTTTGCTGAACGAAGGCGGCATGCTGCATCGTGGCAATGTCATGGAATGTGCCGCGAGCTTCGAGGCCGTTACCGAAAAGTTCCTGGACGACAATGCGGACATTCCCAGCCCTCTGAGCCACGCGACCGTGATCGAAGTCGCCGACAAGCAGGAGGCGATCCATCGGTTCGCCGAAAGCCTGGCGCAGTACGCCGTTGAACAGGATCCGACCAAGCTGGTTTACCCGGTGTGGCGCGACCCTGACGTGCTGGACACGTGGTTCTCCTCTGGCCTGTGGCCCATCGGCACGCTGGGCTGGCCCGAACAGACCGAAGAGTTGCAGCGCTACTTCCCGACCGATGTTCTGATCACCGGTTTCGACATCCTGTTCTTCTGGGTCGCCCGGATGATGATGATGCAGCTGGCCGTGGTCGATCAGATCCCGTTCCACACCGTATATCTGCACCAGCTCGTCCGCGACGAGAAGGGCAAGAAGATGTCCAAGACCACCGGCAACGTCATCGACCCGCTGGAGATTGTGGACGAGTTCGGTGCCGACGCGCTGCGCTTTACCAACGCGTCGATGGCGGCGATTGGCGGGGTGCTGAAACTGTCCCGCGAACGCATCACCGGTTATCGCAACTTTGGCACCAAGCTGTGGAACGCCGTCCGCTTTGCCGAGATGAACGAGGTTTTCACCGACGCCGTGCCGCAATTGGATGCGGCTGATCTGAAGCCCAAAGCCGCCGTAAACCGCTGGATCATCGGCGAAACTGCCCGAGTGCGCGAAGAGGTCGACGCGGCGCTGGACAGCTACCGCTTCAACGACGCGGCGAACGGGCTTTATGCCTTTGTCTGGGGCAAGGTCTGTGACTGGTATGTGGAACTGTCCAAACCTCTGCTGCAAGGCGATGACGCCGAGGCCCAGGCTGAAACCCGCGCCACCATGCGCTGGGTTCTGGATCAGTGCCTGGTCCTGCTGCACCCGATCATGCCATTCATCACCGAGGAACTGTGGGGCCTGACCGGCACCCGCGCCAAGATGCTGGTGCATGCCGACTGGCCGACCTATGCCGCCGTCGATCTGGTTGATGCCGCCGCGGATCGCGAAATGAACTGGGTGATCTCGGTGATCGAGAACACCCGTTCGGCCCGCGCCCAGATGCGCGTTCCGGCCGGTTTGTACGTGCCGATGCTGGTGACCGAGATCGACGCCCACGGCCAGGCCGCCTGGGACCGGAACGAGGCGCTGATCAAGCGGCTGGCCCGGATCGACAGCCTGACCAAAGCCGACACGCTGCCCAAGGGCACGATCTCGATCGCGGCGCCCGGAGCGTCCTTTGGCCTGCCGCTGGCGGATATCATCGACATCGGAGCGGAAAAGGAACGGCTGGAAAAGGCCAAGGGCAAGCTGGCCAAGGAACTTGGTGGTCTGCGCGGGCGTCTGAACAACCCGAAATTCGTGGCCTCGGCCCCTGCAGAGGTCGTGGAAGAGGCCAAAGCCAACCTCGCCGCCCGCGAAGAGGAAGAAGCGAAACTGAACGAGGCGCTGGCCCGACTGACCGAAATCGCCTGATCTTCATCTTTTCCCAAATACTCAAATCCGGAACCCCGCCGCGACCACAACGGCGGGGTTTTCTTTTGCACGTTCAGACCTTGCCCGACCCTGCCCCTGCTTGTTAGCAATCAGCGAACACATTTCCCCGAGGCCGTCATGACGCACAAAGCCCCACCGTTCCAGACAGTCTCGACCGGGCTGGTTGTGGCAATCGTCGGCTTTTTCAGCTCTTTCCCGATTGTATTGCAAGGGTTGGCGGCGATGGGCGCGTCCCCGACGCAGGCGGCGTCCGGATTGATGATGGCGGCCATTGCCATGGGCCTGACCGCCATCGTGCTGAGCCTGTGGTATCGGCAGCCGATCAGCGTGGCCTGGTCCACGCCGGGTGCGGCCCTGCTGGCGGTTTCCGCCACACCTGCACTGGGGTTTGCCGAAGCGACAGGCGCGTTCCTTTGTGCAGGGGCTTTGACCGTGTTGGCCGGGCTGTGGCGACCATTGGGGCGAATGGCTGCGGCGATACCGACGACCCTGGCGCAGGCCATGTTGGGGGGCGTGTTGCTACCGCTTTGCATATTGCCCTTTCAGGCAGCGGTTGACCTGCCATGGCAAGCCTTGCCGGTAATTCTGACATGGTTCATCGCCGGCCGGATCAACCGCCTGTTTGCCGTTCCGGCTGCGGTCGTAGCAGCGGCAGCCGTCGTCGTTCTGAACGCCGGGGACGCGTCGCTGACGCCGACGCAATGGATCGCGGCTCCGGTCTGGACCACGCCCAGCTTCTCTGCGGCTTCGGTCATCGGGATTGCCGTGCCGCTGTTCATCGTCACGATGGCGACCCAGAACATCCCCGGCATCGCGGTGATCCGCAGCTTTGGCTATGCGCCGCAGACCGGCAAGCTGTTCTCGTCCGTGGGTATTTCCAGCATCTTGTCTTCTCCGTTCGGTGCCCCCGCCACCTGCCTTGCGGCGATCACCGCTGCGATGTGCGCGAACGAGGACAGCCACCCCGACCCCGCGCAACGCTATTGGTCTGCCGTGATGGGTGGGTTGTTCTATTGCCTGTTCGGGGTGTTCGCCGTGGCGATTACCGGGTTCGCCATTCATGCCGATCCACTGTTGATGGGCACGCTGACCGGTGTTGCGCTGATCGGGGTGATGGCCAATGCCACATCCGCCGCGCTGGAAGTTCCGGCCGAGCGCGAAGCGGCCATCCTGACCTTTGCCATCACTGCATCCGGCATTACCGCGTTTGGACTTGGTGCGGCCGTCTGGGGCTTGCTGGCAGGCGGGATGGCCTATCTTGTGAAACAACGCTTTCGGTAAACGGGTTCAAACCGCACTTCAAAGCAAGTATGAAGAGGCCATGTTTGGAGCGTTGGGAAAACTGGTCGAGCGCCAGATCAAGAAAGCCCAAGCCGAGGGTCAGTTGCAGGGCCTTGAGGGCGAAGGCCAACCGCTGCCTGACCGGTCATCCGAGGCATTGAGCGATCCGGCCACCGCCGCCGGCCATCGGATCATGGCGCAGGCAGGCGTGTTGCCGGAAGAATTCGACATCAAAAAACAGCTCGACACAGCGCGGCAGGATTATGCGACCCTGACGGACCCCGCCGAGCGCAAAGCCGCAATGGCCCGTATCGCCGATCTGGAAATGCGCTACAACATGGCCCGCGACGCACGGCAAGCCTTCATGCGGTGATCATTTGAACACGGGCTTGCGGCCCTGCATCTGCGCCATGACAACTTCCATCTGGTCGGGTTTGCCAATCAGTTCCACCTGCTCAGCAGATTCCGCCATCAAAACGTCTGCGCGGGGCTGAGTTTCGGCAACCTCGATCAGACGCTTGGCGGCACGGATGGCCGAAGGGCTTTGGCCCGCGATGTTTTCGGCTAGGGCCAACGCTTCGGTCAACGGATCGTCGGACAATTGCGTCACAAGGCCCCACTCCGCCGCCTGCGGCGCACCGATCGGGCGGGCCGTATAGGTCAGCAGCCGCAGCACGTCCGACCGGACCAGCCGAGGCAACAGAACCATGCCGCCCATATCGGGAATGATGCCCCATTTCATCTCCATCACGGCCAGTTTCGCTTCGGGATGCGCGATACGGATATCCGCGCCCAGCGCGATTTGCAGGCCACCGCCATAAGCCACGCCCTGAATTGCGCAGATCACCGGAACCGGAACGCGACGCCAGATCAGCGCCAGCTCCTGCATCTCGTTGGCGTCTTCATGGCTGCGGGTCATCAGCCATTCCGTGGGGTCCATATGGGCCATCTTGGCAAAGCTTGCCATGTCGAGCCCGGCGCAAAAGCTTTTGCCTTCGCCGGACAGGACCACGGCACGGGCATCCGACGCGGCGACCTCTTGCCCGGCGGACAAAAGTGCCTTGATCATTGCATCATCCAGCGCATTCATCTTGTCGCCTCGGGTCAGAGTGACATGGGCAACGTGGTCTTGATAGGCAACGGATACGCGTGACATGGAGGACCTCCGGAAACTCAATCGTGACAAACATGCCCGGACAGACTGCGGAATACCACTGCGACGTCAGGGCATGTCGCTGACAGGCATTCGCCCGAACCACGGGGAATCGAGCGTCATGACATAGAACTGATCCCCCGCAATCTTACCGCCGGTCGTGATGCCCAAGCGGCCTTGCGGGTCCTGTAGCGTGCGCAGGATCGTACCATCGCCATCAAACTGCACCATCATGCCGCGATGGATCGGCGCGGGGCGCACTGCCGGACCCAATCGCCAGATCACCTTGCGCAGGAACGGGTACGGCATCAGCGCCTCGGACGGGACACGCGGGCTGGCGAAGGCCATCCAATAGGTGCCGTCGCCCTGAGCCTCGAGGTTGTCGGGATAGCCGGGCAGGTTTTCCAGCAGGATCTCTTGCCGCCCTGCATTTGGTCCGGTCAGCCACAGCTTGTGCAGGCGCGCGCGACCTGTTTCCGCGATCAGCAGAAAATCCTCGTCAGGTGAAAGCGCGACACCGTTGGTATAGACAAAGCCCTCGGCGATTTTCTCGGTGCGGCCGTCGGGTGTGCGACGCGCGACGTAACCCGTATCGGACTGTTCCCAGATGGTGAGGACAGAGGTCGGTTTGGTCCCGCCCATGGTTTCAGGATCGAAGCGGTCAGATGAATTCGAGAAGTAGATCGTGCCATCCCGCGCCACATCCAGCTGGTTGGCGTAGATCACCGGCGCGCCGTTGATGTCGCCCACCAGCGTGTCCAATGTGCCCGGACCGGTCCAACGCATCACCCCCCGATAGCTGTCAGCGATGAAAAGCGCGCCATCCGGTCCGGCCTTGAGGCCGAGGGGACGACCGCCAAGTTGGTCAACCTCGACCGGTTCCGCCCCGTCGATGCGGTAGAGAGTGCCGGACAGGCTGGTTGTGTAGATCGTGCCATCTGGCATGAAAGCGATGTCTTCAGGGCCAATCTCTGCACCCGGCAGGCGAATCAGCTGCGCGACGCCCAGCGCGTTGTTCTCTGCGAAATCACCTGTGAAACCGGCATCTACCGGCATTTCGACGGCGACAGGTTTTACCGGGACGGGCCAGACCAGAAGATAGGCGAGGCCCAGGAGAACAACGATCGAGAGAATGCGCATCTGCGCTCCTTTATTCTTACTTCTTTTCCAGCGCGCCCAACGCCTGTGCGCGCTTGCTCATTGATCGGGCTTGGGGTTATCTGCGGACATGACCGGACCTCGATACACCCCGCTTGCCCAATCCCTGCCCGCCACCGTGCCCTTTGTCGGCCCGGAAACGCAAGAGCGCCAGCGCGGCGCGTCCTTTGTGGCCCGACTGGGCGCCAATGAGAGCATTTTCGGCCCCTCGCCCCGCGCGATCGAGGCCATGGCGCAAGCCGCGTCCGAGATCTGGATGTACGGCGACCCCGAAAACCATGACCTGCGCCATGCTTTGGCCGACCATCACGGCGTATCGCCGGAGAAAATCGTCGTGGGCGAAGGTATTGACGGGCTGCTGGGCTATCTGGTGCGGCTGATCGTCGGGCCCGGGGATGCGGTTGTCACCTCGGACGGGGCCTATCCGACCTTCAACTATCATGTGGCCGGGTTCGGCGGCATTCTTCACAAAGTGCCGTATTCAGGTGATCACGAGGACCCATCGGCGCTTTTTGCCAAGGCGGCTGAGGTTGGTGCCAAGCTGGTCTATCTGGCCAATCCGGACAATCCGATGGGCAGCTGGCATTCCGGCGCGGACATCGTGGCTACCATGGATGCCTTGCCTGATGGGTGCCTTCTGGTTCTGGATGAAGCCTATGTGGAATGTGCGCCCGAAGGGACGGCTGCACCTGTCAGTATAGATGATCCGCGCGTAATCCGGATGCGGACATTTTCTAAGGTCTATGGCATGGCGGGCGCGCGGGTTGGCTATGCCCTAGGAGCGCCCGACCTGATCGCAGCCTTCAACAAGGTGCGCAACCATTTCGGCATGAACCGAGCGGCGCAGGCCGGGGCGCTGGCCGCGTTGCAGGATGGCACCTGGCTGGAGCACATTAAGGCGCAAATCGCCGAGGCGCGTGAGCGGTTAGCAACGATTGCCTGCGAGAACGGGTTGGAGCCCCTGCCCTCCGCCACCAATTTCGTGGCGATTGACTGCGGGCGGGATGGCGATTTCGCCAAGGCCGTACTGGACGCTTTGGTTGCGCGGGGCTTGTTTGTCCGGATGCCGTTTGCAGCGCCCCAGAACAGGTGCATCCGGGTAAGCTGTGGTGAAACAGCAGATCTGGATGCTTTTGCGGTCGCATTGCCCAAGGCGCTAGCGGAAGTGCGGGCAAAGACAGGCTAGCGCTGGTCTGTCTTGCCATCAGGTCAAAGGGGGGCTGTCTGCCCCCCATCGCGCAAAGCGCGATCCCCCCGAGGATATTTTTGGCCAGATGAAGGGGCGGATCGGTGCTGTTGGTCTGAGGCGTGTCAGGCGGCCAGAACGGCGGCTGCGGCCTCGAGCGCGCCTTTGCCACGGGGGATATCAAGAGCGGCCATGGCCGTTTCCATACCCCCCAGCATCGCCATCACCATCTGCCCGTTGACATGGCCCATATGCCCGAGGCGAAAACAGCTGTCGTAGTCCTCCATCCCAAGACCAATGCCCAGCGTCAGGCCCAGCTGATGTTCAGTGAACGCGCGCAGGGCCGTGCCGCGACCTTCTGTCAATCGCAAGGCCGTGACGGCGTGACTGCGGTGGGCGCGATCGGCAACGTTCAGATGCAGCGCGCCGCCTTCGGCCCATGTTTCGCAGGCCGCCCAGATGGCAGTGGCCAGACGTTCATGGCGGGCCCAGACCTGTTCGATCCCCTCTGCATGGATCAGATCAAGCGCGGCGCGCAGGCCATAGAGGTGGTGCGTGGGCGCGGTGCCGTTGAAATACTGATAGAACAGGTCTGGATCGGCGCGCGGCTGCCAATCCCAATATTGCGAAACGCGCGGCATGGTGGCCCGTTTGGCTTGTGCTTTTTCGTTGAAGAAAACAAAGCCGATGCCCGCCGGGGTCATCAGGCCTTTTTGGCAAGCGGCAACTGTGACATCGACGCCCCAGCCATCCATCTCGAACCTGTCACAGCCAAGTGAGGCAATGCAGTCTGCCATCAGCAGCGCCGGGTGTTGCAGGTCGTCCAGAAGCCTGCGCAGCGCCGGGATGTCGTTCCGGATCGAACTGGATGTATCCACGTGGACCGCCAGAACCGCCTTGATCTGGTGGTTTCGATCCGCACGCAACGCGTCTGCGATCCGGTCAAAATCCCAGGTTGACGAGGTGCCGAAATCGATCAATTGAACCTTTGCCCCGATGCCTTCGGCCATCTCGGCCCAGCCATGGGTGAACCGACCCGAGGCAGGAGCCAGAACGGTTTCGCCGGGGGCGATCACGTTGGACAGAGCGGCCTCCCAGGTGCCGTGGCCATTGGCGATATAGATGGCAACGTTGTGATTTGTGCGGGCAACCCGGCACAGATCGTGGGTCAGGTCGGGCATCATGTCGATGAGCGCGCCATCATAGATGTTGGGCGACGGACGGTGCATGGCTTGCAAAACCGCATCCGGCATGACCGAAGGGCCCGGAATGGCCAAATATGTCCGCCCCTGGGAAAGGGATACCGTCTGTGTCATGGGGTCAACCTGTATAAATTGACGCCCACATTACCGAGAGGCCGCGCGGCGTCAATCCGCCAGCTTCGACGCCTCGCGCGCAAGTGTCTCGATCCCGGCCCAGTCGCCGTTTTCGACCAGTTGCTTTGGTGCGACCCAGCTTCCGCCAGCGCAGATCACGTTGGGCAATGACAGGTAGTCGCGGGCGTTGGCGGGGGACACGCCCCCGGTCGGGCAAAAGCTGATCTGGGGGAGCGGCGCGCCGATTGCCTTGAGCGCGGGCGCGCCGCCCGAGGCCTCGGCCGGGAAGAATTTCAACATGTCATAGCCTTTTTCCAGCAACGCCATAGCCTCGCTTGCCGTCGCGGCGCCGGGCAACAGCGGCAGGTCTTCGGCTTCGCAGGCCGCGATCAGGGCATCCGTGGCACCGGGGGAAACGCCGAACTGCGCGCCCGCCTTTTTGGCGGCGCAGACGTCTTCGGGTGTGACCAGCGTACCTGCGCCGACCACGCCGCCCGGCACCTTGGCCATCGCGCGGATCGCGTCGAGCGCGGCGGGCGTGCGCAAGGTGACCTCAAGCGCGGGCAAGCCGCCGGCGACCAATGCCTCGGCCAGCGGGCGGGCCTGCGCGACGTCATCGACAACCAGAACCGGAACAATGGGCGCCATAGCGCAGATTTCGCGGGTGCGTTGGGATTTGGACATGAGGTTAAACTCCGAAAACGCTGGCACCGGTGTCGGCCGAGCCGACATTCTGGCGGAACGCACCAAAAAGATCGCGCCCAGCGCCGTGTTGATTGGCGGACAGGTCGGCGGTCGCGGGGGACCGGTCCAGAACGCCTGCGGTGAGGATTTCCAGATCACCCCTGACCGCGTCGACGCGCAGGACGTCACCGTCCTGAAGGTATGCAATGGGGCCGCGGTCGAGCGCCTCGGGGACAACATGGATGGCGGCGGGTACTTTGCCGGAAGCGCCAGACATGCGGCCATCGGTGACCAGAGCCACTTTCTGGCCCCGGCCCTGCAGGATCGACAGCATGGGCGTCAGCGAGTGCAGTTCCGGCATCCCGTTGGCCTTGGGGCCCTGAAACCGGACCACGACGATAACGTCATCTGTGAACTCTCCGGCTTTGAAGGCGGCTTTCACCTCATCCTGATCGTGGAACACCCGCACGGGTGCTTCGACGACCTGATGTTCCGGCGCTACGGCTGATACTTTCATAACCCCAGTGCCCAGATTGCCGGTCAGGCGCGACAGGCCCCCGGTGGGTTGGAACGGGTCATTGGCTGGGCGCAGGATCTTTTCGTTCAGGCTGTGTCCCGAACCATCCTGCCAGATCAACTCGCCATCGATCAGTTTGGGTTCCTTGGTATAGTTGTGCAGCCCCTGACCTGCGACGGTCAGCGTGTCCGGGTGCAGCAAGCCTTGTTCAAGCAGAGTACCGATCGTGTACCCAAGGCCGCCGGCCGCGTGGTAATGGTTCACATCCGCCAGGCCGTTGGGATAGACCCGCGCGACCAGCGGCACCACAGCGGAAATATCGGAAAAATCCTGCCAGTCCAGCACGATACCACCAGCGCGCGCCATGGCGATCAGGTGGATCAGCAGATTGGTTGAACCACCGGTTGCCATCAGACCGACGATGCCATTGACGAAAGCGCGCTCGTCCAGAACCTGACAGACCGGAGTGTAGCTGTTGCCCAACGCGCTGAGCGACAGGGCACGGCGCGCGCCTTCCTCGGTCAGGGCGTCACGCAACGGGGTATTCGGATTGACGAAGCTGGAGCCCGGCAGGTGCAGCCCCATAAACTCCATCAGCATCTGGTTGGTATTGGCGGTGCCATAAAAAGTACAGGTACCGGGGCCGTGATAGGCCGCCATTTCAGCCTTCATCAGCTCTTCGCGGCCCACTTCCCCGGCGGCGAATTTCTGTCGGACCTTGGCTTTTTCGTCGTTCGGCAAGCCGCTGGTCATCGGGCCTGCGGGCAGGAATACGGCAGGCAGATGGCCAAAGGCCTGCGCGCCGATGATCAAGCCGGGCACAATCTTGTCGCACACCCCAAGAAAAACAGCCGCGTCATAGGTGTTGTGGCTAAGCGCCACACCGGTTGCCAACGCGATGACGTCGCGTGAGAACAGCGACAGCTCCATCCCCGCTTCGCCCTGGGTGACACCGTCGCACATGGCTGGCACACCGCCTGCCACCTGTGCCGTTCCGCCGGCGGCACGGATCGCATCGCGGATCAGGGCGGGATAGCGTTCAAACGGCTGATGAGCCGAAAGCATGTCATTATAGGCGGTGACAATACCCAGATTGCCCGCAGTGCCGGTGGCCATCGATTGCTGATCCTCGCCCGCGCCCGCATAGGCATGGGCCTGACCGCTACAGGACAGATGCGCACGGGCAGGACCCTTGGATCTGGCTTGCTCCATCCGTTCAAGATGTGGGCCGCGCAGATCGGCGCTGCGGTCGATGATCCGTTTGGTGACATCGGAAATGACTGAGTGAACCATGATTACCCTCCGATCTGACGCCAGCGGCGCCCATCGCGATGCATCAGCATCAATGCTTCTTCGGGGCCTGAACTGCCCTGATCGTACCGGGACGGGCGGTCTCCGCGCTGCTCCCAGCCCTGAATGATGGGATCGACCCAGGCCCAGGCGGCCTCGGCCTCGTCCCCACGCATGAACAGTGTCTGATCGCCACGGATGACATCCATGATCAGCCGCTCATAAGCGTCGGGGGCTTGCGCTTCGGCCCCAAGCGCATCGGCAAAGCTCATGTCCAGCGCAACATCCGACAGCCGGAAGCCCCCCGGTCCCGGATCCTTGATCGTGGTGCGCAGGGTGATGCCTTCGTCAGGCTGCAACCGGATCACCAGAACGTTTCCGTGCAGAGGGCCGACATTGGGAAAAATCGTGTGCGGCGGATCGCGGAAGAACACCGCAATTTCGGATTCCCGCGCGCGCAGACGCTTGCCAGTACGCAGATAGAACGGCACACCTGCCCAACGCCAGTTGCCGATATGAACCTTGAGGGCGATGAAGCTTTCGCTTCGGCTGGCGGGGTTGCCGACATGATCGACATAACCGCCCACGCCCTTATCGGCCCGATACTGACCGCGCGCGATGTCAGACTGGGCCACGGGCTCGAGCGCTTCGATCACCTTGACCTTTTCATCGCGCACCGCGTTGGGCGAGAATTTCGAAGGCGGTTCCATTGCGGTCAGACACAGCAACTGCACCAGATGGTTCTGGACCATGTCCCGCATTGCGCCGGACTGATCGTAATAGGCCCCGCGCCCTTCGACGCTTACGGTCTCGGCCACCGTGATCTGCACGTGGTCGATATGGGTCGAATTCCAGAGCGGTTCGAACAGCGAGTTGGCAAAGCGCAGCGCCATCAGATTCTGCACGGTCTCTTTGCCCAGATAATGGTCGATCCGGTAAATCTGATGTTCTTCGAAACAGGCACGCAAGCCTTCGTTCAGCGCCTTCGCCGAGGCAAGGTCGTGCCCAAATGGTTTTTCGACGACAATGCGGCTGTCCGGTGTCGCAAGACCGGCGTCGTGCAGCCGCTGCGCGATACCCGAAAAAAGGCTTGGACCAACGGACAAATAAAAGGCCCGCACGACGTCTTCGCGCATCCGTTCTTTCAGGTCGGACCACCCGGCCTCGCCCAGCGCATCCACGGGCACATATTCGACATGGGCAAGGAACCGATCCATTGTTTCCCGGGAAAAACCGGGCGCGAACTGTTCCATCGATTTTCGGACCTGATCGCGAAACCCGTCATTGTCGATATCAGAGCGTGCCGTACCGATGATCCGCGCGCCGTCGGGCATTTGGCCGACCTCGAAGCGATGGTACAGGCCCGGCAGGATTTTACGCTGCGCCAGATCGCCGGTCGCACCGAAGAGTACCAGATCAAATGGCTCTACCGGAATTACGCGTGAAACCATCACAGGCTCCTTCTGAATTTGCCGATATCAGCTTAGCACGGCGTGATACCCCGCAAAACCTGACATGTTATCGCTAACAATGCCTGTCTATTAGAAAGCCGCCCATGAAAAATCAAGCACAGTTTGAAGAAACCGTGCCGTTTAGCGCATCAGGTCTGATGGCGCAGCCAGTCCATGACCGCAGGACGCACCGATTGCTCTCCGCGGTGGCGCGCGTCAGCGATGATTTTGCGAACCTCCGTCAGATTGGACCGCAACAGCAGGCTTTTGACCGGGCCGATCGAGGCAGGCCGCATCGACAGCGTCCGAATCCCCATCGCCGCAAGGCACAAGGCCTCGACCGGGCGACCAGCATCTTCGCCACAGAAGCTGAGTGGCGTGTCCGAGATATCGCAGCGTTCGACGATGCGTTCCATCAGGCTCAGGAAGCTGACATTCAGCGTGTCATAGCGACGCCGGACCAGTTCGTTTTCACGGTCAGCAGCAAAGAAGAACTGCTTTAGATCGTTCCCGCCAATCGAAATGAAGTCCACTTCGTCAAAGAATTTCTGCGGCGCGAAGGCCAGCGACGGCGTTTCCAGCATCGCGCCAACTTCAAGCATCTCGGGCAGCACATGACCCAACCGTTTTTCCCGCTCGATGGTTTTGTTCACTTCCCAACGGGCTTCGCGATATTCCTCGGCCTGCGCGACAAAAGGGAACATGATGGTCAGCGGTCGACCATTGGCGGCGCGCAGCAGGGCCTGCAGCTGCATCCTCATGACGCCGCGCTTGTCCAGACCGACCCGAATGGCGCGCCAGCCCAGCGCCGGGTTTGGTTCCGCCACGTGCTTCATATAGGGCAGAACCTTGTCCGACCCGATGTCGAGTGTGCGGAATACCACCCTTTTGCCACCTGCCGCGTCCAGAACGCGCTGATACTGGCTGACCAGTTCTGACCGTTTCGGCATCTGGTTGCGGATCAGGAATTGCAGTTCAGTGCGGAACAGGCCAACGCCCTCGGCGCCCGAGGTGCCAAGCGATGGCAGGTCGGCCATCAGACCTGCATTCATCACAAGGTTAATCCGCGAGCCATCGCGCGTCACGCAGGGTGTTTCGCGGATCGACGCATAACGTTCCTGCGCCTTTGCCTGCATCGCGATCTTGTCGCGGAAGGCACTGACCACGCTGTCTTCCGGGCGCAGATGCACAACACCTTGATCACCATCCACCAGAACGTGATCTCCGTTCAGGGCCTCGGTGGTGATCCGGCCCACATGCACGACCAAAGGAATCGCAAGCGCCCGCGCAACAATCGTGGCATGACTGCCGACAGAGCCTTCTTCAAGCACGATCCCCTTCAGCGCCCGTCCGTATTCCAGCAAGTCGCCGGGGCCGATATTGCGCGCGATCAGGATCGGATCGGGTGGCAGATCAGCACTGTCCGTCTTGCCTTGCCCAGTCAGGATGCGCAGCAGGCGATTGCTGAGATCGTCCAGATCCGCAAGACGTTCACGCAAGTACGGATCGGTGACCTGTCCCATGCGCGCACGGGCCTGGGATTGTTCTTTCTCCACTGCGGCTTCGGCGCTGAGACCCAGGGCTATGTCTTCCTCCATCCGCCGCATCCAGCCTTTGGAATTGGCAAACATGCGGTAAGCTTCCAGGACCTTCAGCTGTTCCTTGTCGCCGCCCTGCGAAATTTCGAGCATCTTGTCGACGCCGACGCGCAGTTCTTCTACCGCATCGACCAAACGTTCGCGTTCCCGGTGAGGGTCTTCGGCAATGGGGTTGGTAACCACCACGCGGGGTTCGTGCAGCCAGACATGCCCTTCGGCAGACCCTTCCTGCGCCGGGCCGCCGCGCAGCAGAACCGATTGCTGGTGCAGGGGTGACAGGGCCGCGCCTTCGCCGACAAAGGCGCCAAGCTCGGCCATTTCGGCCAGCACCATGGCGACCACTTCTAGTGCATAGACCTCATCTGCGGAAAACTCGCGCGCCTCGCGGGACTGGACGACCAGAACGCCCAGCTTTTCCCCAAGGCGTTGAACCGGCACACCCAGGAACGAGGAGTACCGCTCCTCGCCGGTTTCCGGCATGTAACGGAAGCCCTTGGCCGACGGCGCGTCGGCGGTGTTGACGACCTTGCCGAACTTGGCGACCCGCCCCACAAGGCCTTCGCCCATGCGCATCCGGGTTTTATGAACCGCTTCCGGAGACAGCCCCTCGGTCGCGCAAAGTTCCAGCGTGTCTTCATCGCGAAACAGATAGATGGAACACACCTCGGCCCTGATGCTGTCGGCAATCAGGTGCGTGATCCGGTCAAGACGTTCCTGACCGGCGGCTTCGCTCGCCATTTCTTCGCGCAACCGCCGCAGCAGCTTGCGGGATTCTGTTTCCGTGCCGTCCGCCATGGCCCAACCGATTTAGTGTGTCAGGCGATACCTTTGGCCGATAAGCTCAGGCCGCCTTGTCCAGTTCAAAGGCATCATGCAGTGCCTGAACAGCAAGTTCCATGTATTTCCTGTCGACAAGGACGGAAATTTTGATCTCGGAGGTTGTAATGACCTTGATGTTGATCCCCTCATCCGAGAGCACCTTGAACATCTTGGCCGCCACGCCCGATTGCGAGCGCATCCCGATACCCACAACCGAGACCTTGCAGACATCAGTGTCTGCAACCAGTTCGGCATAGTTCAGCTCGCCCTTTTCCTTGATCTCCAGCAGCGCTTTTTCGGCGCGTGCCACCTGATCGGTGGGACAGGAAAAGGTCATGTCCGTACGCCCCTCGTCCGAGATGTTCTGGACGATCATGTCGACGTTCACACCCTCTTCGCTGAGCGCCGAGAAGATTGTCGTGGCGATGCCGGGGCGGTCCGCCACGGAAACAACGGTCATTTTCGCCTCGTCGCGGGAATAGGCCACACCGGCCACAACATTGGATTCCATGATATCCTCCTCGTCGCAGACCAGCGTGCCGGCCTCATCGGATTGTTCTTCAAAACTTGAGAGAACGCGCAGTTTGACTTTGTATCGCATCGCAAGTTCGACCGAGCGGGTTTGCAGCACCTTGGCACCAAGCGACGCCAGTTCCAGCATTTCTTCGAACGAGATGCGGTCCAGCTTGCGTGCCTTTTCGCAGATGCGCGGATCGGTGGTATAGACGCCATCAACGTCCGTATAGATGTCGCAGCGTTCGGCGTCGAAGGCTGCCGCAAAGGCAACCGCCGTGGTATCCGACCCACCCCGACCCAGCGTGGTGATGCGGCCTTCGGGGCTGATCCCTTGGAAGCCTGCAACCACGGCAACGCGCATTCCTTCGCCGAATTTCTGATTCAGGTTCTCGGTCGGGATTTCCTCGATCCGCGCCTGACTGTGCGCGCTGGTGGTCAGCAGCGGCACCTGCCAGCCCTGCCAGCTGCGCGCGGGGATGTCCATTTCCTGCAAGGTCAGCGCCATCAGTCCAGCGGTAACATTCTCGCCCGAGGACACGACCGCGTCGTATTCCCTGGCGTCGAACAGAGGCGACGTTTCGTTCACCCAGCCCACAAGCTCGTTGGTCTTGCCCGACATGGCCGAGACGATGACGATCACGTCATAGCCCTTGGCAACTTCAACGCCGATACGTTTGGCGGCGCGGCGGATGCGGTCCAGATTGGCGACCGATGTGCCGCCGAATTTCATTACGAGTACGGGCATGGGGGCAAAAGTCTCCGCGCCTTGGATTTGACGTTCCGTGCCTCATAAGCGAGGGGCACCGCAAGGGCAAGGGCGCAAAGGAGTTCTGCCTGCGGCGCAGGGCCGCTTTACATTGCACCGGCGCGATGTCAGCCTAAGGATAACAACCAGATCAAGAGGTTCCTCATGTTTCGCCTAGCCCTCGCCTTTGCCCTATTGTCATCGCCTGCACTGGCCCAGGTCGCGAGTGTCGCCGGGACGGACGGCAAGAACGCGTTGGGAACAATTCCCTGCGCTGCAAATGCCGGTGATCCCGTACAAAGCTGCCACGCGGAACTGCGCCGCCATGATGACGGAAACATAACGGTCGCAGTGGCCCTGGGAGGCGGACATGTGCGCAATATCTATTTCAAGGATGGTGTGCCGGAATCCAGCAATTCGACCTCGAAAATCTCACATGAAACGCGAGGCGATATGATGGTGGTCTACATTGAACCTGGTGAGGTCTTCGAAATCCCCAAAGCCGCATTGGCCTCTCAGTAGGCGTGCGGTTGCCCGTCATAGGTTTCAAAACAGCCCGTTGTGCTTAGCGACAAGGCATCAAATCGTTCAATCAGGCCGGACACGGCCTGATCCACATCGATATCCGCCGCTGCACCGCCCATATCCGTCTGAACCCAGCCCGGATGATAGATGCCGACGGCAATCCCGTCATCTTTGAGATCCATCGCCAGATTCCGCCCAAGGTTCAGAGCCGCCGCCTTGGATGCGCGGTAGATATAACTGCCACCCGGCGCAAGTGTGTGCGACGCCATTTTCGACGAAAGGATCGCAACTTTACCGCCCGCGGCGCGCAAGTTGGGCAACAGGGTCTGTATAGTCAGAAAGACCCCCGTGACATTTACCGCAAAGCTTTGCGCCCACATGTCGGCCGGGTAGCCATCGATCGAATGCCCCTTGTCCAGATACACGCCGGCATTGCAGACCAGCAGATCGACAGGCTGGTCTTTCATCTGTTCTGCCATGGCGGATTGCTGCACGGGATCGGACACATCCAGACGCACCTGCATGCTGCCGTCACGCGCCGTCCCAGTGACCTTGTCACCCTGGTTCACGTAATGCTTTGCCAGGGCTTGCCCGATGCCGCGATTGGCGCCGGTGATCATGATGTGCATGATCAATTGGTCTTTCTGCTGGGGACAAATGGCAACGGAGCCACCGGCACGCCATCTTCGATCAGGGATTTCGCCTCATCCAGCTTGGCTTCTCCGTAGATGGCACGCTCCGGAGCCTCGCCCAGATGAATCTTGCGCGCCTCGCTGGCGAAATCTTTCCCGACATAATCCGAGTTTTCTTCGACATGGCGGCGCATTTCGGCCAAAACCTTCTCGATTTCGGGCGATGGCGTTGCAACGTCGATCTTTTCTTCCGGAGTGGAACGGATTTCACTTTTCTTCCTGGCATTCCGCGCCGGGCGGACGCGAGGCGTCATGACCGCTTTCTCGACCTGCGTGCACCCGCAAACCGCGCAGGTGACCATACCCACAGAGGCCAGCTTGTCATAGGCTTCTGCGGATTGGAACCAACTGTCGAAACTGTGGCCTTCGCTGCATTTCAACGCGTATTGAATCATGTTCAGTCCAAAAAAACGATTGGCGAATAGATACCGATCAAGGTGACAATATCAAGCCTATCAGATGCTACTTCAATGTGAGTACGGCTTAAAGTCGCGCAACAATTCAGCGAGCTCATGAGAATCGACCTTTAGCGCCGCTTTTTTTGGCGAAAACCATTTGCGCCGACGCTCGGTCTTTTCCGGGTATTCCTGCGACACAGCGCTTACATGCACTGGAAAAACATCCACCAGACATAAGGATGGAGGCCGGTTCGAATGATGTTTGTGGTGCAGGAACTGCCCCAGTCGCACCCCGCTGATCCGACCAGATACGCCCGCCTCTTCCCAAGCCTCTTGCAATGCGGTTTCCTGCGGGCTCAGACCGGGGATGAGCCATCCTTTGGGAATGATCCATCGCCGTGCCTTGCGTGTCGTGACCAACAGAATCTTGGGACGGCCGCGCTTGATCCGGAAACACAAAGCCGAGGATTGCCGCAAAACTGGCTGCCTTGCAGCTTTTGGAAGGTCATGAAGCAACAATCGTGCTTTCATCAAGCGACGCTCCCTTTCGGTCGAACGTCAGCCATCCAAATTGGTACGCTCACCCAATCTAGCGGCTGCCACCTGCAATCATACCACATGATGTATCACACGCCAAGTCACTCACGTCGCCCAGGATATCGCCTACATTCGGGCAGAAAGCCGCCGTGCCAGATCCTCATGGGGGATGTCAGCGTCAATTGCCAACCGGCGCAAACCGAAATGCACGCGCGCTATCTGTTGGTAGTAGCGCGTGTAGACATAATTCGTGCCACCGCCGGCCAATGCCCCCAGCACAGGAACGGACTGGGCTGCAAGCTTTTGCCCCAGTACTATCGAAAAACGCGGCGCAACGGCGGCAATCAGGCGTTGCATGGCCGGTCCGGTCAGGGTCAGCCGGACCGAGAAAAACCCCAGGTCTGCCCCATCATCATGCGACAATGGTCCAGCTGCCGACAAGACGCGAACGCAATCGAACTTTACGTTTTCGGCAGAGGGATCAAACCCCTCGCGCGCGGCGGCCCCTTGAATGGCACGCAGCAGCATCGCGGTTGTCGCGGGCAGCTCCATCAAGGCTGTCGAAACGCCGCCCAGCCCCCCGGCCGCACCCATGGCAGTCGTCAGCGCGGTATTGACCCAGGGCTGTTGATCAGGAACCGCGCGCCGCGAGCCCTCGGCCGCATGCATCGCCAGCCATAACGCCTGTTCGGTTGCGCCTGTCAGGCCATTCCGAACGGGTTCTGGCAATTGCTCCAGCAAAGACTCGGCTGACCCCCCAAGTTTGTTGAGAAGTTTCACGCCGACCCCTCCGGCGGACCGGTAGTGATCCGCCAAACGATCCAGTTCGGCCTCGGTATCCACGTTTTCAACAAGAACAACGTTCTGCATTCACGCCCTCCTGCCTTTCAACATCGGCGTTGCGCAGCATGGTTTCAATAGGTCAGCGGCTCCAACGTGTCACCGCGCCCTGAACCCCGGACCAGGCGCCGGGCACCAGTTCCAGCCCCAAAACCCGGTCAGGGTTGGTGGGCGGAGGCATTTCGACCGCGTGCAATCGCGTGAAACCGAACCGGCTGTAATAGGGCTGATCCCCGACCAGCATGACCCTCTGCCAACCGCGGGTGCGCCCCGCTTCGACTCCTGCATGTATCAGATATCCACCCAGGCCTTCACCTTGGTGGGTGGGGTGCACGGCAACCGGCCCCAGCAGCAGAGCATCATGATCACCAACATGAACCGGCCAGAACCGGATCGCACCGGCCAGAATCCCCTGACCGTCGCGCACGACCAAAGACAAGCCCGCAACCGGCGGTACATCATCACGCAAGCGGTAGGACGACAAAGCCTCGCGACCCGGCGCAAAACACAGGTCATACAGGGCTTCGACCTCCCACCAGTCGTCCGGCTCTTCCGGCCTGATCCCGAATTGCTGCACCCTGCCCTCATTTACTTGCTGGCAATCGCCCTAGCACTTCGCTACGCCTTGGGCAAACGCTTGGAGATCAGATGTTCTACCGCCCCGAAGACGGCCACGGATTGCCGCACAACCCGTTCAACGCCATCATCACGCCGCGCCCGATTGGCTGGATTTCGACTCGGGACGCGGATGGGGTCAACAATCTGGCACCCTATTCCTTCTTTAACGGCGTCGCCTATACGCCACCACAGGTCATGTTTGCCTCGACCGGCACCAAACAGGATCAGAACGCCGGCAAGGACAGCATCGCCAATATCGAGGCCACGGGCGTGTTTTGCGTAAATGTCGTGGCCCAAGCGCATCGGGACGCAATGAATGCAAGTTCGGCCGGGTTGCCGAAAGAAGTTGATGAGTTTTCGCATGCCGGGCTTTCACCCATAGAATGCGAAACCATACCCTGCGCACGGATCGAAGGGGTCCCAGCTGCGCTGGAATGCAAGCTGACCCAGATCGTCACGCTGCCCGGTGAAGCCAATCGGGTGGTGTTTGGCGAAGTGACAGGTGTACACCTGCACGACGATCATATTCGGGATGGCAAGTTTGACGTGACCTCGTTCCAACCTTTGGCGCGGCTTGGGTATCGCGATTACTCTGTCGTTTCCGAGTTGTTCAGCCTTTCGAGACCGGATGACTGATGCCCCTGCCTGACGCTGCGCGCCGATATCCTGTCACTCTGCCTGACGGCACGGAACATAAAGGAACGGCCTTTCTGTCACGAGTTATCAACCACCCCAGAATTCAGGTGGGAGATTACACCTACGCATCAGAATTTGACGAACCCGAGGATTGGGCCAATCGGTTGGCCCCTTACCTGTTCGAGTTCTCGCGCGAAAAGCTGGTTTTGGGAAAGTTTTGCCAAATTGCCCATGGCGTCCGCTTTGTGACAGCCTCGGCAAATCACGCAACGGATGGGATAACCTGCTTTCCCTTTCCGGTTTTCGATCCGGAACAGATGCTGGAATTCCAGCCGGACGTCCGCGACACCGTGATCGGCAATGATGTCTGGATCGGCTATGGCGCGCTGATCATGCCAGGAGCCAGTATCGGTGACGGAGCGATAATCGGCGCGGGTTCAGTCGTGCGTGGAACCATCCCGCCGTATGCGATCGTCTCGGGCAATCCTGCCGAAGTACGGCGATACCGGTTTGACGCCGACACAATCGAGCGGTTGCTTGCTTTAAAGTGGTGGGATTGGCCAGCCGAACTGATCGCCGAAGCCGAAAGCGCTCTGCTGACGGGAGATATCGATAAGCTGGAGCGCTTGGACCCTTGAAAAAGGCGGCCTGATTGGCCGCCTTTCGAAGTCAGTGCCCGCCCAGAATACCGGTGCGGACAGAGTAATCTACCGCCAGTTCGTAGTCCGGGTCATCATCACTGTCGACCATGAGGTGTCCGGCTTTGTTCAGCAGTTTGTGACAATCCCGGCTCAGGTGGCGAAGCATGACTCGTTTGCCTGCTGCCTCGTATTTTCCTGCGATATTCTCGATGGCTTGCAGCGCGGACTGATCCACCACGCGGCTTTCGGCGAAATCGATGATGACGGTTTCGGGATCGTTCGGGACGTCGAACAGTTCGATAAAGCCGTCAGAGGACCCAAAGAACAACGGCCCCTGAATTTCATAGACTTTCGCGCCTTTCTCGGTCTCGGAGTCACGCGTGACCGCATGAATGCGCTTGGCATTGTTCCAGGCATAGGCCAGCGCCGAGACGATGACGCCGACCACAACGGCAACGGCCAAGTCCTCCATCACCGTTACGACAGTGACCAGAACGATGACGAACGCATCGGTCATTGGTACTTTGCGCAGAATTTTGAACGAGTTCCACGCAAAGGTGCCGATCACAACCATGAACATCACGCCAACCAGCGCGGCCAGCGGGATTTGTTCGATCAGGGGTGATGCGAACAGGATGAAGACCAGCAGGAAAAGCGCTGCTGCAATTCCGGCAATACGAGTACGCCCGCCGGATTTCACGTTGATCATCGACTGCCCGATCATCGCGCAACCGCCCATGCCGCCGAAAAATCCGGTCACGATATTCGATGCGCCCTGCGCGATGCATTCCTGAGACGCCCCACCACGCTTGCCTGTGATCTCACCCACAAGGTTCAGGGTCAGCAAGGATTCGATCAGGCCGATGGCGGCCAGAATGACTGCATATGGCAGGATGATCTCAAAGGTTTCCCAGTTCAGAGGAACCATTGGAATATGGAAGGAAGGCAGGCCGCCTTCGATCGATGCCAGATCGCCGACGCGCGGCACATCAAGGCCAAAACCGATCACGATTGCCGCGACAACCAGAATACCGGCCAGCGGCGCAGGAATGATGCGTGTAATCCGGGGCATGACCCAGATCACTGCCATTGTCAGCCCGACAAGACCCAACATGGTGTAAAGCTGCATCCCGGACAACCATTCGCCGCCGCCCATGCCATGACCGGTATTTTCCATGGTTCCGGGCACTTTGAACTGCCCCATCTGGGCAAGAAAGATCACGATGGCCAGACCGTTCACAAAGCCCAGCATGACAGGATGCGGCACCAAACGGATGAAGCGCCCCCAATGCATCGCCCCGGCGATGACCTGAAGGAGTCCCATAAGAACAACGGTCGCGAACAGGTATTCAACCCCATGCTCGGCCACCAGTGCCACCATGACAACCGCAAGCGCGCCGGTCGCGCCCGAGATCATGCCCGGCCGTCCACCGATCAGTGCGGTGATCAAACCGACCAAAAACGCCGCATAAAGACCGACCAGCGGGTGCACACCCGCCACAAAGGCAAAGGCCACCGCCTCGGGCACCAGTGCAAGGGCAACAGTCAGGCCGGACAGCAGCTCGATCCGCAGGCGTGAGACGGTCAGCCCTTCATCTGGAACCCAGCGCAGATCGGGAATGGCAAGGCGATTGGCAAAGCTTGCCAGCAAGGCTCGGGGCATCAGACAGTCCTATAGGATTATATGTTCGCGCGAAGGCGTCGTTGTAGCTGGCGCGCCGGCATTGAGCTACTGCATAAAACGGGATGCAGCCATGCGTGTGACGCATACGTGACGCTCGCGGCAAGTTGATTTGCAGAACCATGATGAAGCCACAACATGTGAGGCCATGCGTTGGATCCTCTTCTTACTGTTCCCGGCCCTTCCCGTCCTTGCACAGGATTTGGATGGCAATGACACGGCCGGCAACTGGCGGGTAACGCATCACGAGATTTTCGGCATCTGGAATTCGATCTGTGACGAGCGCGAAGAAGACAACACCCTGCGGCAGCGGTGTTACATCCGACGGGCCGAGGTGTTTTCCTTTCGGCCAAAATTTGCGGCACAGTTCGTTTTCATTACGCCCGAACCTGAAGGTTTCAAAGTTGAATTCGGGATCGAGCCGGGCACTTTCTTCAACCCATCCGGATTTCGCATCGACAACAGCGAAGAAGCCATATGGCGCACGCGGCGCCCCGGATGCCTGACCGGGCTTGGCTGTACCTTCGAAGACCAACGTGCCGAGGCGCTTTTGGACGCCATGCTGACCGGCGATGCGTTCCGCTTTGTGTTTCGAGACCGGCACGGACAATCACAGGATCTGACCTGGTCTCTGGGCATGTTTGGCGCGGCCTGGGATGATTTCACCGTGCAATCGCAGCAGCGCAACCTGTTGACGTTACGGGAATAGGCCTCTTGTCAAATCCGGGCTGAACCCGCACAAATTCAACATCAGATATTCAGGCGGAGCAGGACAGTGACCCAAACCAGAATAGCCGTCATCGGCGGATCGGGCATCTATGACATCGATGGGCTGGAAAACCCGGAATGGGTAGAGGTTGAGACCCCTTGGGGTACGCCGTCAGACCAGATCCTGACAGGGTCGCTTGACGGTATCGAAATGGCCTTTCTGCCACGTCATGGGCGCGGTCATGTGCATTCGCCCACCGATGTACCTTATCGCGCCAATATCGATGCGCTGAAACGGTTGGGCGTGACGGACGTGATCTCGGTGTCGGCCTGCGGATCGTTCCGCGAACATATGGCACCGGGTGACTTCGTGATTGTCGATCAGTTCATCGATCGCACTTTTGCACGGGACAAAAGCTTTTTCGCAACGGGCTGCGTTGCCCATGTCAGCGTTGCTCATCCCACCTGCCCACGCCTGTCGGACTCATGCGAGACGGCAGGTAAGGCCGCCGGCATCACAATCCACCGGGGCGGCACCTATCTGGCGATGGAGGGCCCCCAGTTTTCAAGCCTTGCGGAATCCAGGATGTATCGCGAGCAATGGGGCTGTGACGTGATCGGCATGACCAACATGCCCGAGGCGAAACTCGCCCGCGAGGCCGAGCTGTGTTACGCGTCGATCGCGATGGTCACCGATTATGACAGCTGGCACCCGGACCATGGCGAGGTGGACGTGACCACGATCATCGCCACCCTGACCGGCAATGCCGAAAAAGGCCGCGCACTGGTCAAGGGCCTGCCGTCCCTTCTGGGGGCCGAACGAACACCCTGCCCGCACGGTTGCGACCGGGCGCTGGAATACGCGATCCTGACCGCACCGGAAAAGCGCGACCCGGCGCTTATGGCCAAGTTGGATGCGGTGGCCGGGCGTGTGATGTAAACGCCCGGTTTTGCTACTGATGGCCGGAAATCGCGCCGAAACCCGGCCTGGCACAGGGTACTGGTAAGGTTTGTTGTCCTGCCGGTTTGTCAGAACGGAACGTTCCGTGGCATTTTTCTTTAAGTGTTTCCTGCGACTTCTTGGGTTTCGAGCGTAATGCGTTTTGCGTATTTGGCCTGTTTTAGCGCCTCGAACAGGGAAATTGAATCCGACATTGTCGACTTGAATCCAATTCGTAGTATGACAGAAAATCTGTATGAATTGAGTTGAGTAAAGGAACCGCATTATGCCTTTTGAAGTCTGGCTGGCCTTTGTGGCTGCATCTACGGCTTTGCTGCTGCTCCCCGGCCCGACGGTGTTGCTGGTTCTCAGCTATGCCCTGTCCAAGGGGCGCAGTGTCGCCGTCGCATCGGCCACGGGGGTGGCGGTGGGCGATCTTTTGGCCATGACCGCATCTTTGCTGGGGCTTGGCGCGCTTGTTCTGGCTTCGGCCACGTTGTTTTCCGTTCTCAAATGGGTGGGCGCGGCCTATCTGGTCTGGCTTGGGATCAAGCTGTTGCGCAGTGCGCCAGCCGGTGGATTGAACATGGTCGACACCGGGCGGGATGTCACAGCGCGCAGCGTATTTGGCCACGCAGCCGCCGTCACAGCCCTGAACCCGAAATCCATCGCCTTCTTCATTGCCTTTGTGCCGCAGTTCATACACCCCGCTGAACCGCTTGGACCTCAGTTCGTCATCCTGATTGCCACATTCGTCGGGCTGGCCTGGTTGAACGCGTTGGCCTACGCCCTGTTGGCAGACAGGTTGCGGCGTTTGATCGGCCGCGCCAGCGTAATCACTGCGATGACACAGTTTGGCGGGTTGACCTTGATCGGCATGGGTATGGCCACGGCGGTCCTACGCCGACCGGCCTGACACCGCATCAGTCTTCGGCGTGCTCTTTCATGAATCCACGGATAAATCTGCGGATTTCGCGCGCAGCCGACGTGTCCAGCTCTTTGCAAAGCTCGACAAACGAGTCACGTTCATCCCTGTCGAGGCGTAAGACCAACTGACTGTTTTTCTTGGTCGATCCTTTGCCTTCATTCCTGGCCACGTGTATTTTTCCCAACGAAGTTAAGCTCTATCTGGCGATGCTGTGCATATCCATAGCATAGTTTTTGTCGTTATCGGGCACTTAACGGCAAGGACAGGACATTGACAATGAACCTTGCCACCTTCGGACCGTTCTTGAGCCAGCTCCTCGCAATTGAAGCCGACCGCGCCTGAGACACGGACATGTCGAATTGCAAACCAAACAGATTGCTCATTGCGCTACCGGAAATTCGAGCGTGGAACTGTTTGGAACAGGTGGCAGCAAGCAAGAAAATGGGTCGGAGACTTATCTTGGCCGGCGCACAAGTTGCCTCGGTTTTTGGCCTGCTCAACGCTGCAACCTCACTCCCGTGCTGATCCAGCCGTGGAATTGTTCCTTGCATGGCCAACCCCGTTGGGCCAAACACAATACCTGTGTTTGACGCTAAAAGGTTGGTCCATGTCCAGAAATAAATCTGTCAAAGATTATATCCGAACCATCGTCGATTTCCCGCATGAAGGGATCATGTTTCGGGATGTGACAACTCTGTTTGCCGACCCCCGTGGGTTTCGGATGGCGATTGACCAGATGCTGCACCCCTATGCCGGTGAGCAGATAGACAAAGTGGTCGGGCTTGAAGCACGCGGGTTCATTCTGGGCGGTGCGATTGCACATCAGTTGAGCGTCGGTTTTGTCCCGATCCGCAAGAAAGGCAAACTGCCCGGCACGACAATCAGCCAGGACTACAAGTTGGAATACGGAGAGGCGATCGTCGAGATCCATGACGATGCCATCCAACCCGGCGAAAAAATTCTGGTGGTTGACGATCTGCTCGCCACGGGCGGAACTGCAGCGGCGGGCATCAAGCTGATCGAGCGGCTTGGGGGCGAAATCGTCTCGTGCGCCTTCATCATTGACCTGCCCGAGCTTGGCGGCAGTAAAGTGTTGGAAGAGATGGGCATGGACGTGCATGTCCTGTGCGAATTCGAAGGACTCTGACCAGGAGTTTTTCACAAAAACGTGACTGGAAACTAAAAACCGGAAAGGCTTAGGCTGGTTTTCGCGCCGATCAAGCCGCAAAACGGATCAATATAAGTGATCTTGTGGTCAGGCTGTCCCGTACCCTGTGTGATGCTACTTGAAGCATTTCAACCCAGGGAGTTTAGCTCATGTTCCGCAAATTCGCCGCCGCCGGTGTCGCCTCGATCCTCTTCAGCACTGCTGCATTCGCCGATGGTCACGGCAAGGACATTGTCGACACAGCCGTCGCCGCTGGCAGCTTTGAAACACTTGTCGCGGCAGTTCAGGCCGCCGAACTGGTGGACACACTTAAAGGCGAAGGCCCGTTCACCGTGTTTGCCCCCACCGATGATGCGTTCGCGGCTTTGCCAGAAGGCACCGTCGAAAACTTGCTGAAGCCCGAAAACAAGGATCAGCTGGTTGCCATTCTGACCTACCATGTCGTGCCGGGCAAAGTGATGTCAGGTGATCTGAGCGATGACATGACGGCTGCAACCGTACAAGGCGGCGATATCACGATCGATCTGGATTCGGGTGTGATGGTGAATGACGCCAACGTGGTTCAGGCCGACATCGAAACCAAGAACGGCGTGATCCATGTGATCGACAAGGTGATCCTGCCTGCATCGTAGGAAACAACCGGGCACGGTCCGACGTTCGGGCCGTGTTCACCCTTTCAGAACCGCGCCGGGATTCATGATGCCCTGCGGGTCCAATGCCCGCTTGATGGCCCGCATCGCGCCCAGCTTGGCTGGATCGCAGTAGCGTTCCAAATCGCTGGTCTTTAGGCGCCCGACCCCATGTTCGGCACTGACCGAACCGTCGAAGGAATAGACCAGATGATGGACGGCCTGCTTGATCGCGCCTCTTTGATCATCAAATTCCGATCGGTATCGCCCTTTGGGCGGGAACACGTTGTAATGCAGGTTGCCGTCACCAAGATGACCAAAGCAATTGATCCGGAAGGGCCCCAGGCGTGCAATCAATTCTCTGCCTTCGCAAATGAAATCGGGAATTCTGGAAATCGGGATCGAGATATCATGGCTCGACACTGACCCGATCAGACGATTGGCTTCGGGAATGCGTTCGCGCACCGCCCACAAATCGGCTCTCTGCGCTTCACTTTGGGCGATTACTCCGTCCTGAACCTGACCGAGTTCTTCAGCGCGAACAAAGAGTTCCTCCAACGCGGCAAATGGTGATTGCCCATCAGCCAGACCCAGCTCGATCAAAACGCTCCACTCCGGGGGCGAGGCGAACGGCTGACGGACATCCGGCAGAACCTCGGTCAGGAAATCAAGCCCTTGCCGGTGGATCAGTTCAAACGTGCTGACGGCCTCACCCACCTTGTCCCGCGCCAAAGCCAGCAGGTCGATCGCCGCTTCGGGAGAAGCCACCTGAAACACCGCGGTCCCGACACCGGTGGGTCGCGGGAACAGCTTCAGCGATGCGGCAGTGATGATCCCCAGCGTCCCCTCGGCCCCAATCAGCAGGTTGCGCAAGTCATAGCCGGTGTTGTCCTTTCGCAGCCGGCTGAGGCCATGCCAGATCTCACCACTGGGCAGCACCGCCTCAAGCCCCAGGCACAGGTCGCGCGCGTTGCCATACCGCAAAACGTTGACGCCCCCTGCGTTGGTCGACAGGTTGCCCCCGATCCGGCAGGATCCCTGCGCCGCCAATGACAAAGGAAACAACCGGTTTACCGCCTCGGCTGCGGCCTGAACGTCTTGAAGAATAGCCCCGGCTTCGGCGACCAGAACGTTCTCGGTTGGAAAGACAGACCGGATGACGGTCATCCGTTCCAACGAGATCACCAACGGCGCAGGCCCCGCCGACATCACCTGCCCGCCGACCAGGCCAGTGCCGCCGCCATATGGAACAATCGGAACCTGTGCCTGTGCAGCCAATTTTACAAGCTGCGCCACCTCATCGGTGTTGCGCGGCAAGGCCAGCAGACCGACCCGTCCCGAAAAACGCCCGCGCGGTTCTTCCAAATACCGTTCCTCTACGGGGCGCAGCACACCGTCGCCCAGTTTCGAACGGAGCAGCGCGGCAAAACGGTCATCAGCGGGGTTCAAACTCATACGCCTCCAATGCCCAAGCGATGCGGTTGCCGCAAGCCTTATTCAAGATCAATCAGATAGCGCGGCTCAAGCACCACAACCGTGGGGCGGTCCGGAAGGTTCCGCAACGACACGGTGATCTCCGACACCCCGTCGCGCTCAACCGGAAATGTATCCCTGATATCCACCAGGAAGCGATCCAGCGAAAACTGCGAGAACCAGTGCATCGGAATGATGACAGAACTTTTCAGCCGTTTCAGAACCGCAATCATATCGGGCAAAGGCATCGTGGTCCCGCCATCCACGGCGGCCATGACCACATCCAGCCGCCCGAGCGCGGCAAACTGTTCATCCGAAGGGACATGATGCAAATGCCCCAGATGACCTATGCACAACCCCTCAACCTCGAACACAAAAATCGAATTGCCGCGTTCTTCGACCCCACCATATACAGACCGGATATCGGTCGAGACATTGCGCACCAGCATCTCACCCAGATCCAGATGATGCTCGATACCTTTCCCGAACTCTCCCCACCCCGGGAGAACATGCGGAATGGCCGGGTCGGGATGCGCCGTCCAATGCGTGCCGTGGGCATGGTTCATCGTCACCACGTCGGGGATCAGGTTTGCGCTGCCGATAAATCCGGTAAAATCCGTCACCGCATTCAGCCCGCCGCGGGTCTGGATCATGAAAGACGCATGCGCGATATAGCTGATCCGCACCGAGAATTCCGGCACCGGATCCTGCCAGGCCGCCCTGTGCAGATACTCGATTCCGGGCGCCGCATCGGCAATGGCGACACAATGACTTGGCCGTCGCTCCTGCGCAGCGGCCCCGCCCGAAATCACCATCAATGCCGCAATCAACCAGCGCATACCCCGAGTGTAGCGCAGAAAGACAACAAGTCATGCCCGTTGTTCATCTGGCCCCAAATATCCCGGGGGAGGCGCGGCTTGCCGCGACGGGGGCAGCGCCCCCTATCCCGCGTCGGTTTTTCCACGCCGGTCAGACCGCAGGCTGGCATACAGAACATGCGTCCGCCACCGCCCGTTGATTTGCAAATACGACTGCGCCACGCCCTCGTATTTGAAGGCCGAGCTTTCCAGCAACCCGCGCGACGCCCGGTTTTCCGGCAGGCAGGCGGCTTCAATCCGGCTCAGGTCCAAACGGGTAAAGGCATGGTGAACCATCGCGCCGATGGCTTCACGCATATACCCTTGTCGGGCAAAGGCCTGACCGGTCCAGTACCCCAATGTGCCCGCCTGTGCGGGACCGCGCCGAATGTTGTCCAGCGTGATGGCCCCAACCAACACGTCATCTTCACGGCGAAACAGAAAAAGCGGAATTGCCGTCCCGGCCGCTACCGAACGTTGTGCCCAATACACACGGTTGGTAAAGGATTTGCGGCTCAGGTGGTCCTTGGCCCAGATCGGTTCCCAAGGCGTCAGGTAACCTTTCGAGGCTCGCCGCAACGCGGCCCAATCGTTGAAGTCGGAATGTACAGGCGGGCGCAGGCTGAGCCGCGCAGTCTCGAGTTTCAGCTTGCGTCTGCCCAACAGCATCACGCCGCGCGCCTCTCCTGTAGTTCGGCCAATGTCGGCGCCCCCGAAACCGGCCCGTACAGCGCCAAAGCGGCAGGTGCGTTGACGGCCATCTGCTCGGCAAATACGCGCACATTTTCGGTGCTGACCGCATCGATCTTGGCCACCGTATCTTCCAGAGACGGGACCCGCCCCCAGATCTGAACCAGCCGCGCCAGCCGTTCGGCCCGGTTTGACGGGCTTTCCAGCCCCATCAACATCCCGGCTTTCATTTGCGCACGGGCACGGGCAACCTCTTCCGTGGTCATGTCCTCTGCTGCGCGCTTCATCTCGTCGATGGTGATGGTGGCAAGCTCTGCCACCTGATCTGCCGAGGTACCGGCGTAGATCGTCGTCGTACCGGTATCCGCATAGGCACCAGTCTGGGCAAAGATCGTATAGCAGAGCCCGCGTGTTTCACGCACCTCCTGGAACAGCCGTGAGGACATGCCGCCACCCAGAGCCGTCGAATATATCTGCGCCGTATAGATCGCATCGTCGCGATAACCCGGGCTTTCCAGCGCAAGTGCAAAATGGGCCTGCTCCAGCTTTTTCTCCTGCCGTGCTTCACCACCGGTAAAGCGCGCAGGGTCGGCGATCAGCCCGGTGCGTGGTTGCAGATGACCGAACATCTCTTCGGCCATTTTCATCAGCTGATCGTGATCCACGGCACCGGCAGCAGACAGGATCATCTGATCGGGGCCATAATGCTCTGCTACGAAGCCAGAGAGGTCTTCTCGTGAAAACGCACTGACCCGTTCGGATGGTCCCAGAATGGTTCGGCCCAAAGGCTGGTCGTGATAGCTCTGCTCCTGTAACCAGTCAAAGATCACATCGTCGGGCGTGTCATAGGCCTGACCGATCTCCTGAAGGATCACGCCGCGTTCGACCTCGATTTCGCGCGGGTCGAAAACCGGGTTCAGAACGATGTCGCCGATCACGTCCATCGCCAGCGCCACGTCGTCCTTCAGAACGCGCGCGTAATAGGCCGTTACCTCGCGCGAGGTATAGGCGTTGATGTATCCGCCCACATCCTCGATCGCCTCGGCGATTTGCAGCGCCGAACGGCGCTCGGTTCCCTTGAACGCCATATGTTCAAGGAAATGCGCGATTCCGTTCTGTTCGATCCGCTCATGCCGCCCACCGGCGGTTACCCAGATGCCGATGGCCGCAGATTGCAGCCCCGGCATATGTTCACTGACGATACGAAACCCGTTCTTCAGTTGGTCTTGTCTGACAGTCACTCAGCGATGTGCCTTTTTATATGATCCTCAAGGGCACCCAGATCATTGGCGATGCGGGTCACCCGTTCCGGACGTTCATACAGATCAGACATGCGGGATGGAAGAGGTGGATGCACGTCGCTCGCCTTCTCGACTGCGGCGGGGAACTTGGCGGGATGCGCAGTGGCCAAGGTGATCATCGGGGTATCGGTGGCACGGTGGTCTTCGCCGACCTTGATCCCGACCGCAGTGTGCGGGCAGACCAGTTCCGCGCTGTGGGCAAGCGTATGCCTGATCGTCGCCAGCGTTTCGTCTTCGGACACCCGGCCCGAGTCGAAACTCTCGCGCAGCGCTTCCATCGCGCCCTGGCTGACGTTGAAGCCGCCATTTTTGAGCTCGTCCATCAGCTGCGCCACGGCACCGCCGTCCTCGCCATAGGCGTAATACAACGCCCGCTCAAAGTTCGAGCTGACCTGAATGTCCATCGACGGGCTGATCGAGGGGATGGTGTCGCCCTTGAAATACCCCTCACCCGACAGACAGCGGTGCAGGATGTCATTCTGGTTGGTTGCAACGACCAGACGGTCGATGGGCAAGCCCATGCGCTTGGCCAGATAGCCTGCGAAGATGTCGCCGAAATTGCCGGTCGGCACAGTGAAACTGACCTTGCGGTGCGGCGCGCCGAGGCTGACGGCGGCCGAGAAATAATAAACGATCTGCGCCAGCACCCGGGCGAAGTTGATCGAGTTCACACCTGCCAGCTTGACCCCGTCGCGGAAGTCGAAATCGTTGAACATATCTTTCAGCGCGGCCTGACAATCATCGAAATCGCCATCCACGGCCAAGGCATGAACGTTGCTGTCCGCAGGCGTCGTCATCTGGCGACGCTGCACCTCGGACACGCGGCCATGCGGGAACAGGATGAACACATCCACGGCATCCAGCCCCCGGAACGCCTCAATCGCGGCAGAACCGGTGTCGCCGCTGGTCGCGCCCACGATGGTCACGCGGTCATTGCGCCGTTTCAGGGCCACCTGGAACAGCTGGCCGATCAACTGCATGGCAAAGTCTTTGAAGGCCAGCGTGGGGCCGTGGAAGAGCTCCAGCAAGAAGTGATTCTCGTTCAGCTGCTTCAGCGGCGCGCGGGCGTCATGACCAAAACCCTCGTAGGCACGCGCGATGATCTGCTTGAACTCATCCTCTGCAAAGGAGCCGCTGACATAGGGCCACATCACACGGAACGCGATGTCTTCATAGGGCAGACCAGCAAGCGCCGCGATCTTGTCATGGCTCATCACAGGGATCTCGGCGGGCAGATAAAGCCCCCCATCGCGGGCCAATCCGGTCAGCATCGCCTCTTCAAAGGTCAGTTCTGGCGCTTGGCCACGGGTCGAGATGTATTTCATTGCTCTTCACTCTCAGAAGGGGCGCGATTGCGCCACAGAAAATAACCGGTCATCACAGCCCAAACCAGAGCCAAGCCAAACCAGGTGATTGCATATTGCAGGTGATCGTTTGGAATCCCCGCCGTATCCACCGGCAAAGGCGTCACGTTCGGGTCGGTCTGAGACCGTGCAATCAGCAACACCGGTTCGGCCCCCAGCGCGGCGGCCAGATTGGGCACGTCCCGGGCAAACCAGATGTTGTCGTCAATATCGGGCTCGGGCGTATAGCTGTCGACCTCATCCGGCCAGTGCAGGTTGCCGGTGATCTCCATCGGACCGGTCAGACGCGACGCCTGTTTTGCAGTTGTCGGCACAAACCCCCGATCGACCAGAATTGTGCGGTCCTCGGTGTTGAACGATTGGATGATGCGATACCCTGCCCCGACCTGTTTGACCGAAACAAGAACATGGATTTCGCCTGGTTCCATCTCACCCGAAACCGTTATCGGAAGGTATTTGTCGGTGTCCTCTGAAACCTGCCGGGGCAAGGCGATAGGGTCGGCTGAAATGCGACTTTCAATCTCTGCCAACAGCTCCTGTTTCCAGGCCAGACGCTGCATCTGCCAGATCCCCAGCGACAGCAGAACGCCCAAACCGGCGAGGCCGAAGATCAGCAGGAACAGAATGCGGCGCATGGCAGGGTCGAACCTCGTTTCAGGAACCGGCGTCTTGTTAAGGGGCGTGTGGGCCAAATTGCAACCACGCAATTGTATGGGGCGCAATCTTGCGCCCGGAACAGAGAAAAAGCCGCCCCTCAAGGGCGGCTTTTGCAATTTGATCAGCTGATCGGGCTTACATCAGCGGGGCCTGTCCCCAGATGTAGACTGCAAAAAACAGGAACAGCCAGACAACGTCAACGAAATGCCAGTACCAGGCCGCCGCTTCGAACCCGACATGCTTTTCCGGTGTGAAGTCGCCTTTGAGGGCCCGGATCAGGCAGACCGACAGGAAGATGGTGCCGATGATGACGTGGAAACCATGAAAACCGGTCGCCATGAAGAAGTTCGAATAGAACTGATCATCGCCAAATTTCCAACCTTCATGGGCCAGCAGCTCATAGTATTCGAACGCCTGCAAACCGGTAAAGGCAATGCCCAGAACGATACCGATGGCCAGACCGTTGATCAGCGCTTTGCGGTCGTTGTCATGCACCAGCGCGTGGTGGGCCCAGGTGATAGCACAGCCCGACAGCAGCAGAACCAGAGTGTTGATCAGCGGCAGGTGGAACGGGTCAACCGCGTGGATGTCCGGCTGGATGTATTCGGTGCCGGCATAGTCGTACATCGGGTACATGCGATGTTTGAAGAACGACCAGAACCAGGCAAAGAAGAACATCACCTCGGACATGACGAACAGGATAAAACCGTACCGCAGACCGATGCGAACCACAGGGGTGTGATCCCCCTGGCGGCTTTCGACAACAACTTCGGACCACCATGCGAACATGGTGTAAAGAACTGCGACCAGACCGGCCCAGAACATCCACGGGGTCAATCCGTGCATCCAAAGGACGGCTCCGAACAACATCACAAAGCCGCCGACAGCTCCGATCAGAGGCCAGATCGACGGGGCCAGAATGTGATAATCATGGTTTTTAGCGTGTGCCATCAGCGTCCCTCACCTACAGGCGTTAGTTCGTGTTTGTTTCTGCCTGCGCTTCAAGGGCGGCATAGCCCTCTGGCAGGTCAATTTCGTAGAATGTATACGACAGCGTGATCGTATGAACATACTTTGCTTCAAGATCTTCGACCATTTCAGGATCGACGAAGAAGGTCACCGGCATCTCTACCCGTTCGCCGGGTTGCAGCACCTGCTCTTCAAAGCAGAAACAGGCAATTTTTTGAAAATACCCGCCCGCCGAATAGGGTGCCACATTGTATGAGGCCTGACCCGCTATTGGACGATCCGTTGGGTTGTAGGCCTCATAGAAAGCCAGTCCGGTCTCGCCGATGCGCACTTCCATCTCGCGAACGACCGGTTTGAATTCCCAGGCCATGTTTTTGGCCTTGGACGCATCAAACCGTACGGTGACCGTGCGGTCCAGAATGTCTTCGGGGGCGGCTTCGGCCACACCGGTTGTACCGCCAAATCCGGTCACGCGGCAGAACCAGTCGTAGAATGGTACCGCCGCCCAGGCCAGGCTACCCATCAGGACAACCACACCCACGGTTTGAGCGACCGTTTTCTGTGGACCAGACAAAGCCATCAGTTCTGGATCTCCTGTGTGGCCATGTTGAAGTCAGTACCCGAGACCTTGACGATCGTCAGGCCGAAAATGATCACGATAAAGGCAGCCAGCGTCAGGCCGACGCCCAGATTGCGGCTGAACCGACGCTGATGCAGTTCATGGCTTTTGCGCAGGCTCATGACCATCCTCCCAAACCATAGGGTTTCAGCAAGGCTTCGGCCAGAATAGCGCCGAAATGCAGGAAGAGGTAGAGCAGCGAAAGCTTGAAAAAGCTGCGTTCGACCTTGAAACTATCGGCCTCCGAGTCATCCTCGGTCCGACGTGAAATTTGCCAGGCGCCGCGCAGGAACAACGCGTTCAACACCAAAGCCACGGTCAGATAGATGGGACCACCGATGCCAGAGAACGCGGTTCCCACCGCCAGTATCGCCAGCAGGGCCGTATAGACGAGAATGTGTACACGCGTCGCACGGCGACCATGCGTGACGGTCAGCATAGGCACGCCCGCGTCATCATAGTCCGAGCGCATGAACAGCGCGAGTGCCCAGAAATGCGGCGGTGTCCACATGAAGGTCAGGGCGAACATCAGCCACGGTTCAACCTCCATGGACCCGGTAGCAGCCACCCAGCCAATAACCGGCGGGAAGGCCCCGGCGGCACCGCCAATCACGATGTTCTGCGGCGTCGTGCGCTTCAGCCACATCGTGTAGACGACAACATAAAAGAAGATGGTGAAGCCAAGGAAAGCGCCTGCGAACCAGTTGGTCGCAAGGCCCAGCATGATGACCGACAGGCCCGACAGGGTCAGGCCGATGGCCATCGCCTCGCCCTCTTCCACTTTGCCGGACGGGATCGGGCGGCCCTTGGTACGTTTCATGACACGGTCGATATCCGCGTCCCACCACATGTTCAGCGCACCGGACGCGCCGCCGCCAATGGCGATGAACAGAATGGCGCAGAACCCGACAAAGGGGTGGACCGGAACCGGGGCCGCCAGCAGACCGACCAGCGCCGTGAACACGACCAGAGACATCACGCGCGGCTTCAGCAGGGCGAAGTAATCGCCAAAGCTGGCCTCGTCCGCGTGGGCGGTCGCTGTGCTGGCATTGATGCTTGCGTCGGTCATCTCGGGTCCTTCTGGGGCGAAAGCTGCGCGGTCAGCCCGCACAGCCTGCATTTCGTGTCAGGCGGGCTTTTACCCGCCCTCAGTGTGCTCAGTTCGAAGCAACCTGATAGCTTTGCGGCAGACCGGCATATTCTTCGATCGCACCTTGCAGCCACTGGTCATACGCTTCCTGGCTGACGACTTTCACGGTGATCGGCATATAAGCGTGGTCTTTGCCGCAGAGTTCCGAACACTGACCGAAATAGATGCCTTCCTTCTCGGCCTCGAACCAAAGTTCCGCCAGACGCCCGGGCACGCCATCCTGCTTCACGCCGAAGGACGGGATAGTCCAGGAGTGAATCACGTCAGATGCGGTAACCTGCATCACGACAACCTTGCCAACCGGGACAACAACGGCAGTGTCGGTGGCCAGCAGCCATTCGTCTTCGCTGTAACCCGCATCTGCCAGCTTGGCGCGCATGGCGTCATCCAGAACAAACGGAGTCACATCCGCGTCGGCCGGGCGCGCGCCCTCGTCCAGAGTGGCCGGATGGCCCAGCAGGTAGCTGTCAAAGGCAAAATCGTGATCAACATATTCATAGGTCCAGTACCACTGGTTGCCCACGACTTTGATGGTGATGTCGCCTTCCGGAATTTCCTGCTGTTTGAACAGAACCGGCAGCGAAAACGCACCGATGAAGACCAGAATCAGGATCGGGCCAAGGGTCCATGCAATCTCAACCGGGGTGTAGTGTGAAAAACGCGCCGGTTTCGGGTTAACGCGTTCGTTGTAACGCACGATGCAATAAACCAGCAGGCCGGCAACCAGCAGGCAGATGACGGTGATGATCACCAGAATCATGCCGTCCAGACGCTGAATTCCCGTGGCAAGGCTGGTGGCCGCGGGCTGAAAGCCCATACCGCCGTCAACCGGCTTGCCAATAATCTCAAGCTCCTGAGCCATGGCTGGAAGGCTGGAGAGGGCTGTCATAAACCCTGAAAGCATCAAAGCATTCTTCATGTTCTGTCCTGATCGTTTGATCTTTGCGTCCCTGGCGAAAAGGTGTGAATCGGTCGCACCTCTCCCGTTGTCTTTGGCCGCGTTAAAAACCATATTCCGTCGGGTAGATAAAGCAAAATGCTTGCGTCAAACAGACGCTATTTTTGATCTGGATCAAACCCGAAAGGTCGCAACCCATGTCCGACGCCCCGTTTCGCCCGTTTGAAAGCGCTCTACCACACGATGAAGCGCTTGCCATTTTGCGCTCGGCCACGGACGGGGCCGAGGACGGAGAGCTGTTTGTCGAGCGGCGAAAATCCGAGTCTCTCGTGTTCGATGACGGCCGTCTGCGCACCGCGTCTTACGATGCGTCGGAAGGGTTCGGGCTGCGTGCCGTACAAGGTGAAGTGGCTGGATATGCGCATTCCACAGACGTCTCGATTCCTGCCCTGAAACGGGCGGCGGAAACAGCAAGACTGGCTGTCGGGGATGGCGGCGGGGTCTTGGCGGATGCTCCGCGCTCCACCAATACGCGCCTCTATACGGACGAAGACCCGATTGATTCTGCCGCTTTCCCGGTCAAGATCGAGACATTGCGTGAGATCGACGCCTTCGCCCGCGATCTGGACCCGCGTGTGGTTCAGGTCAGCGCCACGATCGCGGCAGCCGTGCAAGAGGTCGAGATTCTGCGCCCCGATGGTGTGATGGTCCGCGATGTGCGCCCCATGACCCGCGTGAACGTGTCGGTCATTGTCGAACAGAACGGACGCCGCGAAAGCGGATCCGCCGGTGGTGGTGGCCGGGTTGGCCTGAGCGGGTTGATCGACCCCGCCGACTGGCAGGCCAAGGCCCGCGAAGCCCTGCGTATCGCACTAGTCAACCTGGACGCGGTTCCTGCACCGGCCGGTGTCATGGAAGTCGCGCTTGGCCCCGGCTGGCCGGGCATCCTGCTGCACGAGGCCATCGGCCACGGCCTGGAAGGCGACTTCAACCGCAAGGGCAGCTCGGCCTTTGCCGGGTTGATGGGGCAGCAGATTGCTTCGAAAGGCGTGACCGTGGTGGATGACGGCACGATTGCTGATCGTCGCGGCTCGATCACCGTGGATGATGAGGGCACGCCCAGCGCGCGCACGGTGCTGATCGAAGACGGTATTTTGACCGGATACATGCAGGACCGCCAGAATGCGCGACTGATGGGGGTTGCTCCTACGGGTAACGGGCGGCGGCAGAGCTATGCGCACAAACCCATGCCGCGCATGACCAACACGATCATGCTGGGTGGCGAAGCCGACCCGCAGGCCCTGGTGGCTGATATCAAGGACGGCATCTGGGCCGTTGGATTCGGCGGGGGTCAGGTGGACATCACCAACGGCAAGTTCGTTTTCTCGTGCACCGAGGCATATCGTGTCGTAAACGGCAAAATCGGCGCGCCGGTCAAGGGCGCCACGTTGATCGGTGACGGGCCGTCGGCCTTGAAACGCATCCGCGGGCTGGGCAACGATATGGCGCTGGACCCAGGTATGGGAACCTGTGGCAAGGACGGGCAATGGGTGCCGGTGGGTGTTGGCCAGCCGACCGTGCTGATGGACGGGCTGACTGTCGGTGGTTCGGCCGCCTGAGTCGGAAGCGGCGCGTTCCCGGAGGCGCAGGGTTAACCCGGCGTCTCTTTTTTCGCGAAAATTGCCTTAGGCGACCAAAGCGCCCTTTCTGACTGAGCATTATTTATTTTGCTTATTATCAATGTGTTCTATGCTTTTCTCTGACAGAATTGCAAAAAAACAGTTCTAATTTTCGACGATTCACAAGCTGTTAACTGCCTGTCCCGTAAACCAGTTCTGCAACAAGGCGGAGCAACGGATGACCGAAGAGCAGCTTTCTTCCAATCACCCCCCACTCCCACCCACCACGGAAGAGGACCGGTTCTCGTGGCTTCGTCTGTTGCGTTCTCGCAAGGTCGGTCCGGCGACATTTCGTCGGCTGCTTCGCGAACATGGCTCAGCGCAGAACGCGCTGGCCGCGCTGCCTGAAATGGCACGCGCCGCCGGTATAAAAGGGTATGAAACCTGCCCCCCCGGCGTGATCGAGGCGGAACTCAGGGCCGCAAAAGCCGCTAAAGCGCGGCTTTTGTGCCTTGGGTCCGCTGATTTCCCCGCGGCCCTGGCTGGACTCAGCGAAGCCCCGCCGCTGCTTTGGGCGATCGGAGACGTTTCGCTGCTGCAAAAACCAACGATTGCGATGGTCGGCGCGCGAAACTGTTCCTCGCTCGGCGCGCGGATGGCACGTGGCCTGGCCACCGAACTGGGCAGCAAGGGGCACGTAATCGTCTCTGGCCTGGCGCGTGGCATCGATACAGCCGCACATATGGCCGCGCTGGAGACTGGCACCGTGGCAGTCATGGCCGGTGGCGTTGATGTGATCTATCCCGCCGAAAACACGGAACTGGCCCATGACATCGCGTCCCGCGGCTTGCGGATTTCGGAACAACCGATGGGCGTAACACCCCAGGCCCGGCACTTTCCACGCCGAAATCGGATCATTTCGGGGCTTGCGCAGGCGGTTGTCGTCGTCGAGGCAGCCGCCAAGTCCGGCAGTCTGATCACGGCACGGGACGCACTGGATCAGGGGCGCGAGGTTCTGGCCGTTCCCGGCCATCCGTTCGACGCGCGGGCCGCCGGTTGCAATCTGTTGATTCGTGACGGCGCCACACTTGTCCGATCTGCTGAAGACGTTATTGAAGCCTTGCCGAGGCAGGACGACCTGATCTCCCGGCCAATCGAACCGCCCTCGGAACCAATCATGCGTCCTGCAAGAGACCTGCACGAGCAAATCATCGCGCGGCTTGGCCCCTCGCCCATCGCCGAAGATCAATTGCTGCGGGATATCGCGGCCTCGGCCGGTGAGCTTGGACCGGCGCTGATCGACCTTGAACTTGATGGGCGAATCCAGCGTCAGCCCGGAGGTCTGTTGTCGCTGGCAAGTTGATCGCACCCTCGTTCCGGCGTGCCCGATTTCTGAAGATTTGTGATAGCGCACTGAAATCACGGCGCTTTTCCACCGACGAAAGGAACGCATTGACAATTCCCGCTTGCCCCACACATTTTGCACCACCATAGAAGGCGCCAAATTCGTCGAGCGAGGTTTCCCCTTAAATGCCCGTAGTTGTTGTAGAATCTCCGGCCAAAGCAAAAACAATCAATAAATACCTGGGCCCCGACTACACGGTTCTGGCCTCTTACGGCCATGTGCGGGACCTGCCGCCAAAGGATGGATCGGTCGATCCTGAACATGACTTCTCGATGAAATGGGAGGTCGGGAACGACAGCCGCAAGCATGTCAAGGCCATTGCCGACGCGTTGAAAGAAGACAATGCGCTGATCCTCGCCACTGACCCCGACCGCGAGGGCGAGGCAATCAGCTGGCACCTACAGGAGGCGTTGACCAAACGCCGCTCGATCAAGAAGGATACGCCCGTCAGCCGCGTCACCTTCAACGCCATTACCAAGGACGCCGTGACCGAGGCGATGCAGAACCCGCGTCAGGTCGATATGCCGTTGGTCGAGGCCTATCTGGCCCGCCGCGCGCTGGATTATCTGGTGGGGTTCAACCTGTCTCCGGTTTTGTGGCGCAAACTGCCGGGTGCGAAATCGGCGGGTCGCGTGCAATCCGTCTGTCTGCGCCTGATCGTCGAGCGCGAGATGGAAATCGAGGCATTCAAGCCGGTGGAATACTGGTCGGTTCGGGCGCTGTTCGAGACACCGCGCGGGCAGACCTATGAGGCGCGTCTGGTCACGCTGGCCGGCAAGAAGCTGGACAAGCACGATCTGGCCAATGCGACACAGGCCGAGCTGGCGGTTCAGGCGATCACCAGCCGCGCGCTGAGCGTGACATCGGTCGAGGCCAAACCCGCCGCACGTAACCCAAGCGCTCCGTTCATGACCTCGACCCTGCAACAGGAGGCCAGCCGCAAATTCGGCATGGGCGCGCGCCATGCAATGCAGGTGGCGCAGCGGCTTTATGAGGCCGGGTACATTACCTATATGCGGACCGACGGGATCGATATGGCGCCCGAAGCCGTGGCCGCGACCCGCGACGCCATCGCGGATCGCTACGGTGCAGAATATGTGCCGGACAGCCCGCGCATCTACAAGAACAAGGCCAAGAACGCGCAGGAAGCCCACGAGTGTATCCGACCGACGGATATGTCGCGCGACGCCAAGGCGCTGAAAGTGACAGACGAGGATCAGCGCAAGCTTTATGACCTGATCTGGAAACGCACCATCGCCTGTCAGATGGCTGCCGCACGTCTGGAGCGCACCACCGTCGAGATCGGCAGCGACGACGGTCAGGTCGGCCTTCGCGCCACGGGCCAGGTGGTAATGTTCGATGGGTTCATGCGGGTATACGAAGAAGGCCGGGATGACGTCGCGGACGAGGATGAAAAGCGCCTGCCACAGATCACGCAGGGCGATCCGGCCCGTTTTGCCAAAGCCTCTCTGAAGGATCAGTTTGCCAAGGCGACCAGCGACAGCGGTGACAAGATCGCGAAAGAAGCAATCCTGTCCGAGAACGAATCCGTTCTGGCCCTTCAACACCATACCCAACCGCCCCCGCGCTATACCGAGGCCACTTTGGTCAAACGGATGGAAGAGCTGGGGATCGGGCGCCCATCTACCTATGCCTCGATCGTAACGACGATCCAGGACCGGGAATATGTCCGCAAGGACAAGAACAGGCTGATCCCCGAGGAAAAGGGCCGGATCGTCACCATCTTCCTGCTGAACTTCTTCCGCCAGTATGTTGGCTACGAGTTCACCGCGAATCTGGAAGAGCAACTGGATGACGTCAGCGCCGGGGAGCGCGACTACAAGGATCTGCTGGGCAAGTTTTGGCGTGATTTTTCAGCCGCGATTGGCGAGACCTCCGAGCTCCGGATTTCGGAAGTGTTGGATAAGCTAGACGAAGCTCTGGCTCCGCAGCTGTACCCGCCGCGCGAGGATGGGTCCGATCCGCGTATCTGCCCGAAATGCGGCACCGGTCAGTTGCACCTGAAGACCTCTCGTACGGGTGGGTTCGTCGGATGCGGGAACTATCCGGAATGTACCTATACGCGCCCGATTGCCGGTGAAGGCGCGGAAGGTGACGAAAGGCTGCTGGGCGAAGATGGCGGGGATGAGATCTGGCTGAAGTCCGGCCGGTTCGGCCCTTACGTTCAGCGGGGCGAACCCACGCCCGAGAACAAAAAGCCCCCGCGCGCATCCCTTCCGCGCGGGTGGAGCAAGGATGACATGGATCTGGAAAAGGCGCTGACGCTTCTGTCCCTGCCCCGTCAGATCGGCGAACACCCCGAAGGCGGCATGATCAGCGCGAATTTCGGGCGGTTCGGCCCCTACCTGATGCATCAGCTGCCGGAGGAGGCAAAGCCGGTCTACGCCAATCTGAAAGACCCCAATGACGTGTTCGAGATCGGCATGAACCGCGCCGTTGAATTGCTGGCCGAAAAACGGGCAAACCCCGGTCGTGGACGGCGGGCCGCGGCGAAACCTCTGAAGGAGTTGGGTGAGCATCCCGATGGCGGCGCGATGCAGGTTCTGGACGGGCGCTATGGGCCTTATGTGAAATGGGAAAAGGTCAACGCGACGATCCCCAAAGACATCAAACCCGAGGACGTAACGCAGGAAATGGCCATCGAGCTTGTCAACGAGCGCGCTGCCAAAAAAGGCACCAAGAAGAAGGCCACGTCTAAAAAGAAAGCAACCACCAAGAAAGCAACAACCTAGTCTGACAGGTGGTCGGGGTTGAAAAAGCCCCCCACAATCGCCGTTTCGGCATTGCGGGGGGCTGTCAGCAAATTACCTGGGCTGTGGGCCGCATCGCACTTCGAGCGTCGTCTGCCAGTCTTCCGAGCTGCTTGAGCTAGGATAGTAGCCGGGTGCGCTGCCTGAGTTCTGGGCAGCAGCCGTCAGGACATCGATGATCAGGGCTGCATTCTTGTCCACCCCCTGATAGCCGGTATCGCTGGCCAGAACGAAGGCCTCTTTGCCCTGCTGTGCGCACCGTGCGTTGGCGGTTGAAATTGCAGATTCAAGTGAAGACTTCTCAGAATATCCGGTACCAACAACTTTGATCTTGTTATCATCGAGCTGAAGTACCGCCGCCTGATCAGGCTCACAGGCTGACATAGCCAAAAGCGCAATACCTGCGGCTGCTCCGACCCAAATTCGTTCCATGTTTTCAATCTCCTATAACGGTACAGCGCTTATGCTGAATCGCCTGTTTCATTGCAACAACTCATTCTATTGGTAGAAATACCACCTACCCCTTGGTTTCATTGACTTCCCCGTGACGCGACGGCACAACCAGCCCATCACCATGTCATTGGGGGAGTTTTCCATGAAGAAAGTCTATGCCAATGCCACCGAGGCGCTCGATGGGCTGCTGTCGGATGGCATGCTGATTGCCGCAGGCGGGTTTGGCCTGTGCGGCATTCCGGAATTGTTGCTTGAGGCCATCCGGGATTCGGGCGTCAAAGACCTGAGCTTTGCGTCGAACAATGCCGGTGTGGACGATTTCGGAATCGGCATCCTGTTGCAGACCAAGCAGGTCAAGAAGATGATCAGCTCGTATGTCGGTGAAAACGCCGAGTTCATGCGCCAGTATCTGAGCGGTGAGCTGGAGCTGGAATTCAACCCCCAGGGAACACTGGCCGAACGGATGCGCGCCGGTGGAGCGGGCATCCCGGGCTTCTACACCAAGACCGGCGTCGGCACCGTGATAGCCGAAGGGAAAGAGCACAAGGACTTCAACGGCGAGACCTACATTCTGGAAGAAGGCATTTTTGCCGATCTGGCCATCGTCAAAGCCTGGAAGGCTGACGACACCGGCAATCTGGTTTTCCGCAAGACCGCCCGTAATTTCAACGTTCCTGCCGCGACCTGCGGCAAGATCTGCGTGGCCGAAGTGGAAGAGATCGTTCCGCGTGGTTCGCTGGACCCCGACTGCATCCACCTGCCCGGTATCTATGTGCATCGCATCATTCAGGGCGAACACGAAAAGCGCATCGAACAGCGCACCACCCGCAAGAAGGAGGAAGCATAATGCCCTGGGACCGCAATCAGATGGCCGCACGCGCGGCAGAGGAACTGGAAGACGGCATGTATGTGAACCTGGGTATCGGGATCCCGACGCTGGTGGCAAACTATGTGGGTGACAAGGACATCACGCTGCAATCGGAAAACGGCATGCTGGGCATGGGCCCCTTCCCCTTCGAGGGCGAAGAAGACCCGGACCTTATCAATGCAGGCAAGCAGACGATCACCGAACTGTCCCGCACGGCCTATTTCGACAGTGCCACGTCCTTCGCCATGATCCGCGGCGGCAAGATCGCAGCGGCGATTCTGGGCGCCATGGAAGTGGATGAAAAAGGCGATCTGGCAAACTGGATGATCCCCGGCAAGCTGGTGAAAGGCATGGGCGGCGCGATGGACCTGGTTGCAGGCGTCGGCCGGGTGATTGTCGTGATGGATCACACCAACAAGCACGGCGACAGCAAGGTCCTGAAGGAATGCACCCTGCCACTGACCGGAAAGGGCGTCGTGGATCGCATTATCACCAATCTTGGTGTGCTGGATGTGGTTGAACGCGGTCTGAAAATCGTCGAACTGGCGGAAGGTGTCAGCGAAGATGAGCTGCGCGCCGCAACGGAAGCAACAATCGTTTACTGATCAAATGGAAAGGCCCGCCGGATCACGGCGGGCCTTGTTAGTTGGAAGTCTGAAAAACACAGCCATCGGAAATCAGGTCTGGCGGCGTTGCGCACAAAGCCCGCGCGATCTGAAACGCGGCGAGGACTTTTGGCACGTAGTCCCGGGTTTCAGCATAGGGTGGCACACCGCTGTGTTTGCGTACGGCCCCCTCTCCTGCGTTGTATCCAGCCAATACAAGTATTGGATCATTCCCGAACTCTTCCATCAGCCAGTTGAGGTATTTTACACCGCCCGCAATGTTCTCAGAGGGCTTAAGGCTGTCCTTTACCCCGAATCTGGCCGCTGTCGCGGGCATTAACTGCATAAGCCCCTGCGCGCCTGCGGAACTGACCGCGTCTGTACGCCCGGCCGATTCCACCGAGATGACCGCAAGCACCAGCGCAGGTGAAACATTGGTTCCCACAGTGGAACGAAGGATATCGATCCCGCGTTCCTTTGCGATATCTTGCAGCGATTGCAGTCGCGGTGATCTCACGTTGGTTGCGGCCAGGGCGCTGATCGCCGCGTCAAGCCGCCCGGCCCCACCTTCATCAATGTGCGGTGAAATCAAGTTCCAGAAAGCCTTGTACGATCCTTTGGGATCTCGTTTGACTTCCGCACCGGGCGCCGGCAGCGGAGCGACTTTGGTACGCGCGATGATTTCCGGCACCACCAGTTCAGTGCCCGTGCTGGGCGCTGAAGGGTTGGCTGCATGTTCTTCCGGAGTGATCTGCACGGTCACACGCGGACGTTCACCGGGTTTTGGGACTTTGACGCGCTTGTATACGCCGCGCGGCTCTGTCTCGGTCGCATTTACGGATGCAGTACCCGATATCAGAAACGCCAGCACACCGGCGCATTGAAGTGCGTTCCGGAGATTCATTTGCCTGCCTCATGTTTTCTTTTTAGGCGATTTGAACCCCGAATCTTCCCGCAAGGCCAGAAAAACAAAGCGAAATGGGGCAGTTTCGCCTCATTTGGCGCAATTTTGCATCGCTATAGGGCCTTTGCTTCAATCGTTGTGATTTTTTTATCTTTTATTTTCAATATGTTATAAAAACTATAACCAAAAAGTTAAGCCGTACGAAAAAAAATCTGTGTTTGGCCCAATTCCTGCCACGCACAACAGGCAAACATTAATCCATACCGAGACGGACATGAGCGGCCTGAGAGAGAAAGCTCTGAAGAACGCCGAGGTTTGTTAAACTCTTTTTGATCCTTTAGGAGGGACGTAACATGATCAAGTTCATCAAGAACTTCCGCAAAGACGAAGACGGCGCAGTAACAGTTGACTGGGTTGTTCTGACCGCAGCAGTCATCGGCCTGGCAGCCGTTGCATACCAGCAGATCTCGGCTGGCGCGACCGGCCTGGCAACAGACGTGAACACCGCTCTGCAAGCATCGTCGATCAGCACCGGCAGCAACACCGCAACAGGTGGTATCACAGCTGCAGGCACCAACTAAGCCTCTGGTTTAGCAAGATTTCGAGACCGCGCCTTCAGGCGCGGTCTTTTTTGTTTCAGAAGTACCGGTACTTCTGAGGCAAAAATACAGGCTAATAGACATGACGCCGCCCGACACATCACGAGTGCCACCGAATTAGTCACGCCCTTTTCAGGTCTCACCGCAATAAGGAACACGAGAAAAAGTGCTGAATCTTAGATATATTCACCAAAATCAACTTTTGGCCTGATTTCCGCCATCCGAACGAACCACTGTTGGGCGACGTTACGGGAAACACTGAATTGTCGTATTGGAGATATGTAGATGCTAAAGTTCCTTAATCGGTTCAAATCGGACGAAGCAGGAGCGGTGACCGTTGACTGGGTGGTTTTGACCGCAGTATTGATCGGTCTGTCAGGCGCGACCTACCTCGTCATCAGCTCAAGTGTTGATGGTATCGGCGGTAACATCAACCAAGCCATGAGTTCCTCTGTTGTCAGCACCGGCTCGAACACCGGGCCTGGCGGTCTCGTCACAGCGGGAACCAACTGAACCACAGCGAGTTTTCACATTCACCCACTTTCCTGAGCTTGTTGGTGAACGTGTAGGGCAAATAAACGCGGCGGCCTTTTTGGGGCGCGGCGTTTGTTTCGTTGTTCTTCGTCTGGCCTGCCGTAAGGAAATGACAGCAGTCGTTTTGCGGAATTGTGCGAAAGCTGACGCAGAATCTAACAAGCAGACATTTTTGTCCCACATTTCGACACAATTTACATTTAACGCTTGGGCTGTTTCAAAGTGGCCCTTTGGCCGCTTAGTATCCGACTAAATAAGAAAGAGGTGCATGTATGCGAGCGGTATTCGGACTTGTCCTGATTGTCGGCGTTGCTCTGGCTGGGGGCGCCGTTTACATGGCGCGCAACTATATTGCGGCTTATCAAAGCGAACTGGCACGGCAGAAACAAGCGGCAGAAGAAGCGCTGGCCAATGCCAAAGTCGATGTCATTCCGACGGTAACTGTTTACGTTTCAAATCGTCCTCTAAAATACGGTGAACGCCTGACGCAGGAAGACGTACGCGCTGTAGACTGGCCGGAAAACGCGATTCCCGAAGGTACGTTCTCTGATCTCACTGCCCTGTTTCCCGAAAGTGGCGCCAATGAGCGTTATATTCTGAGAACCATGGAAAAAGACGAGGCGATTATGGAGGTCAAGATCACGCGTCCAGGCGAATCGGCTGGCCTAACATCTCGACTTGAAAAAGGTATGCGCGCCTTTGCAATCAGCGTCGACGTGGCCTCTGGTGTTTCAGGCTTCCTGCGTCCCGGCGACAATGTCGACATCTACTGGACCGGATCAAGCGGCACCATCGAGGGCAACACCGGCGGCATCACCAAGCTGATCGAAACCAATGTTCAACTCATCGCGGTCGACCAGACCGCTGGTTCGGACGTCGCAAGCGCAACGATTGCACGCACAGTCACGGTCGCAGCCACGCCGGAACAGGTCGCAGCACTCGCGCAGGCCCAGAACACCGGGCGGCTGTCACTGGCCCTTGTTGGGGTGCAGGATGACTCTGTTGCGTCGGCAATCGAGGTGGATCAGCGCAAACTGCTTGGAATAACGGCAGCCGCTCCGGAACCGAAGGAAGAGGTTGAACAGGTCTGCACGACGCGCATCAGACGCGGTGGCGAGATTGTCAACGTGCCTATCCCTTGTACAAATTGACGCCAATTCAGAGTGTTACAAGATCGGAGCCGCATCTCAGATGCGGCTCTTTTCTTGTTGTTGTTGCCAATTCTCCACATAAGGAAAATTCCAGAAACCATTGATTATTGCAATAAATTCGGATTTCGCGCAGTCTCTTTGCACATAGGGCATAAGACCCAAAAAACGAGGCGTGATCGGAGAGGCAGGTCACATGACAATACGTTCCTGGATCAGCGCAACCCTGCTGGGGTTGTCGCTTTTTATGGGCCCGGTCGGCGATGCCGCCTGGGCTGAATCCCTTCGCGTGGTAAAAAAGGGCACAGTGGAAACGCTGGAAGTTCCGATGAACCGCGCGATTGTTGTGGAAAGCGAACAACCTTTCGCAGAGCTCAGCATTGCCAATGCCGGCATTGCAGACATCTCATCGTTGTCCGAGCGCACGATCTATGTTCTGGGCAAGGCCCCGGGCCTGACCACGCTGACACTGTTTGACGGCGCAGGCAATCTTTTGGCCAATGTCCGCGTCCGGGTCGCACCAGATGTTACGGAATTCAAGGAACGTCTGCGTCAAATCCTGCCCAATGAACCCATCGAGGTTCGCACAGCGAATGATGGCATTGTTTTGTCCGGTACGATCTCCAGCTCGGCCAAACTGGCCCGCGCACTTGAATTGGCTGAACGGTACGCGCCCGAACGTGTATCGAACCTGATGTCTGTGGGTGGCGTCCAGCAGGTCATGCTGAAAGTTCGCTTTGCCGAGATGAACCGCTCGGTCGCTAAAGAGCTTTCTTCAACGCTTTCAGTTGCGGGCACTGATTTTGTCGGTGGTTTCAATCCGCAGAACCTTGTTCCCCCTGTCACAGTGGAAAATGGTGTCTTGTTGTTTGGCTTCGGGGTCGGATCGGCACAAGTCAACTTACTTCTGCAAGCCCTCGAGTCGAAGGGCCTTGTTCGCAACCTTGCCGAACCGAACCTTTCAGCCCTGTCCGGTCAGGAAGCAACGTTTCTGGCTGGTGGCGAAGTTCCGATTCCGGTGCCGCAAGACGACGGTGTCGTGGCAATCGAGTACAAACCCTTCGGTGTGAATATGAACTTCATTCCTCGGGTTGTGGACGGCGACCTGATCAATCTGGAAATGGGCACCTCGGTTTCGAGCATCGACACCAGCACCAACTTCACGATCAATGGAGACACCGTTCCCAGCTTTATCGTGCGGGAAGCCAAGACCACAATAGAACTGCGCGACGGGGAAAGCTTTGCCATCGCCGGACTGCTTCAGGACAACTTTGTGGACCAAGTCAACCAAGTGCCGTGGCTGGGAGATGTGCCGGTTCTGGGGTCCTTGTTCCGCAGCGCTGATTACCAGCGTGAACAAAGTGAACTTGTCATCATAATCACGGCGCATCTAGTTTCACCGACTCGAGGCGAAACTCTTGCGCTTCCAACCGATCGGGTCAAACCGCCCAGCGAATTCGACCTGTTCGTGAACGGTCGGGTGGCGCGCACACAGCGCGCGGGCGCCGGCGGAGCGTCTGAGGTTGCCAAACAGAGCTTCGGCAGCTCGTACGGCTACGTCCTAGATTGATCAGGAGGATAGGACCAATGCAGAAGTGGATCATCACACTGGGTCTTACGGTCGCCGTTGCCGCATGTACGCGCGAGGTCGGATACGAGATCGATGCCGGAACCTTTGGAAACGCGACATTGAACAATATCCAGGTTCAAAACGGCGAGTTGACCTATGCTCAGATTCTCGGTCGCAGATTTGCCGCGGATGTGCCCAGCCAAGTGAACTTTGCCTTCAACAGTTCGCAACTGGACGCATCAGCGCAAAGCATACTGTTGCAGCAGGCTGACTGGATCAAACAGTTCCCCGAAGCCAGGTTCCGGGTTTACGGACATACAGATGCCGTTGGGTCGACCAGCTACAACAAAAGCCTTGGGCTACGCCGCGCGCAGGCCGTCGTTGCGTTCCTTGAACGGCAAGGCATCTCGCGTTCACGACTTGAAGCCGTTGTATCCTTTGGGAAAACGCAGCCGTTGATCGCGACACCGAATCGGGATCGCCGCAACCGCCGGACGGTAACGGAAGTTTCTGGCTTTGTTGACCGTCACCCGCAACTGCTCGACGGTAAATACGCGAACATTATCTATCGCGAATACGTTGAAAGTGCGACGTGGAAGACCGTGATTGAGAATGTATCATCAACAGATACGGCCAACTAGTGCCGCCGGAAGCGGTGGATAATACGTTTGAAATGGGCGACATCGTCGCCCATTTCCCTACAATTGGTTCTTTTGCGCCCAATTCTCGCCCAACTTCAAAGCAACATTGTGAACAATAGGGTGACCTGCGGCCAAATTTGACCGTATTGGGGCGACAGCACATCAATCTGGCGGATTTCGTTCATATGACATGCTGAGCCCTCACGACGAGGATAGTGTTTATGACCAGCGCGACGCCGCAAGACGACAATACTGCAATCTTGGCCTGCACCATCAGTCGGGATGTTCAGAATTTCGACCTTCTGATCGAAGACATGGAAGCCATCTTGGGCGAACGCTGGGGAGATCTGGGATTTGCAGAAGCGTTGGCCTTTTTCAGCCAACCCGAAGCTGAAACGCTGGAATTCGTAGCACTGGCGATCGACGGAGAAGACGAAGACAACCTTTCTCTGCTAGGTGAGATAATCACTCAAGCCAATGAAAAGAAAGTAAAAGTTGTTCTGATCGCCGAGGATGTTACCCCGGCATCCCTGCACCAACTGCTGCGCAAGGGTGCTGACGAGTTCGTGCCCTATCCTCTTCCCGAAGGCGAATTGCAGGAAGCCATCGAGCGAATGAAGCAGCCCGACCCGGTTGCCGTTGCGCAAGCAGCCGCCGTTCCTTTGGCCGGCGGCGCGTCCAAGGAAGGCGCACTGTTTGTCGTTCAGGGCCTGGCAGGTGGCGTCGGCGCAACGACACTGGCCGTAAACCTGGCCTGGGAACTGGCCTGTGCCTCGGACAAAGACGCGCCGACTGTGTGTCTGATCGATCTGGACCTGCAATACGGGACTGTTTCCACCTATCTGGATCTGCCGCGACGAGAGACCGTGTTTGAAATGCTGTCGGATACCGATGCGATGGACAGCGAAGTATTCTCGCAAGCCCTTCAAACATATGAAGAAAAGCTTCAGGTTTTGACCGCACCCTCCGACATGGTGCCACTGGACTTGATCACCCCGGAAGACATTCAGCGCGTGATCGACATGGCGCGCGCGCATTTCGACTATGTCATTGTCGACATGCCAAAAACGCTGGTCCTGTGGTCGGAAACAGTTTTGCAGGCCGCCCATGTTTATTTCGCCCTGATCGAGCTGGACATGCGGTCCGCCCAGAATGCCCTGCGCCTGAAACGTGCATTGCAGGCAGAGGAGCTACCATTCAACAAGCTGCGTTTTGCGTTGAACCGCGCGCCGAAATTTACCGATCTGAACGGGAAAAGCCGCGTGAAACGCATGGGGGAAAGCCTTGGAATCTCCATCGACCTTCTGCTGCCTGATGGTGGCAAACCGGTCATGCAAAGTGGGGATCATGGTCTGCCTCTGGCAAATGCGGCCGCCAAGAACCCTTTGCGCCGCGAAATCGCAAAGCTGGCGAAGTCGCTCCACAGCCTCGGCAGCAGTGCCGAAGAAGCTGCGTAAACATCATCCCAAGGGGGGATAAGCCGTGTTTTCAAGATACAAAAAGCAACCCGCAGCGCAGCCCGTCAAAACGCCGGCACAACCGGCTGAAACAGCGGCGTCTTCTGCACAGGCGACACCTGTCGCGACTGCGGTGGCACGCAAACCCGTGAAAAAGATTGCTGGTGAGGTCACAAGTTCAGACAAAGACCGCAAACGCAAGGAGCGGTTGGGTGAGATCAAGATCGAACTGCACCGCGAACTGCTGGAGAACCTGAACCTGGCCGCGCTGGAAAACGCCGGCGAAGCCGAGTTGCGCGCTGAAATCAGTGCTATCGCCAGTGAAGTTCTGGAAACACGAAACATTGTTCTGAACCGCGAAGACCGGTCCCAACTGAACAAGGAACTGTATGACGAGGTGACGGGCCTTGGCCCGCTCGAGGCGCTGCTTCAGGACGATTCGGTCAACGATATTCTGGTGAATGGTCCACAACAGATTTTTGTGGAACGTGCCGGCAAGCTGGAACTCAGCGACATTACCTTTAAAGATGAAAAGCACCTGATGCGGATCATCGACAAGATCGTGTCCGCCGTGGGCCGCCGCGTCGATGAATCCAACCCGTATGTTGACGCCCGTCTGGCCGATGGATCGCGTTTCAATGCCATGGTGCCTCCGATCGCGGTGGACGGATCGCTTGTTTCCATTCGTAAATTCAAGAAAGACAAGCTGGGTATTGACGACCTGGTCAATTTCGGTGCGTTCACCGAAGAAATGGCCGCCTATTTGCAGGCCGCCGTGTCCACGCGACTGAATATCATCGTTTCCGGGGGTACGGGTTCGGGTAAAACGACCACGCTCAACGCCTTGTCCAGCTTCATCGACGATGCCGAGCGGATCCTGACCATCGAGGACACGGCTGAACTTCAACTGCAACAGACGCATGTGGGTCGGATGGAAAGCCGCCCGCCCAACGTGGAAGGCAAAGGTGAAGTCAGCCCGCGCGACTGTCTGAAGAACGCCCTGCGTATGCGTCCTGACCGTATCATCGTGGGTGAGACACGCGGCGCCGAGGTCATCGACATGTTGCAGGCCATGAACACCGGTCACGACGGATCAATGACCACGATTCACGCCAACTCGGCCCGTGACGGCATTTCACGTCTGGAAAACATGATCGCGATGGCCGGGATCGAAATGCCGATCAAGGCGGTCCGCAGTCAGATCGCCTCGGCTGTGAACCTGATCGTGCAGGCCAGCCGCCTACAGGACGGTTCGCGCCGGATGACCTCGATCACCGAGATCACCGGGATGGAAGGGGACGTGATTTCCATGCAGGAAATCTTTCGTTTTCAACGCGTTGGCCTGACACCAGACAACAAGATCATCGGGCATTTCACCGCCACTGGCGTCCGGAGCCACTATTCGGAACGGTTCCGTCTATGGGGCTTTGACTTGCCAGCGTCCATCTACGACCCAACCACAATGTAGGAGAACCGGGTATGCAATTGCCTATGGAGGCGATCATTTATGTCGCCATCTTTGTGGGGGTCCTTGCCTTGGTCGAGGGCATCTATCTTGTCGCCTTCGGCAAGTCCATTAGCCTGAACAGCCGCGTCAACCGGCGCCTGGATATGCTGGAAAAGGGTGCCGGACGCGAACAGGTGCTGGAGCAGCTGCGCAAAGAGATGCAGCAGCATATGAAATCGCAGAGCATTCCTCTGTATTCACTTCTTGCTGACAAGGCGCAAAAGGCTGCAATCGCGTTCTCTCCACGTCAATTGATTATGATCATGGGTCTGGTATCAGCCATGGCCTTTGTCGGTTTGAGCATTGGCACCGCTACGGACACGGCACTTCGTATCGTTGTTTCCATCGCGATCGGCATCGGCGGCGTTTACGCCTGGGTAAACCACAAGGCCAAGAAACGCATGGGAATGATCGAAGAACAACTGCCCGATGCGGTTGAGCTGATGGTACGATCTCTGCGTGTTGGCAATCCATTTGTGTCGACGATTCAGGTGGTTGCAAACGAAGTTCAGGATCCGCTGGGAACCGAATTTGGCGTTATCGCTGATGAATGTGCCTATGGTCGCGATGTGGGCGAGGCGCTGAAGGACATGGCTGAACGTCTGGACATGCAGGATATGCGCTTTCTTGCCGTAGCCGTGGGTATTCAGCAGCAATCTGGCGGCAACCTGGCCGAAATTCTGGCCGGATTGGCAAAGGTGATCCGCGCCCGTTTTCGCCTGTTCCGTCGGGTCAAGGCGATTACGGCCGAGGCGCAATGGTCCGGCAAGTTCCTGTCCGGGTTCCCTGTTGCCTGTCTGATTTTTATTCTGGTCAAGGACCCGGGCTATTACGACGACGTGTTGGATCACCCCTGGTTTATTCCCGCGTGTTTTGTTGTGGCGATCCTGCTGACATTGAACCTGATCGTCATGAAAATCATCACCAACATCAAGGTCTGAGGGCAGCACCATGGAAATCCTGACCAGCATCAATGACCTGTTGACCCAGCACCTGGGTGAATTCGGACCGCTTATCGTTGTCGGCGTACTTGGCCTGCTTATGGTTCTGGTCGCTGTCACACTGATGATGAAGCAGCCGGAAGACCCCCTGAAGAAACTGCAAAGATCGAATGCGGCTCCTCCAAAGCAGAAAAAAGGGAAGAAAGAGCAGCTTCGAAACTCGAGCCGAAACGAACAGCTTGAGAAGTTTGCAACTTTCCTCGAGCCCAAGAACGAGGAAGAATACTCGGCCGTCGAGCTGAAGCTGCGCCAGGCGGGCTACAGGTCGAAGGATTCGGTTCGGTTCTTCCACTTTGCGCAGTTTTCCTTGGGGATCCTTGGTATTTTCATTGGTGTTCTGCTGGTCACGGTTTTTTCCGGCGGCCAGGAATTTACCGGAACACAGATGATGATCCGGGTGCTTGTCCCCGGCGCGATCGGCTATTTCGCACCCAAATACTGGATCACGCGACGGGTCGAAGAGCGGAAGGAAGCGATCACCGCCGGTTTTCCCGATACGCTTGATCTGATGCTGGTCTGCGTCGAGGCCGGTCAATCGCTGGATCAGGCCATCGTTCGCGTGGCCAGTGAAATGAGCGCGTCTTATCCGGATATCGCGCAGGAATTCGAAACCGTCGCGTATGAAATGAAGGCCGGCAAGGACAAGGATACCGTCCTGCGCGACTTCGGCGTGCGCTGTGGCGTTCAGGACGTGAACTCTTTTGTCACCGTTATGATCCAATCGGCAACATTTGGTACATCAATCGCCGAGGCGTTGCGGGTTTACGCCGGTGAGATGCGCGACAAACGCGTGATGCGCGCCGAGGAGGCCGCGAACAAGTTGCCGACCAAGATGACTCTTGTCACAATGATGCTGACGGTTCCACCGCTGCTGATTATTCTGGTTGGCCCGTCGGCAAATGTTATTTCGAGTTTTGGACGCTAGGTCGGATAGAGCCATATGAAAGCTGAATTCAGGTGCTTCCCTTCCGGGTTTCGCCTAATGTTCCGGGCCACCATGGTTTTTGCCATGGTGGCTTCTTGTACAGAAGGCCTGTCACCCAACGGTTTGGATGCACCGGGAGTTGACACCAAAGGTCAGGCCGAGGACAGCATCGAGGTCGGAAACAGATTGATGGCCGCCGGAGAATACGAACTGGCGCTTCAAACCTTTACCCGGGCCGCGCTGGAACAGGGTATGACGCCCCAGGTCCTGACGTCTCTGGGTACCGCAAATGTGGGGCTACGCCGCTTGGGACAGGCCGAAAAACTTCTGCGCAGAGCCGTCGAAGACGACACGGACTGGCCGGTGGCCTGGAACAATCTGGGTGTCCTGCTGATGGAAAAACAGGAATACCCCGAGGCCGCGCAAGTGTTTCAGCGTGCCTATGCGCTGGACAATGGCGAAAGTGACGCAATCCGGGACAATCTGCGCTTAGCACTCGCAAAAATGGAAAATCCTGTTAATAATACCCCACAAGAACAACAAGAATACACACTGGAGCAGCTTGGCGACGGGCAATTCACGCTACGCAAGATCCAGTAATTGAGGCGAGAGCAGTAAAGGACGCAAAAAATGCGCCAGCAATTCTTGATTCCGAGTGTTGTTATCAGTGGTCTGATCCTTTCGGCCTGTGCAAAGGAAACCGAAGAGGAAAAGGTTGAACGAACGTTTCAGGAAGTGAACGTTATTGACGAAACAAACCTGAGCGATGTGCTTCTGAGCGCCGCAGATCCAAACGAAGCGGTGACCTATTTCCACGGCGCAGCGCTCAAGAACCCGGACCGGATCGATCTTCAGCGCGGACTGGCAATTTCTTTGGGCCGTGCCAAACGCACGACCGAGGCCGTGACCGCATGGAAGCGCGTCACAACGATGAAGGGCACGAACGCCGCGGACAAGGTTGAATACGCGGACGCATTGGTCCGAAACGGCGACTGGTCGCAGGCGAAAACCGTTCTGGATTCGGTTCCCCCAACCTTTGAAACCTTCAAACGGTATCGCCTCGAGGCAGTCGTTGCGGATTCCCGGAAAGAGTGGAAACGCGCGGATCATTTCTATGAAACCGCTGTCGGGCTGACGACACGTCCTGGCAGTGTGATGAACAACTGGGGATATTCCAAACTGACCCGCGGCGAATATGCCGAAGCGGAGCGGTTGTTCTCGGAAGCGATCCGTCAGGACAACTCGCTGTTTACTGCCAAGAACAACCTGGTTTTGGCCCGATCAGCGCAAGGCAACTATAGCCTGCCAGTCGTCCCGATGACTCAGGTCGAGCGAGCGCGTCTGCTCAACACGATGGGTATTTCGGCAGTCAAACAGGGCGATATAACCACCGCCAAGAACCTTTTCCGCGAAGCCATTTCAACCCACCCGCAGCATTTCGACGAGGCGGTCCGCTCGCTTCGGGCGCTTGAAGGGGCCTGACACATGCAAATACCCGCAGTGGCAGCGGCCTGGTTTCTGCCGTTTGTGCTGCCGATCTGCTTTTACGTGGCCTTCACGGATATGCGTGAGATGCGGATCAAGAACCATGCAGTCCTTGCGCTGACGCTGGTTTACATCGTGATAGGACTGATCGCCATCCCGCCCTGGTCTACAGGCAGTGTCGGCGGCAACCTGGGGCCGATCACCGTGTCTATGCCGGTCTATTTCTGGCAACTGCTGCATATCGTCGTGGTTTTGGTCATTGGTATCTTCCTGAACGCCGCGGGCACCATGGGCGCTGGCGATGCCAAGTTTCTGGCCGCCGCATCGGCGTTTGTCTGGCTGGGCGATCTGCGAATTATGCTTATGATCCTGACCGCCTGTATTCTGGCTTCCGTGGTCACTCATCGTTTGGCCAAGATCACAAGGCTGCGCACGATCGCGCCGCATTGGGAAAGCTGGAGCCGGGGCAAACAGTTTCCGATGGGTTTCGCCTTGGGCGGATCATTGGCGATGTACCTGATTCTGGGCACTGTTCTCGGATCGTAAACTATCATCAGCGCGCCTTGCCGCTGCCTTTGTCCCGCCACAAAGCTGGTTCATTTTCTTCAAGACGCCCGTTTTCGGGTTCTTGGCGTGACATTTTGATGGACGAGCACCGCGCATGAATATGCAGAATTCCTCTGTTATGGCCCCCCCTGCCCCCAAAGGTCTGGGCGAAATGAAGCTTCCGCTTGTAATGATGCGGGACATTCTGCTGAAGACGATTTTTCGCAAAAACGCGAGCACGGTATCAGAAGTCGCCGAAGCCATCTGTCTGCCTGGTTCGGTAACACAGGAACTGGTCGATATCGCGCGCGATCAGAAACTGCTTGAAGCGACCGGGACACTGAACGCCAATAGCGGCAATGAGATGGGATATCAGCTGACCGATGCAGGCAAGGCCCGTGCGCTGGATGCGCTGAGCCAATCCGAATATTTCGGCGCAATGCCGGTGCCGTTGGATGTCTATCGCGAGCAGGTCAAACGCCAGTCGATCCGAAATATTCAGGTCACGCGAGAGCAACTGGTTGGCGCAATGGGTCATCTGGTTCTGCCCGACAGCCTGCTGGACCATCTGGGCCCGGCGGTCAGTGCGGGCCGATCGATTCTGATGTACGGTCCTCCGGGCAACGGTAAATCCTCAATCTCGAACGGGATCCGGGATGCGTTGGGTGATAACGTCTATGTGCCCTACGCTATCGAATATGCGGGTCAGGTGATCACGGTCTATGACCCGATCGTGCACACGGCGATCGAACAGGAGCCGGACGACCCCAACAGCCTGCGTCGTCGCAAGCGGTTCGATTCTCGCTATGTGCAATGCGAACGCCCTACCGTCGTAACCGGTGGTGAGCTCTCGCTCAGTATGTTGGATCTGGTCTACAATCCGACCGCCCGAACCTATCAGGCCCCCTTGCAGCTGAAATCCACCGGTGGCATTTTCATCGTTGATGACCTTGGCCGTCAGGCCGAACCGCCGCAGGCGCTGGTCAACCGTTGGATTGTCCCGCTTGAAGAAAACAAGGATATCCTCGGCCTTCAATCAGGTGAAAAGTTCGAAGTTCCGTTTGACACGCTGGTCATCTTCTCGACCAACTTCCACCCCAATGAGATCTTCGACCAAGCGGCCTTGCGCCGGATCTTCTTCAAGATCAAGATTGACGGCCCCAATCAGGAGAACTTCCTGAAAATCTTTGCCATGGTGGCCCGCAAACGAGGTATGCCGCTGGATGAGGCGGCATTGGTGCACCTGTTGAAGGTCAAGTACCCGACCATCAACAATATTTATGCCAACTACCAACCGATCTTCCTGATCGATCAGATGATCTCGATCTGCGAGTTCGAAGGCATCCCTTATCAGATGAGCCCGGACCTGATTGACCGTGCCTGGGCCAACATGTTCGTAAAAGACGAGAAAATCGTCAAATAACGCCGTGCCAATCCCTCCTCCGGGCGGGTAATCTGCAACCATGACGCAGATTCCCGCTCGGATTGGTACGTGGTTCTCCTCCAAAGGTTGGTCCATCCACCCACATCAGAAAGAAATGTTCGACCGGGCGAAGGAACCGGCAACCCTGCTGATCGCCCCAACCGGTGGCGGCAAGACCATGGCCGGATTTCTGCCTTCCCTGTCCGAACTGGCCGACGGGGACCACAACGGGTTGCATACACTCTATGTCTCGCCGCTCAAGGCGCTGGCGGCGGATATCAAACGTAACCTGCGCACCCCGGTGGATGAGATCGGCCTGCCCATCCGGATCGAGGATCGCACCGGTGACACCTCGGCCACGCAGAAGAAACGCCAAAGGGCCGATCCACCCCATATCCTGCTGACCACACCGGAAAGTCTGGCACTGCTGACCTCGTACAAAGATGCGCCGCGCATGTTCGATGGGGTACAGCGGATCATCGTCGACGAAGTCCACGCGCTGGCGGAAAGCAAGCGCGGCGATCAGCTGATGCTGGCCCTGGCACGTCTTCAGCGCCTCAACCCGGGTCTGCGTCGTGTAGGCCTGTCAGCCACAGTCGAAGACCCTGCGGCAATTGCCGGCTTTCTGGCGCGCCACCCGGACGCCTGCCGGATCGTGCAGGCCGATCCCGGCCCGGACCCGGACATCCAGATGCTGGAAACAACGGAAACGCCGCCCTGGTCCGGCGGAGGCGCGGCCTATTCGATTCCGGCTGTGCTGGACCAGATCCGGCGGCACAAGACCACGCTGATCTTTCACAACACCCGCGCGCAGGCCGAAATCTACTTTCACAATCTGTGGCTGGCGAATGACGACGGCCTGCCCATCGGCATCCATCATGGCAGCCTTGACCGGCAGCAACGCGAGCGGGTCGAGGCCGCGATGGTGCGTGGCGAATTGCGCGCCATCGTCTGCACCGGCAGCCTCGATCTGGGCATTGATTGGGGCGATGTCGATTTGGTGATTCAGATCGGTGCGCCCAAGAACGTCAAGCGGCTGGTGCAAAGGATTGGTCGGGCCAACCACCGCTACAACGCGCCTTCCAAGGCGCTGCTGGTTCCTGCGAACCGTTTTGAGGTTGTCGAATGCGTCGCTGCGCTCGAGGCCGCCAAAGCCCATGACCTGGACGGAGAACCCCGAGGCCCCGGCCCCCGCGATGTGTTGTGCCAGCACATTCTGATTGCGGCCTGTGCCGGGCCCTTTGACGCTGATGATCTATATGCCGAGATGACATCCGCGGGACCTTACGCACAGTTGACCCGATCCGAATTTGACGCCTGTCTGGATTTCTGTGCCACCGGTGGCTACGCCTTGCGCGCCTATGATCGCTGGCAAAGGTTACAGCAGCGCGCCGACGGGCAATGGCAATTGCGCGATCCCCGCGCAGCGTCGCGCATTCGCATGAATTTGGGCACGATTCAGGACACGGATACACTCAAAGTTCGCCTTAGACGCAGCCGTGGCGGTAAACCGTTGGGCGAAGTCGAGGAAGCCTTTGCTGCTTCGCTGACCCCCGGCGATACCTTCCTGATCGGCGGACAGATTGTGCGGTATGAAGGTCTGCGTGAAATGGTGGTCGAAGTCAGCCGTCGCGCCGATCGCAAACCAAAGATCGCGACCTTCTCGGGCACGAAATTTGCGACCTCAACGCAACTCAGCGACCGCATTCTGCGCATGTTCGCCCAAACTGACTGGCCGCACCTGCCTTCCCATACGGCTGATTGGCTGGACTTGCAGCGCCAAATGTCCCGCCTGCCTCAACGCGATCGTCTGCTGATCGAAAGCTTTCCAAGCGACGGGCGAGAGCATCTGTGCGTATACGGATTCGCCGGCCGCAACGCGCAACAAACACTGGGGCTGCTGCTGACCAAACGGATGGAGGAAACCGGTTTGGCGCCGCTGGGGTTTGTCGCTACAGACTATGCCACGCTGATTTGGGGTTTGGATGCGGTCACTGACCCACGCCCTTTGTTTCAACCCGAAGCGCTGCGTGACGGGCTGGACACATGGCTGGCAGGCAACGCAGTCATGAAGCGTACCTTTCGCGCGTCGGCCACGATTGCCGGTCTGATCGAACGCAACTTGGCCGGGCAACGTAAAACCGGGCGGCAAGCCACGTTTTCGTCGGATATTCTCTATGACACTTTGCTGAAATATGATCCCGATCATCTGTTGATGCAGATCACCCGCGAAGAAGCCATGCGCGGGTTGGTTGACTTCGGTCGGATCGAGGCAATGCTGGCGCGCATCGGCGACCGCATCGACCTGCTGCGTCTGGACCGCATTTCCCCACTGGCCGCGCCGCTGTTTCTTGAGGTCGGAAAGGTACCTGTCAAAGGAGCCGCCGAAGAAAGGCTGCTTGCCGAAGAAAGCGCCCGCCTGCTGGAAGCCGCCGGGTTGGACCAGCTTTGAAGCCCTTGCGCAAGATGTGGAATCAGGTCAAGAACGTATCATGAACGTGTGTGAATTTTCCTTTGCAAACCAGCAACTCGCTGCGTTGCCGTCTGGCGCATTATGGTGGCCGGCGCGGCGACTGCTTTGTGTTTCGGACCTGCATCTGGGAAAATCAGAACGTATGGCCCGACGGGGCGGGGCTACGCTTCCGCCTTATGACAGTCGCGAAACGCTTGACCGGCTGGCGCGCGATCTGGAACACACCAACGCCGAAACCGTCATCTGCCTGGGTGACAGCTTTGACGATCTCGAAGCGGCCCAAACCTTGCCCGACGCAGAAGGGTTGAGGATTGCGACTTTGCAGGCCGGGCGCCAATGGATCTGGATCGAAGGGAATCACGATCCCGGCCCGATCGAGATGGGGGGCTCTCATCTGGTCGAATGGCAGTGCGGCCCTCTTGTCTTTCGTCACATCGCCCAAGATCGGCCGCAAGGTGAAATTTCAGGCCATTTTCATCCGAAAGCACAGATTCGGACAAAAGGAAGGCACATTTCCCGGCCCGCCTTTCTGCTGGACAGAAACCGGCTGATCCTGCCTGCCTACGGAACTTACACCGGGGGGTTGCGCAGTTCGGATCGGGCACTTTCCGATCTCATGGGCTCGGACGCAATGGCCATTCTAACGGGTCCGCAACCACAGATGATCCCAATGCCGCGTTGAGTTCAGATCAACCCGTCTTCTTCCAACTTCGGTTTGTACTTGCGGCTTACTGGAACCAGATCGCCGTTCATCAGGCGCAAAAAGGTTTTACCCGCTTTTTTTTCAAGCCCAACAATGGACGCGTCTACCACCCAATGTGACCGGTGCGAACAGTGCCCGGGGACCGGCTCCATCTCGGCAATTGCGTCCGTAAAGCGCGAGCGGACCGTGAACGTGCCTTCTGAAGTGACAATATCCACATTGTGGTCCCTGACCGTCAAACGATGGATTTGACCATCGAAGTCAGGCGGCAGACGCCTGATCAGGCGCGGCTTCTCGGCGTCCGGGGTCGAGGCCATCAATGGGTTCAGATCATTGCGTTGCACAAGAACCAAACCCGTTGCAAACAGGACCCCATATACCGCTACGGTCTGGGCGCCAGGTACTATGTGGCCCCCGCACGTGAACAGGACCCACGCCAATATCCAAAGGGACGGCGTGAACAGAACCAGGATCAGTGCCGCGAATGCCAGATCACGGACGGGAACATTCAACAGAACAGGGTTTTTCTGCATCAGCTTGCGCGCCAAACCGGTGACTGTCAGGGCAAGGACCATCACCCCGGTCCAGAAAAGAAGACGCAAACCGAAGCTCAGATCCGCGACCAGAAACGGAGGAAACGCGTAGGCAAGCAAGGGAAGAAAGACAAGGCCCGCCGTCACTCGCTGTGGGGTACAAGCATTCCGAATAGTGTTAATCCCAGACGTCATACCGCTTTTGTGCATGACTCAACAAAATTCAACCTTAGCACGACACGCACTGATGCACCTTACCTGTAACCAACTGGGAATACTGGGATATCACGATTTCTTAAGCTGTCAAACCCATTCAGGGCAAAATGGCTACAGCGTGCAACGATTGTCTCGCGGGGTCACGCACAACCGAAGAGTGTGCCGGGCCGATATGATCGACCCGACCAGATTGCCTTAGGCAGTCAAACCTTCGGGTTCGGGCAGAGCGTTGGCGCGGCAGCACGCAGTCAAAGTGTTGGCCAACAGGCATGCAATGGTCATTGGACCTACACCACCCGGAACCGGAGTGATGGCGCCAGCACGCTGGGACGCGCTGGCATAGTCCACGTCACCGACCAGCTTGTTCTTTCCGTCGCGTTCGATGCGGTTGATGCCTACGTCGATCACGGTCGCGCCTTCCTTGATCCAGTCGCCCGGAACCATCTCGGGGCGGCCAACAGCGGCAACAACGATGTCGGCGCGGCGTACGACATCCGGCAGATCCTTGGTGCGCGAATGCGCGATGGTCACGGTGCAGCTGTCGCCCAGCAGCAGCTGCGCCATCGGTTTGCCCACAATGTTCGAGCGGCCGATCACAACGGCGTCCATGCCGGAAAGCGAACCGTGGTGGTCACGCAGCATCATCAGGCAGCCCAGCGGGGTGCAGGGCACCATCGATTTCTGACCGGTGCCCAGAAGGCCCACGTTCGAAATGTGGAAGCCATCCACATCCTTGGCCGGGTCGATCGAGTTGATCACCAGATCCTCGTTCAGGTGTTTGGGCAGCGGCAACTGAACCAGAATGCCATGCACGGCCGGGTCGTTGTTCAGCTTGTCGATCAGCGCCAGCAGGTCTTCTTCCGACGTCGCGGCGTCCAGTTTGTGCTCGTACGAGTTCATGCCGACTTCAACGGTCATTTTGCCCTTCGAGCGGACATAAACCTGGCTGGCTGGGTCTTCGCCCACAAGAACCACGGCCAGGCCGGGGGTGATGCCGTTTTCTTCTTTCAGCTTTGCGACCTGATCGGCAACTTGACCGCGCACTTTTGCGGCAAAGGCCTTACCGTCGATAACCTGAGCTACCATACTTCGATCCCTTCTTTCAAAAAACGGATCGGGCGCACAGAACGCCCGGTCAGTCAGTCGGTGCCAATCACGCGCTCTTCGCGTGCAATCGACCAGTCAATCAATATGCGCCACAGCTTCTCGGCCAGATCCGGGTCCATCCCCAGCGCGTCCGAGCTTGCACGCACGCGTTGCACCACCTCTTCGACGCGTTCCGGGATACGGGCCGGAAGGCCCTCGCCCGGTTTCAGCTGCGACGCGCGGTCGATATAGCTGGCGCGTGTCACCAGCATTTCGATCAGTTGGCGATCCAGCTTGTCGATCTCAGCCCGCAGCTCCTGCATCGTGTTGCAGTTCTGAGGCGGTGTCAGAGTGGGCATCGTCATCTCCTCATGGCCCGGGAATGAATCCCCGGACCACGAGATGTCCTATTCGGCGGCTTAGAACAAGCCCTCGATCTCACCTGCGTCATTGAGGCAGATGGTTTCGGCAGCCGGTTTGCGGGGCAGACCAGGCATGGTCATGATCTCGCCGCAGACGACCACGATGAAGCCTGCGCCCGCGCTCAGGCGTACCTCGCGCACCGGAACCGAATGGCCCGTGGGTGCACCGCGCAGCGATGGGTCGGTCGAGAAGGAATACTGCGTCTTGGCCATGCAGACCGGCAGGTTGCCATATCCGGCTTCTTCCCATTCACGTAGCTGGTTGCGGATCTTGTTGTCAGCCAGAACCTCGTCAGCGCGGTAGATGCGCTTGGCGATGGTTTCGATCTTCTCGAACAGAGGCATATCGTCGGGGTAGATCGGTGCGAAGTTCGCGGTGCCACCTTCGACGATTTCGACGACTTTCTCGGCCAATGGGGCAGACCCTTCGGAACCCAGCTCCCAGTGACGCGATAGAACCGCCTCGACGCCGTGCTCGCCACAATAGTCTTTCACCGCCTGAACTTCGGCATCGGTATCGGTGACGAAGTGGTTGATCGCGACGACAACCGGTACACCGAAGGATTTCACGTTCTCGATGTGACGGCCAAGGTTGGCACAGCCTGATTTGACGGCCTCAACGTTTTCCGCACCCAGATCGGCCTTGGCAACGCCTCCGTTCATCTTCATTGCCCGCACGGTCGCAACCAGCACCACAGCCGACGGGGCAATGCCCGCCTTGCGGCACTTGATGTTCATGAACTTCTCGGCACCCAGATCCGCACCGAAACCGGCTTCGGTCACGACATAGTCGGCAACTTTCAGAGCGGTCTTGGTCGCGATGACCGAGTTACAGCCATGCGCGATGTTCGCAAACGGGCCGCCGTGGACGAAGGCCGGGTTGTTTTCCAGCGTCTGCACCAGGTTCGGCTGCATCGCGTCCTTCAGCAGAACGGTCATTGCGCCTTCGGCCTTGATGTCACGGCAGTAGACCGGCGTCTTGTCGCGGCGGTAAGCAACGATGATGTCGCCCAGACGCTTTTCAAGGTCCTTCAGGTCGTTTGCCAGGCAGAGGATCGCCATAACCTCGGACGCCACGGTGATGTCAAAACCAGCTTCGCGCGGGAAGCCGTTCGATACACCACCCAGTGAAGCTGTGATCTGACGCAGGGCACGGTCGTTCATATCGACCACACGGCGCCATGCGACACGGCGGGTGTCGATCTCTTGCTCGTTACCCCAGTAGATGTGGTTGTCGATCATTGCCGACAGCAGCGAGTGCGCCGAGGTGATGGCGTGGAAGTCACCGGTGAAGTGCAGGTTCATCTCTTCCATCGGAACGACCTGCGCATAACCGCCACCCGCGGCGCCGCCCTTCATACCGAAGTTGGGGCCAAGCGAGGCTTCGCGGATACAGATCATCGCGTTCTTGCCGATGCGGTTCAGGCCGTCACCCAGACCCACTGTGGTCGTGGTCTTGCCCTCACCTGCCGGGGTCGGGTTGATTGCAGTCACCAGGATCAGCTTGCCGTCTTCGCGGTCCTGAACCGAGTTGATGAAGTTCTGGCTGACCTTCGCCTTGTCATGGCCGTAAGGCAGCAGATCCGCAGAGTCGATGCCGATCTTGGCACCGATTTCCTGAATCGGCTTTTTGTTCGCTTCGCGGGCGATTTCGATATCGGATTTGTAGCTCATTGGCCGGGGTCCTTGATTGAATACCGTGCAAAACCGACGCGGGGCGTCGGCGCTGTGCATTCCATACCCTTGTGTACAATCCCGATAGCCATGGATTCCGACATTCTGGCGTCGCGAAGCGTCGTAAGTTCGTTTCAGGGGTTTCTAATCGGAAACAAGCCCGTTTTCACAAGCCCAAACAGGTTGATCCGGAACAAACAGTTTCAGCCGGTCCCCCAGTTGAATGCGCCCCGGGCGTTCCACCCATCCCGTGACGCCCCGACGCCCGGCCGCCGCAGGTTTGAAAGCTGCGCCATGCCCCGGTTGATCCGCTTCGATCTCGCGCCCCGGCAGAACACAAGGGGCGTTTTCCATGTCCACTGTTATCGTCGCCCCGTTCGTTGCCTGAAGACGCGAGGACGGGGGAATATGAGAGAAATCCGGGATTCCGCGCAGCACAATGGAAGCCCCAAGATAGGACGGGTCAAGCTGATCCAACCCCATGTCCTGCGCAATTTGCTGCAACTCCTCCTCGGACAAAACTGAAAGCTGACGCACGTTGCGAATTTCAGTGCCTTTCGGGTAAAGGTTCGAGACCCGGACACAGGACGCCCGATTGAGGCCTTCGTGGCGCTCACCCTTCACGCCGTCAAAACCCAGATCCAGCGTATCAACAGCCTGGGCCCGCAAAGAGGTTCCCGCAGGGACATAGCCAAGCCAGACTGCTTCAGCGGCAAATTTGGTTTCACGCAAAAACGGCATAGCCTTCCCTTTTCATCCTTTTTCTTGCGCGCATATTGCCCGGCAAAACACCGATGAAAAGAAAAAAGACCCGGACTATGCGCCGGGTCTTTTTTGACTATGCGGTGGGTTCAGGCTCCATCCCGCCATCGGGCGGAGATTTCTTGGCCTTTGTCTTGGGAATGGCCGTGACACTGGGCGCGCTGCCTTCATCCGGCTTGTCGCCTTCATCATCCTCGCTGGGTGATTCACCGTTCATAACGCGCTTGATCTCATCACCCGTCAGGGTTTCGTATTCAAGCAGGCCCTGCGCCAGGCGTTCCCATGCTTCGTGCTGTTCGGTCAGAATCTGGTGCGCGCGCTCATAACCCTGCTGGATAAGGCGCTTCACCTCTTCTTCGATCAACTCTTTCGTATGGGCCGACACCGAGAACCCTGCGGTGTTGCCCTGATAGCCTTCATGCGCCTCGGCATAGTCGATGTTGCCAACCTTGTCCGACATGCCCCAGCGCATCACCATGGCACGCGCCAGCTGACTGGCCTGCATGATATCTCCGGCCGGGCCGTTCGAAACGTGGTCTTCACCGTATTTGATGACCTCGGCGGCTTTGCCGGCCATGGTCATGGCCAGCTTTTGCTCACACTCATCACGGTGGTAGTTCAGGCGATCCATTTCAGGCAGCGAAACCACCATACCCAGCGCACCACCGCGCGGAATGATCGTGGCTTTGTAGACAGGATCGCACAACGGCAGGGTCAGGCCGACAACGGCATGGCCGGCCTCGTGATAGGCTGTCTTTTCCTTCTGGTCCTGGGTCAGCACCATCGAGCGGCGCTCGGCGCCCATCATCACCTTGTCCTTGGCGTTCTCAAAGTCTTCCATGGTGACAAAGCGGCGACCCACGCGGGCGGCCATCAAAGCAGCCTCGTTCACGAGGTTCGCCAGATCGGCACCCGAGAAGCCCGGCGTGCCGCGAGCAATGATGCGCAGATCGACATCGGGGCCCAAAGGTGTCTTGCGTGCGTGCACGCCCAGAATCTTCTCACGGCCTTTGATGTCGGGGTTGCCAACGGTCACATTACGGTCAAAGCGGCCTGGACGCAGCAGTGCGGGATCCAGAACATCCTTACGGTTGGTGGCCGCCAGAATGATCACGCCTTCATTGGCCTCAAAGCCGTCCATCTCAACCAGCAACTGGTTGAGGGTCTGTTCGCGTTCGTCATTACCACCGCCGTAGCCAGCGCCACGATGGCGACCCACCGCGTCGATCTCGTCGATAAAGACGATACAAGGCGCATTCTTCTTGGCCTGTTCAAACATGTCCCGGACACGGGATGCACCGACACCCACGAACATCTCGACAAAGTCGGACCCTGAAATAGTGAAGAACGGCACACCCGCCTCACCCGCGATGGCACGGGCCAGCAAGGTCTTACCGGTGCCCGGAGGTCCGACCAGCAGCGCGCCCTTGGGGATCTTACCGCCAAGGCGGCTGAACTTCTGTGGATTGCGCAGGAATTCGACGATCTCTTCCAGTTCTTCCTTGGCCTCGTCGATGCCCGCGACGTCGTCAAATGTGACGCGGCCATGCTTTTCGGTCAGCATCTTGGCCTTCGACTTGCCAAAGCCCATCGCACCGCCTTTGCCGCCGCCCTGCATCCGGTTCATGAAATAGACCCAGACACCGATCAGCAACAGGAACGGCAACAGCGTGATCAGGAAAGACTGGAAGCCCGACTGCTGTTGCTTGACCGCTTGAACCGGGATGTTCTCATCGATCAAAAGCTTGGTGACCTCGGCATCGCCGGGTTTGATCGTGACGTAAGTTGCACCGCTCTCGGTCGTATAGCGGATCTGTTCACCATCCAGCGTCACGTTCTTGACTTCACCGCCTTGCACGGCGCCGACGAAATCGGAGTAAGTTCTTTCATTGCTCTGAAGCGTTCCGCCCGGTCCACTGAACAGATTGAACAGTGCAAGGATTAGCAGGAACAGAACGACCCAAAACGCGATATTGCGAGCGTTGCCCAAGGAAATTCTCCCAAAAGTTCCGGCAGGTGAGAAGCTGCCAAGTTACCTCTTAAAATAGAGAGGATTGTGGTATGTTCAATGCGATAAAAAAGATGCGTGGAACTCGGGCCATTCCGGCGTCGTGTCCGCGCGCCATCCATTCGCGAATCCCGCAAGCGGAGCGGCCAGCACCACGCCCCCCTTCCAGACCGCGGGCGTCGCACTCAAGGCCAGCCTGGGCCGGCCTGTTTCGCGCCATTCAGGCACCTGTCGCAGCCCGTCTTCACCCAGAGCGCGGATCTCGGCACCGGAAATTTCGGGACCGGTCAAGACCCATTTGCCATCCCAAACTTCGTCACGTGCTGAAATCCGAGCCTCCACGGCCTTGAATTCCCTGCAAATCCAAACACTCATCCCTTCCGGGACCAACAGGCAACCGCTGAGCGACCCTGCCCGCCCGTCGGTTATGGCCTTCATGGCCTGCTCGACCGCCGCCTGACGCGGGGGATATCCCTGCCCTGCGATCCAGGCAAGGCATCCAAGCAACACGCGGCGTCGGATTTCCTTGGGCAATGCGGCAAAACCGGCCCTGTTCACCTTCACGTCGCATTGTTCGATCTGGGCGACATTCCGTGCGGATTCCTGCGCAAAAACACCCAGGGCTGCATTGGCCTGCGCCAGATTGTCGGCCACTCGAGACAGTGAAAGCGCATCAATTCCCAGTGGTTTGAGGCCGGACATGGCCTCTCGTGCCTTGATCCGGTCGAAACGAGGGTCCTGATTCGACGGGTCTTCGACCCATGTTGCGCCGATACCGGTCAGGTAGGCTCTCAGATCCTTGCGTGTGATCCCCAGCATTGGCCGCAGCAATGTCACCCCTTCCCATTGCCGACTTGCCGACATGCCGGACAGTCCCGTGACACCTGATGAACGACCCAATCGCATCAGCAACGTTTCCGCCTGATCATCTGCCGTGTGCCCCAACGCGATGGCGTCGATTCCGCGCTGTTGCGCCCAACCGGCAAGCAGGCCGTAACGCGCCTTGCGGGCCTCGTCCTGAACATTGCCCGATCCGTCCCAACCCGCCCAATGCAAAATGTCATGCGGCAGCCCCAAAGCAGCGGCCTGGCGCGACACTGTCACGGCCTCCTGCGCTGCGTCGGGGCGCAAGCCGTGATCGACCGTGGCCACAAAAAGGGCGATCTCTTCGTTTTGGGCGACTTGATGCAAAAGATGCATCAACGCCACGGAATCCCCACCGCCCGAGACCGCCACGCCCAGTTTAGGCGGAAGCCTTTCGGGAAGCCGGGCGCGAAGCTCTGCAAGCAGGTTTTCGCTGTGACGGTTCAAGAACACCCCAGCGCAGACATCTCTTGCGTCGCATCCGCAAACGCCGGTGCGGATGGAAAGCGCACGCCAACTTCGTTGAGCGTGATGCAGGCCTGATCGGTCTGCCCCAGACGCCCCAGCGCCGCGCCCAACTCGAACAGCGCCTCGGGGGCAAATGCGCCTTCGGAATCTCCGGTAAAGCTTGCCAAGAACGCCCGTGCCGCTTCGCGGGTGTCGCCAAGGCCTTCGAGCGCACGACCCCGTTTCAGATTCGCTTCGGGCGCCAGGGGGCTGCCAGGATAGTTCGCATCAAACTGCGCAAACAAATCAGCCGCAGTCTGGTAATTCCCATCGGCCAGTGCTTGCGATGCCGCGTCGAAATCCGCCCGCTCGCCCACGGCCAGTTCACCCTGATCGGTTTGGGATGGCGTGGCAGGCGTGATGACGGCCGTACCTACATCTGTGCCCTCTCCGCCCAGTGTGCTGGTCGGTTCGCCTGAAATCTCGCAGTTTGCCTCAAGCTCGCACAGGCGGAACTCCAGATCTCCGATGCGATTGGTGCCGTCTGAGACGATGTTTTGCACACGCTGGTTAAGCTGCTCGGTCTGACGGGTCAGGCGTTGCAGTTCCGCTTCAATGGCGTCAACCCGATCGAGAACCGAACTGCCGGACAAGTTTGGCGCGGGCGATCCTGTGGTGGAAAACTCGCGCTTCAGACGCTGAATTTCCACATGCAGCACCGTCAGCTCCTGACGTATGTCGGCCAGGGTTTGCTGATCCTGTGCCTGTGCAACACCGGCTGTCGCCATGACCGCCGCCAATACCCATCCTGCCATACGCATTGTCTTACCCCAGTGTTGATCCGGTCAGCACAGTCACTGCGCGGCGGTTCTTGGAATAGCATTCCTCAACGCTGCAAATCTCAATTGGGCGCTCCTTGCCGTAGCTGACGGTTTTGAGACGGTTGCCAGCAACACCGCGCGAAATCAGATACTCACGAGCGGCATTTGCGCGACGCGCACCCAGCGCAAGGTTGTATTCGCGGGTGCCCTGCTCGTCCGCGTGACCTTCGATCGTGGCAACAAAATCCGGATTGGCCAGAAGCCAGTCCGCTTGCCCTTGCAACACGGTCTGCGCCTGTGGTGTCAGGGTGGACTGGTCCACGGCGAACAGAACACGATCCCCGACGGTCTGCTGGAAATACGCAGGCGAACGCGGGTCACTGGGCGAGCCCGGTACGATTGCGCCTGTGCTACCAGCACCGCTGCCGCCCAAGGCGGATGGGTCATTGTTCGTACAGGCGGCGATCACACTCAGCGCGCCCAACGCCAGGACTTTGCTCAATACATTCATTTCAAGTGCCTCGTGTTTTGATTGTTGCCGCCTGTCTACCACAGGGACGATTCGTTGTGAACTTTGCTGCGATCAATTCTGTAGTGGGCCCCATGACGGATCACTGCCGCCATCCGGTGTACGCACCGGGCGCAGGTTGCGGCCCGAGATATCCACCGAATACAGCGAGGCCCGGCCGCTGGCGCCCTGCGTTTCACGGGTGAACATGATGACGCGGCCATTGGGCGACCAGGTTGGGCCTTCATCCAGAAACGAGGCGGTCAACAAGCGTTCCTCTGATCCGTCCGTGCGCATCACCCCGATGTGGAAGCGACCCTGATTTTGCTTGGTAAAGGCAATCAGATCGCCGCGCGGCGACCATACCGGCGTGCCATAACGACCCGAGCCAAAGCTGATCCGCGTTGCCTCGCCGCCATTCGCGGGCATCACGTAAAGCTGCGGCGTGCCCGAACGGTCGCTTTCAAACACGATCCGGCTGCCATCCGGCGAATAGCTGGGGGCGGTTTCAATCGCCGGCGTGTTGGTCAGACGCGTGCTTTGCCCCGACGCCAGATCCATTTTCCACAGGTCCGTGTTTCCCCCCTGAATCAAGGAATACACGATCGACCGGCCATCCGGCGAAAAGCGAGGCGAAAAGCTCATGGTTCCGTCCTGCGTCTTCAGTTCCTGTCGTTTGACGCGGCCCACATCCAGAACATAGATGCGCGGGCTGCCGCTTTCATAGCTGGTGTACAGCAACCGATCGCCAGTAGGCGAAAAGCGCGGCGCCAGAACGATTGCGGCACTGTCGGTCATGTACTGCACGTTCGCCCCATCATAATCCATGATCGCTAGACGTTTCAGGCGTTGGTTTTTCGGTCCACTTTCCGAAACAAAGGCCACGCGGCTGTCAAAATAACCGCCCTCGCCTGTAATCCGGCTGTACACCTGATCTGCCACTTTGTGGGCCATGCGCCGCCAGCCCTCGGTGGTGCCTGCCAATTGCAACCCATTGCCCAGCTCCTGACCCGAAAACACATCCCAGACCCGGAACCGAACCGTGAGGTTCTTGCCCGAAACATTGACCGCCCCCGTAATCAGCGCGTCGGCATTGATCGCTTTCCAATCGGCAAACTGAACTGGTGCTTCGAAGCTGCTGACCCGACTGATGAAGGCATCCGAAGAGATCTCGCGGAACAACCCGGTTCCTGTCAGATCAGCCGCCACCACGCGCGAGATGTCCTGTGCATATTGCGCCGCTGACGGACCATCGGGAACAAAGCTCGGCACCGCAAAGGGCAATGGTTCGATAATGCCCTGGTCCAACTCCAGTCGCAGGGGACCGTTCTGTGCAAGAACCGGCGCAGACATCAGCGTCAGGCCGACAAAGAGGCTGGTCAGAAGTTTCATCATTTGATCCGCATCCTCTCGGGATTGAATGTAATCTCAACATCCTGCCAATGAGCGTATTTGTCAGCAGGCAAATCATATCCTCTGGCCCCGCAGCGCAAAATCGCGCGCCGGGCGGCCTGATAAGCCTGATTGGCCGCACCAGCAGACCCACCAGAACTGTCCAGCATCCGAATGCTGCCATCCACAACCGTACCATCACGGTTTAGCGAAAAAGCCACAACGACCACAGTACTCAGTGCATCCGTAGACAAAGAGCCCACATTCCAGCACTTGGACACGGCCAATCGCATCGCGTCCTTCTCGCCGCTGGTCAGCGGTGGGCCGGATGGCTGGGTTCCACTGCCCAAGGCTTCGGCCAAAGCGTCATTGATCGCGGCCTCGTCGGCTTGCGCGTCAGGTTCGGGCGCCGCCTCGGGCGTCTCTGCCACAACGGGTTCGGGCGGTGGGCTTGGGCGGTTCGGACGCACCCGCGGTCGCGGTGACGTAAGCGGAGACTGCTCTTTGGTTTCCTCTGCCTCGGTCACGATCTCGGGCGCCGCTTCTTCCGGCGCGGTCTGATCCTGTTGTTCTTGCTGAACCTCGGCGCCCTCGTCCAGAGACACCGGCGGCGTTTCGAAATCATCCGGTTTTGCCTCGGGCGGTGGTGGCGCTATGGCCTCGGGGGCAACACGATCGGATGGGCGCGGCTGCGCCTCGGGCCCCGGAGGCACCGGCTGTGCGGCAGGTTCGACCTCGGGCTCTGTCAGTACCGGCAGCTCATCCGGCACGTCCGGTTCCGGCGGTGCTTCGACGATAACGGGGGCAGGCTCGGGTTCGGGTTCGGCAGGCACGACGGGTTCAGGGCGCGGCTGTTCCTCGACCACAGGTTCTGGCGGCGTGCTATCAGCCTGTGGTTCGGGCGGTTGTTGCAATGCCGTCGGCACCTCCGGGATATCAGGCGCATCCCGCTGGGCCGTCATGGCCGCGAATTGTTCAGCGGTTATCACGGACACATCCTGTACGGCCATCGGCAAAGGCTCGGACCGGAAGGTACCGCCGAAAAGCGCCGCTCCGATCAGGCTGACATGCGCAATCGCCGAAATCTTGGTGCCGGTATCCACCGTGCGCCCTCACTCTCCACCTTCGTCCAGCGTCGGCCCGCCCGTATCGGTCACAAGCCCAACGTTGGAAAACCCGCCCGCGTTCAGCGCGCCCATGACCTGCATGACCTGCGCGTAAGGAATCGCGCCATCGGCGCGCAGGAAAACCCGGTCACTGCTCCGCTCTGCGGCGATGGCCCGCAGCTTGCCGATCAGTTCCTCGCGCAACACGTCAGTTGTCTGGATCTGCACACGTCCATCTGCCGTCAGGGTTACGGTCAAAGGTTCTTCATTGTCACCGGGCAAAGCACTGGCGGCGGTCTTGGGCAGATCTACCGGAACACCGACGGTCAGCAATGGCGCGGCCACCATGAAGATAATCAGCAAAACCAGCATGACATCCACAAACGGTGTCACGTTGATCTCGGCCATGGGTTGCGCACGACCGCGACGCCGACCGCGTCTGCGCCCGTTTCCACCCGAGGATTGCTGAACCGCCGCGCCCATTGTCAGCTATCCAACTGGCGCGACAGGATGGTCGCGAACTCGTCAGCAAAGGCTTCGTAGCCGCCCACGATGCGGTCACAGTCAGCACTGAGCTTGTTGTAGAAAATAACCGCCGGGATCGCGGCCAGAAGGCCGAGCCCCGTTGCCAATAGTGCCTCGGCAATACCCGGGGCCACGACCGCCAGGTTGGTATTCTGCTGTTCGGCGATTTCAATAAACGCATTCATGATGCCCCAGACGGTACCAAACAGGCCGATGAACGGCGCAGTCGATCCAACCGTGGCCAGTATGGGCAGACCTTTCTGCAAGGTCTCTGCCTCTTTCGCTATGGCCACATCCATGGACCGGTCTATCCGCGCGGTCGCTCCGGCAATCAATCCGCCATCATTTCGGTGCGACCTGCGCCATTCGATCATTCCGGCCGCAAAAATCTTTTCAGAACTGCCATCCGGCTGGGTTCCGATCTGCTCGAACAGCTCGTCCAAAGGGTTGCCGGACCAGAAGCTCTCGTCAAATGCCTGCGCCTCGCGACGGGCCGCGCGGTAATTTATCAGCTTCTGGATGATGATGCCCCAGGACCAGATGGATGCACCGATCAGCATCAACATCACCAATTTGACGATAAAGGTCGCGCGGGCATACAGCCCCCACATGGAGAAATCGATCTCCTGCGCCAGCGCCAGCGTTTCAGCTTCCATGAACCTGCTCTTTGTTTTTGCCTGACGGCCGTTTGTTTGGCCTTGTTTTGCCAAACGCTAACGCAGTTGGGGTTGAAATGCCAATAGAACCACCCCCGACCCTCAAATTGTTACATCAATGCGCGAATCTCTGCCGGAAGCCGGATCGGCCTGCCATCCTTGTTGATACACACGGCAGTGACCGAAGCGCGAAAAATCTCGGTCTCGCCACGCCGGACCAGCTGCGCCATGGTCAGCCGCACACCCGAGATTTCCGTGACTTCGGTTTCGACGATCAGTTCGTCATCGAACCTGGCTGGCGAAAGGTAATCGGCCTCGACCCGCCGCACGACCCAAACAATGCCTTCTTCCCGCATCGCGTTCTGGTCATTGCCCAGATTGCGCACCCAATCCGAACGCGCACGTTCGATATACCTCAGATAGTTCGCGTGATAGACGACGCCGCCCATGTCAGTGTCTTCATAATATACACGAACCGGGTAGGAATGTTTCATTGCGGTGGCTCCAACCGGGCAAACAACCTGAGCGCATGAGACGCATCCTGCGCCGAACCGGGCAAAACCGGATCGTAAGCAGCCCGAATCAACGCAGCAATATCGGGGCGCAGGATCGTCGTTTCGCCCGCCACGGCCAGCGGAGATTGCGTCCGAAACGCAGTATCGGACCAAAGCAGGATGGTCTGCACCACCTGGCTCAGCGCCAGCGTTTCCGCCGGTATCTTGGACAACTGCTTGTCCATGCGCAGAAAAACAAAAGCCGCGCGGATCGCACCGTCTTCTTCGAACCGGAAGATGCGGTACTGGTTTGCATCCGCTTCAACCAAGCGCCCGACCAACGGTGCCAGATCCGGGATCAGACGATCAAGATCCGGCACGTCCAGCAGCTCTTTCCAATCCCGGAAGAAGAAGACCATGCAGTTGGCACCAAGTTCGGGGTCGGTTTCGGCCATTTTGTGACCGGCCAAGGTGACAAACGCCTCGAAGGCGCCCTTCACAGTGGACAGCGTTTCATCTTCAACGCCAAACACAATCGGCACGATGGGTCGTCCCCAACGGGCAAACAGAAACTCACCGCTTTCGCGCGTGAACAGCGCCTCAATCTCTTCCGGTGTCACGGTCAAGCCTTCATCTTTTCGAAAATACTCTCGCCGAAGGCATAAATTTTCCAAGCGCAAGCTTCAACCGAACAGATCGCTCTGCCGCTTGGGTGCAGCCATGCCCAGATGCGTCCAGGCCTTTTGCGCCAACATCCGCCCACGCGGTGTCCGCTGGATCAACCCCTGTTGCAACAGAAAGGGCTCGATCACTTCTTCCAGCGAGTCCCGGCTTTCAGACAGCGCGGCTGACATCGTTTCGATCCCGACAGGACCACCACCGTAATTTTCGGCGATCAGTTTCAGATATCGGCGGTCCGCACCATCCAGCCCCAAATGGTCCACACCCAGCCGCGTCAAGGCTCCGTCAGCCAGTTCGCGGGTGATCCGCCCATCTCCTTCGACAATGGCGAAGTCCACCACCCGGCGCAGCAGACGTCCGGCGATGCGCGGTGTACCGCGCGACCTGCGCGCAATCTCGCGTGCGCCCTCATCATCTGCCGGAGCGCCGAGTTTCCGCGCGTTTCGGGTGACGATCTCATGCAGTTCATCCACGGTGTAGAACTGCAACCGGGTCGGAATACCAAACCGGTCGCGCAAAGGTGTGGTCAGCAAACCCATGCGCGTCGTGGCCCCGACAAGCGTGAAGGGTTGCAACTCGATCCGAACCGTTCGCGCAGCGGGCCCCTCGCCGATCACCAGATCAAGCTCGAAATCCTCCATCGCGGGGTAAAGCACCTCTTCCACCGCCGGGTTCAGGCGGTGGATTTCGTCGATGAACAGGACATCACGCGCTTCGAGATTGGTCAGGATCGCAGCCAGATCGCCCGCTTTCGCCAGAACCGGCCCGGACGTCATGCGAAAATTCACCCCCAGTTCACGCGCCATGATCTGCGCCAGCGTCGTCTTGCCCAACCCCGGAGGGCCATGGAACAACGTGTGATCCATCGCCTCGCCCCGCTGGCGGGCGGATTGGATGAAGATGCGCAGATTGGCGCGCGCCTCGGCCTGACCGATGAACTCATCCAAGCCCTGCGGGCGCAATGCGCGGTCGTTGTCCTCGGGCAATGGGTCCGGGCGCACAGTGGGATCAGCGTCTACCATTCATTCAGCCTTTCGGAGCCAGCAATTGCAGGGCGGCACGGATCAAACCCGCTTCGTCTGCATCCGGGTTGTTGGCGGCGGCCTCGGCAACCGCGGCTGCTGCATCCGACGGCCCATAACCCAGATTGGACAAGGCAGACAGCGCACCCGCTGATGCCGCAGCGGCCCCAGAGGCTGGTTTTGGCGTCCGCTTCGGAGCAGGCGCTGCCTCGACAGGCTCTACAACTTCGATCGAAGGGCCATCCATCGCATCAATCACCGTGCCACCCATGGCCATCACGCCCGGCGCCTTGTCCTTGAGGTCCAGAACGATCCGCTGCGCTGTTTTCGGCCCCACACCTTTCGCCGCCTTGACCGCCGCCCAATCTCCCAGTGCGATTGCGCGGCTGACACCGTCCGGCCCCAGCGCGCTGAGGATCGCCAGAGAGACTTTCGCTCCGACCCCCTGAACCGAGCACAAAAGGCGATGCCATTCCTTCTCGACCAGCGAAAGAAAGCCATAAAGCTGCATCAGGTCTTCGCGCACGACCATGTCCGTATAGATCGAAACCGCCTCGCCCACGCCCGGCAGTGCCGCCATGGTCCGGTCAGAGCAATAGACGATGTATCCCACCCCCCGGACATCGATCAGCACGTGATCTGCGGCGCGATAGTCCAGCCTTCCGGTGAGTTTTCCGATCATGCCCGCACCTCTTTCACACGCACCTGTTGGGTCTTGCCGTAATAGGCATGGCAAATCGCAATCGCCAGAGCATCGGCTGCATCCGCCCCTTTGGGCTGACATCCGGGCAATTGCAGTTTGACCATGTGCAGCACCTGCTCCTTTTCCGCGTGCCCGACACCCACGACCGTTTTCTTGACCCGGTTCGGGGCGTATTCCCCCACCGGCAATCCGGCCTGTGCCAGTGTCAGCAACGCAACCCCCCGCGCCTGACCCAGTTTGAGCGTACCGGCACCGTCCTTGTTCACAAAGGTCTGTTCGATGGCTGCCTGGTCCGGTTGGTGATCGGCGATGACTTCGACAATCTGGTTGTGGAGAGACAACAACCGCTCACCCAGATCATCCCCATCCGACTTGCACAAACCGTTGGCCACGTGGCTCAGGCGGCTGCCATTTGATTCGATGACGCCCCACCCCAGGGTCCTAAGCCCCGGATCAATGCCCAGAATTCGCATGTTTTGCCTCGGCCTGCTCGGGTTCTGTGATCTTTTTTCAACGCCTAGCACGAAGCGTGAACATTTTCCAAGCGAATTGACCCAAGGCCTGAAAACGACACCCCTGTCCCAAGGGCGACTCAACGTGCCGTTTGCGACTTCAAAAAGTCTGAATTCGACACTTTTGTGAACGCGTTTTCACCAATTATTTAAGGGGATTACAGCCTTTTGCAGCGTTGCAGGAAACGCATAGGACACATGCAAAAACTGAACTTGTGCGGGCGATTTGGCGGCACTAGATGCCGGGCAGATCGCAAGACTGCAAAGTGAACACCAACCAGAAGGAAACAGGATATGGCTGCACTGGACACCACCCGCTTCGCCTCCACTGGCTCGTTCGGCCTCGTTGGCCGTATCGGCGCATTTTTCGTATCGGCCGTGAACGCAGCTGTCGAATGGAATGACGCCCGCGTTACCCGCAACGCGCTGACCGGTCTGAGCGATCGTGAACTGGAAGATATCGGCCTGTGCCGCGGCGACATTGACGCCATCGCCCAAGGTCTCCGGTAATACCGACCACTACTCGCATTCGCCCCTTCCTCCTCCCTTGAGGGGCAAACAAAAACACCGCGCGCCCCGGGCACGCGGTGTTTTTTTTGGAAACTGAGTCAAATTGAGATTCAGTATAAAACCTTGTTGAGTTGCACGGCAATCGCCTGCGACACCGGGTCGATCTGCATCACCCAGGCACCTGCTTTTTCGACCGATGTTCCTTCGTTCAAACTGTCGATCCGATATTGGTATCCGGTCGGGCCAAGGCTGGACAAAAGAAACGCCTTGAACGCCACAACACTCAGAAGCGTAAGCAACAGCACCCTGGCCGGCACTGCCGAGCTTACCCGCTGCGGCTTCATGACGACCAGGCCATCCTTGCGCATCGTCGCGCGATAGCCACGGCTCATCTTTTGATGTTTTTTGTTCAGGCGATTAACGCGCTGAGTGAACTCCAGTTGTTTACCCGTCATGGCAGCCTCCAAAAACCGCCCCCCTCGACTTCAGTCAGAAAACGGTAAATAGAGAATACGACAAAAACGTGGCAAAATTCCACAAAACTCCTGCAAATGGCCTAGTTTGCGCCCTGTTTCATTAAGATTAGGGTCGTCCACTCACCAATCTCACCTCTATGAGCGAGATTGAATTCATTTTGAGAATAAACCGACACCACGTCATCGGCCTGTTCGTTAAGGACCCCTGACAGGATTGCATAGCCTCCGGGACGCAGATTCGCCGCGATTTCCGGCGAGAGGGCGACCAGAGGACCTTTCAGAATATTGGCAAAGATCAGGTCGTAGGGTGCGTGCGCCCTGAGATCGGGGTGATCGAAACCCGCGGCTTCCACGCACCGTACGGCACCGGACATCCCGTTCGCCTTGAGATTGGCTTCGGCCACGTCAACGGCCACTTCATCAATGTCACTGGCAATGATGTCACCGTCCCAAACCCGGGCTGCGGCCATGGCCAGAACGGCGGTGCCGCAGCCGATATCTGCCACTTTCGTCGCGGTGAACCCTTCGTCCAGCAATCTGTCAAAGGCCTTGAGGCAACCCAACGTCGTACCATGGTGGCCGGTGCCAAAGGCCATTGCGGCCTCGATCAGCAATGGAATGCGACCTTCGGGCAGCTTGTCGGCATCATGGCTTCCATAGACAAAGAAACGCCCCGCCTCGACGGGTGCAAGCTCGCGTCGCACATGCGCAACCCAGTCGGTTTCCGGCAGCTCTGAAACAACAAACGGTTTGGCGTCGAACGCCGCGGCCAGAACCGCCAGCGCGGTCTCGTCAGGGGCTTCGGTGAAATATCCGCCGACCTCCCACAGGCCGGATCCGTCTTCGACTTCGAACACACCAACGCCGGTTGGCTCTGGCTCCAGACGTTCCATCGCCTCGCCCAGACCTTCGGCGGCCTTCTTACCTGTCAGCGTCGTCAGTGCGGTGAATGTGGGCATTGGGGCCTCCTGTCTCGATTGACACCGCGCCTAGGACGCCGCGCCGTCAAGGTCAAGCGCCGAGACCTATTCCGCAGGGGCCGGAGCGTATTTGGTCAGGATAGTCTCGTTGCCAGGCTCGGGGTGACGCGGGATCAACAGGGACAACAGCAGCGAAACGATCGCCATCGCCGCGGCCAGGCCAAACACAGCGCCCGGCGACACGACCCAAAGCAGGCCAAGCAAAGCGGGCAAAAACACCGCCGCAATATGATTGATCGTAAAGGCCACCGCAGCGGTCGGCGCGATGTCAGCAGGGTCAGCGATTTTCTGGAAATAGGTTTTCAATGCCAAAGCCAGCGCAAACAGCACGTGGTCGATCACATAAAGGATTGCCGCAAGCAGAACGCCCCAACCGAACCAATAGATGCCGCCATAGGCTGCGAACACGATGGCCAGGCCGGTATATTCAAATATCAGCGTGCGCCGCTCACCGAACTTTGCCACCGCCTTTCCCAGCAATGGGGCGGCCAACATGTTGATCATCAGATTGATCAGATAAAGGCTGGTGAGCTCATGCACTTCAAAGCCGAATTTCTCGACCATCATGAACCCGGCAAAAACGACAAATATCTGCCGCCGCGCGCCTGCCATGAACTGCAATGCATAATACAGCCAATACCGGCGACGCAGGATCAGCTTCTTGGTCTGCGGCGTGGGCGCATCGAATTGCGGATAGGCGAACAGACAGAACAGTGCCAACGCAGCCGTAACTCCACCCGACGCCATGAAAACAAAGTTGTAGGACAGATCAAAGCGATCCCAGGTCAGTACGATCAGCCCATACACCACCATGGTCGCCGCCGATCCCATCGCAACCAGCCATCCCAGCACCTGCGGAGCACGATCCTTGGGCAGCCACTGCAATTGAAGCGACTGGTTCACGGTCTCGTAGTAATGGAACCCGATCGAGCTGAACAAGGTCACAAACAGCAACCCGCCCAGGCTGGGGAACCACGCGGTCACCGCCGTTGCGACACCAAGCATCATCAGAGAGATCATCGCCAGCACCTGCTCGCGAATGAAAATGATGACGGCAATCACCCCAACCGCCAGAAACCCCGGAATCTCGCGCACCGTGTGCAGCAGACCGATATCCGCGCCATCAAAGTTCGCCACCTCAATAACAAAGTTGTTCAGCAACGCGCTCCATGCGTTGAACGCAATGGGCATGGTCAGCGCCATCATGAACAACAGCGTGATGGGGCGGCGCCAGAACGGCAGGCTCTGCGCCTCTGTAAGGGGCATGGGTTTCAGCATGAGACCCCTCTACGCCCATTTCGCTGCTTTGGCGAGAGGGAAGCGGTCTGCGCACAATCACCCTGCACAGATGCAGAGGTCAGTAAAAATTCTGTGGGTCGATATCGACGGTCAGGCGGATATCGCCCTTCAGGCGCAACGGGGCGATCCAGCGGGCAATGGCATCCTGAATCGGCGCCCCTTTCGGGGCTTTCACCAACAAGCGCACTCTGTGGCGACCGCGTATACGTGCAATAGGTGCCGGCGCCGGGCCAAAGACCTGAGCACCGATCGCGCGCAGGGGCGAATCGTTGCGGGCCATTGCATTGCCGATATCGAAGACCGGCCCGACCTCGGGGCCCGACAACACGATCCCGGCCATGCGACCATAGGGCGGCACGCCTGCCGCCTGCCGACCCGCTGCCTCGGCTTTCCAGAACCCTTCCTCATCACCCGACAGGATGGCCCGGATCACCGGGTGTTCCGGTTGAAATGTCTGCAAAAGCGCCTGCCCTGGCTTGTCCGCCCGTCCCGCGCGCCCAGCCACTTGCCGCATCAATTGAAACGTACGCTCAGCCGCGCGCAGATCCGCGCCGTGCAGAGACAGGTCAGCGTCAATCACACCGACCAATGTGAGCTTGGGAAAGTTGTGCCCCTTCGCCACCAACTGCGTACCGATGATAATGTCGGCATCCCCGGCGGCGATCTCTTCTATCTTGGCTTTCAATGCCCGGGCTGAACCAAAAAGATCAGAACTCAGCATCGCGATTTTCGCCTCGGGGAAGGTCGCCTCGGCTTCTTCCCCCAGCCGTTCGATCCCCGGCCCGACCGGGGCCAGCTTGCCTTCCACGCCGCAGGAGGGGCAATCTTCGGGCATCGGCTTGGTTTCGCCGCATTGGTGGCACATCAATCGCTTGAGAAACCGATGCTCGACCATGCGTGCGTCGCACTGATCACAGGCGATCTGCTCGCCACAGGCCCGGCACAAGGTCACCGGCGCATAGCCACGGCGGTTGATGAACAACAGCGATTGTTCACCTTTTTCGATCCGCTGCTGCACCGCTTGCCGCAAAGACGGAGAAACCCACGTTCCGGGCTGCATCTGCTCGGCCCGCATGTCGATGGGCTTCATCTCGGGCAATACCGCCGCCCCAAAACGCGAGGTCAGGTCAAGCCTTTCGTACTTGCCCGCCTCGGCATTGGCCCAACTTTCAAGCGAAGGTGTCGCACTGGCCAGGATCACCCGCGCGCCACAAATCGCCGAGCGCAGAACCGCCATGTCGCGTGCGCTGTAGTGCACGCCGTCTTCCTGTTTGTAGGACGTGTCGTGTTCTTCATCGACGACCACAAGCCCCAGATCGCGGAATGGCAGAAACAGCGCCGACCGGGCGCCAACGACCAGTTGCGCATTGCCTTGCCCGACCATCCGCCAGACCCGCCGCCGTTCCGTCATGGTTGCGCCGGAATGCCATTCCGCCGGGCGCGCACCGAACCGCGCCTCGACCCGGGTCAGAAATTCTGCGGTCAGGGCGATCTCGGGCAGCAGGACCAAGGCCTGCCGCCCCATGCGCAGCGCCTCAGCCACAGCCTCCAAATAGACCTCAGTCTTGCCGGAACCGGTAACCCCTTTCAGCAGCGTGGTGCCGTAATCACCGGTCCGCTGCCCAGCCTGAAGCCGTTCGACCGCCGCTGCCTGATCCGCTGTCAGGTCTCTCCCGGGAAGGTCCGGATCAAGATGAGGATAAGGCAGGTCGCGCGGGCTGTCCTCTTCGCGCACGGCGCCTTGTTTGACCAACCCTTTGACAACAGATGACGTTACACCCGCCTGCTCGGCGAGCTCTTTCAAGGTAAAAGCCAGCCCGCCGTAGTCGCGCAATACCTCCAGAACCCGGGTCCGCGCATCGGTCAATCGGTCTGGTTGGCCTTCACCCAAGCGATAGACCTTGCGCATCGATGGCGGATCACCCAAGCCCGGTGCCCGCGTCGCCAGACGCAGCATCGCAGGCATTGGTGTCAGAGTGTAATCGGCGACCTTTTCCAGAAACACCCGCATCTCTTCACGCATCGGTGCAACGTCAAGAACCCGGATTACCGAGCGCGCCTTGCTCAGGTCAAAGCCGCCCTGCCCCGGCCCCCAAACCACCCCCAGAACCTTGCGCGGGCCCAAAGGAACCTCGACAAACGCGCCCAGAACGCACCCGCCTTCGGGCGCTTTGTAATCCAGCGTCCGGTCAAGCGGCTGCGTTGTAAGCACCGCAACCAGCTCTCCTTGGTCGAAAAATCCGTTAGCGCTCACGGCATATCCTTCGCAGGGGGTTCCAGCAGGGGTCTCTTTGAGGTAAAGCCATCCGCGACCAAGGCCAACCCATCAAAGGACTGCCCTCATGAAATTCTTCGTAGACACCGCCGAGATCGACGCCATTGCCGAACTGAACGATCTGGGCATGGTGGACGGCGTAACCACCAACCCTTCGCTGATCCTGAAGTCAGGTCGCGACATTCTGGAAGTGACCAAAGAGATATGTGATTTGGTCGATGGCCCGGTATCGGCCGAGGTTGTCGCCACCGAAGCTGACGACATGATCGCCGAAGGCCGCAAACTGGCCAAGATCGCACCGAACATCGCGGTCAAAGTTCCGCTGACATGGGCCGGCCTGAAAACCTGCAAGACGCTCAGCGACGAAGGCCAGATGGTCAATGTGACGCTCTGCTTCTCGACCAATCAGGCGATTCTGGCTGCGAAAGCGGGCGCGACATTCATCTCGCCTTTCATCGGACGGCTTGACGATATCAACCTCGACGGCATGGACCTGATCGCAGACATCCGTCAGGTCTATGACAACTACGGGTTCGAGACCGAAATCCTTGCTGCATCGATCCGTACCGTCAACCACGTGACCGACAGCGCCCGCATCGGAGCCGACGTGATCACCGCACCGCCTGCCGTAATCAAGAAGCTGGCCGACCATCCGCTGACCGACAAAGGTCTGGAAACCTTTCTGGCCGACTGGGCCAAAACCGGTCAGAAAATCCTCTGATCTGGCTTGCAACCGCGCGGCGCCATCAGGCGCCGCGCCCGGCCCAACGGCCAAATGCCTGATCTGTGATCGGGCATGGCGGGCGGGAGCCCCTTGCCACAACATGCAAGGAAATCCACCCTTGCGTGCATTTTTTCCAAGGCAAATCCGGTCCGGCATGTTATAAGCCGCGACAACAAAAAAAGACCGGACGGGACATGAGCAGCACCCCCAAACTCGAGGATAACCTCCGCGCGGCAATTCTGGCCGAGCCGGATGTCGTACTGGACGACAAAGACCTGATGCAGGCGCTTGTCGCTGCCAACGAGCAAGCGCGCGGCGACAACGTGATAGACCTGCGCGGCATTGCAATGCAACGGCTCGAGGCGCGGCTGGATCGGCTGGAAGACACCCACCGTTCCGTCATCGCTGCGGCCTATGAAAACCTCGCGGGCACCAATCAGGTCCACCGCGCCATTCTGCGATTGCTGGAACCTGTCGAGTTCGAAGATTTCCTGCGCGCGCTGGGCGCCGATGTGGCGGACATCCTGCGCGTCGACAGCGTTACGCTGGTTCTGGAAACAACCGTGGTTCAGAACGATCCCGCAATCGACACGTTGGGCGGGGTCCTGACGATCGCGGAACCCGGTTTCATCGACCGGTACCTGACCATTGATCGCGGCGGTCCTGCGCGGGATGTGATCTTGCGGGAAATCCACCAGCCAAACCGACGTATTTTCGGGTCACAGGCCGATCAGCTTCGTTCCGAGGCCTGCCTGAAGCTGGACCTCGGGGCCGGTCGCCTTCCGGGCATGATCGTCATGGCCGCCCGCGACCCGCGGCATTTCACCCCGCAGCTGGGCACCGATCTTCTGGCCTTTTTTGCCGGCGTGTTCGAACGCTCGATGCGCCACTGGTTGTCGTGAGCCTGGTCTCGCCCGCTTGCCGCGACGCGCTTCAGCATTGGCTGGACAGCCTGAGCGCGCTTGCCGGACGATCCGAGAATACGCTAAACGCCTATCGTGGCGATGTCGTCGAGTTTCTGTCGTTCATGACCCTGCATCACGCCGAACGGCATGGCCTGAAGGCGCTGGAACGGATCACGGTGTCGGATATGCGCGCCTGGATGGCGGATCAGCGTGGCGCGGACGTCAGCGCGCGGTCTTTGGCGCGCAAACTGTCGGCGGTCAAAAGCTTCTACCGTTGGCTGGCAGAGCGTGAGGGGTTCGAGCCCACCGCCGTTCTGTCCACCCGCGCGCCGAAATTCACCAAGAAACTGCCCCGTCCGCTGGCCGAAGATGCAGCCCGCGCCATGATCGATACAGTGGAACTGCAATCCACATCCGACTGGGTCGCGGCGCGCGACGTCGCGGTTGTCACGCTGCTGTACGGATGCGGCCTGCGCATATCCGAGGCGCTGTCCCTGACCGGAGCGGACGCGCCTTTGCCCACCACGCTGCGCATCGTCGGGAAAGGCGACAAAGAGAGGGTCGTACCGGTTCTTCCTGCCGCTCGCGAAGCGGTCGACGGATATTTGAAGCTGTGTCCCCATCCACAAGCACAGGACAAAGCCCTGTTTCGAGGCGTCCGTGGCGGGCCATTGAACCCGCGTGCAATCCAAGGGGTCATGGCCAAGGCACGTATGCAATTGGGGCTGCCCTCAACCGCAACACCCCACGCGATGCGGCACAGCTTTGCCACCCACCTGCTGTCAGCCGGAGGCGACCTGCGTGCCATTCAAGAGCTTCTAGGCCACGCCTCTTTGTCGACGACGCAGGCCTATACGGCAGTGGACACTGCGCGGTTGATGGAGGTCTACAACAGCGCGCATCCCAAAGCCTGAAGTGCACATGACTCGAAAACCCGGGCTTTTGGTTTGCATCTCGGACGCGCATCAGTCATGACGCTCGCATGACACTCAGATTCAAAGCTCTTTCCGTTCATCTCTTTACTGCAACAGGCGCTGTTTTTGCCATGTTGGCCATGCTGGCCGCGGTCGAAGAGAAATGGAGCCTTATGTATCTTTGGCTTGTCGTGTCTTTCATTGTAGATGGTATCGATGGCCCGTTGGCGCGACATTATCACGTCAAGCACAACGCGCCCGAGTTCGACGGCGTTCTGCTGGATCTGATCATCGATTACCTGACCTATGTGTTCATTCCGGCTTTTGCCCTGTTCAAATCGGGGCTGATGGACGGCTGGACCGGATGGTTCGCGATCATCGTCATCACATTTGCCAGTGCGATGTATTTCGCGGATACACGCATGAAGACCAAGGACAATTCCTTTTCCGGTTTTCCCGGGTGCTGGAACATGTTCGTGATCGTGATCTTCGCACTGGAACCGAATTTCTGGATCATCCTGCTGCTGGTCACCCTGCTGTCGCTGGCCATGTTTCTACCGCTGAAATTCGTGCATCCCGTGCGCACCGAGCGCTGGCGCAGCCTGACCTTGCCGATGGCGCTGGCATGGACGTTCTTCGCGGGTTGGGCCGCATGGGTCGATTTTCACCCCGAAAGCTGGGCCCATTGGGGGCTGGTCATCACCAGCCTGTACCTGACCTTCGCAGGCATCGCCCAACAGGTTGTTCCGCAGCGCCACGCCTGACGCAGCGCTGCCCGTCCCGTTTTACAGAACGTCCTGCACCTCGAACTCGGTGCCGTTATGGGTAAAGACGTCGCCCTTTTGCAGACCTGCCATCGCCAGATATATCGGGCTTTGGGTTGAAATGCCCATATAGGTCTTGCCATCCACTTCAAACCGCGTTGTCGAGACACACACGACAAATCTGCGGTTGTTGAACTTGATCACAGCTCCTGGCCTGACCGTGTCGGCAAGGCTGAAATCGGTATTTTCGATGACATCAATCTTGGCATGATGCGCATGAACCGGGGCATCGAAGGCAGCCGCCAGGTCGGCGTTTTCCCGCGATGCGGCAATGTCATCCTTGTCGTGACCTTCCCTGTCATCCAACTGGGCATCTTTCAAAAACGCATCGTAATGCGCCTGCGCCGTTGCAAGCTCTTGCGCTTCAAGCGACATCAACCGGTCGATAATGGCCTTCTTGCGGGCTGCACGGTCTTGTTCAGTGGTCATGCAATGCGGTCCTTCAAATTCAGCAATGGTTACAAGTTGTGTCTGCAAAAAGCGGATTGCAACCGAATTTCGACGCTCAGATCAAAAGACCTGCCGCCCGCTCATGCCGCAACAGGGCAACTTTCGTCTCAACACCACCGTCGCCCGAAAAACCGCCCAGGCCATTAGCAGCCAGTACCCGGTGACAGGGAATGATCACGGGAATGGGGTTTGCTCCGCAGGCCTGGCCAACCGGCTGGGCGGGTTGCCCCAGTTCTTTGGCGATATCGCCATAGGTGCGCGTTTCTCCAAGCGGGATGGCATACATCAGGTCACAGACCCGCTTTTGAAACTCTGAACCGTCAATGTGATACGGCAGATCGAAACGGTCAAGCCGCCCTTGATCATAGGCCCTCAACTGGGCGGCGGCTTCGCGCAGCAGCGCAGTCGGCTCACCCTCGTCCCTGCCGTTCCAGACAAGCCGTGTAAGGGCCCCGTCTGTTTCTTCAACACCAAGTCGTCCGAACTGAGTTTCAACGGAAATCATCGCCATGGACCGACGGTTTCAGATCAAAGCGCCAAGCACAAGCGCGGGAATGTGCAAGACCACGCAAAACGTCATTTTTGGGCATTGGCGCCATTCGTGATACGCTCCTGCCGTTACTTAAAGAGATTTTGGAGAACGCAATGGGTCGACATTTGATCCTCACAGTACATGGAATCGGTGAACAAAAACCCGGCGAAACCGTCGATCAGGTCGTTGGCGCAGCAACAACTTGGCTGGATGGAAACCCCAGACCACCGATCGAAGTCGAACGCGGCATGATCGAACTGGCCGAATCCACCTTCGACGGAAATCCACGAAATGCAGAGCTGTTCGAAGTCAATCTGCGCACGGTGACTGACCCGGCTGTTCCTCAGGACAAGGCCCTGTTTGCCGAAGTTTATTGGGCTGATCGCTCTCCGGCCCCGAAAGGAGCGATCAAAACCGTGCTGGACCTGATTTGGGTCGTTCTGGCGTTGGGATATCTGGCGATGGACAATGTCGAGCAAACCCACATCCGAAAAGGCGTTGCTTCGGACCAACCCAATGGCAGGAATACACTGGCGGCACAGCTGGTACATCTTTTCACATGGGTCTTCTTCGGTGCGGTTGCGACGCTGAACGTATTTTTGTTGATCGGTGCCGCAGCGGTCATGACCGACCGGATACCTGTCTCGGTTTTCCAGAACCCTACCCTGTTGTTCTGGCTTCTGTTCGTGCTGTACGCCGGCGGAGCCATTGTCGGGCTGGGGCAAAGCCGATCCGCACCGACCTATCTCAGGCGGGTCTTCTGGCGAGGAATGCTCGCAATGGGAACAGCACTGACCCTGTGCCTAGTCATTGGGCCGCTGGGCCTGAAATTGTGGGCATGCGCCCCTTCCGAAACCGGAAATTGCCCGCCGGCCCTGGAGCAATTCGTGGCGTTTCAGGTTTTTCTGCTCTCCATCTTCTGGGCCACTCTTATCTTCCTGACAATCATTCTTTACGCGTTGTCCGCCTGGACGTTGCGGATCAATGACACACTTTCAGAGCACAGGCGGCTGTACCCCAGCATCTGTGCAGGCATGCTGGTTTTCTGGATGTTCTTCATTTCCGGCCTCTGGTTGACCATAGAGCAATTACTGGAAACTGTTTCGGGCCTGTCCGGCGGTCAGCTGCAACGTCTTTTTGAAAGCAATTTGAACGAGTCCATCGAAACTCTCAGTGTGGCCTTTGTTGCCATCGTTCTGTTGGGGTTCGTTGGCGTCGGGCTTTTTGCAGGTCGCAAAACGTACAAGGCCAACCTTCACACCCGCAGCGGTCTGATTAGCCGGGCGATTGTAAACCGGCTGGCGCAGTGGGTCTTTCTGTTTGGTACAATCGTGCTGGTTCTGGTCACGATCCGAGAGATCGCAGCCAACCAGAGTTTTGAGGCCGCATGCAACGTGGGCATAGGTGAAACCAACCCGATCTCTTGGGCTTTGGACAGGTTGGCCTGTTCGCAGGGCGAGATCGGCCTGATCGTTCTTGGCGCAACTGCGTTGATGTACCGGTTTTCTGATTTTGTTTCCGCCGGTCTGGGCGTTGCACGGGATATCGTTACCTACGCCATTCGCGACAAATGCTATCTGGAAAAAGATCTGGAAACGCGGCAACGCAACTATCCGGATCGTAAGGCGATAGACGAGCGTTTCTATCGCACGTTGTACTATGTTCTCGATATCTTTCCAGCGGATCATATCACGGTGATATCCCATTCGCAGGGCACCGTGATCGCCACACAGATGCTTGCTGACCCACGTGTCCAAAGACGCATCGGCGGGCGGGCTCTGACACTCATCACGATGGGCTCTCCGGTCACCCATATCTATCAGCGCTATTTTCCCGAGATGTTCACCATCACCGCCAGTCAGTTGAACGCCGCGTGGTTCAACATCTTCCGGCAGGACGATTTTGTCGGAACCGAGATCGAGGGTGGGCTCATTTTTGCAAATCGAAACATCCCGGTCGATCCCGGCGGGCACACCGGTTACTTTACGGACTATCAGGTTTGGAAAGCCCTGTCAGATCCTGCCATTGGCTTTGATCTGTTCAATCCAACACGGCAATCTGTGCAGACATAGCCCAAAATGCCCCCCGACTGAATTCGGGGGGCGCGTTGATTTATCCCAGCGCCTCATTGCAGCGCCCGCAGACGCCCGCGTGGGTGTGGCGGCCCACATCAGGCAGGATTTTCCAGCAACGCTGACATTTCTCGCCTTCTGCTTTTTCGAACACGACGGCAACGCCTTCGATTTCCGGCACACGGAACGCCTCGGCCGGGGCGGGATCGCCGGTCACGGTCAGGCCCGAGGTGATGCACATGTCGTCCACGTCGAACGTGGCCAGCAGATCGCGGGTATCACCATCCTCGACATGCACGATCGGTGCCGCCTCGAGGCTGGAGCCGATCACCTTGTCCTGACGCTGAACCTCGAGCGCGGCAGTCACGGCCCGGCGCACACGACGCACCTTGGCCATGTTGGCCTCAAGCTCGGCATCGCGCCAATCGGCGGGTGTGTCCGGGAAATCCACCAGATGGACCGAACTGTCATCGCCCGGGAACCGCTCCAGCCAGACCTCTTCCATGGTGAAGACCAGAACCGGGGCCAGCCAGGTGGTCAGGCGGTGGAACAGAATATCCAGAACAGTGCGCGCGGCGCGGCGGCGTGTGCTGTCCCCGTCGCAGTACAGAACATCCTTGCGAACGTCGAAATAGAAGGACGACAGATCAACCGTCGCAAAGTTGAACACGGCGCTGAAAACACCCTGGAAATCAAACGCGGCATAACCCTTGCGCACCTGCTCATCCAATTCCGCCAGACGGCTGAGAACCCAGCGTTCCAGACGCGGCATATCCTCGGGCATGACGCGGTCGGCCTCGGTGAAGTCGGCCAATGAGCCCAGCATGAACCGCATGGTGTTGCGCAGACGGCGATAGCTGTCGGCAGTGCCCTTCAGAATCTCCGGCCCGATCCGCTGGTCGGCGGTATAGTCGGTCTGAGCCACCCATAGGCGCAGAATATCGGCGCCGTATTGCTTGACGACCTCTTCCGGCACGATGGTGTTGCCCAGCGACTTGGACATCTTGTTGCCCTTGGCGTCCAGCGTGAAACCGTGGGTCACTACGTTGCGATAGGGCGCGCGGCCCTTGGTGCCGCAGGCTTGCAGCATGGACGAATGGAACCAGCCGCGGTGCTGGTCGGTGCCTTCCATGTAGACATCGGCAATGCCATCCTCGGTCCCGTCCTCGCGGTCGCGCAGAACGAAGGCGTGGGTGGAACCCGAGTCGAACCACACATCCAGCACATCAAAGACCTGTTCGTAATCGTCCGGGTTGGCGATTCCGTCGAGGATCTTTTCCTTGAAGCCGTCGGTGTACCAGACGTCCGCGCCGTCCTTCTCGAACGCTGCCTTGATGCGGGCGTTGAGTTCGGCGTTGCGTAACAGGTAATCCGCGTCGGTGGGCAGAGCGCCCTTCTTGGTGAAGCAGGTCAGCGGCACACCCCATGCACGCTGGCGCGACAGAACCCAGTCCGGGCGGGCCTCGATCATTGAATAGAGGCGGTTACGACCCGTCTGCGGGGTCCATTTCACCAGCTCGTCGATGGAGCGCAGAGCACGTTCGCGGATGGTGTCGCCCATCTCGCCCATACCGTCATCCAGCTTGCGGTCGACGGATGCGAACCACTGCGGCGTGTTGCGGTAGATGATTGGAGCTTTCGAGCGCCACGAATGCGGATAGCTGTGCTTGATCTTGCCGCGCGCCAGCAGCCCGCCGACTTCGGCCAGCTTGTCGATGACGGCCTTGTTTGCGTCACCCTCGCCGCCCTTGCGGGACAGGATGTATTTGCCGCCAAAGAACGGCAGATCAGCGCGGAACGAGCCATCGTCCATCACGTTATAGGTGATGACCTGCTCCAGCATGCCCAGATCACGGTACAGCTCGAATTCCTCCATCCCGTGGGACGGCGCGCAGTGGACGAATCCAGTACCTTCGGTATCGGTCACGAAGTCAGCGGCGCGGAAATCGCGGATGTCGTCCCATTCGCCATTGCCGCCATCGGCGCCGGCCAGCGGGTGAAGCAGCTGAACGCTCTCCAACTCGTCGGCAGTCACGTCACGCACACGGGTCCACTGATCGTCGTTCAGACGGGCACGGCCCAATACATCGGCGGCCAGGTTGTCGGCCAACAGGAACTTGTCGCCTACCTTGGCCCAGCATTCTTCCGGCGCGCCGGTGACTTCGTAGAGTCCATAGGAGATGTCTTTACCGTATACGACGGCCTTGTTCGACGGCATGGTCCACGGCGTGGTCGTCCAGATCACCACACAGGCGTCATCCAGATCACCCGCGTTGACGATCTTGAACTTCACCCAGATGGTGAAGCTTTCCTTGTCGTGATACTCGACCTCGGCCTCGGCCAGGGCCGTCTTTTCGATGGGCGACCACATGACTGGCTTTGAACCCTGATAGAGCGTGCCGTTCATCAGGAACTTCATGAATTCGTCCGCAATCACCGCCTCGGCGTGATAATCCATGGTGATGTAGGGATCGGGCCAGTTGCCAGTGATGCCCAGACGCTTGAACTCTTCGCGCTGCACGTCGATCCAGCCTTCGGCGAACTTGCGGCATTCCTGACGGAAATCGACGATGTTCACCTCGTCCTTGTTCTTGCCCTTCTTGCGGTACTGTTCCTCGATCTTCCATTCGATCGGCAGGCCGTGGCAGTCCCAGCCGGGGACGTATCGCGCATCAAAGCCCATCATCTGATGGGATCGCACGATCATGTCCTTGATGGTCTTGTTCAGGGCGTGGCCGATATGCAGGTGACCATTCGCGTAAGGGGGGCCATCGTGCAGGGTAAAGGGCGTGCGGCCCTTTTTCTCGCGCAGGCGGTCATAGACACCGATGGTCTCCCACCGTTCAAGCCATGCGGGTTCGCGCTTGGGCAGGCCGGCGCGCATGGGGAAATCGGTTTTGGGCAGGTTCAGCGTGTCTTTGTAATCAGGTGTCTGGATCGTGTCGGCGCACATTTGGGGCGTCCTTTGGATGATCTGGTCGTCTATTGGATCGAAGCGGTCGGTGCGAAGTCTCAAACACCTTTGCCCGGCGTCTCAGGAGGTCAGAGCGCCGGGGATATAATTCGAATAATGATGGCCATCCGGTCATACATGGCGCGCTTATATGACGCCGGCACCTAATGGTCCAGAGGTTCTGCCCGCTGCGGCGAATGGCGCAGTTTCGCCCACCGGTTCAGCCACGCAAGACCGGCCAGCGCAAGGCCCAGCGCCAACAGCGAAAACACCCGGATCAGGCCGCCCAGACCGGCGATGTCGATCAGGAAGACCTTGGCCACCGCCAGCCCGATCACCGCCAGCCCGGCCTTGCGCATCAGGTCGGATCGGCGGGCAAGAGATTGATAGAACAAAGCGGCCCCGATCAGCAGCAGCACCAAAGTGTAGGTATACAGTTCCGGCTGGGTGACGCCGTTGCCTTCATACATACCCGCCGCGCCCTGCCAGACGTGACGGATGGTCAAACCCAACCAAACTGCCGCCAACGTCCCTGCAACGGCAAAGCTTGCTTGCATGATCGGTTTCGGCATTTCCCGGATCCTCCAGACCGATCCACCGATGGCCAATGCGGGCAACAGATAAGCAACGGCCAGCGTATTCAAAACCGGCGGCCCAAGCACCGGATCCGCATTCGGATCAAACAAGGGGTTCTGGTCCGCCAATGCCTGCAACAGATAGAAAAGGCCATGCCCCGCAAAGAACAGAGCAAGCAGGTATCGCAGATAGTTCAGTTTGCCACCCAGCCCGAACCTCTGCACCTGCGCGAACGCAAGCAAAAGCCAGATGACGGCCAGCAGACCCAGGCCCCAATGGCTGTTGTCAGCGCCGCCCTCGCCGAAGCCTTCAAGCCAACGCAGCAGCAGCAATGAAAGCAGGATACCCGCTGTCGCCCAGGCCGCGCTTTCCAGCAGCAGCGCCGCCAGTGGGCGCTTCAACGGACGCAAAAGCCTCCAGCCCACGACAAATCCCAATGTGGCCGCGCCATAGACCAACGCCATCTCAGGCACCGGAGCGGAATTGGCCCAGTCCAGCCCGGGATCAAGCACCAAACGCACCGTGACGGTAAAGACACCGGCCCAGATGAACCAGCTCATCGGCGGCAGGATGAACCTGCGGTCCAACGCGGCCGCAACCACAACGCTGGCGACCAATGCAACCGTCAGCGCCGCCGAGCTGAGCACGATGACGCAGGCAAAGACCAGACACGACAGCATGGACAGGGTGGCCAGTGCCGCCCGCATCCGGTCATCGCCGTCAACGCGGGCAAAGCGTTCAGCCAGAACCACCATCAACACAGCCAGCGCAATCGCATGGAGCGCCCAGGGATAAGCCCCGATCACCAAAGCCGGATGCCAGCCTGTTTCCAGCGCGATGGCCAGCACGGGTGCAAAAAGCGCGGCCCCTCCGGCCCAGACGGCGCGATACTGGCTTGCCTTGAATGACCGCCACGCCATCAGAGCCGACATCAAACCTCCCAAAGCGGCCAGCACAGTGACCACCATCGGATAGTCGGCCTCGGGCGTTTCCGCGTAAGTGCCCGCAAACCTGTCCAGAACCGCGCCATTCTCAAGCCCGTGAGAGGCGACAAAGACCACCAAACCGGCCGCAGGCAGGACGGTCAGGTCCCGAAGGGCCGGTGCATCCTTGGCCCATAGGAGCAGCGCCAGAACAAGGGCAGACAACAGGCTGACGCCCAACCAGAATTCGGGCTCCGTATCCGCCCAATGCCAGGCCAGGATCACCGTACTTGCCGCGACGGCCCCGGCGGCCAGTCGAGTTGGGAATTCCGGCCAGGGGCGGGCCTTTGGGCGGCGGATCATCTCAGTCAGCATGGGGCCCGCGTGATTTGGCCAAATGCGCCGCACCGGAATGGCGGTCGCCAAAAGCGCCAGCACCGTTGCCGCGATCAGGTATCCCGATTCCGTACTCGGCGCGCCCATCACCAGAAGCAGGTTCGCCGCATAGGCACCGAACAGCGTCAGGACCGAGATCCATGCCCAGCGCCGTACCGTGTCGATACCCAACCCCAAGACTGCGACCAGCAGGAAATACGCGTAAAGCCACGACGGATCATCGGACGCGCCTCCGACCAGGAAAGGCGCCGCGAAGGCACCGATCAGACCGACCGCAGCCAGCAGCGGACCGTGGAACCACCCCAGAACGAGGCCCACCAGCGCAACAACGACCATCCCTGCCAGTGCCGTTTCGGCACCGATCAGGTTGTACAGCTGGCGCGCGGACAGGATCGCCCCGAACAAAGTGACAAGCCCGGCACCGGAAAAGACCGAGGGCAGATAGGCGGTTGCCACCGCTTCGTCATCACCGAACTTGCGGCGCAGGACTTCTCCTCCGAGGATCAGAACCGTGCCGAAACCCAGGGCTGCGACAACACGGGCCGCCGGCGGCAGCAAACCGTTTTCGACGCCGTATTGCACAAGGAAAATACCGGCCAGTGCCAGAGACAGGGCCGAAACCACATAAAACCAGTTCTCGCGCAGCCACGCGCCCAAAGCCGCAAACCTGTCATGGCGAAACACGACAGCCGGAGAAGAAACCTCTGCATCCTGAGCGTCGGCACTGTTGCCTTCCTGCCGTTTTGGAGCCGACCAGGGTGCCGGCCTGCGCGGCTTCTCTTCAGCAGCAGGTTGCGGTGCAGGCGTTTCCTGTTCCGGTTGCGGCAGGACCGTCGCATCGCCTGAGGCCAAGGCGTCGATTTGCGCTTCCAGCTGCTCTACCCGGCGACGCAAACGGGAATGCCCGACCAAAAGAGCGATCAATGTCACAGGGATGGCCAGAACAATCAGGCCAACAAGAACAAGCAGCGATTCCAACCGAGTCTCCGATCCTTTTGGAGGTCAGGCTATCTTGAGCCGTCCGAAAGTGACAGTCAGGAAAGCTGTGAACCGATCTAAAGCACCGAAATCGCCGGGCGCGCGATCGTCGGCCTGAAAAGGTCCGGGGTCTGCGGTAAGGCCCACTGCAACAACCGTCATCCCAGCGCCGCAAATTTCATGGGTGGAACAGGGACCCGACGAGATACGCGATCAGCGCGGCCAGCCCGCCGATCAAAAGCGTCTCGATCCCCGACCGCCACCAGGGGGCCAGTGACCACCGGCTTTTGAGCGCGCCAATCGCAAAGAAGACAGCCATGGTCATCCAGGCCGAGATCGCAAACGCGTTCGGCACGGACACCAGAAACGGCAGCAATGGGATCATCCCCGCCACCAGAAACGCAAAGAAGGTGGCCAATGCGGCTTTCATCGGATGCGGGTCGACACTGCCCAGACCATATTCACCTTCGATCATCAGGTTGATCCAGTTTTCGGTGCTCGAGGTGATCTCTGCCGTGGCCTCGATCAGAATGTCGCCAGACAGCCCTTTTTGCGCAAGGATCTCTCGCACTTCTTCGCGCTCACCATCCGGGTACAACGCAATGTGGCGTTCCTCGACCGCGCGGATGCGGCGAATGTTGTCCAGCTCGGCCTTGGTGCCTGAATAATTGCCCGCAGCCATCGAAAACCCGTCAGCCAGAACATTCGCCAGGCCAAGCGCCACGATAACGAAAGGGGAAAGACCTGCCCCTGCAACGCCTGCCACAATGGCAAATGTGGTGACGGACCCGTCGATGCCGCCATAGACGACATCGCGCAACACGCCGCGTCCGGGCGGTGCGTTGATCCGTTCGGCGATTTCCTGCGGGCTGTGACCGTGATCCGTCATGGCTGGCTCCTTTGACACATTCAGTGTGCCGAAGCGCAGGCCGGGGCGCCTTGCTTTGGATCAACCCTTGGAAAACAGGCCCTGCAAGGCGCGTTTGATGATGCCCCGCGTCGAAGGTTTGTGCCTGTCCGAGAAGGGCAACGGGCGGCACACCTCCATCGCGGCCACACCCACACGAGCGCTGAGTGCCCCGTTGACCAGACCCTCGCCGAACCGGCGTGACAGTTTGCTCAGAACGGAACCGCCCAGGACAGGCTCCAGCAGATCATCGCCGACTGCAACCGCCCCTGTCGCCACCAGATGCACAAATACACTGCGGGTCAGACGCCAGCCGCCCAGCGTACCCGCGCGCCCGCCATAGATTTCGGCAACCCGGCGGATCATCCGCAATGACGCGGCCAGCGCGGTTATCACATCCGCAAGCGCCAGCGGCACCAATGCGGTCACGGTTGCAACTTGCCGGGCCGCGGCCTCGACCTCGCGGCTGGCGGCTTCGTCCAGAGGCGCCAACAGCTCAACTTCGGCAAGTTCCAGCAGAGCTGACGCATCGAACTGATCTGCCATCCGCTCGGCCAATCGTTCGCGGCCCCAGCGTGTGTCTTCCCGGCCCTTGTAGAATGCGATGATACGATTGGTGACTGCGCGGGCCTGAGCCAGATCGTCCTCTGCCAACGCGGTATCTGCGGCCCGGCGCAGGCCATCCACACGGGACAATCGCCCCAATGCGGCCAGTTCACGGATTGCGATCATAAGCGCCACAAGAACCAGCGCGGCGATCAACCCGGTTACGATCCACCCCAAAACAGGCGTTCGCGCCACCAGCGAAGTTGCAAAATCCCACGCGGCCACCGATACGGCCGCCCCGACCACTGCCAGGGCCAGCCCCCAGAACCAGCGCGCCAGAGCCGATGGCTTGCGCGCCGCCAGCCGTGCCGCGCCTTGCATCGCCTGCCCTTGTGGTTGCGCGATGTCCGGCACCGGCGGGGCCTTGGCGACATCGGCAGGGGGCTCATCCGCTTCAAGATCGATCAAAACCGGGCCTTTAGCCATTGATCACATCCTCGCTGCGCCAGACAAACCGTATGTCCGGCAGGTTTTCGTCGTTGTCCGCCCCATCGCTGCGGGCCACCTCGGCAAAGCCGTTACGTTCATAAAACCGGCAGGCTCGGGCATTGTTCTGAAACGCGTACAAGCTCAGCTCTGAGCGGGCCGATTTGGCGTGATCCAGCAATTGCCGACCAATCCCGCGGCCCCGAACCGAAGCATCCAGATAAAGCGAATGGATTTCACGACCGTCGAGCGCCAAAAAACCAACAACGCCGGCCTCGGTTTCGGCCACGGTCACCCATTCCAGATCAATCATTCGACCACAGAAAGCAATTGTCTCGGCGCAGCTGTGCAATTCAGGCATCCAGTCGTTTTCCAAGACGAAACCGTGCAGGATCGACCCGATGGTGCCCGCATCCGTCGGGCGCGCGCGGCGCAGAATTGTCGTCACAACCGATCTCCGATCAAGAACTGTGCCGCCCTGTCCAGCCGGATATGCGGCGGGCCATCACCAGGTTTTAGCGACAGCTTTGCCGGGGCAAAGGCCATGAAGCCGTAATCTTCGCCCAACCACGCATCAGCCCCGTTTCGGGCCGGACCCAACAGATGCGCTGGATCCTCGGGCAATTCTCCCGGGTAGAAGGCGGCCTGTTTGCCGTTCTCCAACAGGGTACCCCGAACGCATGGCAAGTCTGTCCCGTCGTGGTGGCGCAGTTCTTCGGTCGTAGCACGCAGCGAAGCCAGAGACAGGGCCTCGGTCCGGGCTCCGGCGAAATTCGCCCGATCACGCGCCTCGCGCGTCAACGCCTCGATAATCGCGGTCAGGCGGGGATGCTGCATGTGGTGCAGGTGGTCCGCTTTTGTCGCCGCAAAAAGGATGCGTTCAACCCTTTTGCCCAGCAGCAATTGGCTGAGCCACGCGTTTCGGCCGGGGCGAAAGGCCGACAGGATATCGGCCATGGCGCGGCGCATATCCTCGACCGCCTGTGGACCTTTGTGAATAGCGCCCAGCGCATCGACGAGAACCACCTGCCGGTCGATGCGCGAGAAATGATCGCGAAAAAACGGTTTCACGACCTGGGCTTTATAGGCTTCGTATCGCCGTTCCATCTCGCGTTGAAGCGTTCTGCGCCGCGGCGGGCCAGACACCACCAACGGCGCAAAGGTCAGAACCGGAGATCCGGCCAGATCCCCCGGCAGCAGGAACCGTCCGGGGGTACAGTCGTAATACCCCGCTTCACGCGCCTGATTGAGATAGGTTGTGAACGACGATGCCAGCGCCTGCGCGGTCGGCTCGTCATGTGCGCCGGACGGGTCTGCGGCATTGACCTGCCCCAGATACTCGGCTGCCTCCGAGCGGGCCTCGATACGTTCCAGTGTTTCCCGAGACCAGTCTGCATAAGACTTGTCCAGCAGGGCCAGATCCAGAAGCCATTCGCCGGGGTAATCGACGATATCCAGATGGACGGTGCGCGGTCCCTGCAAGCCAGCAAGCAAGCCGGCTGGGCGGGCTTTGAAGGACAGGCGCAGCTCTGACACCGCGCGTGTGCTGTCCGGCCAGTGCGGTGACGGACCCGTCAGGGCGGACAGGTGCGCTTCATAATCGAACCGGGGCACGGTGTCATCCGGTTGGGGTTGCAGATAGGCGGCATTGATCCGACCTTCCTGCTGCGCAACCAACCCGGTCATGCGCCCCCGATCCAGCAGGTTCGCCACCAACGAGGTGATGAAAACCGTCTTGCCCGATCGCGCCAACCCGGTGACACCCAGGCGGATGACAGGCTCAAAAAACGTCTCGGATACGCTGTCGCCGATGGTTTCGACGCCGCGCACAAGACTGTCTGCCAGAGATGAGATGACCAATCTGTCGCCCCGCAATTATCGTTTCACCCAAGATAGGTAGAGGGTACCGCACATACCAGCGCTTTCGCCCCCTTGCCCGTTCCCGCGCCGCGCTGTACCAGCGGCACATGCCCAGATACGCGTTGAAAGTCGAATACCAGGGGGAACCGTTTGCCGGATGGCAGCGGCAGAAGGATCAGCCGTCCGTGCAGGGCGCAATCGAACAGGCCCTGTCCCGTATCCAGCCGGGTGCGCATACGATTGCTGCCGCAGGGCGTACCGACGCCGGGGTTCATGCATTGGGTCAGGTCGCCCATTGCGACATGGCCAAGGAGTGGGACCCGTTCCGCCTGTCCGAAGCGCTAAACTATCACCTCAAACCGCAGCCGGTGGCGATCGTGGACGCCGCACGCGTGACCGACGATTGGCACGCGCGGTTTTCGGCGGTCGAACGGCAATACCTGTTCCGCATCCTGATGCGACGCGCGCCTGCAACCCATGACAAAGGGCAGGTTTGGCAGATCAATCATCCGCTGGATGTCGAGGCCATGCAGGAAGCGGCGAACATGCTGCTGGGTCGCCATGATTTCACGACCTTCAGGTCGTCGATTTGCCAGGCGGCCAGCCCGGTCAAAACTCTGGATGAGTTGCGGGTTGAACAGGTTCAGGGATTTTCCGGCCCCGAGGTCCATTTCCACGTTAGGGCACGGTCATTCCTGCACAATCAGGTGCGCAGTTTCGTCGGAACCCTGGAACGTGTGGGCGCCGGCGCGTGGACCCCGGAAGATGTTCACGAGGCGTTGGAAGCCGCCGACCGTGCGGCCTGCGGGCCAGTGTGCCCGCCGCAAGGGTTGTATCTGGCGCGGGTTGGTTACCCGGAACCGGTATTCGACTGACCTAAATCGCACGCAGCAGCAATCCACTTGCGATCACGGCAATGATCAGCCCGGCGACCAGTTCGATGGTTGGGGCCAACACCGATGCGAACCGTGTGGCTGAGGCTGAGGCCAGCAGACCTCCGCGAAGGCCAAAGGACGTCCATCCCACCAATGTCGTCACCAGCGCCGTGCCCAATGCCATGGCAAAAGCCCCGGCGATGCCGACCATCGCGATGCCCATCTGCCACGTCAGAATCAGCACGAACAAAGCCCCTGTGCATGGTCGTGCCGCGATGCCCGCAATCAGGATAAGGGCCTCGCGCAGTGAACCCACATTTGCAATTTCCTGCGCCGTGGGGCCATGGCGGTGACCGCAATCTGAACAGACCTCTCCTTCGTGGTGGTGATGATGCGTGTGATCGTTTTCACGATGATGGTGATCATGGGATGACGCGGTTTTCCGTCTCCTTGCGAAACTGCGCAAGGACCGGACCACCAGCCAAAGACCGATAAGGGCAATTGCACCGTAGCTGATCGGAGCCATGACCTGTTCCGTCGTTCCAACAAGGCTTTCACGGGACATTTGGAACACCAACACCCCGGCATAGACCAAGACGACGGCCGTCACCGCCTGCCCGAGGCTGGACAATACGCTGATCGCCGACAACCGCCAGAAGGCGACACGCCGACCCAAACCGTAACCCCCGATCAGGACCTTTCCGTGGCCGGGGCCGATGGCGTGAAAGAACCCGTAGGCGAAACAGACCGTCAACAGCGTTGCCACCGCCTCGGGTTGCTCGGCACGCGCGGCACGCAAGGACCGGGCGATCTGGTTCTGGAATTCTCGTTGCTCCCCCGCAGCCCAGGCCGCAAGGCTGTCAAAGCCTCCGCTGCCCCAAAACCAGAGCAGCAGTGCAATCGCCAGGCCGACAGGCAGGATCAGGTAGCGGGACATGAAACGCGGATCTCGGTGGCAAAACGTTCACCGACCAGAGGGATGTCATTTTCCTCGAGGTCATAGTCGGCGTCCAGGGTCAGCAGAAAGGCCTGCATCTGGGCCAGTTCGCCGTCGATATCCGGGTCAAACCGGTCAATCTGGCACGCGGCGGGGCCCGTCACGGTCACGGGTCGCGTCACCTCGTACGCGGTATAAAACGTCTCATCAAACGCTTTCGCAGACAGCGCCGTGGCCGCGACGGAACCGGCCTCCACCGCCCTGAGATGCGTGGTGACAACGCGCCCGTCTTCAACTGTCGCCTGCGCCTCCATCGGGCCCGACAGCGCGACGGGGGTTCCGTCTGTGGTAACGACAAGATCGCCGTTATATCCTTCCACCCACTGCGTATCGAACCCGGTCAGGAACCGTTCTTCGCTTTCCGTCAGAACGCCGTCAGCATCCTGATCCAGCTTCATGTCTTCCAGAACCAACAACGAGTAGAATTCGTCATACGCCCAGGTCACGCGAACATGGGTCAGTTGACCAGCGTCATCCACGATGAACTCCAGCCCGGTATCAATGAAGACATGGGGGTGGGCGTTGGCCTCCATCGGCAAACAAAGGATCATAGTGGTTATAAGATAACGCATAGGTGCAAGATAGGTCTCCGTCCGCGTGGCGGCAACGACATTTTCACTCCCGATGCGAAATCCGGCCCACCATCAGGTCGGCGGAAACAGAACCAGTGTTTGCAGCGCAGTACCCACTGGACCTTGCGTATCAAAGAGCACGGACTGAGACATGCCGATGCCGGAAGGCTGCCAATGCGAAATCGATTTTGAGGCCAGCCAATCCGAAACCGGTTCACGGTGGATATGCACGGTCAGGTCCGTATTCATGAACCCCATTTCAGTGGTCGGCGCATTCCATGAGATACCGTTTCCACAATCGGCCAACGGGCACAGGGCCTGTATGGGCGATTGATCCTCGCCCTGCAAAAGCTGCGGAGTACGCATCCAAATCGTTTTGGGCCCGGCCCCCTGTTTTCCCCCTGCGGGATAGCGAATATCGCTGTAATGGGCAAAGCCTGGCAGATCGTGGCGAATTTCACCTATCGGAAAAGGGCCATCGACAACGTCCTCTATTTTCGGCGCATCCATCTCGACATTCGGCACCTGCCCCAGATCGCGCCGCAACAGGTGCATGGTTGTTGCCGTGGCGCACAACGTATCGTCGAGATCGTGCACCGTGACCCGCGTGGTCCCAAGCGTCTTTGTGTGGCGCGTGGTCTCTGCCGCAACGCGAAGCCCGGCCAGCGGGAGCGGCCTCAGCAAATCGACAGTCAGTCGGGTCAGCATCTTCTCGGGGCCGATTTCGGTTTCCGCGGCCCGTACGATCAAGCCGCTGACCGGCCCCGCGTGGCAATGTGCGGCAGACCAAGGCCCGCGCGCGGCATCGTTACCAACAAACGCCCCGTCCTCGCGCTGATGAAAATAAGTCGTGTTGGTAAAGTCGAGCGCTTCCGCCATGTGATCCTCAGGTTTGTTCTTGCGCAAATCGTTTCCGTTTGTCTGAACCCAGGCGTTCAAACACTTTCCCCATTCCGACTTTGGCGGCGAAAATGTAGGACACGCCGGCCTTGCGATCAGTTTCGCCATTACCGCCAGGGACACATGCGTCATCCATCCGAGTGACCTCGACCCCGGTCATATCAGCAACGTCTTGCAGATGATCATGAATTTGCACGGCCAGGCTGATTGTCATGTTTTCGGAAATGTCCCTCTGAAGCACCGGGTCCGGGCTATACTTTCGCCGCAAGGATGGCTTAACTGCCCGGGCCCTGTCCACCGCAGTGACGGGACGTCACCACATCTAACATATGCAGGAGCCGCACATGGCGTTGTTGATCGAAACCGGGCTATCCAACTGGATAAGTGATGACGAAATTGCCCGCAGTTTACAGGCCGTGTTACCGGATGCGGATATCCGCACCGCCGAAACGCTGGGCAATCCTGATGACATAACCATGCTGGCCGTGGTTGACATGCAACGTGACCACCCGACGCGATTGCCGAACCTGAAACTGGTACAAAAGCTGGGCGCAGGGGTCGAGACCATTGTCAGCCATCCCGGTCTGCCCGGTCACGTTCGCATCACCCGCCTGAAGCCTGACGCACCGGCACAGGGCATTGCCGAGTGGTTTCTGGCCTATATCCTGCGCGCTCAGCGACACATGGCGTTTCACGAAGCGGCTCAAACCCGCGCCGAGTGGTCCCCGCGAGCACCGGTTTTTACACCGGACACCGTGGTCGGTGTTCTGGGTCTTGGCCACATCGGCGCCCGCACCGCGCGGATGCTGCACGCCGTGGGCTTTCAAGTCATGGGCTGGAGCCGTACGCCCAAAGCCATTGAAGGCGTAACTTGCATGCATGGGCAGGACGCGTTGCCCGCGCTTCTTGGCCAATGTGACCACGTTTGCGCCATCCTGCCCTCGACCCCTCAGACCGCTGGCCTGTTTGATGCCCGGATGCTGGCGGCGATGAAACCCGGCAGTCAGCTGCTGAACGCCGGGCGCGGAAATCTGATTGATGAGGGCGCACTTATCGCGGCACTGGACGCAGGGGTTCCGGGGCATGCCGTTTTGGACGTCACCTCGCAGGAACCTTTGCCACAAGACAGCCCGCTATGGCGCCACCCCGGTGTGACGATCACACCACATGTTTCAGGCTGGCATCTGGGCGACGCCTTGTCGGATGTGGCTGAAAACTTCCGGCGCCTCAGCTCCGGCGCGGCCTTGCTGCATGAAGTCAATCGTGATCAGGGTTACTGAAATCTGAGCTGATGATCAGGGCGTAAGGATCCAATTGCCGTTGCCGTCGTTGCACCGGCGGGTTCGGATTTCCCTGCTCTGATCACCGCCGTCCGGCTGAATCACATGCTGAAGACCAACGCAGTTTCCCTGTACCGATCGTACCCGGATTGTCCCTTTGGAACCCGTGTCGTCATTCTTCCATGACCGTTCCTGGCCCACGGAAGGCGTACCGCTGGTCAAAAGCGCGTTCGAGGCTGCGTTGACCACTTCGAAATCTGCCGGAGACAACCCCATCTCGGCTATGATTCGCGAAAGGGGCTTGGCCTCGACCACAGTGCTCATCAAAAAAATGCCGCATGCGGCGATAGCGGTAAAACTTGGGGCATTCATGGCGGCCTCGCAGAGCTGAAATCATTTGTGGTCAAGGTTATACCCCTAACCCGGCAGGGCCAAGCCCCCGACACGTACCTTCGAAACATACCAAAAAAGCTGTCTGCGTGGCCCCTGTTCGCAAGCCCGCAATACAGGCGATCCGGGGTGGGTCAGGCATTGGCGGCACAGGGGCTGCAACCGGCATTTGCCATTGCCCACAGCTCGTCGGTAACACCTGCCCGACGGGGTGGCGTCGCAAATTTCTGACCTTGGGGCTTCACAGGCGGGCCGGAATTTGCTGAAATCCAAGTAAATTCTGATTTTGAGCACTGGAGATTGTTCCATGAAACTACGCCCTGCCCTGCTGGCCGTCGCAGCACTCGCTTCATCCGCGGCCCTTTTTGCATCCCCCATCTCGGCCAAGGAAGAAACCAAATCCGTGTTCGTCATGAGCCGCACCTGGGCGGTGACACAGGTTTCCGATGCGCCGGTTGTCTATCGCGCCACGCGTGACAACAACAACCTCAACCCATTCGGTCCGCCACCGCGCCTGCGCACCGTTCAGGCCATTGCCGCGATTCAGCAGGCAACCGGGTGCAAGCCGATCGTGGCCAGCATGTATCAGAACATCTCGGGCCAGTTTTTCTCGCAGGTCAGCTGCAACTGACACAGCGTCAGATCAGGCATTGAGGTCGCCGGACCGGCCTGCCATAGCTTGCGCATGAAACTCGCAATAAACGGATTCGGCCGTATTGGCCGTACGATCCTGCGGCAGGTTCTGGCCCTGCCGGCAGGGTCAGATATCGAGCTGGTGCTGATCAATGACATCGCGCCGCTGGACACCTGTGCATACCTGTTCAAATACGACAGCACGTTTGGCCCCTATTCCGGCGATGTGTCCACAGGGAACGCCGCGCTGATCGTGGATGGTCACTCAATTCCCATGACACACAGCGCTGATCTGACCCGCGTTGATCTGTCGGGCGTTGACGTCATGCTGGATTGTACGGGTATCGCCCGCAGTTCGGACGTTGCGCGTCGCGGTTTGTCTGCGGGCGCAGGCAAAGTGCTGATCTCAGGCCCCTCCCCTGCTGCTGATGTCACCGTCGTTCTGGGTGCGAACGAAGACCAGTTGGGCAGCGCCCGGATTGTGTCAAACGCATCCTGCACCACAAATGGGCTGGTGCCACTGGTCAAGGTCATCGACGAGATCGGCGGTATCGTGTCGGGGCACATGACCACCATCCACTGCTATACCAACAGCCAACCGATGGTGGATGCGCCGCGCGGCGACCTTGCCCGTTCCCGGGCGGGGGCGCTGTCGATGGTTCCGACCACATCGAGCGCGATGCACCTGATCGATGTCGTCCTTCCGCATCTGGCCGGGCGTATCTCGGGCGCGGCTGTCCGCGTTCCGACGGCAAGTGTGTCAGCCGTGGACCTCGTGGTCACATTGCAGCGCGGCATGAGCGCCGAAACCTTCGATCAAGCCCTGAAACAATCCGTTGCTGCATCCCCGGTGCTTGGCTGGACTGATTTGCCGCTGGTCTCGTCCGACTTGCGGTCCCGCCCTGAATCGCTGGTTGTTGCCGGGCCCGAGACCCGTATGGTGGGTGAAAATCAGGTCAGGGTCTTTGGCTGGTACGACAACGAATGGGGCTTCTCGGCGCGAATGCTGGACGTGGCCCGCCTGATGGCAGCCGAATAGCCGGGCGGCAACCTCAACACAATTTGGCCGAAAAAATTCTCGTCTCATGTATAATTCCTTTCCCCATCCGCTTTCAGATGCTCTAACCTGAATTCAAAGGGCCGTGCACGACACGGACAAGAGAACTGGAATTGGGACAGTTGGGGCAATTCATGCAAAGGAGCAAGCGGCAATGCCGCCTGGGGCGCTGGCTGATGGCCACAGTTGTGACTTTGGCCCCAACCACGCTGGCGGCGCTGGAAACGTCTCTCACCGCCCCTGGTGCATCGAAAGAACTGGTTGAACGTCTCAAGCAGACATCCTCAGTAACCACGGCTGAAGAACGCGGCCTCGACACCCCGCTTGAAATCCTCTCGGCGGCCTTGTCGGATTACCGTACGATCGTGCAAATCCTTTACGACGAGGGCTATTTCAGCCCGGTCGTCAGCATCAAGCTTGATGGACAGGAAGCGGCCGAGCTGAGCTCTCTCACGGTGCCTGCACAAATAAACCGTGCTGCGATTGCCGTTGAAACCGGGCCAAGCTTCAAATTCGGCACCGCCACTGTTCAGCCCCTGGCCCCTGAAACCAAACTCCCCGAGGATTTTGCCCCCGGGAAACTGGCGACGACCGGTGCCATTCAACAGGCCTCCTCGGCCGGTGTTCAGGGATGGAGGGACGCGGGTCACGCAAAAGCCGGAATTGCGGGTCAGACAATCATCGCGCGCCACGCCCAAGCTCGTCTGGATGCCCAGATCGACCTTGATCCCGGGCGCAGGCTGACATTTGGCAAGATGTTCATCAAGGGCAATTCAGATGTACGCCACAGATCCATCGAAAAGATCGCCGGGTTCCCAAGTGGAGAGGTCTATTCCCCTGAGAAAATCCAGAAGGTGGGAACACGGTTGCGCCGGACCGGCACGTTCAACGTGGTCTCGTTGCAGGAACGAGAGGTTCCAAACCCCGATGGCACACTGGATTTCGACGCCACGTTCGAAGACCTGCCCAAACGTCGGTTGACCTTTGGTGTCGAACTGGCCTCTCGTGATGGTGTGGATGTGACCGCGACGTGGACCCATCGCAACATGTTCAGGCGCGCAGAACGTCTGCGCTTCGAAGCGGCGGTCCGAAATATTGGCGGTGCAGAGGATATTGATGGCCGGATCGGATTGCGTCTGGATCAACCCGACCGGCTTGGCCCTGATGACAACACCTTCTGGAGCGCCCTGCTGGAACGCCGCAACACGGAAAACTACAATGTGACGGTGGCGTCGCTGGCCTATGGTGCGCGCCGAACGTTCTCGGACAATCTTTACGCCGAGGCATCGGCCGGATTTCAGTGGTCGGATGCAGATGACGCATATGGCAGCGGGCGCAAGTTCAGGTATTTCATCGTGCCGTTCCGATCCGAATGGGATGAGCGTGACAGCAAAGTCAGCGCCACGCGCGGTTTCTATCTGGATTCCCAGATCATGCCTTTTGTCGGCTTTTCCGGCAGCGACACTGGAATTCGTCTGTTTTTCGATGGCCGCGCCTATACCAGCCTTGGCACCGGAGGAAGGATTGTACTGGCGGGGCGGGCGCAATTGGGATCCGTGATTGGCCCACCCGCAGACGGTGTCACACCTGATTTTCTGTTCTTTTCCGGTGGCGCGGGAACCGTGCGCGGGCAGCCGTATGAAAGCCTCGGCATTCCGGTCGGGACCGGCGTCGCAGGCGGCAAGTCATTTATTGGCTTGTCCGGTGAGATCCGAGGCAAGGTTACCGACAGCCTGTCGCTGGTCGGGTTTTATGACTACGGTGTCGTCGATACGTCTTCCTTTGTCGGCAGCGGCGCGGAAGACCACTCGGGCGCCGGTATCGGCGTAAGATATGATCTGGGCGGGTTTGGCCCCCTGCGTCTTGATCTGGCCTATCCTGTCAGCGGCCCCACCGGGGACGGGCTACAGTTCTACATCGGGATCGGACAGGCATTTTGAGACGGTACCTTTCATACCCTCTGCTGATCGCCGCGCTGGCAATCGTGCCTGTCGCCGGACATCCGCAGGAGGACGAAGGCGGCAGCATGATCGAGCGGTTCCTGCAGGATACACTGTCGGGCGACGATCAGAACGTCACCGTCAAAGGCCTGCAAGGTGCGCTGAGTTCACGTGCCACGATTGCCGAGATCACGGTTGCCGATGACGAAGGGGTCTGGCTGACCATAAAGGATGCCGAACTTGACTGGAACCGGCTGGCTTTGATCCGTGGGCGGTTTTCGGTCAATGCCTTGACTGCACAAGAGATCGACGTCGCCCGCGCGCCGGGCACCACCACCAAAGATACGCCGCCGCCAACCGCAGAGGCAAAAGGTTTCCAACTGCCTGAACTGCCCGTTGCCATCGAAATCGGTGAAATTCGTGTCGACGAGCTGGCTTTGGGCGAGCCTCTGATCGGAGTAGCCGCAGAACTGGCGGTCAATGGCAACCTGTCACTTGCCGACGGGACGCTGGACACCGATCTGGATATCACCCGGCTGGACCGGGCGGGCGATGAAATCAAGCTGGCAGCGGGCTTCCAGAATTCAACCAGCCAGATCGATCTTGACCTTCAGGTGACAGAGGCAGCGGGCGGCCTGATCTCGGCCGCTCTGAAAATTCCGGACAGTCCACCGATTGGGTTGACCGCGAAAGGGTCCGGACCGGTGACCGACTTCACCGCAGATATCGGCCTCAGCAGCGATGGTCAGCCTCGGGTGACAGGGCAGGTTCGGTTACGCTCGGCCCCGACTGCCGCGGCCAGCGCAGAAGAGGGCATTGCGTTTACTGCCGATCTCGGTGGTGATTTGACACCTTTTGTCGCCGAAGAAATGGATACGTTTTTCGGTGCCAAAACACAGCTCTATGTGGATGGGCGAACCCAACCTGAGGGTGCGCTGGAAATTGACGAGCTTGAGATCTCGTCACAAGCACTGAACCTGAAAGGCCAGCTACAATTGGCGGCAGGTGGGCGATTGCAACTCGCGGCCCTGCAAGGACGCATAACGCCACCGGAGGGTGAAAGGGTAACTCTTCCAGCCTCGGGCGGTGACACGTCCGTTGGAGCAGCACAGATTTCGGCGCTGTACGACGAAAAAAACGGCAATCATTGGGACTTGAGTCTGACAGCAGATGCCGTGCAGGCCGAGCAGGTTGATTTGGAGCGCGCGCAAATTACTGCTCACGGGACCCTGGAACAGGGCGCAGCGCTAAAAATCAATGGCAACCTGCAGGCCGCGTTGGACGGTATTAGTCTGGCGGACGAGGCCCTGAATGCAGCAATAGGCGACCTCGTCACTCTGGATGGCACTTTCGAATATGGCAGTGACCAATCCCTGAACCTGACAGGTCTCGAACTGGTCGGTTCGGATTACGAATTGGGCGTCGACGCATTGGTCAGCGGCCTGTCCTCCGGTTTGGCCGTCGACGGCACCGCCACTTTGAAAGCCACGGATCTGTCCCGGTTTTCGGAACTGGCGCAACTGGAGTTGGGAGGCGAGGTCTCGGCCAAGGTGACCGGTCGGGGCTCGCCACTGGAAGGCAGTTTCGACGGCAAGCTGGAGGTCGAAGGAACCGACCTCTCGACCGGGCGTGATGACATCGATCCGGTGATCAAGGGCAACACAGCAATAACGCTCGACGCCAAGCGTGGCGCAGATGGCATAACCATCCAAGATTTCACCCTGATCGGTGATACCTTGCGCGCCCAGGCCGACGGCACCGTAACGACCCCTGATGGCAACGTGACGATCGATGGTCATGCGACGGTCAATTCCCGGGACCTGTCCGTGTTTTCGGGCCTTGCCAAACGCGAGCTTGGGGGTGCAGTGCAAGCGAAACTGAACGGAAAAGGAACTGTTCAGACGCTGAAGTTTGACGGCACGGCCAGCGTATCGGGCCGGGATATCAAAACCGGTCTGGCCGAGATCGACCCGCTGTTGGTCGGTCGCAACGAGATCACGTTCGACGGTGCGCTGAGCCAGGAACAGATTGTGATCCGCGACGCATCGGTGAACGGTTCAGCGCTGACCGTCAAGGCCTCTGCCACCATAGACGACCCAAGGAAAGCCCTTGCCATTGACGGGCAGGTCAATCTGAACATCCCGGACCTGTCACCGTTTTCAAGCCTTGCAAAACGCGATCTGGCAGGGGCGATCCGTGCGGATATTGTCGGCAAGGGCGCAGTCGGCAGCAAAGCGTTCGACGTAAAAGGCAATCTGGCGGCGGACGACATCAAAACCGGGATCGACGCCGTTGACGACCTGATCCAGGGTCGAACGAACCTGACCGTGGACGCGATGAACGACGATGAAGGCCTGGATATCCGTACGTTCCAACTGATAGGAACGGCCCTTTCGGCGAATGCATCGGGCAAGCTGAACCGAGACGCCGGCGGTTTGGACTTTTCCGCCAAACTGGATGACCTTGCCCGTCTGTCGCAAACCTTGTCCGGCCCGCTGAACCTGAGCGGGAACGTCGCTCCGACCGGCTCTGGGTTGGAAGGCACTGCCCGCCTGGACGGGCCCGACAGCTCTTACGCCAGCCTTCAAGGAACGGTCGGCCAGAATGGCTCGGCTGATGTGGATTTTGACGCCAAACTGAACCGGATCGAGCGGTTCGTTCCCGAATTTCCTGGCACTGTGGCAGCAAAGGGAACGGCCAAACGCGATAACGGTGTCTGGACGATTGACGCCAAGGCGCAAGGGCCTGCCGACATAGACACCACGTTGGCTGGCACCTTTGATGAAACCAGCGGTCAGGCGGATCTGAAGGCACAGGGCGGCATCAACCTTGGGATCGCGAATGTCTTCATCACACCCAACAAGATCGACGGGTCGGCGCGCTTCGATCTGGCACTCAAGGGTGCTCCGGCGCTGGCGTCGCTGAGCGGTTCAGTCACCACTTCGGGCACATCCCTTGCCATTCCGGGTGCTGGTCAGACCATTACCGGGATCAGTGGTCAGGTGGATCTGGCGCAAAGTCGCGCAAACATTACACTGAATGGCGGAGTTCGGGCGGGAGGCAACTTTACCGTCAACGGGCCTGTTGACCTGACCCCTCCGTTCAACGCCCAGATTACCACCACCCTGAACAACCTGGTGCTGACAGACCGGTTGCTGTATGAAACCACCCTGAACGGTCAGATTGCCATGACCGGGGCGTTGGCCGGAAACAGTTCGCTTGCCGGTCAGATCACGTTTGACGAAACCAACATCAACCTTGCCGCCGCGTCCGGCGCGGTAGGCGCGGCACCTATCCCGGACATCCAGCACATCAACGAAAGTCGCGCCGGTTTCATCACGCGAGAGCGGGCCGGATTGGTCGTGACCGAAGGATCGGAGAAAAGCGCATCCCGTATTGCGCTGGATATCAGCCTGCTTGCACCCAAGGCGGTTTTCGTCAGAGGACGCGGGGTGAACGCAGAACTGGGGGGTCGAATTTTCATCGGCGGCACTACCGCCTCTGTTGTTCCGTCCGGTCAGATCGAACTGATCCGAGGGAATTTCGACATTCTGGGCCGCAGATTGGCACTGACCAAGGGGATCGTCACGTTGCAGGGCGACCTGACCCCGTATATCGAGTTCGAGTCTTCAGCCAGCACGTCTGACGGCACCGCGACGATCGAAATTGCCGGCCCGCTGGATTCACCTGAGGTCAATGTGTTTTCCGACCCTGAACGTCCGGCTGAAGAAGCGCTGGCAATGTTGCTGTTCGGGAACCGGTTTTCAGAAATCTCGCCTTTCCTGATCGCGCAAATGGCAGCATCACTGGCGCAGCTTAGCGGTGCGGGTGGTGATGCAACCAAAGGTCTCCGCGACTCCACCGGAGTCGACACGGTCGACATAGGAGCTTCGGAAAGCGGCGCGGGCCGTTTGGGCGCGGGCGCGTACCTGGGTGAAAACCTCTATACGGATTTCACCGTGAACACCGAAGGTGACACCGAAGTGAACCTAAACCTCGATGTCACGGACAATTTCACGGTGCGCGGTACGGTCGATGGCCGAGGGGAAACCGGCCTGGGTCTGTTCTTCGAGCGTGACTATTGACCAGCTGCCAACAAAAGCCGCGTTGAGCCATCCGTTTGTTTCGCACCAGCAGGTGACGGGTGTTCACATTGCCTTATGGACGCCTGGTTCCGATTTCGTTGGTGGTCGCGATGCCATCGCCAGTGCGGAAATTTCCGTGGTGCCGAGACCAAATGAAAACGCGACGAATTGCCGGGGCAAGTCAGATGAGGCAATCGTTTGAACGACGGCGCGGCAAAGAAAAAAGCGGCCCCTTCCAGAGGCCGCCCTTGTTCAGTCTGGCCGCGATCTTACTCCGCTGCCATCGCATCCTCGATCTTTTCGACACGAATGGCCGAGAACTTGAACTCGGGGATCTTGCCGTAGGGGTCGATAGCCGAGTTCGTCAGGATGTTCGCCGCCGCTTCGACATAGGCAAACGGGATGAACACCATGTCTTCGGCAATGGCCCGGTCGGCGCGCACCATGATTTCAATCGAACCGCGACGCGTGGTCAGGCGGATCATTTCGCCCGGTTCAATCCCCATCAGCTTCAGCGTGCGCGGGTTCATCGAGCAGTTGGCTTCTGGCTCGACCGCGTCAAGAACCTTTGCCCGGCGGGTCATTGAACCGGTATGCCAATGTTCCAGCTGACGGCCGGTGGTGGCAATCATCGGGTATTCATCATCGGGCGCTTCATCAGGCGGGATGACATTGGCCGGAGTGAACCTTGCTTTGCCCCCCGCGCGGGGGAAGCCATCGCCGAACACAATAGGCTGGCCGGGATCGGTTTCGCTGAGCGACGGATAGGTGATCGTCTCGTTTTCCAGCCGTTCCCACGTGATATTGTCAAGCGACTGCATGGTCAGTTTCATCTCGGCAAAGACCTCGGACACATCTGTGTAATCCCAGTTCAGCCCGATACGCTGCGCCAGTTCGACCGTGATCTTCCAATCCTCGCGCGCCTCACCCGGAGGCGCCACGGCCGGACGGACACGTTGCACCTGACGGTTGGTGTTCGAAACCGTGCCGTTCTTTTCATACAGCGCCGAGGCCGGCAGGATGATGTCGGCATAGTTCGCGGTTTCGGTCAGGAAGATGTCCTGCACGATCATCAGGTCCAGCTTGGCCAGGGCCTCACGTGCGTGGCCAACATCCGGATCGGACATGGCCGGGTTTTCACCCTGAATGTACATGCCCTTGATGTTGCCTGCATAGGCTTGGTCAATGATCTCGGTGACGGTCAAACCCTTCTCGTTTGAGAAATCGTCCGATTTCCAGACCTCGGTGAACTGCGCGCGAATGCCGTCATCCGTCACCGTCTTGTAGTCCGGCAGGAACATCGGGATCAGCCCGGCGTCTGATGCGCCCTGCACGTTGTTCTGGCCCCGCAGAGGGTGCAGACCCGCGCCGGGTTTGCCGACATTCCCGGTCATCAGGGCCAGCGAGATCAGGCAGCGCGAATTGTCGGTGCCGTGGATATGCTGGCTGACGCCCATGCCCCAGAAGATCAGACCCGCCTTGGCATTGGCAAAGGTGCGCGCAACGCGACGCAGCTGATCCGGATCGATGCCGCAGATCGGTGCCATCGCCTCGGGCGTGAACTGGCGCAGGTGCTCTTTCTCGGCCTCCCAGTTCTCGGTCCAGCGGTGGATGTACTGGCTGTCATAAAGCTCTTCTTCGACGATCACGTTCATGATCGCGTTCAGCATCGAGACATCGGCACCGGGCCGGAACTGCAGCATTTCGTCCGCGAATTTGCGCATGCCGACGCCGCGCGGGTCCATCACGATCAGCTTGCCGCCGCGCTTGGCGAACTGCTTGAAATAGGTGGCCGCGACAGGGTGGTTTTCAATCGGGTTCGACCCGATGATGATGGCCACATCGGCATTCTCGATCTCGTTGAAGGTCGCCGTCACCGCGCCCGAGCCCACGTTCTCGATCAGAGCGGCAACGGACGAGGCATGGCACAGACGGGTGCAGTGGTCGACATTGTTGTGTTTGAAACCCTGACGGATGAACTTCTGGAACAGATAGGCTTCCTCGTTGGTGCATTTGGCCGATCCAAAGCCCGCAACGCTGCGCGGGTCTTGGTCGCGCAGGGCCATCAGTCTGGTGGCCGCCAGATCCATCGCCTCTTCCCAGGTCGCTTCGCGGAAATGGGTCGACAGGTTGCCGGGATCAACGTTCAGACCTTTTGCCGGTGCATCCTCGCGCCGGATCAGCGGTTTGGTCAGGCGGTGCGGGTGGTGGATATAGTCGAACCCGAACCGGCCCTTGACGCACAGACGGCCTTCGTTGGCGGGGCCGTTGATGCCCTCGACATATTTGACCTTGCCGTCCTTGACCTTGAGGCTGACCTTGCAGCCCACCCCGCAGAAGGGGCAGACGCTTTCGGTTTCGGAATCGTAATCCTTGCTGTCGCCATGCTGCTGGTCGTCCAGGACGGTGGCGGGCATCAGCGCGCCGGTCGGGCAGGCCTGAACGCATTCGCCGCAGGCCACGCAGGTCGACTCGCCCATCGGGTCGTTCTGGTCGAACACCACCTGCGCGGTATGCCCGCGCCCGGCCATGCCGATCACGTCATTCACCTGAACGTCGCGGCAGGCGCGGACGCAGAGGTTGCAGTTGATGCAGGCATCCAGATTGACCCGCATCGCCACATGGCTGTCATCCAGCAACGGGATCTTCTCGGGCTCTTTCGCCGGAAAGCGGCTGTCGCTGACATCGTTCAGCTTGGCCATATCCCAGAAATGGCTCGATTTGTCATGCGGCTGCTCGGGCTGGTCGGCCACCAACAGTTCCATGACCATGGCGCGCGATTTTTCGGCGCGGTCGGTGTCGGTTTTCACCACCATCCCGTCAGCCGCCGGACGGATGCACGAGGCGACCAGCGTACGCTCGCCTTCCACCTCGACCATGCAGGCGCGGCAGTTGCCATCGGGTTTGTAGCCCGGCGCCGGTTTGTGACACAGATGCGGGATCACCAGTCCACGGCCATTGGCCGCTTCCCAGATGGTGGTGCCTTCGGGCACGGTGACGTCATCGCCGTTCAGGTTGAAGGTGACGGTCTTGTTTGGGCTTGCATCAAGCATGGCTCTGTCTCCCTCAGATTTCTTCAGCGAAGTGTTTCATGACCAGGCGGATCGGGTTCGGGGCCGCCTGCCCCAGCCCGCAGATCGAGGCGTCGCCCATCACCTGGCACAGATCTTCCAGCAGGTCGGTATCCCACTTCTCGGCCTGCATCAGCTTCACCGCCTTTTCGCAGCCCGCCCGGCAGGGCGTGCACTGGCCACAGCTTTCGTCCTCGAAGAACCGCAGCATGTTCAGCGCCGCATCGCGGGCCGTGTCCTGATCGGACAGAACCACAACCGCAGCGGATCCGACGAAGGTGCCCAGCGGCTGCAGGGTGTCAAAGTCGAGCGGGACGTCGTCGATGCTGGAGGGGAGAAGACCTGACGACGGCCCGCCCGGTTGATACGCCTTGAACACATGACCTTCGGCCATGCCCCCGGCGGCATCAATCACGTCAAGAATGGTCGACCCTGCCGGCAGCAGGTAGACGCCGGGTTTCGCCACCCGGCCCGAGACCGAATAGCTGCGCAGCCCCTTGCGGCCATTCTTTTCAACTGAATTGAGGATCTCCGGACCTTCCCGGCAGATTTTGGACACCCAGTAGAGCGTTTCCACGTTGTGCACCAGCGTCGGTCGTCCAAAGACGCCGACCTGCGCCACGAAGGGCGGGCGATGACGCGGCAGGCCCTTTTTGCCCTCGATCGATTCGATCATTGCGGATTCTTCGCCGCAGATGTAAGCGCCCGCGCCGCGACGTAGGTCAATATAGCCCCGCTCGACGATTCCGGCATCTTCCAGCGCGGCAATCTCGCGCCGCAGAATCTCCAGCACAGCTGGGTATTCGTCGCGCATGTAGATGAAGCAGGTCTCTGCCTGAACCGCCCAGGCAGCGATCAGCATACCTTCGAGGAAAACATGCGGCGTGTGTTCCAGATAGTAGCGATCCTTGAAGGTGCCGGGTTCGCCCTCGTCCCCGTTCACGGCCAGATAGCGCGAGCCGTCATTCATGCGGACAAAGCCCCATTTCTTGCCCGACGGAAAACCGGCGCCGCCCAAACCGCGCAGGCCCGAGGCCAGAACCTGTTCCTGAACCACTTCCCAGTCGCCGCCCTCGCGCAGCTCTTTCAGCTTGGTATAGCCGTCATTGGCCTCGTAGGCCGCGAAGGTTTCGTAATCGGGTAGATGAGCATGGGTGTCATCGGCAGCAATAGCGGCCTGCACCTTTTCAGGGGTCGCGTGGTCGATATGGTTGTGACCAATCTCGAGCACCGGTGCCGTGTCGCAGCGTCCCATGCAGGGCGCGCGCAGAACGCGCACTTCGGACGGGTCCAGCCCATCCTCCAACGCTTTTTTCAACTGCTGCGCACCAGCCATTTCGCAGGACAGGGAATCACAGACACGAATGGTCAGCGCGGGGGGCGGTGTTTCACCTTCTTTCACCACGTCGAAATGGGCATAGAAGGTCGCGATCTCGTAAATCTCGGCCTGCCCGATCCGCATCTCGACGGCCAGCGCGGCAATATGGTCGGCGCTGATATGGCCGTGCGTGTCCTGAATCAGATGCAAATACTCGATCAACAGGTCGCGGCGGCGTGGGCGGTCGCCCAGCAGGCGCGCAATTTCGGCCTGTGCTTCATCCGTAAACTGTCGGCCTTTGGGCGTGTGCCGCCCCTTGCCTTTACCTGACTTCCAGACGCCCTTGGGTGCGCCTGATGGCTTGGTGTCTAATGGTGCCATAATGCCCTCCGATTCAGGCCCCGTGTCTCATCAGGCTAGCATATCGTCAAATCGCTTTTTGCAATCGCACGATAACGACATCTTATCACCGTAAAGACGTCACCACAGCGCGCAGTGCCTGCACCGTTGGCAGTTCAGGATCTCGGCTCAGGGTGGCCAGACAGATCGGTTTGCTGACAATCGGATCGACCAGCGGCAGCACCTTTGTCCCCTGCAACTCGCCCAATGCCCGAATAAGGACACGTGGCACAACCGTGGCAGCCAGCCCCTCGCGTGCCATCACCATCGACGCGGTAAATCCGCTGGTTTCGGCAACCACGTCCGGGTGCAGCCCCTGTTCGGCAAAGATACGATCCAGAATACGCCGGTTTTGCATCTGCGGCTCGAGCAGGCTCAGCGGAAATTCAGCCACGCGCGCCCAAGGCAAGGGGCCGTTTTCGTCCGTCATGTGTGACGGAACCAGCAGAACATAGGTTTCCTCGTACAAAGGTTGCACCTGTCGCAGATCGGTCCCGATGCTGTCGCCATATGTTATCCCGGCGTCCAGGCTTCCTTCGTCCAGCCGGTGTTGAATGGCGGTGGCAGACATGGTTTCGATGCGCGTAACGATGCGCGGATGCGCTTGCCGAAAGCGTTTGGTGAGGCGCCCGGTAAAGGCGATGGCCGTCGGAATCACGCCAAGGATCAGCGTACCGGTGATCTCGCCCTTGGTGGCCAGCACCTGCTGTTCCAGTGCTTTGGTGTCATCGAGAATGCGACGCGCCCGCTGGACGATCATCTCGCCCTCTTCGGTCAGACCCTGAAACCGGTTGGCGCGGCGGACGATAGAGACGCCCAATCGGTCTTCGAGGTTACGGATACGCATCGAGAACGCGGGTTGAGATATCCCGCATTCCTCTGCCGCCTTGGCAAAATGCCGATGCCGTGCCAAGGCACTGAGCAATTGCAGGTCGCGAATTTCGATCATCTCAGGGCATTCCTGTTGGCGGGTCGTTCGTCAGAGTATCGGATATTCGACGGCAGAGAAAAGAGCGCTTAAATTGCGCGGGCTGCGACTTGTGATTCCCGAACTCAAGGCATTTACCATGCAGGAACAGTGAATCGTATGACGTCTTCAACCAAGCGAAACAAAGCTGACAAAACCCGGAAATTACCTTAGCTTCCAGAGGCGGAGGTTTCAGGATGACGGAACGAATAACAGGTGGGTGCAAATGTGGCCTGGTTCGCTATGCAGGCACCCGACTTGATGTACCAATGTTTCGCTGTCACTGTCGCGACTGCCAGCACCTCACAGGTTCCGGGCATTCAGAGATGATGCCTTTGGTCCGTGACTCTTTTGAAATAAGTAGTGCTTGCAAAACGTACGAAATGCTGGGCGGGTCGGGCAACCCAACGTTCAGCGGCTTCTGCCCGAACTGTGGAGCGCAACTTACAAGGCGCAGCAGTCTTATGGATGATCGTATCTATGTTCACGCATCATCGCTAGATGATCCGCGAAAATACAACCCGGAAAAATCAATCTATCAAGAGTCTGCGCAATCTTGGGATGCAACCTCAGTCGTCGGACAGACTTAAAAGCACAGGACAGTTTATTTCCCGATTTGAGTTGGCGGGCCTCGATACGCCAATACGATTGCGGATTGTGGCGCAATTTCAGGTGTTGAACAAAAAGTGCATCACGTCGCCATCCTTGACGATATAGCTTTTCCCCTCGGCCCGCATCTTGCCTGCCTCTTTTGCCCCTTGCTCGCCGTTGCAGGCGACAAAGTCTTCATAGGCGATGGTCTCGGCGCGGATGAATCCCTTTTCGAAATCACCATGAATGACACCAGCCGCCTGCGGTGCAGCGGTGCCGGTGCGGATGGTCCAAGCGCGGGCCTCTTTCGGGCCGACCGTAAAATAGGTTTCCAGTTTCAGCAGGTCGTAACCGGCACGGATCAGACGGTCGAGACCGGGCTCTTCCAGACCCATTTCCTCAAGGAACATCTGTGCCTCGTCCGCTTCAAGCAGGCTGATCTCTTCTTCGATCTTGGCGCTGATAATGACGTGAGAGTTGCCCTGGGCGGCAGCCATCTCGGCAACTTTCGCCGAGTATTCGTTGCCTTCAGCGGCTTCTTCCTCGGACACGTTGCAAACATAAAGAACCGGCTTGGTGGTCAGCAGTTGCAACATCTTCCAGGCCTTGGCGTCCTCGTCCGAAACCTCGACCAACCGTGCAGGTTTGCCGCCTTCCAGCATCTTTTGCGCTTCGGCAAGCAGGCGGTCCTGCTGTTGGGCCTCTTTGTCATTGCCTTTCAGCTTGCGCACCAGATTGGCGCGGCGCTTTTCGATGCTTTCCAGATCGGCGAGCATCAGCTCAGTCTCGATGGTGTCAGCATCGGCCACGGGGTCGATGCGGCCTTCTACATGGGTCACGTCGCCATCTTCGAAACAGCGCAAGACATGGGCGATGGCATCGACCTCGCGAATATTTGCCAGAAACTGGTTCCCGAGCCCCTCGCCTTTCGAGGCCCCCTTCACCAGTCCGGCGATATCCACGAATGTCATGCGCGTCGGGATGATCTGTTTTGACGATGCGATTGCGGCCAACTTGTCGAGCCGCTCATCCGGCACGGCCACATCGCCGACATTGGGCTCAATCGTGCAGAACGGGAAATTCGCGGCTTGCGCGGCAGCGGTTTTGGTCAACGCATTGAACAGGGTCGACTTGCCCACGTTCGGCAGACCCACGATTCCCATCTTAAAGCCCATAACGGCCTCCTGCATAGAATACGAACGCAGCTTCTATGCAGGTCCGCATCAATGCGCAAGTGATTGCCGGGCCACTTTGTTTGAGTCCCTTCGGCCACATCACGAAATTGTTCTCAAATCGTGTTCTTGTCGGCCCTGAAAACCGAAGGGTAGGATGAACAATTAACATAGCGCGATCAAATTAAATGGCGGAATATAATGGAAAAACTACTTCTTGCAGCCGTACTGACGGTCTCTACATTTGCTACAGCCCATGCTCAGACGGTTGTTCTTGGTGCCGGGTATTCAGATTTTTCCGAGGCGACGTCCGAAGATCAGGCACTGATCGCTCTCGAGTACCATCACACTCCTTTTCACGAGGCAACTCGGTTCAGTGCTGGCTGGGGTGCTGCGTTTTCTGTGAACGAAGACGGGGATACGCATATCGGTGTTGGGCTGGTCGGGCTATATTCTCTGGGTGAGCGCTGGTTCGTCGAAGGCAGTGTCATGCCGGGGTACTTCAATGCCAGCAACGACCAGAACGACCTGGGCGGAGACTTTCAGATCCGCAGCCTTTTGGGTCTTGGATATAACCTGAACAACGGCAACAGAATGTCAGTTGCGATCACGCACAAGTCGAACGCCAGCACCAACGATGAGAACCCTGGTGTAAACGCGGTTCTGCTGCGGTACCATCTGGGCTTCTGAGCTATTCCTGCGTTGGCGGGATTGATTTTCGGTCAAAGTTTCTGCACACGGGTCCAAACCCGATTGCAAGGACATCCGATGACCCGTATCGACGCTAAGTTTGCCGCCCTGAAAGCCGAAGGAAAGAAGGCTTTTGTTGCCTATGTGATGGCAGGGGACCCGGACTATGACACCTCGCTCGACGTGGTCAAAGGCCTGCCCGGCGCGGGTGTGGACATCATCGAACTTGGTTTGCCCTTCACTGATCCGATGGCGGATGGCCCCACAATTCAGGCAGCGGGTCAACGCGCGTTGGACGGCGGGATGACGTTGCAGCGCACATTGGATCTGGCGCGCGCGTTCAGGGAAACAGATGACACAACGCCAATTGTCCTGATGGGGTACTACAACCCGATTTACAGCCGGGGTGTAGAGGCTTTTCTGGCCGATGCCAAAGATGCCGGTATTGACGCGCTGATCGTTGTCGATCTGCCGCCCGAGGAAGACGAAGAGCTTTGCCTGCCTGCGCAGGCGGCCGGCCTGAACTTCATTCGCCTTGCAACACCTACCACGGATGACCAGCGCCTGCCGCGCGTTTTGCAAAACACCTCGGGCTTCGTGTATTACGTCTCAATCACTGGCATCACCGGCGCGGCCGAGGCGCAGGCAACGGATGTGGCCCCCGAGGTTGCCCGTATCCAGGCCGCAACCGAGCTGCCGGTGATCGTGGGCTTTGGCATCAATACGCCCGAGAAATCCCGCAATATCGCGTCCGTGGCAGATGGTGCCGTAGTCGGATCGGCGATCGTCAGCCAGATCGGTGCAGGCAAACCGGTCAATGAAGTGCTGGATTTTGTAAAGTCCCTGTCGGATGGCGCTCATAGCGCCTGATCCCGCAGATAACACAAGACTAAAAAGCCTGCCGCAGACTGTTCTGGGGCAGGCTTTTTTTGACTGCCCGACGCCGGGCCAGATCATTGCAGGCGTTGACATGCATTGGTAAGGAAAACGAACCAGTAAGTTCGGAGGTCTGAGTAATGCCTGTGATAACCAATATCGAAAACCTCAGGCGCATATACGAGCGTCGCGTGCCGCGGATGTTCTACGATTACGCTGAAAGCGGCAGCTGGACGGAACAGACTTTCCGCGAAAACAGTTCCGATTTTGAAAAGATCCGCCTGCGCCAGCGGGTTGCCGTTGATATGTCCGGGCGTTCGACGGCCTCGGAAATGATCGGCCAGAAGGTGTCAATGCCGGTCGCGTTGGCCCCGGTCGGGTTGACGGGGATGCAGCATGCGGACGGAGAGATGAAGGCCGCCAAAGCCGCCGAGGATTTTGGTGTACCCTTTACCCTTTCCACAATGTCGATCAACTCGATCGAAGACGTGGCCGAGCACACCGACAAGCCGTTCTGGTTTCAGCTCTACACGATGAAGGACGATGACTATGTCAGCCGTCTGATCCAGCGGGCCAAGGACGCCAAGTGTTCGGCGCTGGTGATTACGTTGGATCTGCAGATTCTGGGCCAACGGCACAAAGACCTGAAGAACGGCCTGTCCGCACCACCCAAGCTGACCGCAAAGACCATAGCGAACCTGATGACCAAATGGGCCTGGGGCATTGAAATGCTGGGTGCCAAACGGCGCGAGTTCGGCAATATAGTGGGACATGTGCAAGGTATCTCGGACGCGTCTTCACTGGGGGCCTGGACCGCTGAACAGTTCGACCCCACCCTCGACTGGAGCAAAGTCGAAAAACTGATGGAAAAGTGGGGCGGAAAAGTGATCCTGAAAGGGATACTCGACGCGGAAGATGCCAAAATGGCTGCCAAGCTGGGAGCGGATGCCATAGTCGTGTCGAACCATGGTGGGCGTCAGCTGGATGGTGCGCTCAGCTCGATTCGGGTATTGCCCGAGATCATGGACGCTGTCGGCAACGATGTCGAAGTGCATCTGGACAGTGGTATCCGCTCGGGTCAGGACGTGCTTAAGGCATTGGCACTGGGGGCCAGGGGGACGTATATCGGCCGCGCATTTGTTTATGGGCTGGGCGCCATGGGCCAGAAAGGCGTCACCACCGCGCTGGAAGTGATTCAGAAGGAACTGGATACAACAATGGCGCTGTGCGGTGAAAAAACCGTTAGCGCGCTGGGGGCGCACAATCTTCTGGTACCAGAAGATTTTGGTGGTCGCTGGCAAGCCTGAGACCGCGGCAGATTTGGGGCTCTGCCCCCGCCGCCCGTTCCGGGCGTCTCCCCCGGGATATTTGTGGCCAGATGAAGCAGCGGACCCTTCACTCATTTGACGAAGAACACTCCGAAGCGCGCGGTTGGGCCATAGAGAACGACAAGCTGTGATTTCCCCCCTTTCCAAACCGGATGAATCGAGATAAGGACGCGGCTTCACGCGGGTATACAGCCTTGGAGGATACCCGCCCTAACATTGGAGAATTATCATGGCTGGAGAGATTCCTGATCTCGTAGCTCTGGAACGGACGGGGACAGGCAAGGGCGCCGCTCGCAAAACGCGCCGCGAAGGCATGGTTCCGGGCGTAGTGTTTGGCGGCGACAAAGATCCGCTGCCGATTCAGATTCCGTTCAACGAACTGTTCAAGCGCCTGAAGGCCGGTCGCTTCAAGTCGACCCTGTGGAACCTGAAAGTCGAAGGCCATGAAGACGTTCGCGTCATCTGCCGCGACGTTCAGCGTGATGTCGTCAAAGACCTGCCGACCCACCTGGACCTGATGCGCCTGCGCCGGACCACCAAGATCGCACTGTACATTCCGGTTGAGTTCATCAACGAAGATGAAGCCCCCGGCATCAAGAAGGGCGGCGTGCTGACCGTTGTCCGCCCGGAAGTCGAGCTGTTGTGCACCGCAGGTGACATTCCTGAGAAGATCACCGTTGATGTGGCCGGAATGAACATCAACGACGTCGTCACCATTTCGTCGGTTGAACTGCCCGAAGGCACCAAGCCGACCATCGACCGCGACTTCGTGATCGCAAACGTCTCGGCACCGACCGGTCTGTCGACAAGCGACGACGAAGAAGGTGAAGAAGCAGAAGTTGCAGTCGATGAAGTCGAAGTCGTCGGCAAAGAAGAAGAATAAATTCGGATCAAACGTCTGATTTTTGAAACGGGGTTCTGACGAACCCCGTTTTTTTTGTGGTTATGACGCGCGGCGCCGGCTGGATTTCCATGGCAATTCCGGGCATCACATAGCCTCGAGGCTATAGAGGCGGAGCATGGTCATGAAACTCTTTGTCGGATTGGGAAACCCGGGGCAGAAATACGCCCGAAACCGGCACAACATCGGGTTCATGGCTGTGGAGCGGATTGCGGAAGATCATGGGTTTGGCCCATGGAAGTCCAAGTTTCAGGGCGAGATCTCGGAAGGGCGGTTAGGGTCTGAAAAAATCTTTTTGCTGAAACCACAGACCTTCATGAACCGGTCCGGTCAATCCGTGGGTGAAGCGATGCGTTTCTACAAACTCGAGTCCACAGATGTTGTCGTGTTCCATGACGAGCTGGACCTCGCCCCGGGCAAAGTGCGGGTAAAGGCGGGCGGCGGACACGCTGGGCATAATGGTCTGCGTTCGATCCACGACCATATAGGCGCAGCCTATGACCGTGTCCGGCTTGGGATCGGACATCCGGGCCGCAAGGAAATGGTCTCGGCTTATGTCCTGAGCGACTTTGCGAAATCCGAGAGTGACTGGCTGGACGACGTTCTGCGGGGTGTTTCGGACGGCGCGCCCCATCTGGCGCGAGATGATGGCGGTAAATTCATGAACGCGGTGGCCCTGCGCACTGCTCCGCCCCGGTCGTCCAAGACGGCCGCTCCGAAAGCTGAAACCGCATCTAAGGCACCTCCGAAGCCACCAGCCGACGAACGGTCGGCCATGCAGAAACTGTTGGACAAGTTCAAATAGCGCCCCGCCCTCTTTCCGTTACGTCGGCGTTGCGAAAGCGGGATGTCCACGTTCCAATACACGCAAACAAGGGAGGCTATGCGATGCGGTCCATACTGAAGTGGGTTCTGCGCATTGTGCTGGCGCTGGCTTTGGCCGCCGCTGCCGTTGGGCTTTGGAAACGCGAAGAGTTACAGCGCCTGATGGCGGTGAACTCTCTGTTTTCCGAGGACAAGATCGTTCACAACTTTTCGCATATGGATGAAGCCTTTCTGACCGTGGATCTGCCGCGTGGAAACGCCCCAACATGGGAACTACCCTACGGCGAAGGTTTCGATCTTCCGGAAGGCACCGACACTTGGATCAATGAACGCTCGGTCACTTCTTTGCTTATCATGCAGAACGGCAAGATCCGGTTCGAGGAATACTATCTGGGCACCGGTCCCGATGATCGCCGGATTTCGTGGTCAGTGGCAAAAAGTTATCTGTCGGCGCTTTTCGGCATTCTCCTGCAAGAGGGCGCAATCGATTCATTGGATGATCCCGTCGTCAAATACGCCCCCAAACTTGCAGGCAGCGCATATGACAGGGCGACAATTCGGAACGTTCTGAACATGGCCAGCGGCGTCACGTTTGACGAAGATTATCTGGACCCGAAATCTGACATCAACAGGATGGGCCGTGTGATTGCCCTGGGCGGTGAACTGGACGATTTCGCGGCCTCATTGCAGGACAGTTTCGCGCCCCCCGGTGAAACCTGGCAATATGTTTCCATAGACACGCATGTATTGGGCATGGTGATACGCGGGGCGACCGGTCGCAGTGTCGCGGATCTTTTGACGGAAAAAATCCTTCAGCCCCTGGGCCTTGAGCGGGACGGGTATTATGTCACTGACGGCGCTGGTGTCGCCTTCGTTTTGGGCGGATTGAACTTCACGACACGTGACTTTGCACGGTTCGGGCAAATGATCCTGCAAGATGGGGCATTGAACGGCCGGCAAGTGGTGCCCTCCGACTGGATATTCGAGGCAACTCAACCCAGCGCCCCGACCGCTCAGGGGAAGATTGGATATGGGTACCAGTGGTGGATCCCGCGCGGCGCCCATGAGGGAGAGTTTCTGGCCCGGGGCGTGTATGGGCAATACATCTATTTCAACCAACCTCGCGGCGTTCTGATTGTGTCTACCGGCGCTGATCGGAAATTTCGCGACACTGGCGTAAACGACCAGAATATCAAAATGTTCCGCAAGATCGCAGAAAGCCTGTAAGGTGTGTTCATGCAGAAGGAAGACAGTATCAATGTACTCGGCGGCGTTCTGGCGCCCTGCTCACGCGATCCTCTGACCGGGTTCTTCCGCGACGGTGCGTGCAATACCTGCCCCGAGGATCAGGGAAGCCATACGGTTTGTGCCGTGATGACGGCCGAGTTTCTGGCATTCTCGAAATACGTCGGCAATGATCTGAGCACGGCTCGGCCCGAGTTCGATTTCCCGGGCCTCAAGCCCGGTGACAGCTGGTGTCTGTGTGCCGGCCGGTTCCTACAAGCCCATGACGAAGGATGCGCCCCAAAGGTTCACCTGGAGGCGACCCATCAACGCGCGCTCGAGATTGTGCCGCTTGAAATCTTGCTTCAGAACAAGGCGAATGCCTAGACAGCCATTGCGCCTGGGGCGAGACCTGATCCGCGATCCAGTTTCGCCCCAAGGTCAGAACGCCATTTGCCAGATCAGGCTGATGCTGTAGTTTTCAAAACCGCTTTCACCAATGCCATCGTAGAACACGTTTGCTGCAAGCAAGCTGTTGTTTTCCAACCGATAGTCCAGGCCCAGATCCGCACGGGCTCGGGCGGTGTCGCCAATCGGTGTCACGCCCGGGGCGGTGCCAGTACCCGAAGTCGTGCTCCAAATCCCCGAAAGCCCGCCCGTCAGCATCATCTCTCCTCGTGACACTTGAAGCGGGTGGCTGAAATCCACACCCAGCCGTGCCGTCGTCAAACTGAAATCCTGCTGTGGAATCAGATTACCCAAGCTGTCGGTATAAGCTTTCTGATCGTCACTGGCATAACTTACGTCCAGCAAGGGCATCAATGTCAGGGCGCCACGCTTTATCTCACCTGTTACGCGCGACTGGACCAGCCAACGGTCACTGTCGAAACTGTCTTCGTAGGTGCCAAACGGAGAGATGTTGTTGTCGGCCTGGCCATAAAGTACCCGCCCTTCAAGAAACACCGAATGATTGGGCAATTTTGCCACCACATAAGGACCAACCAGCCAGCCCGTACCGTCCACGCTGGCCGGGCCGTTTTCCGTTTCGGCATAGTCGAACTGAAGCATGGCGCCGATCAACAGGTTCGAATTGATCTGGCGATGAGCCCCGACAACAGCCAGTGCATAGGAGTTGTCATAATCATCCTGAGAACTCCAGTTGCCGGTCACACTGAACCAGACGGGGCGCGCCGGATCACTGGCGAAATTCAGATAGCCCGAGCCCTGCGTGACCGAAGCGTCCAGTACACCCGACCCCGAACCTTGCAGAAACTGGGTCAGTTTCGGCTGGTTCGACACAAGGCTGCTGGCCCGGGCGTTCTGGAACGCCTGAATCTGACGTTGAGCATTTGTCACGGCCTGAAGCGTGCTAACCCTGTTCGACTCAAGGTTCAGATTTCCAGCCGCGTCCGAGAACACCCCTGCCGGAATGAAAAGCTCGATGGTACCGTTGTTCTGGGGCGTCAAAGTGGCGACATAGCTGGTGCCGGACCCGGTCAGAGTGGTCGTTGCATTGGTGACGGACAGGTCGCCCACGGTGAAATCGGTGCTTGGTTCGCTCAGCGTAATGGTTGCTTGAAACGTTCCGCTGCCGGTCGGCGTCAGGGCCCCAATCGTTGCAGTTGGCTGTGTCGTATCCACCAGAACGCGCGTGTTGACGATTTGGGTGTTCGTTACACCGGACAACGCGATCTCATAGCGATAAAGCGGCCCTCCGACGGTTTCGCGCGCATTGAACGTAATCCCCATATACCCGTCTGCCGCATATGTGGAATCCGCGCCATCCTGACTGAGAATGGTTGCGCCGATATAGCCCAGGGAAGCAAGGCCGGCAGGCGTGATCGCACTCAGGTTCAGAATGCCGTTGTTGAAATAGAAACTACCGCCGGGAACCTGCCCCGACCCACCCAGCGAAACAAAGGCCGATCCGGTAAGTGGGATATTGTTGAAAAAGATGCTTCCCCCGTTCGGCGTCGGAACTGAGGTTATGAAGAAGCCGCCACCAAGGGCCGCACCCTCTTTCGCGCTTCCGATCATGAGTGCTGAAATCAGAAAACAGAGGCACAACAGCCTCGAAATAACGGACCTGACCATTTTACCTCCTACAACACCGCGAGGGCGCTAAACACCAGGGCGCCCGGGCAAAGACACTGTGCCCCGAGCCACGTCATCCATTGTCCCATCCATTGCAGAGACGTCCCCTGAACCGGCCGCAACTACGCCAGTTACCCAATAGTTAATTCAAATTGGAGACACTGTATAGAATTGGAAGCAACTCAACTTTGGCGTGCGGGCCACATGGCTGTGCACAAACCAAAAGACAAAGGCAAAAAATGTCGGAAAGCACTTCGAACCCCGGTGTTTTCAAGGAGTCTTCTCGGCAAGACGTCACAACAAGCCGTGACTTTGCAAGTCACGTGCTCAAAATATGCCGGTTACAGATTCTCGACCTTGACGGGATATTCGAAACAATCCCAGGCAGAGATCGCAACTGGCAGTTGTCGGGAAACAAATGCAGGCACAATGATCGAGGTTTCCCAGCAGCCGGCGATTCCTCGGGCCTCTGTGTTGTCCTTACATGCGCCTTGGCGGCGGCCCTTTTTTGCAGGGCAACCTGATTTGGGCGGACATGTCACATGTTTGACTATCCCGCCTGTCCTGCCCTGGAACGTCAGGACGTTTCGCCTTGAAAATGCTGCTTTCAGGACCGCTTGAGCCAAGGACGCCATAACAGAGCAACCGGGACATGCCGCCCCGGTTCACACTCAACCCGCCGTACGGCCTTCGGTGTCTGACATATCGAAATTCAGATATTTGGCCACGGTCTGAACGTCCTTGTCTCCACGGCCGCACATGTTCATGCAGATCAGGTGATCCTTGGGCAATTCCGGTGCGATCTTCATCACATGGGCCAATGCGTGGCTTGGTTCCAGCGCTGGGATGATCCCCTCGGTTGCGCAGCTCAGCTGGAACGCCTCGAGCGCTTCCTTGTCAGTGATCGAGACGTAATTCGCGCGTCCAATTTCGTGCAACCAGGAATGCTCGGGCCCGATGCCCGGATAGTCCAGCCCGGCCGAGATTGAATAGCCTTCAAGAATCTGGCCATCGTCATCCTGCAACAGATAGGTCCGGTTGCCGTGCAGCACGCCCGGCCGTCCGCCAGTCAGCGAAGCGCAATGCTCCATTTTCTCGTTCACACCTTTTCCGCCCGCCTCGACGCCTATGATGTTGACGTCCTTGTCGTCGAGGAAAGGATAGAACAGACCCATCGCGTTCGAACCGCCGCCGATTGCCGCGATGATCGTATCTGGCAAACGGCCTTCAGCCTTCAACATCTGCTCTTTCGCTTCCTTGCCGATGATCGACTGGAAATCGCGGACCATTGCCGGATAGGGGTGCGGCCCAGCCACGGTGCCGATGCAGTAGAACGTGTCGCGCACATTAGTCACCCAGTCGCGCAGCGCGTCATTCATCGCATCCTTGAGCGTCCCACGACCCGAGGTCACAGGGATCACCTCGGCCCCCAGAAGACGCATGCGGAATACGTTCGGGGCCTGACGCTGCACGTCGTGCGCCCCCATATAGACAATGCATTTCAAGCCAAACTTGGCACATACGGTGGCGGTGGCCACGCCGTGTTGCCCTGCCCCGGTTTCAGCAATGATCCGGGTCTTGCCCATACGCCGCGCCAGAATTATCTGCCCCAGCACGTTGTTGATCTTGTGCGCGCCGGTGTGGTTCAGCTCGTCACGCTTCAGATAGATCTTGGCACCCCCCAGATGCTCGGTCAGGCGTTCCGCAAAATACAGCGGCGAAGGACGACCCACATAGTTTGCCCACAGGTCATCCATTTCGACCCAGAACGTCGGATCATCTTTGGCCTTGTTGTATTCCTCTTCCAGTGACAGGATCAGCGGCATCAGAGTTTCACTGACAAAGCGCCCGCCGAAGATGCCGAAACGTCCCTGTTCGTCAGGGCCGGACATGAAGGAATTGAAAAGATCGTTGGCCATGGGTGTCTCCCTCGTCGTATCTGTTGTTCATAGGTGGTGGCAGCGGGATTTGCCATGGGCAAAACGCATCATTCCACAACCTGCGTGTTTTGACGCCAGACCTGAACCGCCTGCGCCGAGCTGGGCACACCAATGCACGGAAAATGATGAAACCTGTTCACATCCGCCAAACGATCGGCCGCCAACAAGGCACGCCTGTGTGGGCCGGATTGGGAAAATGTCAGCATTGCTTCGATGTCTTGCCAGACACTGAATGAAAAATAGATGCCATCCTGCCTGAACAAGTCAGCGTGCAGGCACAATGGGTCGCCTTGCGCCTGCCGACAGGCCTGTCCCGCGCGCCAGAAGAACTCCGGCGCATGGTACCAATGTTTCAAGGAAACGCCCCCGATTGCTGCGAGCATGCTCAACCCCTCTGTTTCGTGGGGTACGCAGCAAGATCTTTATCAGATCACCTGAGAGCCGATGCAAAGTCGCGGATCAGGGCAGCATCTTTCACACCCGGCGCGCTTTCGACACCGGATGACACATCCACCTGCCGGGCACCTGTCATCCGGACTGCTTCGGCAACGTTCTGGGGTGTCAGGCCACCGGCCAGCATCCAAGGCCGGCGCCAGTATTTCCGTCCGGCCAACAGCCGCCAGTCAAAAGCCAACCCGTTGCCGCCCGGCAATTCAGCCTCTCTGGGCGGTTTCGCATCGATCAGCAGTTGATCGGCCACCTCCGAGTAAAGATCGACGGCCGCCAGATCCTCGGCCTCGGCCACTCCTATGGCTTTCATCACCGGCAAACCAAATCGCTCGCGAATTTCGGAAACCCGTTCGGGCGATTCCTTGCCATGCAGTTGAAGCATATCAAGCGGTACAGTCGAAACGATTCCGTCCAATTCTTCGTCAGTGGCATTCACCACCAAAGCCACCTTGGCAACGCCAACTGGGACCAGATGCGCCAGTTCTGCGGCCCGCGAAATATCCAGATTGCGTGGCGATTTCGGAAAGAAAACGAACCCAACATAGCCTGCCCCGGCGTCTGCCGCAGCGCGCACGTGATCCGGTGCGGTCAGACCGCAGATTTTGAACCGAACATCAGGCATAGCGGTCAGGCTCAGCTCGCCTCATCCAGAATGGCAAGTACATCGTCCTTGCCTTGGTTTTGCTTTTTCTTGAGCTTCTTGACTTCGCGCTCAAGCTTGCGCACTTCGGTTTTCTTCACGGTCGCGTCGCGGCGGTGCTTGTGTTCCCGCAGCCATTCCCACAGGAAACCAATAACCAATCCTGCCGCAACACCTCCCAAAACCACCAGAAACAGCGGCAGTGACGCGCTGAGGTTAAAACCAAGAAGCTCGGCCAGAGCATCCGGCATCAGTTTCAGTTCTACGGACTGAACATTGGCAAGAGACACGGAAATCAGGATGATCCCGAGAGCCGCCAGAAAAGCATATCGAAGGTAGCGCATCATGGTGTCAGGCTTTACCGTTCAATCGATCCCTGAGCAACTTGCCAGTTTTGAAAAACGGTACACATTTTTCTTCGACCTGCACCGTTTCGCCCGTGCGCGGGTTGCGCCCAACACGTGCGTCGCGTTTTTTCACGGAAAAGGCACCAAAGCCCCGCAGTTCGACACGGTCACCGCGCGCCATGGCGTCTGTGACTTCTTCGAATACGGTGTTCACGATCCGCTCGACATCACGCTGATAGAGATGCGGGTTTTCGTCAGCGATTTTCTGAATCAATTCTGAACGGATCATGCGTGATACCCTCCCAGGCAGCCGGTGTGACAGGTCTACTGTTTTGACAGTATAGGAAAAAACCCGGAAGGGGGGAACGGATACTCTGAGTTTTGAGGCTTTATTTTGCCACATTCTCGCGCGAAATTTTATCTGTCAGGCCGATTTCCACACTTAATGCGCGATCAATCCCCTAATTAACCCTGCGGTTCGGAACATATTGATTCGCAACAAAAACGGCCCCGCACTGTCGTACGGGGCCGAAATTCATGCTTGGGATACTGCCTTGGCTCAGTCGCCGGATTTCAACGCTGCACCCAGGATATCGCCCAGCGATGCGCCCGAATCGGAAGAACCGTACTGTTCCACGGCCTCTTTCTCTTCGGCGATCTCGCGCGCCTTGATCGACAGGCCCAGACGACGGGTCTTGCTGTCGACGTTGGTGACGCGGACGTCGACCTTGTCGCCGACCGAGAAACGCTCGGGGCGCTGTTCGGCACGGTCACGCGACAGATCCGAACGACGGATGAACGACTTCATGCCTTCGTATTCGACCTCGATGCCGCCATCTTCGATCGCGGTGACTTCGACGGTGATGACCGAGCCACGCTTCACGCCGCCCACGGCTTCGGCGAACTTGTCACCGCCCAGGGCTTTGATCGACAGCGAGATACGCTCTTTTTCGACGTCAACTTCCGAGACAACCGCCTGAACGACATCGCCCTTGCGGTAGTTCTGGATTGCATCCTCGCCACGCTCGTCCCAGGACAGGTCGGACAGGTGAACCATGCCGTCGATGTCGCCTTCGAGGCCGATGAACAGACCGAATTCGGTGATGTTCTTGACTTCGCCTTCGACCTCGGTGCCCTCGGGGTGGGTTTCTGCAAACACTTCCCACGGGTTGCGCTGAGTCTGCTTCAGGCCCAGAGACACGCGACGCTTGGCGCCGTCGATTTCCAGAACCATGACGTCGACTTCCTGGCTGGTCGAAACGATCTTGCCGGGGTGGACGTTTTTCTTGGTCCAGGACATCTCGGAGACGTGCACCAGACCTTCGACACCGGCTTCCAGCTCGACGAACGCGCCGTAGTCGGTGATGTTGGTGACACGACCCTGATGGACCGAGCCCAGCGGGTACTTGGCAGCAACCAGATCCCACGGATCTTCCTGCAACTGCTTCATGCCCAGGCTGATGCGGTGGGTCTCTTTGTTGATCTTGATGACCTGAACCTTGATGGTTTCGCCGATCGTCAGGATCTCGGACGGGTGGTTCACACGGCGCCATGCCATGTCGGTGACGTGCAGCAGGCCGTCAACGCCGCCCAGGTCAACGAATGCACCGTATTCGGTGATGTTCTTGACAACACCCTCGACGGTCTGACCTTCGGACAGGTTGCCGATGACTTCGGCACGCTGTTCGGCACGCGATTCTTCCAGGATGGCGCGGCGCGAAACAACGATGTTGCCACGGCGGCGGTCCATTTTCAGAATCTGGAACGGCTGCTTCAGACCCATCAGCGGGCCAGCGTCGCGCACGGGGCGCACGTCAACCTGCGAGCCGGGCAGAAACGCAACTGCGCCACCCAGATCGACGGTGAAACCACCTTTGACCCGACCAAAGATTGCACCTTCGACGCGCTGGTCGTCGGCATATGCTTTTTCCAGACGGTCCCATGCCTCTTCACGGCGGGCCATCTCGCGCGAGATGACGGCTTCGCCACGGGCGTTTTCTGCGGCACGCAGGTAAACTTCGACCTCGTCACCTACAGCGATTTCAGGGGCTTCGCCGGGATTTGCGAATTCTTTCAGATCAACGCGGCCTTCCATTTTGTAGCCGACGTCGATGATGGCCTGGCCGGCTTCGATCGCCAGAACCTTGCCTTTGACAACAGAACCCTCTTCGGGTGTGTCCATTTCGAAGCTTTCATTCAGGAGGGCTTCGAATTCCTCCATGGATGCGTTAGCCATGTGGCGTTGTTTTCCTTTACAATACGTTTTTGCTGGCCGAGCGGTTGTCTCCGCCGGTCTTGTTTCATGGTGCCATCGGACGTGACCCGGTGCGCCCCTGAGCAAACAAACACAAAGGGCCGAGGTAACCCGGCCCTGCTCAGAAACGTCATCCGGACGTTGACCGCCCTTGTATCGACAGCGCGCGTATAGGCGGATTCCCCGGTATGTGCAAGGGCAAAGCCCATATTTTCAAGGTTTGGCGGCTCTGTACCCAGGCGCGTTGCCGGTTTTGAAGGTCCAAACCCCGGCATCGCGCCGCAGCATGGCCTGTTCAATTGCGTCCAGTCGCATCAACGCTGCGGAAGGGTTGCGCGCGCCTCCGGCCCGGGTCCAAATTTTTTGCGCAGAAACGGGGCTCCACGGCAAACTTGCCGAGGCCAACCACTGGCGCAGCCCTGACGGCAGAGAGTCGTAAACCTGCATAGGCGCCGCCTGTCGTCTCCGACGTTTGAGGGTGCTCCGCAAGTTCCGACCCTTTGTTTGCCCTTGTTTCTTCTGTTGTCGCAATGCGGTCGCCTTTCACTATATATGTGATTACATTACATATTGATAAAACAGTTGGAAGTAAAAAAGACGGGGAGTTTGAACCCCGCCTTTCCTGCAAACATTCCCTGCGCGACGGGCAGGAAGCAGTCAGAACAGTTGCAAATCCTTTTTACCGCTTTGGATTTCAGCAAAGTTCGGCATGTTCTCGATGACCACAGGGGCTGGCGCCGTGCCCGGCATCGCCACTGTCGGCTTCATTGCCGCCGCCATTCCAAAGGCAGGTTGATCAAGTTCCCCCCGGATATCGCGCAACAGTGTTTTGTGATCCGGCATGGATTTAACGATCTTCGCCAGATCCATTTTCGCGTTCTTCATACCCTGGAACCAAATCGGTTTCTTCAACGGTCGAAGACGATCACGGATGCCTGAACCATAGCCCGTATCATAAACCTGTTTGCCCAAAAGAACGGTTTGATAAACGCGGCTGTCAAACAAAGTGGCGAACTCGATATCGTGATCCATCGGCAGGCGATACTGCCACAGTTCAAGATTTTCGGCCAACCGATCCGGTATCTTCATCTCAGTGCGCGCATCGATCCAGTATTGGTCATCGGTACGGTTGCCCAACCGATAGTGTAAACAGATGAATTCCAGTACCTCGTTATAAAGCTTGTCCATCTGCCGATTGTATCTGTCCCTCAGCGAAGGCTCGATGTCTCGCGTGGGCAAATGCTCGGCGAACCAGCGTATCGCATGGTCAATCATATGGATCGCCGTGCTTTCCAGCGGTTCAATGAACCCGCCGGACAGGCCTATGGCCACGCAATTCTTGACCCAGGCATTGCGCACGCGACCGACGCGCATCGGGATCACGCGCGGTGTCAAACCTTTGCCGCTGTCACCCAGCCACTCAAGGTACTCGTCCGCCGCCTGGTCATCCGTTCGGTGTGCCGACGAATAGACATATCCTGTGCCCACACGGTTAAAAAGCGGCACGCGCCACGTCCAACCTGCGCCCAAGGCAGTGGATCTGGTGGCGCTTTCGATCTTGTCAGGATCCGGATGCTCGATCTGCAACGCCATGGCCCTATCATTGGGCAGGTAGTCCGAGTAATCCAAAAATGGCTCACCGAGTGCCTTGTTGATGATCAGCCCACGAAACCCGGTGCAATCCACGACCATCTCAATATCATGGCGGCCTTTTGCCTCGAGCATGAGATGACTGACATTGCCCTGTTCATCCAGCTCGACCGTTTGCACCTCATCCCGGATATGTTCCACTCCGCGCTTCGTGCAGACCCTGGTCAGCATGCCTGCAAACTTTACGGCATCCAGATGATAGGCATAACCAAACCGTTGTTCGAATTCCGGCTGCCCCAACTGACGCGCGCCCTTGCACAAACGGGCCAGATCATCATGCGGCGAGATGGACTGCGTGAAATCCCTGTCGCCATTGCCGAAGCGCAGGAAATACTCGGCAGCCTCCAGTCCCTCAAGCATCTGGCCGTGCGCAAAGGGGTTCATGTAGTCGATGCGATTGCCCTTGGCGTCATTGTTCCAATTGCAGAACTTCACACCCAGCTTGAACGATGCGTTTGTCTCGCGGAAGAAACTCCGCTCTGAAATGCCCGCCTGACGCAGCGTGACAGGCATCCGCGGAACCGTGGCTTCACCCACCCCCACGGTCGAGATGTTCGGGCTTTCGATCAGACAGATTTGCGGTCGATCCTTGGGCGCTGACGTGCGGGAAAACACCATATCCAGGATCAGCGCGGTCATCCATCCAGCCGTACCGCCACCCACGATAGTGATTTTGTTCAAACGATTGTTCATGTAGTTTTGTCCCTGTTGGCTCGGGAATTTTTTGCTGCGCCCCTGCTTTTTGCGGGTTGTGTCGCAGCTTTCCCTTTTCGCTGGGAAGAAACTATAACAGCTTTCCTCAATCCATCTAGGGTCTATGAAGGCCCGGCCGCGCAACGTCGGCCAACCAGCAGGCGTCACGCCATTCCCATATTCACGGTGCAGGTCAGATCTCTTCGCCTTTCTTCAGCAGTTCTTCAATCAACTCACGTTGCAGATCGGTGCTGTCGCCGCCTCCGAACTCTGCCGCGCCACCGGAATACAGGGTGCCATATGTCCTGGCGATGTTCACAGTCTGGGCCAGCCCCGAGATCAGCTGATCTTTTTCCAACAGGGACAACGGGTGGATAAACGCAGCCCACAAGGTGCCATTGGCGATCGCGTAACGGGCATCCAGAGTGCTGCCGAAATTGGCCTGCATCATTCGAATCAAGTCTTCCTCCGACAGCGCCTCGGCGCTGCGGATCGGGACCATGGCCCGCATCCGATCCGCATTGGTGTCGGTGATGACCAAGACCTGTACCCCTGCAATCGTCAATTGAAACCCGGGGCCGCTCGGCTCTGCTTCGGGGTCAAGCGCGAAAAGAATGTTGCCCAGCCGTTCGTACGTCATGGGCGGCTCGGCTTCGGGTGGGCTTTGCACGGGCTCTTGCGCGGCAAGGCTTCGGGCAATGAAAACAAGAATGAGGGCTAATCGGATCATGATGGCACTCCTGCAGGCATTCTTTCAGCATAGGTACGCAAAACCACACTGACCAAACAAAGCTTGGTGAACGCGCCTTCTGGCCATTCAGATACTTGTACGATCTGCAATATCTGATGGCCTATCTGCGATTACACGTCCAACTTTCACCCCCTAACTATGTTTCACCGGTCGACGATCCGATCGACCCGAACCCAGAACCAAGAGGAAACGTGTAATGAAAACTATCGTCTTCACCGCCCTGGCGGCCGCCATCGCCCTGTCCACTCCGGCTTTTGCCGCGGACGAAATTAACGTGTCGAACGGCATCTCGGCCGCAGGTGCCCCGCTTGCCGCACATGGGGTCGATCTGGTTGCTTTGGTCAATGATGGCAACCCGGTCGAAGGCTTCGCCACCCACTCGGCGACATATGATGGCGCGTCCTACTACTTCACCACCGCCGCCAACCTAGAGGCGTTCATGGCGAACCCGGCGGCCTATCTGCCGCAGCATGGTGGATTCTGTTCATTCGGCGTGTCGGTCGGCAAGAAGTTCGACGGAGACCCGGATCAGTACCTGGTCGCAGATGGAAAACTGTACCTGTTCCTGAACGCCGAAACCCGCGCGGCCTTCCTGAAGGACGTTCCCGCCACCACAAAAACGGCGGACGAACAGTGGGCAAATATCAAGAGCATCGCCGTAGGCGAGCTGTAAATGTCGCCCCTGCCTGCGACGTCAGCGCGTCGCGGGCAGTTTTGCGCTTATGAGTTCAAGCGCTTTGGCCAATGCAGCCTCGATACTGAGGTCTGTTGTGTCCAGTCGCACTGCATCCTCGGCTGGCTTCATCGGCGCAGCGCTGCGCTCTGCGTCGCGCGCATCCCGCTCTTTGACATCTGCCAGAACCTGTTCGCGCGTCACGTCAGCACCTTTTGCGCTAAGCTCCAGAAACCGGCGTTCAGCTCGCACCTCTGGGCTGGCCGTTACAAACAGCTTCACCTCGGCATTGGGACAAATCACCGTCCCGATGTCGCGCCCATCCAAGACGGCACCGCCCGACCTTCGGGCAAAGGCGCGCTGAAAATCCACCAAGGCGGCGCGAACCTCGGGGATCACCGCCACTTTGGATGCGGCCTGCGCGATTTCAGCCGTGCGCAGATCACCCTGCTCAAGCTCTTCGGCGGTCAGGGCCTGCGCTGCTTCAAGCGCGCCAAACCCTTCAAGAGTACGCCGCCCAACGGCGCGATACAGCAAGCCGGTGTCCAAATGCGCGAACCCGAAATGCGCCGCAACGGCCTTGGAGATCGTGCCCTTGCCCGCAGCCGCAGGTCCGTCAATGGCGACAGTGAAGCTCACCTGCGCTCTACCTTTGCACCAAGCGACGCCATTAACGGTTCAAAAATCGGGAAGGATGTCGCGATCGGACCACCATCATCCACGCTTACCGGGTTCTGCGCGCCCATGCCCATCACCATGAAGGACATGGCAATGCGGTGATCCAGGAAGCTTTCGCACGTCCCGCCGCCGGGAACCTTGCCGATACCCAACCCTTCGACCGACCACCAGTCGTCACCCTCGTCGACCGTGACGCCGTTGGCGCGCAGACCGCGCGCCATGGCATCGATGCGGTCGCTTTCCTTCACCCGGAGTTCCTTCACTCCGCCCATCATCGTGGTGCCCGTGGCGTTTGCGGCAACCACGGACAAAACGGGATATTCGTCAATCATCGAGGCCGCGCGTTCAGGCGGTACGTCAATACCCTTCATGTCTGGCGAGTATTTCGCGCGCAGATCGGCAACCGGCTCGCCGCCCTCTTCGCGCTCGTTTTCATAGGTCAGGTCGGCGCCCATCTCGCGCAGCGTCGTGAACAGGCCCGCGCGCGTGGGGTTCAGGCCGATACCCGGCACCAGAACGTCCGAACCGGGCGTGATCAGCGCCGCGCAAACCGGGAAGGCCGCGCTGGACGGGTCGCGTGGAACGGCGATGACTTGCGGCTTCAACTCCGGGCGCCCCGTCAAAGTGATGACCCGGCCTTCGTCGGTGTCTTCCACCGTAATTTCGGCACCGAAACCGGACAACATCCGCTCGGAATGATCGCGGGTCGCCTCTTTCTCGATAACCACGGTTTTACCGGGGGCATTCAGCCCCGCCAGCAGGACGGCGGATTTCACCTGGGCCGAGGGCACCGGAACTTCGTACCGGACCGGAGTCGGGTCTGCCGCACCGACGATCGTCATGGGCAAACGCCCCCCCGAGCGGCCCACGGCCTGCGCACCAAACAACGCAAGCGGATCCGTTACTCGCGCCATGGGACGCTTGTTCAGGCTGGCATCGCCGTTAAAAGTTGCCGTAATCGGCGAGGTCGCCATGGCACCCATGATCAGCCGGACTCCGGTGCCGGAATTGCCGCAGTTAATCACCTGATCCGGTTCGGCAAACCCGCCAACGCCCACGCCATGCACGGTCCATTCGCCGCCGCCATGATCTGTGACTTCTGCCCCGAAGGCCCGCATTGCCTTTGCGGTGTCCAAGACGTCCTCACCTTCGAGCAACCCCGATATCCTGGTCTCGCCTACAGCCATCGCGCCAAGGATCAGTGACCGGTGCGAAATTGACTTGTCGCCCGGCACCTCTGCCGTGCCGGTCAGCGGGCCGCAGGGATGCGAAGTCATCGGGATGGGCGTTCCGTGTCCGGACATGGGGGCTCCTTTTGCGCTATCAGTGCTCAAGCCGATTAGCGAATTGGCACCGGTTGGTCCAGCGGCAATCAGTCTTTGCGGCGGAAGGTCAGGTAATGGGGCGTGCGTCCTTCACGCAAGGCTTTCTGCTCGTAGCGTGTGGAAATCCAGTCGTCCCACGGCTCGCGCCAATCTGCGGGGCGCTCGGCCAGCCACTCGAACCCGGCGCGGGGGACTTCCTCCAGTGTCTGCCGCACATAGTCGGGGATGTCCGTGGCGACCCGGAAGATCGATCCGGGCTTCAAGACCTTTGCCAATGGTTCAAGATGTTCCGGCGTCACGAAACGGCGACGATGATGCCGGGTTTTCGGCCACGGGTCAGGATACAGAAGGAAGGCGCGCGATATACTGGCCTCTGGCAGCACGTCGAACAGGTCTCGGGCATCGCCGGGATGCACAGCAAGGTTATCAACCCCCGCCTGCCGAATTTTGCCCAGCAGCATGGCAACGCCGTTGATATAGGGCTCGGCCCCGATGATGCCGATGTCGGGGTTGCTTTGCGCCTGATGAACCAGATGCTCGCCGCCGCCAAAGCCGACTTCCAGCCAAACCGGTTTGCCGCCGAACAACGTGTTCAGGTCCAACGGCCTGCGTTCGGGGTTTGTATCCCAATCCACCGCACCGGGTGACAAAGCCGCCAGATCTTCGTTCAGATAGGTCTTTTGGCTGGGCTTCAGGGTCTTGCCCTTGAAGCGGCCATAGAAGTTTCTGCGCGGGCGTTGTGGGGTCTCGGTGCTCATGGCGGTCGCCATACTGCGCGCCAGAGAACGTTGCAAGGGCGCGCGGCACTCACAAGGAAAAAGCGCGCCCTCAAAGGCGCGCTTTGTGTTGTTCAGGTCAGACTGCGGATTTCAACGCATCGACCAGATCGGTGCGCTCCCAGCTGAAACCACCATCATCGCTCGGCTGGCGACCAAAGTGGCCGTATGCAGCTGTGCGCTGATAGATCGGCTTGTTCAGTTGCAGATGCTGGCGAATGCCGCGCGGTGTCAGATCCATGACCTCACCCACAGCTTTTTCGATAACCGCATCCGCCAATTGACCGGTTCCATGTGTGTCGGCATAGATCGACAGCGGCTTGGACACGCCAATCGCATAGCTCAGCTGAATCGTGCAGCGTTCGGCCATGCCGGCCGCCACGACGTTTTTGGCCAGATAGCGTGCTGCGTATGCTGCCGAACGGTCAACCTTGGTCGGGTCCTTGCCCGAGAACGCGCCGCCGCCATGAGGGGCCGCACCGCCATAGGTGTCCACGATGATCTTGCGCCCGGTCAAGCCCGCGTCGCCATCCGGCCCGCCAATAACGAATTTGCCGGTCGGGTTGACGTGCCATTCGGTTTCGGCCGACAGCCAGCCGTCAGGCAGGGTTTCACGGATATAAGGCTCGACGATGGCGCGGATGTCATTCGAAGTCAGCGCTTCATCCAGGTGCTGCGTAGACAAAACGATCGAGCTGACGCCGACCGGCTTGCCGTCGCGATAAACGACTGACAGCTGCGACTTTGCATCGGGGCCCAAAGCAGGTTCGGTGCCATTCTTGCGCACTTCAGCCAGACGTCGCAGGATGGCGTGCGAATACTGGATCGGCGCGGGCATCAGCGCCGGAGTTTCAGTCGTGGCATAACCGAACATGATGCCCTGGTCGCCGGCACCTTCGTCCTTGTCGTCCGCAGCGTCAACGCCCTGAGCGATATGGGCAGATTGTTCGTGCAGCAAATTGGTTACTTCGATAGTTTCGTGGTGAAACTTGTCCTGCTCGTAACCGATGTCTTTGACACAGTCGCGGGCGATCTGTTCGATGCGACCCATGTAATCGTGCAGCTTGTCTTGATCAGACAGACCTACTTCGCCACCGATCACAACCCGGTTGGTCGTGGCAAAAGTTTCGCAGGCCACACGGGCTTCTGGTTCTTCATTGAGAAATGCATCAAGGACAGCATCCGAGATACGGTCACAGACCTTGTCGGGATGCCCTTCGGAAACGGATTCCGAAGTAAATGTATAGTTCTGTCGGGACATAAATGCGCTCCATTAGGGGTTTCTCCGCCACGCCAGGAAGCCGTTGTGACAGGTCACAGACGCATACGCTCGCTTAAAGATGGGGTCAATCTCTAATTATTTGCTCAGGCGACGGATGTTGAACCACGCCAATGCAGCAAGAAACAATAGCAACCCAAGAACAGGGCTGTCCCCGATGCGGGAATAAACTGTTGGCTGATGTGGCTGCGGCAGGATCGCATCCACGTATCCCGCCTTGCCCAGCGCCAATGAGGCCGTGACCTGACCCAACGGGTCAATCATGGCCGATATGCCGGTATTGGCCGAACGGATCATCGGCAGACCCTGTTCAATCGCCCTCATCCGGGCCTGTGCCAGATGCTGAAACGGTCCCGAACGCGTTCCGAACCACGCGTCATTTGTGATCTGCAACAGAAAGTCTGCCCGACCCGCCGCCCCGTTCACATCTTGCGGGAACACGGCTTCGTAACAGATCAGAGGCAGCGCCCTTCCCAATTTGCCAAGGCCCAAGAGCTCGGGCCCCGGCCCTGCGCTGAATCCATGCCCCGTTGTGGCCGCCATCCCATAAATCCCAAAACGGCCCATCAACTCGCCAAAAGGCACATATTCTCCAAACGGGGCCAGATGGTGTTTGTCATACAGACCGCCCTGCTGCCCGGCTTCATCCAGATAGACCATCGAGTTGAAAATCCTCGGGCCGTCTCCACGCTGGATCCCCAAAACCACGGGCGTCCCCTGAGCGGCATCCGCAATGGCCGTCAAATACGGTTGCGCGCTGCCCAGCCAGGCTGGAACTGCGGTCTCGGGCCAGACGATCAGGTCCGGTCTGGGCAAAGCGGCGGAATATTCAATCTGACGGGCAAAGAACAAGGGCGCATATGCCGGGTCCCACTTTTGGTGTTGCGGCGCGTTGGGCTGAACGACACGAACTGTGTGCCGGCCTTCCTGAACCGTTGGCCGCATCGACGCATAGCCAATCGCCAGCACCGCCGCCGCAGCTGTAAATCCCAGTGGACGGACCAGTGCCCGCAAGCGTCTTTCCTGAATCAGTGCCGCCCCTATCGGAAACGCCACGGCAAATGTCAGCGCATTCAAGCCATACGGCCCCACCAGAGACAGCACTTGCGCCACGGGCGTATTCATCCAGATTTGCGCCACTCCGCCCCAAGGGAACCCGGTCAGCACGTATCCCCGGGCCAGTTCGGCCAGCGACAGCGTTGCGATCAGCAAAACGCCTTGCTGCATGGCGGTCGCGCCAACATGCCGCGCAAGTCGAAACGCAATTGCCCAGAACAGGGCGAGCCCGCCAGCCATGAACACCAGCGCAAACGGTGCCATCCAGGCGTGACGCTCTGCATCCACCTGAAAGGGCTCGATGATCCAGCTGAGCGCATGGGCAAAATAGCCGGTGGCGAAGAACCAGCCGATCCACCCCGCGCGAGCACGGGTTTCACTGGCGAGGAACACCGGAACGATCAAAACCAGTGCAACAACCGTAGCGCCCCAATACCCATGCGGTGCCTGGCCAAAAGCGCCGAAGGCGCCCAGTGCGGCGGCGGCAAACAATCTCAACGATAACGGCCAGCCCCGGACAGGCGTCATGCAGCGACGTCCGGCAGCATGACGCGCAACCGTTTGATGCGTCGCGGGTCGGCTTCGATCACTTCGAATTCCGGCCCTTCCGGATGAATCACGACCTCACCCCGTGCCGGAACACGCCCGGACAGCATGAACACTAGCCCCCCCAGCGTGTCGATGTCTTCTTCATCCACATCCTCGTGGCTGGTCAAGGATCTGCCGATCTCGGCCTCGAAGTCCTCAAGCGGCACACGTGCCTGCACAACGTAACAGCCCGGCTTTTCCTGCACCCAAAGCTGATCTTCGTCTGCATCGTGTTCGTCCGCGATCTCACCCACGACCTGCTCGATCAAGTCTTCGATCGTCAGCAGCCCGTCGACGCCGCCATACTCATCAATCACCAACGCCATATGGCGACGTTCGGTCTGCATCTTGGTCAGCAGGACACCGATCGGCATTGAAGGCGGCACGAACAAAAGCGTGCGCAACATGGATTTCAGGTCAAACTTGTCCGCACCGCCATTGAAACCATGGGTCAGCGCTAAATCCTTGAGGTGAACGAAGCCCAACGGCGTATCCAGCGTTCCTTCATAGACCGGAATTCTGGACAACCCACTGTCCCGGAATACGTCAGCCAGCTCATCCTTGGTGATGGTCGAAGGAACCGCGATGATCTCGGCCGTGGGAATGGCCACGTCTTCGACGCGCATCCTGCGCAGGTTCATCATCCCGTGAGGCCGAGCTGCCGCTGCGCTCTGCCCGTTCATCCCCGGGTTTTGCTGAGTCTCCTGACTCGAAAACGCATCGAAAATTCGGGAAATAAACCCGCTTTTCTCTTCTGTATCATTGCCGCTGTCCTGAGGTTGCGCGCTTTGCGCCGCCCTAGAACTGCCGTCTGTTTCGCCCATTACCTTGTTCCAACTGATCGGGTCACATGACCCACCTTATACCTTATATGGGTCATCTATACCCAACTTGCCAAGTATCTCGACCTCAATCCCTTCCATCAAAGCGGCGTCGGGGTCACGAATGTGATCATATCCCAGCAAATGCAACGTTCCGTGAACAAGCAAATGGATGACGTGATCGTCAATGTCCTTGCCTGCCTCATCCGCCTCACGCGCGCAGGTGTCGAAGGAGATCGCAATATCGCCCAAAGGAATTTCACCGGTGAAATCCGGCTTTGGCGGATGGGGCGCTTGCCCGGCTTCCTCCGGGGCCAAATCTTCTGCCGGCCAGCTCAGAACATTGGTGGCGGCTGGTTTGCCGCGAAACTCGGCGTTCAGTTCCGAAATGCGTGCGTCATCGCATCCCAGAACGCTGATCTCGCAAAGTTCAGGGTCCAGTTCCGCATAGGAAAGGACAGCGGATATCGCTTGCCGCGACAAAGCTTCAAGCCCTTGCCACCGGTCGTCTTCGACAGTGAGTTCCAGATTCATCTTATCGCACAAAAGCCCTGTGAATGAGCCTTGCAATCAAGTGGATTCCCGGCCCGCATCCGCCTCATACGCCTCGATGATCGCGGCCACAAGCGGGTGGCGAACCACGTCCTTGGACGTGAAATAGTTGAAACTGATGTTGGGGATCGTTTTCAACAGTCTTTCCGCATCCTGCAAACCCGACTGAACGCCGCGCGGCAAATCCACCTGAGACCTGTCGCCGGTGATTACCATGCGGCTGCCTTCGCCCAGACGAGTCAGGAACATCTTCATCTGCATGGTCGTGGCGTTTTGTGCTTCGTCCAGCACCACAAAAGCATTGGCCAACGTGCGTCCACGCATGAACGCCAGCGGCGCTATTTCGATTCGCTTTTCCTCAATCAACTTGGCCAGTTGCTTGCCGGGCAGAAAATCATTCAGCGCGTCGTACAGCGGCTGCATGTAGGGATCGACCTTGTCTTTCATGTCACCGGGCAGATAGCCCAATTTTTCACCCGCTTCGACCGCCGGGCGGCTGAGGATGATTCGATCCACATGCCCGCCAATGAACATCGACACGCCCACGGCAACAGCCAGATAGGTTTTCCCTGTGCCAGCAGGCCCAATGCCAAATGCAAGCTCATTTTGAAACAGTGACTGCACATAAGCTTTCTGGGCGTCCGTGCGCGGTTCCACCAGTTTCTTGCGGGTTTTGATCTCGACTGAACCGCCCTTGAACATTTCCAACTGATCGCCGTCGCGGCTGCCGGTCCCCTGTTCCGAACCACCCATCCGCAGTTCTCGGTCCACGTCCGCGGCCTCGACCTCGCGCCCGCCTTCCAAGCGCGTGTAAAGCGATTGCAGCACTTCAATAGCCTGCTTCTGGGCGTCTTCATCGCCCATCACGACAAGCTGGTTGCCGCGGCGTACGATCTGGACGGAAAGCTTGCTTTCGATGTCGGTCAGATTGCGGTCGTATTCGCCGCACAGGTCAATCAACAATCGGTTGTCGGGAAACTCTAAAAACGCCTCGCGTTGGGGCATTTCGTCTTGCGGTGGGGTCAGGGCACCGATGGCCAATCCGTTCTCCTGTCTTGGCGGTTCACCCCGAGCGTAGACAACAAATCTCGGTGGGCGCAAGCCACAGTTTCAAAAATAAGCCCGCGGATGACAAAAGCGCCGATCATACAAAAGAAAAAAGCCTGTCAGACGCGCATCAGAACGTATAGTTCAGCCCGAATCTCAAGCCGCCGTATTTCGGTGTGGACTTCGTGGAAAAGCCCGAACCGAATTGAACGTCTTCGGATTTGAACTGGACGTATTCGTATTCGCCGGTGACCGACCAATTGTCGGTCAGCTTGTGTTCGGCACCGATGCTTGCGGTATATCCGCCCCGCCGATCCGATGCCGAAAAGCTCTGTACTGTAGCTCCGGATGTGATGTTGTTGGTTGTTTCAACATCGCCCCACAGGTAACCGACGCTGAAAAAGTACAGAACCCGACCATCTCGGCTTGTCAGGCCGCTTCGATATTTGAGGGACAAAACGTCAGATATCTCTGCCCCACCCTCAACGTTCGAACCGCCGATCTGGGCCCTGACACTGTCGTCCAAGGATCCGAAATCATAACTGACTTCAAAACCATAGACGAAATCACGCCCCCACCTTGAAGGCAGAACACCACGCCAACCACCACGAAAGCCGCCGTATGCGCCGGATACGTTCAGGTCGCCAATATCAAACAGCCCGGCGGGCGTTCTCAGACCAAATCGATCGTCCCAGCCTGAGGCGTAGCCTCCAGCAATCCCCAGGTAAAATGCACTGACGTCACTGCTGAACTTCTTGGGGCTGATAACGACAGGATCGGTTGTCGTACCCTTCAGGTCTCCGGCAATCGTCGCGCTGGCAAAAAAAGTAACAACCGAGGCCAAAGGCAAGGTTTTCACTAGGCTCAGGGTCCTGAAGCTGTTCAAGATTGGCACTCGTACCTCCATCACTCCGATCTTAAGATCGGCGTACAATCGTTTTTTGACGCAATAACGGCGCCTGAAAAACATGGCTCCTCTCGGAGCATAGTTCCAAGCAATAAATCAAGGGTAAATTTTGGAAACAAACACCAACTATGGTGTCTGAACGGCGGAATCTTACCGACTCAGAGCAGCTCACCCGCCAAAGAGTTGGCGCCCGAGTCGGTGATCCGGACCTCTTTCAGATCACCAACGGCAATCTCGGGCCCTTTCACATGCACCGAATGCAGATACTCGGATTTTCCGACCATCTGGCCCGGCAGGCGGCCCGGTTTTTCAAACAAAACGCGGACTGTACGACCGACCATACCGTCCTGAATTTCCCTTTGGTGCCGTGTGATAAGGGCCTGAAGGCGCTGCAATCGATCATCCGCCGCAGCCGGATCAACCTGAGCCCGCTCGGCCGCTGGTGTTCCCGGGCGTGTGGAATACTTGAAGGAATAGGCGTAGCCGTATTTGACCTCTTCAACCAAATCCATCGTTGCCTGAAAATCCTCTTCGGTTTCTTCTGGGAAGCCGACGATGAAGTCCCCCGACATCACAATATCCGGGCGCGCCGCACGAATGCGTTCGATCAGGCGCAGATAGCTTTCTGCCGTGTGGCTGCGATTCATTCGCTTGAGGATACGGTCCGAGCCCGACTGAACCGGCAGGTGCAGATACGGCATCAGTTTCTCACAGCTGCCATGTGCCTCGATCAGGTCGTCGGCCATGTCATTGGGGTGCGACGTGGTGAAACGAATACGTTCCAGCCCGTCAACCTTGTTCAGTTCCCAGATCAGCCCGGCCAGGGTCATGTCTCCGTCGGGGCCGGCCCCGTGATAGGCGTTCACGTTCTGACCCAACAGCGTGATCTCGCGCACGCCGCGTTCAACCAGATCATGGGCTTCGCGGATGATGCGATCAGCGGGGCGGCTGACTTCGGCCCCACGCGTATAAGGCACCACGCAGAAGGCGCAGAACTTGTCGCACCCTTCCTGAACGGTCAGAAACGCCGTCGGGCCGCGTTTGGCCTTGGGACGGTTTTTCAGTTTTTCAAACTTGTCTTCCTCGGGGAAATCGGTGTCCAGTGCCTTTTCGCCCGCACGGGTCTTGGCCTCCATCTCGGGCAGACGGTGATAGCTTTGCGGACCGACGACCAGATCGACCAGCGGTTGGCGGCGCATGATTTCTTCACCTTCGGCCTGCGCAACACAGCCTGCCACACCGATTTTCAGGTCAGGCTTTTCGGCTTTCAGACCCTTGAAGCGACCGAGTTCCGAATACACTTTCTCAGCCGCTTTTTCGCGGATGTGACAAGTGTTCAGCAGAATCATGTCGGCATCGTCAGGCGTTTTGGTTTCGACATAGCCCTGCCCGCCCAGCGCCTCGGACATGCGTTCACTGTCATAGACGTTCATCTGACAGCCATAAGTCTTGATAAACAGCTTCTTCGGTTCAGACATGGGACGGGCCTTTGCATTCGCTGGATCGGCGTCATCTATACGCTTCGAACGCCGCTTGCAATGCGGGCGCAATTACCCGAATTTGGCAGGACTTTCCAGCAAGGCCGGACCAAAAAGCACCCGATGACGTACGATTCCCTCGACCATTTCCTGAAATCGGGACAGGCCGCACTGGCCAAAGGCCCCGTAGCATTGATTTTTGCCGAGGACGACGTCGAGTTGGCCAGCACGCTGCACCATCATCTGAGGCTGGGTTTCAAATCCGTCATCGTCTTTGCACCGGACGAGTTTCATCTGACAGAGGACCTGTCCGCCAAGGTGCATCGGGTCAATTTGAAATGTGTTCCCCGGCTGGTCGTGTTCGAAACCATAAACAGGATCATTCAGGCCGCACCCGGCATCTGGATGTATTATTGCTACAACGCCGAATACCTGTTCTTTCCCTACTGCGAAACGCGCAGCGTGGGCGAGATGCTTGTCTTTCATGGTGAAGAGCGTCGCAATGCGATGCTCAGCTATGTCATTGACCTGTACGCCGAGGATCTGACCGCACATCCCAATGGCGTGGCCCCCGATCAGGCCATGTTCGACAGTGTTGGCTATTATGCCCATACCCGCCACGACCCAAGCGGCCAACCGCTGGACCGTCAGGTGGATCTTTCGGGCGGGTTGCGGTGGCGGTTCGAGGACCACATTCCCTACGAACGTCGCAGGATCGACCGCATCGCATTGTTCAAAGCACAAAAAAACCTGGTGCTGAGACCCGATCACACCTTCAACGAACCGGAATACAATACCTATTCCTGTCCTTGGCATCACAACCTGACGGCCGCCATTTGTTCTTTCCGTGCCGCGAAGGCGCTGAAATCCAATGCAGGGTCAACCTTTGACATCCGAAGCTTTCGCTGGCGCAACGCGGTGCCGTTTGAATGGCAGTCCCGCCAGCTGCTGGATCTCGGGCTGATCGAATCAGGTCAGTGGTTCTGAGCCGGCCTGGCGCTGCAACAAGATCGGAAACCAATCCTCGCGCAGGCGCTGTCCCGGCGTCATGTCATGACCGGGAAACGGGGGCGAGGTTCGGCCGGGGCGCTCTACATACCGGGCATCGTCGCCCACCAGCCGCAGTGAAAAGGCGCGGCGACGGCTGTCCGACTGGTTTCCGCGCGCACCGTGCAGCGTGCGATAGTTGAAAGCGACGGCATCGCCGGGCTCCATCTCGAATTCGATGACCTTCATACCTTCGGCATCCGGATCCGGCACGGGGATGTACTGACCTTCATCCGGGAAAAAGCCGTCCTCGGAAACCCATCGGGTCGGCAGAACTTCTTTATCCCATCGGTGCGACCCGGCAACACACCGCAGCGTCGCCTGTCTGACCGGATCAAGCGGAGACCAGAAGCTTATCGTCTGCTGACCCTCGACGAAATAATATGGGCCGTCCTGATGCCACGGTGTCGCCATCGACGTACCGGGCTCCTTGACCAGCACGTGATCGTGAAACATCTGAACGCGTTTCGATTGCATCAGATCCGCAGCAACCTCAGCTGCGGGAGACGTCTCGATCACGTCGCGGAACTGCGGAATCCGGGTCCAATTGCAGTAATCATCAAAGAAACGACCTGTTTCACCCGCCTTCTTGTTTTCCGAGGCATAGGGACCGGGATCGGCCATATTCGCGGCCACACCATCGCGCAGTTGATCCACGTGATCCGCAAACAGCCCTTTGACCAGTACGACGCCGTCGGCCTGATAAGTGTCGATCATCTGCTGAGTAACAAGACGGTGTGGCATCGGAAGCTCCTGAAGTTTTTTTGCTTTTGACCGGAAAAATGTATTCTGTTCAAATCATATCTTTCGAAGTTATTATTAATCTCATGTTATATATTTCGTTGCGCCAATATGAATATGTCTGTGCAGTCGGGCGTCACGGCAGTTTGTCGGCGGCAGCCCAGCATCTCAATGTTTCGCAACCGGCCTTGTCCACTGCGCTGACGCGTGTTGAAGCCCATTTGGGGTATCCGCTGTTCGTTCGCCGCCGGGGTGCAGCCATGGCACTGACACCTCAGGGACGTACGTTCATAGAGAACGCCGAGGTCTTGCTGAAAAATGCTGCGCGAATCGAAACGTCCGATACCTCCGCGCCGGGCACATCCAGGCTGAGATTGGGCTGCTTTACGGACCTGGCCCCCTTCCTTTTGGCCCCGGCCCTGCAACTTCTCCGCAACACGTTCACCGATCTCAACCTTACCTATGTGGCCGGGTCCTTCGAAGGGCTGCTGAATGGATTGATGGATGGCCAGATTGACATCGCAATCACATACGACCTGACCATGGATGCGGGGTTCGCCCGTACAAAACTGTTCGACAGCAGACCGAAGGCCTTGATGTCCCCGGATCATCCATTGGCGACAACCACAGAAGTCACCCTTGCAGCGCTGGAAGGTCATCCGTTGATTCTGTCTTCGGAAGGATTATCCGCCCAACACATTCTCGGCCTGTTCCGACAAAACGGGCTGCGCCCTACCGTCGCGCACCGGGCGGCATCCCTTGAGATTCAACGCAGCCTTGCCGCCCATGGTGAGGGAATCGGGATCAGCTATGCCAGCCCACCCAGCAGCTTCAGCTATGACAACAAGCATCTGGTCAGCGTACCGATTGCCAATCCGGACACAGCAGAATCCGTCGTTCTGGCGCGGCACGGCACAGGACCCTCTGACACGACCACAGAAAAGGCCGAACGTGTTTTGGTGGCCGGGCTGACAGGCGTTTAAGGTCTGTTACTTCTTGCGCAAGCGAATGACGACATCGACAGAGGCGATTTCGACACCTTCCGGCGCCTCGGGAAGGCGCTGAATGACCAGCTGATCCGACGGCGCATCGCTTAGCCTTGCGTCGTCTTCCCAATAAAAGTGGGGATGATCATGCGTGTTCGTGTCGAAATAGCTTTTCGATCCGTCCACTGTGATTTCTTGCAGCACACCCGCATCGCAAAAAGCACGCAAAGTGTTGTAGACCGTTGCCAGAGACACCGCATCCCCATTCGCCTTTGCCGATTCAAAAAGGCTTTCTGCGGTGACGTGGCGATGGCGGCCGTCGCCCACCAGAAGCTCGGCCAGCGCCACGCGCTGACGCGTCGGTCGCAAGCCGGCATTCACCAGCCAACCTGTTGCGATTTCGCGGCTCTGAGGTGTCATCGATCCGATACCCATTATTCCTGCCTTTATATATAGGGGCGCATCACCGGCAATTACAAATGAAATTCATTCGCAAGATAAGAACCAACACAACATGATGTGGCGCGCCGCTCTTGCAGGACCTTGCAAACGGGTGTTAGACGAAGCCAGATGTAAAGACAGACCCCCGGCAGGAAAGGTGGCAGAATGGCCCAGTTCCCTAGCAGTTTTGACAAAGATGATCTGCTGAAATGCGCTCGTGGTGAGTTATTTGGCCCCGGCAACGCACAATTGCCCGCCCCACCGATGCTGATGATGGACCGGATCACCGACATCTCTGCCGATGGTGGTCTGCACGGCAAGGGCCATGTGCTGGCCGAATTCGACATCACACCCGACCTTTGGTTCTTTGAGTGCCACTTTCCGGGCAACCCGATCATGCCGGGCTGTCTGGGGCTGGACGGGCTTTGGCAACTGACCGGTTTCAACCTTGGCTGGCGTGGATGGCAGGGGCGCGGCATGGCCGTCGGCGTCGGCGAAGTAAAGCTGACCGGCATGGTTCGCCCGGACCGCAAGATGCTGACGTATAAAATCGATTTCAAAAAAGCGATTCAAACGCGCCGCCTGACAATGGGTGTGGCGGATGGCATTGTCGAAGCCGATGGCGAGATGATTTATGATGTCAAGGACATGAAGGTCGTTCTATCCGAGGCCTGAGCCTGAACGGTCTGAAACAAGGAGTGCGCACATGCGTCGAGTAGTCGTCACCGGTCTGGGGGTTGTGTCCTCGATCGGGAACAATGCCGAAGAGGTTCTGACCTCGCTCAAAGCAGGTAAATCCGGGATCGTGGCCAGCGAGCAGATGGCAGAACATGGTTTTCGCAGCCAGATCGCGGGTACGCTCAAGATCGACGTGGCCCAGCATGTGGACAAGCGCACATTGCGCTTTATGGGTCCAGGGGCCGCCTATGCACATATCGCCATGAGCCAGGCGATTGCCGATTCTGGTCTGACCGAAGACCAGATCGTCAATCCACGCACCGGGCTGGTTGCGGGGTCTGGCGGACCTTCGACCAGCGCGATGCTGACGGCGCATCAAACCGTTCTGAAGACGGGCGCGACCAAGCGGATCGGGCCATTTGCCGTGCCAAAATGCATGTGCTCGACGATCTCGGCCAATCTGGCGACCGCGTTCAAGATCAAGGGCATCAACTATTCGATCACCTCGGCCTGCTCGACCTCGCTGCATTGCATCGGCAACGCGGCCGAACAGATCATGCTGGGCAAGCAGGACGTGATGTTCGCCGGCGGCGGTGAAGAACTGGACTGGACGCTTTCCTGCCTGTTCGACGCAATGGGCGCGATGTCGTCGAAATATAATGACACACCCGATAAAGCCTCGCGCGCGTTCGACGAAAACCGCGATGGTTTCGTGATTTCGGGCGGCGGTGGAATCGTTGTTCTGGAAGAGCTGGACCACGCTCTGGCCCGCGGCGCCAAAATTTATGCTGAAGTTACAGGTTATGCCGCAACTTCAGATGGTCACGACATGGTTGCTCCTTCAGGTGAGGGCGGCGAGCGCGCGATGCGACTAGCTCTGAGTACCCTGCCCGAGGGGCGCAAGGTCGGCTATATCAATGCTCACGGCACCTCGACCCCCGTCGGCGACGTGGGTGAGGTAGAGGCGGTGCGCCGCATCTTTGGCGAAGGCAATGTACCCCCCATCTCCTCGACGAAGTCGATGACAGGCCACGCTCAGGGCGCGGCGGGCGCGCTTGAGACGATTTTCTGCCTGCTGATGCTGGAAAATGATTTCATTACTCCATCGATCAATGTCGACACGCTTGCCGAAGGCATTCAGCCCGGTGAAATTGCAACTCAAGTGGTTGAAAACGCAGGACTGGACAGTGTCATGACCAACAGCTTCGGCTTTGGCGGCACGAACGGGTCCATGGTTCTTTCAAAGTATAACGGGTGAAAGTAATGTCGGATCTTCTCAAAGGTAAACGCGGCCTGATCATGGGCGTGGCCAATGACCGCTCGATTGCGTGGGGCATTGCCAAGGCCATGCACGAGGCTGGCGCCGAACTGGCATTCACCTATCAGGGCGAGGCATTCGGAAAGCGGCTGGAGCCGCTGGCTCAGAGCCTGGGCAGCGATTTCATGGTCGATGCGGATGTCACCGACGACGAGTCGCTGGATCGCGCTTTTGGCGAGCTGGCCGAACGTTGGCCCACCATAGATTTCCTGGTGCATGCTATCGCCTATTCGGACAAGTCCGAGCTGACAGGTCGGTTCCTGAATACCACACGTGCGAATTTCAAGCATTCGATGGATGTCTCGGCCTATTCCTTCATCGAGGTCGCGCGTCGCGCCTATCCGTTGATGAAAGACAATGGCGGTTCCCTGCTGACCCTGACGTATCAGGGCTCCAACCGGGTTGTGCCCAACTACAACGTGATGGGTGTCGCAAAGGCTGCGCTGGAATCGGCAACGCGCTATTTGGCCAACGATCTTGGCCCCGATGGCATCCGCGTGAACGCGATTTCCCCAGGGCCGATGAGAACCCTCGCCGGTGCAGCGATCGGCGGTGCCCGCAAGACCTACAAATTCTGCGATCAGAATGCACCGATGCGCTCTAACGCCACACTTGAAGCTGTCGGCGGAACGGCTGTGTACCTGACGTCAGATGCAGGTGCCTGCACGTCGGGAGAGATCATCCGCGTTGACGGTGGCTTCCACGTTCTGGGCATGCCTCAGCCCGAATCCATGTGACCATATCTTTCCCTGCCGCTGCCCAGATTTCACCATCATTAGGCGGCAGGTAATCGATATGAGCAAACTTGACCAAATCATTGCAAACAATGCACGCGCGACGCAAAGCCGGCGAAAGCCCGGCTTTCTCAGCCAACGGGCCAGGGTGCTATTGCTTACGTTGACTTCACTGTTGCTGGTGTTCGTCTTCTTTACGCAGCCACAGGTAAGGGCCGCGATTCACGCTCTGATAGGGTGAGATCCGGGCCGGACATCCGGCCCGAACCATGTCTCAGTTGACTGAAACGACTTCGATCTCGAAAACCAGATCCTGCCCTGCCAGCGGGTGATTTGCATCCAGAGTAACGGTGGCTTCGTTTGAATCCACAACCGTTACAGGCACGGCCTGACCTTCTGGCGTTTGCATCTGCAACTGTGTCCCGGGATCCAGGGGGATGTCGTCTGGAATGCCTTCACGGGGAATTTCCTGACGCATCGCAGGGTTGATCGGGCCGTAGGCGTCTGTACAGGCAATTTCCACCCGCGTCTTGTCCCCGGTGGACAGGCCCGGCATGGCACGGTCCAGCCCCGGGATGATCTGGCCCGACCCGACCACGAATTCCAACGGATCACGCCCGTCCGAGCTGTCAAAGACTTTGCCGTCCAGCAATGTCCCGGTGTAGTGGATGCGAACCGTGTCGCCTTGTTTGATTTCGGTCATCGTGGCCTCCGGCCGTTCCAAGGGGTTAAGCGGCCAACCCTATAGGTTGACACAATGTTGTAAACCCTCGGCTCTTTCACCCTCTGCGCCGATGTGCCAACCTGCGCGCAATCTAAGGAGGACCATATGCCGATCACGACCTGTGTGTTCGATGCCTACGGAACATTGTTCGATGTTGCCGCGGCTGCCCGGCAGGCGGCAGACGAGCCGGGTTTCGAAGCCCTGAAAGACAAATGGACCACCGTTGCGGGGCATTGGCGTCTGAAACAACTGCAATACACATGGCTGCGCGCCGTGGCGGATGCGCATGCGGATTTCTGGGACGTTACCCAGGACGGGCTGGATTGGGCTCTGGAGGCCGCAGGCCTGCAAGGCAACCCGGGGCTGCGCCAACGTCTGCTTGATCTCTATTGGGAATTGCAGGCCTATCCAGAAGTTCCGGCCATGCTGAAAGCCCTCAAGGATGGTGGGCTGCAAACGGCGATCCTGTCCAACGGGTCGCCCCCGATGCTGGACGGAGCCGTGAAGTCCGCCGGAATCGGCGATGTATTGGATGATGTGCTGTCGGTCGAAAGCGTCGGCGTCTTCAAACCCCACGCCCGTGTCTATGATCTGGTGCAAGACAGGTTTGGCTGCGCACGCGATGACGTTTTGTTCGTCAGTTCGAACGGCTGGGACGCTGCCGGGGCCAGCGGGTACGGTTTTGTGACCGCATGGGTCAATCGGATTGGTGAACCCATGGATCGCCTTCCCTGGACACCTGCGCATGTGCTGTCCGATCTGGCCTCGATTCCCAAGCTGGCCGGTCTCTGATGTCAGAATTCATGACAACGGACGGCAGGCGCATCTATTTCAAAGAGTCCGGCACCGGCACGCCGCTTTTGTGCCTGGCCGGTCTGACCCGAAACAGCCGCGACTTTTCGTTTTTTGCGCCACATGCCTCGGGCCTGCGCATGATCGCCATGGATTACAGGGGGCGCGGGCGTTCGGAATACGACCCCGACTTCATGAATTACAATATCTTCCGCGAATCCCATGACGCGATTGAGCTGCTCGATCATCTGGGGATCGAGAAAGCAGTCATTCTGGGAACATCGCGCGGCGGGCTGATCGCCATGGCGCTGGCCGCAAGCCACCCCGAACGTCTGGCCGCCGTAATTCTGAATGACGTGGGTCCGGTTATCGAGCCGTCGGGCATCGCCAAGATCATGGCCTACGTGGGGGCGCAGCCCACCGCCAAAACCTATGATGAAGCCGCCGCCGCATTGAAACACGTAATGGAGCCACAATTTCCCGGTGTTCCACTGGAGACCTGGCGCACGCAGGCAGAATTTCAGTATGAAATGCGCAAAGACAGGCTGAAGCTGCGATATGATCCAGCCCTGCGCAAGGCGCTTCTTGAACAAGCTGCAAGCGCGGCAGCCCCTGATCTTTGGGTGTTCTTCGAAGCCTTGCGTGGCATTCCCACCGGTGTGATCCGGGGCGCGAATTCCGATGTTCTGGGCGCGGACACTCTGGCCGAGATGCGGCATCGACACCCGGAGCTGATCTCGGTCGAGGTACCGGATCGCGGGCATGTTCCGTTCCTGAACGAAGTCCAATCACTGGACCTGATACAGAAGGTATTGAAGAACGCCGCATGAGCACATTTGAGATGATCGAAGCCGCCGCAGAACGGCTGAAAGGACACGTTCGCGAAACGCCGATCCTGTCGTCGCCCTTTCTCGACACGCTTGCGGGCCGCCGCATTTGGGTCAAACCGGAATGCCTGCAACATACCGGCAGTTTCAAGTTTCGCGGCGCGTGGTCGGCCATTTCGGCGCTGGATGAAGGCATACGCCAGCGTGGTGTGATCGCATATTCATCGGGCAACCATGCGCAAGGCGTTGCGATGGCCGCTTCGAAACATGGGATTGCCTCGGTCATTGTCATGCCGTCGGACGCGCCGCAGCTCAAGATCGACAACACCCGCGCGCTGGGCGGCGAAGTCGTTTTGTACGATCGCGCGAATGAAAAACGGGAGGAAATAGGCGAAGCCATCGCTGCTGAACGTGGTCTGACCCTGATCCGCCCCTATGACGAACCGCAAGTCATCGCGGGACAAGGCACAACCGGGCTGGAAATCGCCAGGCAGGCAGCGGAAATTGGGGTTTCGCAGTCGGATGTTCTGATCTGTTGCGGCGGCGGAGGATTGACCTCGGGCATTGCGCTGGCGATGGAGAAACACGCACCGAATTTGCGGGCGCGCCCCTGTGAGCCGGAAGGGTTCGACGACGTCAAACGATCCTTGGCGTCAGGTCGCATTCAAAACAACAATGCGGCGTCAGGTAACATATGCGATGCGATCCTGACACCGCAGCCCGGCGACATCACCTTTCCGATCCTTCACCGTCTTTGCGGCCCCGGACTCTCTGTCACCGAAGACGAGGCATTGCAGGCCATGGCATATGCCTTTCTGCGCCTTAAAATCGTGTTGGAACCCGGCGGCGCCGTAGCACTGGCCGCGGCCCTTTTCCGGGGCGACGAGATCGAAGGCGACGACGTGATCGTCGTCACATCGGGCGGGAATGTCGATCCGGGAATATTTGCTAAGGCGTTGGAATTCCTGACCTGACATCGGTGCGAAAGCCGTGCAAATTACGTCAGGACGGCATGACGACAAGGACCTTTGTCATGATGATCGCTGATCTGGGCGACGTGAAACTGAACTATCGCATCGACGGCCCCACGGACGGTGCACCCATTGTGTTTGCCAATTCCCTGGGAACCGACCTGCATCTTTGGGACGCGGTGCTGCCATACATGCCCGACGGGCTGCGCATCATCCGGTATGACAAACGTGGGCACGGGCAATCCTCGGTGCCCCCTGCACCCTATTCGATGGGCGCTTTGGTGCGGGATGCCGAGGCGCTGCTAGATCACCTTCAGGTTCGCGATTGCGTCTTTGTCGGCCTCTCGATTGGCGGGATGATCGCGCAGGGGCTGGCGATCAAACGCATGGACCAGATTCGTGCGCTGGTGCTATCGAACACCGCTGCCAAGATCGCCACGCCTTCGATCTGGCAAGAGCGCATTCAGGCGGTGCGAAAGGGCGGGATCGAGGCTTTGGCCAATGCCACGATGGAGCGTTGGTTCTCGCGCGAATTCCGCCACTCCCAAAATTACCTGCCCTGGCGCGATATGATGGTCAGCCAACCAGTCGAAGGGTATCTGGGCTGCTGTGCCGCCATTGCCGGTACCGACTTTTATACCCCCACAAGCGGCCTGCGCCTGCCCACGCTTGGAATTGCGGGCAGCGAAGACGGATCGACCCCACCCGATCTGGTGCGGGAAACGATTGATCTTGTTCCCGGATCCCGATTTCGGCTGATCCGCCGCGTTGGACATTTGCCTTGCGTTGAGAATCCCGCGGAATACGCAGAAATCCTGACCGGATTTCTGACCGAGATCGGACATGTCTGAAGGAGAATGACAATGGCGTCCTTCCTGTTGGTCCATGGCTCGTGTCACGGCGCCTGGTGCTGGCGCGACCTGATCCCTGCTTCGGAAGCCCTGGGCCATACCGCCCGCGCCATCGACATGCCCAGCCATGGTGCAGACCCCACGCCGGTGGCCGACGTCACGCTGGACGGTTGCCGCGATGCCATTTTGAACGCCTGTACACCCGATACGATCGTCGTCGGCCATTCCTGGGCCGGCTTTCCGATCAGCGCAGCGGCCGAGGCCCGCCCGGATGCGATGCGCGCCTTGATTTACCTGTGTGCCTATGTCCCTCGGGATGGTCTTTCGATGGCGGAAATGCGCAGGCGCGGGCCACGGCAAACCATTGCGCACGCAGTGGAAAAATCTGCGGACGGGCTTTCCTATACCGTGTCAGTGGATGCGATCCCACAGCTGTTTTATCACGATTGCCCGGACGACGTCCTGCCATACGCATACGCGCGCCTGTGTCCGCAAGCCATCCTGCCACAAGAAACACCGCTGCCTGTCGGCCCACGCTTTTCCAAGGTCCCCAAGGCCTATATCCGAACAACCGACGACCACACGATACCGACCGAGTACCAGGCAGACATGAGCGCCTGCGTCCCCGAAAACCTTCGACGTACAATCGACAGCTCGCATTCGCCGTTTTTTTCACATCCGCAGGAATTGGCTGAGCTTCTGTCCGAACTGGCGGGCAAACTCTAACAACCTGCCGCAACGACATGGGGTGTCCCGCAGAACTGTCTCTTCCCTCATTCGTCGGGCATGACTAGGGTGCCGCTCACAACTCATGTGTTCAGGTCCCATGCGTCTGCCGTTTTTCTTTATCCTCTGCATCGTCATGATCGATGCTATGGGCATTGGTCTTGTGATGCCGATCATGCCGCAACTGATCGTCGAGGTTCAGGGCGGCACCCTGGCCAATGCCGCGATCTGGGGCGGTGTGCTGAGCACAGCCTTTGCCGCGATGCAATTCATCTTCGGCCCCATTCTGGGAAACCTTTCCGATGCTTACGGGCGCAGAACGGTATTGCTGGTGTCCTTGTTCGTCATGGCGCTGGACTACGTCGTCATGGCCTTGGCGGGCAGCATCTGGCTTTTGCTGGTCGGACGTATCGTCGGCGGCATAACGGCGGCCACCCATTCGACGGCGGCGGCTTTCATGGCCGATGTGTCCGACCCAAAAGACAAGGCCGCAAATTTCGGCCTTCTGGGCGCGGCATTTGGCGTGGGGTTCGTTCTGGGTCCGGTGATCGGCGGATTGCTAAGCGAATTTGGAACCCGCGCACCATTCTGGGCTGCTGCGGGTTTGGCGGCGCTGACCTTCTGCATCGGATATTTCGTGATGCCGGAAACGGTGACCGATGAAAACAGGCGTGCCTTCAACCTGCGGCGCGCGAACCCGGTGAACTCGCTTCGCGCCATAGCATCATTGCCCGGCATCCGGCCTATGCTGTGGGTCTATTTCCTGTATTCGGTTTCAATCTACGTCTATCCGGCCATCTGGTCCTATTTCACGACCGAGCGCTTCGGTTGGTCCGCGCAGATGATCGGCCTGTCGCTTGGAATCTATGGTATCGGCATGGCCGTCGTGCAAGGCGGTCTGATCCGCCCGGCCATCCGGCTTTTGGGCGAGCGGGCAACAATCATCTATGGCATGATCTTTGAAATCATAAGCTTCGCCATTCTGGCCTTTCTGACCAACGGCCTGATAGCACTGCTTCTCATTCCGATTACCGCCATTGGGGCGGTCATCACGCCCGCCCTTCAGGCGATGATGTCGCGGGCCACACCAGATTCTCAGCAAGGTGAATTGCAGGGTGTCCTGACTGCGTTGCATGCGCTTTCGATGGTGATCTCACCGTTGGTGATGACCAGCGTATTCGCGCAGTTCATTCGACCTGACACCCCGCTCTACCTGCCTGGCGCCCCGTTTCTGCTGGCACTCTTGTTGATGCTGGCAGGGTTCCTACTGTTTAGACGGTCCCGGCCTGTCGTGGCGTAACAACGACACGCAAATGGCGGTTTCTGCCTTGCGAGCCGCCTTTTCCCGCGCCACCGTGAACCCAACGGGAGTGAGGGACAACATGCAAAAAATCAAAGCCGCAGTCTGCCGGGCATTTGGCGAGCCATTGGTGATCGAAGACATTTATCTGGCCCCCCCCGGCACGGGCGAGGTCCAGGTGACACTGGATGCCGTGGCCATCTGCCATTCGGACATTTCCTATGCCGAAGGCGCATGGGGAGGGTTCCTGCCAGCGGTTTACGGGCACGAAGCCGCAGGCGTGATCACCGCAGTCGGAGACGCGGCCGGGGATTTCAAGGTCGGCGACCCTGTGGTGGTGACCCTGATCCGCGCCTGCGGGTCTTGCCCTGCCTGTGCAGGCGGGCAACCGACAATTTGCGAAACACCTTACGACACTGTCAAAGGTCCATTGAAAACAGGCGATGGCGGCGCGCTCGAACAGGCGATGGCATGCGGGGCCTTTGCTGAAAAGGTCGTGGTAAGCCACCGCCAGATTGTCAAAATCCCGGATGACCTGCCTAAGGAACTGGCCAGCCTGCTGTCCTGCGGCGTGATCACCGGGGTCGGCGCTGCGGTTAATGCGGCAGGCGTGCGCCCTGGTCAGGACGTGGTGGTCATTGGGGCGGGCGGGGTCGGCCTGAACGCAATTCAAGGCGCGCGGATTGCAGGCGCGCGGCGGATCGTGGCCGTGGACATGACCGAAGAAAAGCTTGAGATCGCCAAAGAGTTCGGCGCAACCCACGGCGTTTTGGCCAGCTTGGATCAACCATGGAAAGCCGCATACAGGGCGCTGGGGGGGCGCGGTGCCGATGCCGTTCTGATCACCGTCGGCGCGATTCCCGCTTATGATCAGGCTCCGCGCTATCTTGGGCGCGGCGGCAAGGCGATCATGATCGGAATGCCACATTCCGGTGACATGGCCAGCTATGAACCCGTTGTATTGGCAGCCCTGGGCCAGGGTGTCGTCGGGTCGAAAATGGGCGACGTGGTCATTCAGCGCGACATACCCTGGATGGTGGACCTGTATAAGCAGGGACGGCTGAAACTGGACGAGCTGATCTCGGGCCGCTGGTCTCTGGATCAGATCAACGAGGCCATCGCCGACACCAAATCCGGATCGGCCAAGCGAAATGTGATCCTGTTCGACAGGACCTGACCCACCGAAAGGATTTGGGATGAAACTTCAGGATCTCGACGTCATCGTCACCGCCCCGCCCGCCCCGGGCTGGGGAGGGCGATACTGGATACTTGTCAAAGTGACGACCGATACCGGCATCACGGGATGGGGTGAGTGTTATGCCTCGTCCGTGGGCCCTGTAGCGATGCGTCATGTCATTCAGGACGTGTTCGACCGGCATATGTTGGGAGAAAACCCCGAAAACATTGAACTCATGTTCCGCCGCGCCTATTCCAGCGGCTTTACGCAGCGGCCGGACCTGACGGTGATGGGCGCATTCTCGGGGTTGGAAATTGCCTGCTGGGACATTCTGGGCAAAGATCGCGACAGGCCGGTGCATGCGCTGCTGGGCGGCAGGATGAATGACCGGATCCGGGCCTATACTTACCTGTACCCCCTGCCCCAGCACAACCTGAACGATTTCTGGACCTCTGCCGAACAGGCCGGTGAAACGGCGGCGGAAATGGTGAACCGTGGCTACACCGCCGTGAAATTCGACCCGGCCGGCCCCTATACCATCCGCGGCGGGCACATGCCCGCGATGAGCGACATTTCCATGTCCGTCGCCTTCTGCAAAGCGATCCGCGAGGCCGTGGGGGACAGGGCCGATCTGCTGTTCGGCACCCATGGCCAGTTCAACACAGCCGGTGCAATTCGGCTGGGGCAGGCGTTGGAACCATACCAACCCCTGTGGTTCGAGGAACCTACGCCGCCGGACAATATCGAAGACATGGCCCGCGTCGCGCGCAATGTACGCATTCCGGTTGCCACCGGAGAACGGATGACCACAAAGGCCGAATTCGGAGCCGTCCTGCGCGCCGGAGCCGCCGAAATCCTGCAACCGGCGCTGGGGCGTGCAGGCGGAATATGGGAGATGAAGAAAGTCGCCGCCATGGCCGAGGTCTTCAACGCGCAGATGGCACCGCACCTCTATGCGGGTCCGGTGGAATGGGCCGCCAATATTCATCTGGCGGCGTCCATTCCCAACCTGCTGCTTCTGGAAACCATCGAAACACCGTTCCACGATCTACTGATCAAGGGCTCGATCCGGGTCGAGAATGGCTTTGTCGCCGCCCCGGATGCTGCGGGCCTTGGGATCGATGTCGATGAAGACCTGGCCCGCGCGCACCCATATGACGGCGACGGGTTGCATCTGCAAATGCAGGAGGACCCATGCGATTACGTTGAAGGCAACGCTTTTCAAGGGGGCGCCCCGGCAACCGAGGGGTGACAATACAAATGGCCTTGATGCATATTGGCATCACGAAACGCGATATGACGGTCCGAAAGTGGCACTTAACGAAACCGAACCTCAGGCACACCCAACAGACGCTCCGCCGGACATGAAAGACAACGCTGCACGCGCGGCTGCATTTCTTAAAACACTGGCACATGAAGGGCGCCTGATGATCTTGTGCCATCTTGGCGGTGGTGAAAAATCCGTCGGCCAACTTGAAGAGCTGCTTCAGCTGCGGCAGGCTGCCGTCAGCCAGATGCTGGCACGCCTGCGCGAGGAAGAGTTGGTCTCGACGCGCCGGGAAGGCAAAACTGTCTATTATTCATTGCGCGACGGTGCCACGGAAAAAGTGATCCGCCTGCTTTATGATTTGTTCTGCAACACGGACTCTTGATCGCTAATTGGACACATAGCCGGCGATAACCTGCAACAGCTTGAATGCGGTCGCCGCGTCGTTTTCCACAACGGCAAGGAATTCTTCTTCACCGATCCGCAAGCAGGAAAGCTGGGTTTCCGCCACCATGCTCAGCGCACGTGGTTCTTTTCTGATCAGGCCCAACTCTCCGACCAAAGCACCAGGCCCGACTTTGGTGATCAATTGGTCAGGCCCCTGTTCTTGCGGCAGATACAAACCTGCTTCGCCCTCCAGCACCACATAGGCACCGTCGGTGGGTTGGTCATCTTTCAAGAACACCACCTGCCCCGGCGCGGCATCAAACCAGCGCGCACCAAAGGCCAGCAGGCGCAGCTGACGCCGGTCCAGACCCGAAAACAAGGGGGTTTGTTCCAGAGCGCGCAGTTTCCGCGTCAAATCCGCCGATGCTGCACTGTCTTCCTCCACCGCCACAGGCCCTCCGTCCGAGACCACACGACCTTGCCGGATTTCAACATACATGTCGAATGCACCGGGGTTTTCAAACTGATCATTCAGATAGACGACGGTGGTGTCCGGCAGCAGTTCACGGAGCCGTTTATAGACCGCCACCTGCGTTTTCATGTCGTAGCTGGCCAGCGCGTTTTCCAGAATCAGGATGTCAGGTTTCTTGATCGTCGCTCGGGTAAAGGCCAAGGGTTCGGCAAATACCGCCGGAAGATTCTGACCGCCCAAAGCAACCTGGACATCATAGATCAGCTCTGTGACCAATGGGCGCGCGCCGTTTTCAGCCAACACATCCACTATCACCTTGCGGGCTTCGTCCGAACGGGAACCGCCAATCTGGCTGACTTTTCCGAACAGCGCATTTTCCATGACCGTCAATCCGGGCGCAAAGACGTTCGGATCCAATGGAACGAAGACGTCTTGCAAACGCTCCATCAGTTTCTCGGAATGGCTGTGCCGGAGTTCGAGGATGCGATCCTTCAGTTCATCCGTGAACGCAGGTCCGATCTGTTCGGCAGAGATCACAAATGGCACCGCCAACATGTTGGCAAGCTGTTCGTCATCCAGCCCGTCCGAACCTTCTTTGCGGGTCTGGTCCACCAGATCCACCGCAATTTCATAGGTTTTTGCATCAAGACCAAGCTTTTGGAACAACGGGTGGTCGGTTCCATCCATCCCGAAGATCTGGCGCAGCATGTCGATCACGTCGCGGGTCAACGCGATCAATGTCTCGTCCAGCCCCAGTTCACGCAACTGTCCGAGAAAGACCTTTTGCTGCGCAAGCAAAGCCTGTGTCACAGGAACACGTGGCGTTGCGAAAAGCAGATTTTCAGCCACAGGCAGGGCCGCATTATAGGTGTTCCGGTCAAAGACAAGCGCCTGTTGTTCCAGCCCGGCATCCCGAACCGCCTGCTGCACGACCGGGCGCAGCTCGATCAGTTTCTTTGCCAGTTCACAATGCTCGGCCGCATCGAAGCTTTGTTCGGCGCCCCGTTGGAACAGCGCTGCGCCAAACCCCATTCCATCAATCAACTGCAACCACCAGGCACGCAGTTCTGTGGCGTCCTGAAAGCCGGCCAGAGTTGGGTCCAGCCATTCCGCCCCAAACGGATCGGCACTGTTGCCTGCCCTCAAGGTTTCGAGAAAATCCGGGTCGTCCGGCGGGTCAGTCAGCGGTTTGAACCGCATCGGCATCATCACGTTGTCGCCCAGCGTACCCTGGAACATGACAGGGCGTGATGTGACATACCCGATACGCGCGGCGACAACCACCTGATGCAACTCGGCCAGTTTCAGATCTCCGATCCGAACCTGGCCAGCACTGGGACGTATTTCCCGTGTCAGCAATTCGCCGATGGCGCGTCGATCTTCCTCGCTGGGGGCGGCGATCCCAATTGTCTTTCCGGCAGGAAAACTGAGGTCCAGATCATCAAGCACCTGATTGCCATCCATGTCACGCACCGAAACGTGGTCCAGCACGATGTCGCCGTTCAGGTGTGGCCACTCGGAGGGTTCACTTTCGAACAAGGTTTCATCATGCATTCCGGCCGGGGCAAAACGGTCAATGACCACATCCCAGCGCAGCGACATGTCCTGGGTCTGGTTGTAATAGGTCAGCAGTTCCTTCCAAGGTGAGCTGAGATCCTTGTACGCAGCCAATGCGGCAACCAGCGCCCCCAGCGAAACCGAGCCCTGAAGCACCAACAGACCACCAACCAGATAGAACATGAACGGTGTAAGCTGCGAGATGAAGTTGTTCAGGAATTTCATGAAGAACTTCTTTTGATAGATCTCGAAACGGATGCCGAACAGGCGTCCCAATTGCTCTGAGATCATCGACCGGCGAAAACGCCAGCCGCCATTGGTCCGCAGGGTGGACGCGCCCGCCGCGTTCTCGCCAATCTGCGCCGCCAGAACTCGAACCTCCTGAATGCGTTTCTTGTTCAGCAGGTTGATCTGGCGTTGCAGCTTGGGGATCAACCAGGCCTGCAAGGGTATCAGCGCCACGGCGGCCAGCCCGAACCAGACGCTTTGTAGGAACAGGAAGGAAAGTATGGTGATCATTTGGCCAGCCTGAAGAACCGGCTGGCTGATCGCGTCGCCCATCAGGCCGCCCATCGGCTCGCTTTCGGCGGTGATCATTGACACCATTTCACCCTGGCTGACACGCTCGAAATAGGGTTGAGGAAAGCGCAGCGCCCGGCTGATCAACTGATAGCGAAAGCGCCGCAGCATCCGTTCACTCAGCACGCCCTTCATGGTGTTGATGCGCATTTTCATCAGGCCATGGCACAGCACGGCCGCCAGAAAGGCAAAGCACAGAGCAACCAGAAAATTGGTCTGCGACATGGAATAGCCCCAGATCGTCACCTCAGAAGTGGACGACCCGATCGCGTCATTGATTATTCGTTTTGGCAACTCAAGTGTGAGATACAGCAAAGGAAACAGCGTCGCCGTCACGGCCAGCAGGACCAGCTGTTCGCGCTTGGAGTATTTCCAGATAAAGCGGAAAATTGTGCGTTCTATGGAACCTGCCCCTGCTGCTGACCTTCGACGTGGATTAAACGCAATGCATGCAATTTCAACAGCATGAATCAAATATCATCCAGACAGGATAAGCAAATTTTTCCCTTTTGGAAAATTTCTTGACTGAATGTGAACTAGTTCATTTACGCGTGCCCGTTTTATTGCCTAATGTTGGCGTCAGAACGATATCGGGAGGGTTCTTTTGACTGCCAGTATTGGCGCAGTGTTTCTTATGCTTTGTCTTTTGCTGATCAAGCATATGTTCGCTGACTACTACCTCCAGACACCGAAGATGCTTTCCGGTCGGGGTGAGTATTTTCACTTGGGACGCGCGCAACATGCCGCTGTGCATGTTGTGGGTTCTATCGTCGTTTTTTTGGTGTTCGGCGCGCCGCTGGTTTTTATTCTGATTGTCGGGGCGCTGGAATGGTTCATCCATTTCAATATCGATTTCATCAAGGCCAGCTATTCAGACAAAAAGCGACTTGAGCCAACGCAACCCGCTTTTTGGCGCGCCGCAGGTTTGGATCAGTTGATGCACAACCTGACTTATGTTGCGATGGTTTGGGCCTGGGTTACCTTCGCCGCCTGAACGGTGTCAGGCCGCGTTCTCCGATACGGCAAGCCGATAGGCCCTAAGCCACATCCGATCCAATGCGTCAATCGCAGCAGGGTCGAACCGGTGCTCAACTTCCCAATACCGACCCGAGGCTACATAATAGCCAAGATCATCTTCCATTCGCTGCACACTGTGCATGGCTGCAATATCGGGAAGCGGTGCGGCTGCCAGGTCAGAAAGGTTGACGGATGGAAATACCAGCCGGCTTGGGGCACCGGATAACCGTACGGTTCTGCACCCCTGAGCGGCTGCATAAAGCCCCAGTCGGGCGGCCTTCGCTTCAAGCGAACGCAGTGTCACGTCCTTTCGCAAAGGGTCCGCCGTGCCATTTCCGTAAAAATGTGTTCGCCCCGATCCTGAATACATCATGTCGCAACCGGAAAAAGCCAGAACATCCGGCTTCAAGACTGACAAGGCCCAATAGCCTGCCGTGAAAGCCATCGTTCCGCCGGCATAAACGAACCCGCCATAGTCATTCTGTCTTGGGACGTATTCGTCGGCAGTGACTATGTGTTGAGTGCCAAGAACTTTTTCAGGGCGGCGCTCTGCCGGGAAGTCTTCGGGATGGATCAGGTAATCCCAGTCTTCTCGGATGCGCCATGCGTTGTTGATGGCGACGATATGCGTGAAAGGCGCGCGCGACCATGCCCGCGCCTCCAGCGCCGATGGGGCGCTGCCAAGGATCAATACGGTTGTCTTTCGGTCGGTCATGTCAGGGCCGGGCTTGTTGACAGCCACACACGACATAGACCGTTTGCGAAACGCGACTAGCCCAGAACCGAGAAACTGCTTTCCTCATTGATCGGTCGTTTGCGCGAGTAGAAGCCCACGTCGATTGTCCGCTTGATGTATGGCAATTCGAACTGCAACGGTTTCGCGTCGTGATCGGCGCCACCTTCACAGTAATCGATCAGTGCCGCCATCATCTTGCCCGCAATGGGCGCATTCTTGTATTGGTTTCCGCTTGAACCACAGGCCATGTAGAACCCCGGCAGGCTGGATTTGTCATAGATCGGAATCCAGTCGGTAGACGCATCATAAAGGTCAACCACGCCCCGCGTTTTCGATGGAATACCAAGGCTGGGCACACGCTGCGCATACCGCATGGCCTGCGTGGTCCATTGATCGGTGAATTCACGATTGTAGTTCACATCGTCCTCGCACCACTGATGCGGATCACATCCCGGATCCTCAGATCCGACAAGGATGTGATTGCCGTGTTCCGGGCGGCAATAGCAGGCAATGTCACTGTCCGAAACGATGGTTCCGTCGTGTTCAAAATCGAACCCTTCAGGGGCTGGAACGTGCACGACCTCTTGCCGCAAGGGTCGGGTTTTGATGGTCATATCGTCCAGAACGCCGGCCATCTTGTTGATGATGGACGAACCAGGTCCTGCCACATTGACCACAACCTTGGCGTGGATTTCCTCGCCCGAGGCCAGCTTGACGCCGGAAACGCGCCCGCCCTCGGTCAGGATTTCCGTGACTTCAGCGCCGGTGCGCAGCTCGGCCCCATGCTGTTTCGCGGCATCCATCAGGTTCTGAGCCGACAGGGCCGGGTCGGTGACATAACCCGCCTGAGGCCAGTACACCCCGCCCGTCATTTTACGCCCGTTGGGTTGGCCGAATTCAGGATCGTCCATACGGCGCGCGGGGGCAAAGCTGTCCAGCGAATAGACCGGCAAGCGTTCCAGCACTTTTTCATCTGACCATTCTTCGAACGGGCAATTCAGCTCGGACGAATTGCGCATGTGTTTTTCCAGCATCCCGTTCGCCTCGGTTTTCATGACCAGACAGCCGGTTTCGCGGAACTGCGCAAGGTTGGCGTCTTTCGGCAAGCCAAGGTACTCGGCCCAGTCGCGCCAGTAGTGGTAGCCTTCCCAGGCAAACGCGGTTCCATCGAATGTGGAATAATGCATCCGGATAATCGCGCAGGACCCCGCGGTAGAACCGTGCCCGACCTGAGAATTCCGGTCCAATGACAGGGTTTTCCATCCCGCCTTGGACATCTCGAACGCAATGGCCGCGCCGATCACGCCGGTTCCGATGATGATTGCGTCTGGTTGGCTCATGTCTGGTTTCCTTTCCAAGTGCGTAGGGAATACGCGCTGAATTCTTCAACTTCCTCGGGTTTCGGCTCGACACCTGTGAAGGCGTAAAGGTAATGCGGCACCATCGACAGCCGCATCTCGATAGGTTCGTTCAATTGCGCCAGATCATAACCGATCTGCATGTAATACAGCACGCGCGCCCGGGTTTCGGCTTCGATCTCGGAATAGCCGTAGCGGGCGAACATGGCGTGCAGCGCTTTCAGCCTGCGGGCGTCCGACTGATCCAGCATACGCCGCACCTTGCCCGATTTTCGCGCCCAGTCACGTACGGCAAAATCCAGCGCAGTATCGAACAGATCGGTGTTCACCACGCACCGATGAACGTTGCAGACGGCCGCCGTTATCGTCTCGGCCGGTGCTTCGGCCTGCGCGACCAAGGCGGCGGTGTTGGTGGCCTGCCAGCGCGCCAGCAACGCATCCAGCAACTCTTGCCGGGATTTAAAGTACCAATAGAACGACGACCGCGATACTGCCATCCGTTCGGCCAGGTTCAGGACCTTGATCTGGTCCACCCCGTCCGAAATCAGCACATCCATCGCCACGTTCAGCCAGTCGTCACGCGTGACCTTGATGTTGCCGATCAATGGTTCGGCCTCGGGGTCATCGCGATGAAGGATCGGTTTCGGGCTCATTCAACTCTCCGGTGGGGCACCGCCCTCGGCGGTACGACGGGCAATGAAGTCATGTAAATCACCTGTCCGATCATTGTCGACAGCGGGCGCCCGGAAGTCGTTCAGAATGCCTTTCCAAACATCCGTTGCCCGATGGTTCGCGTCCACCGAACCACGCTCGGCCCACGTGCCGAAATTGGCGTAGTCATGGACATGCGGTTGATAGAATTCAGTATTATAGCGCTCCATCGTCTGGCTTGATGCGAAGAAGTGGCCACTGGGTTCAACCTCACTCAATGCAGTTTCAAACCCGATCTCGGACGGCCCCGCCTGCGCACCTGCGCACAGTTCGGCGACCATATTCAGCACTTCCGCGTCGCAGACCAGCTTTTCGAAGGAAACCGTCAACCCGCCTTCCAACCAGCCTGCGGAGTGGATGATCACCGTTGCCCCGGCCATAAGGCATCCCCAAAGCCCAAACTGGTTTTCGTTCGCGGCTTGTACATCGTTGGTGTTTGACGCCGATCCGGCAGCCGACCGCCAGGGCAAACCAAGATGCCGCGCCAGTTGGCCCGCAGCCAGTGATGCCTGAAAGTGCGACGGCGTCCCAAAAGCGGGCGCGCCGGACTTCATGTCCACGTTACTGGTGAACGTGCCATAGCAGACCGGCGCTCCAGGATTGGCAAGTTGGGTCAAAGTCAGCGCGGCAAGGGCCTCGGCATGAGACAAGGTGATCGCCCCGGCCACAGTAATCGGCGCCATCGCGCCCATCAGGGTAAACGGCGTGATGATCGACATCTGACCGTGGCGGGCAAAGTCGATCAGACCTTGCGCCATCGGGATGTCCAAGGTGCGCGGGCTGTTGGTGTTGATGATCGTATAGCAATGCGCATGGCCCCGGAACGCATCATCCGAAAGACCGCGGGCCGTGGTCAGTATCTCAAAGCAGTCCATCACCTGCGGGGTTCCGCGCGAAAAGAAGAACGGAAACTTGTCTGTCAGTTCCATCTGGGCCCGAGTCGTGAAGTAATGACGCAGATGGGTCGGCACATCTTGCGGCTCGACCTGTGGCGAAATCATCTGGAACACGTCGAAATGATGCGTGAGCTTCAAAAACTCCAGATAATCCTGACCTGTCGCCGGGCGCCGACCACGCTCAAGGTCGGTTGCGTTCGGCGCACCGGCTCCGGGTTGAAACACCAGCGAGCCCAGTTCAAGAATAAAATCGCGACGCCGCGAGCCGGCGCGGCAGGCGATGGATTTGGGCGCTGACGCGACTGCGGCTTCAACTATCTCGCGCCCGATAAACACCATCTCAGTGTCTTCATCCACCCGCGCGCCGCCCTGTTTGAACAGTTTCCGCGCCTCGGGCAGCAGGGTCTTTACCCCCAACTCTTCCAGTGTCCGCAAGGCGGTGTCATGCATATCCGCGATTTGATCGGCCGGGAACACTTCCATCTGTGGGAAAGGATTCCTGAGCTGGCGATAGTTCACATCGCGACCGGTCTGCGGGGCGGCTTCAGCCCCCCGCCCCCGCCGTCGGCGCCCGCGCTCTGCAGCAGTCATGATCAGCCTCGCATCGCTTTGCCTTCGGGGTCATAAGGTGACGGCGCAATCACACGCGCCGGACGTTCAACCCCCACCACGTGAACGGACAGTTCCGTGCCCGGTTCCGCCTTGTCCCGATCAATCAGGGCCATCGCCAGTGACTTGCCGGTATAGTGCCCGTAGCCGCCCGAGGTTACGAACCCAACGCGTTCGCCATTGGCCCAGACCGGTTCGTATCCGCTGGCATCTGCGTCCAGAGCATCGATTTCCAGTGTCGCCTGAAATTGCGCGGGGCCGTTGCCGTCACGTTCGGCAAGCGCGCCCGCCTTTCCAACAAAGTCCTTGTCCCAGTCGATCCAGCGGTCCATTCCGGTCATGCCCGGTGTGTAGGCCTGCGTGAACTCCGCCGACCAGATGCCAAAGCTTTTCTCAAGCCGCGTGGACAGCATCGCGTTGAAACCGCATTCGCGGATGCCTTCCTCGGCCCCCGCTTCCAGCAGGAGACGGCGCAGCTTGATATGGTCGCCATAGCGGCAGTTGATCTCGTACCCCTTTTCTCCGGTCACCGACATGCGGGCGACGCGGGCGCGCACGAGGCCGATATCGAAATCGCCGCACCCCATGAACTTCAAGCCCGAGATATCCTGTTCCGCCAGTTTTTCCACAACTGCCTGTGACTTCGGCCCGACCACGGCAAAGCCGCAATATTCCTCGCCCAAATCACGGATATTGACGCCATCCATCATGTGATCGTCGAACCAGCGCATATGCCAGGCCCGCAGGTAATAGCTGCCCATGATCCACCAGGTCCCGTCGCCCCAATTCAGCACCGTCAGATCACCCTTCAGGCGTCCATCCTCACCCAACATCGGGGCCAGTTTCGCACGACCCGGGCCGGGGAGCTTGGAGGCCATTACCTTATCTAGCCAAGCTTCTGCGTTCGGACCGGAAACCTCGAACCGCGAAAAGCCCGAAATATCCAGCAAGCCCGCACCTTCGCGGATCACTTTGCATTCCTCCGCCACGATGTCATGCCCGTTCGAACGCTTGAGCGTCGGGGTTTCCTCGAACCCTTTCGGCGCGAAATAAAGCGGTACTTCAAGATCCCAGCTGACGCCCCATTTGCACCCTGCCTCGGTCATCGCATCATGCGCCGGTGCCATTTTCAGCGGCCGTCCTGCGGGCAGTTGCTCGTTCGGATAGGTCATCACGAAGCGGCGGGAATAGAACTGGCCCGTCGTCTCGCGGATATAGCGCTTGTTCTGTGCAAAATCGCCATAGCGCGCCACATCCATCGGCCACGCGTCGGCCTCGGGTTCGCCATGGATCATCCATTCGGCCAGCGTCTTGCCGACGCCGCCGCCTTGCAGGAACCCGGCCATCACCGCGCAGGCGGTCCAATAGCCCCGCTTGCCCGGCACCGGACCGACCAGAGGGTTGCCGTCGGGCGAGAAGGTGAACGCACCGTTCACCCATGTCTTGATGCCCACGTTCTGGATCGCCGGATAGCGTTCGAACCCCAGCGTCAGTTCGTTTTCGATACGGTCCAGCTGCTCCTGGAACAGCTCTTCGCCATAATTCCACGGCGCGCCGTCCATGGCCCAGTGTTCGTGATCGACCTCGTAGATTCCGACCAGAACACCCTTCTGATCCTGCCGCATATAGGTGAAGCCCTCGAGATCCACGGTCATCGGCATCTCGAAATCGGCCGCTGCGACCTCGGGCACCGTGTCGGTGATCAGGTAATGGTGTTTCAGCGGCGAGACCGGCAGTTCGACCCCTGCCATGCGTCCCACCTGCTTGGCCCACAGGCCGGCGGCGTTGACCACATGTTCGCAGGTGATCGTGCCCCTGTCGGTCACCACCTGCCAGCCATCCGCCGTCTGGATCAGTTCCTCGACCTTGGTTTCCTCGTAGTATTCCGCCCCGCGCTTTTTCGCGGCGGTGGCATAGGCCTGCACGGTGCCCGTGGTGTCGATATAGCCTTCGCGGTCGGCCCACATCGCGCCCAGAATGCCGTCGGTGGACATGATCGGGCAGCGTTTCTGCGCCTCTTCAGGGCTCAGCAGTTCACAGTCATCAATGCCGATGGACTGGAAGATACGGTAATTGGCCTGCAACCACTCCCACCGCTCGGGGGTTCCCGCCAGCGTCAGACCACCGGTCATGTGCAGGCCGATATTCTGGCCTGATTCCTTCTCGATCTCGCTGAGCAGATCAATGGTATAGGCCTGCAAAGACGCCATGTTCGGATCGGCATTCAAAGCATGAATGCCTCCCGCTGCGTGCCAGGACGACCCAGACGCCAGCCGCCGCCGTTCCAACATGACGACATCCGACCAGCCAAACTTGGCCAGGTGATACAGAACCGAGGCCCCGACAACGCCTCCTCCGATGACCACGACGCGATATTGGGATTTCATCCCGACCTCCCCTGAACAGAATCTGAGGAGACGCTAGTGGCACTGTTCACATCTGTCTAGACATTTCTGTACAGTGCTGATCACAACGCAACCCGGCACGGTTCAGCAGGTTTACAGACTTGCGCTTGGACGAGATTGGATGGCTTGAAACCACGCAAGGGTGGCCGCGTTGTCTTCCGGGATACGCATCTTGATGACGCGGGCGAAATCGACAAAAACGAAAGCCGAGATATCCGCCAGGGAAAACACGTCACCGGCCACAAACAGGCTTTCCGTCAGACGTGATTCCAGCATTTCAAAGAAGGATGCCACACGCTCGCGCCCGCGCTGTGCAAGTTCGGGAATCTGGGCATGATTGGAAGGGCCCGGAATGGCGCGATCCTTGAAGGCGGGATGTCCATTGCGCAATGCCTCGGCAATCGGTGCCCCGCCCTGATGTTCGACGATCGCGTTCCACATCAGAACCAAACCTTTTTCCTTGGGGGTTCGGCCCATCAAAGGCGGTTCCGGAAACTGTGCCTCCAGAAATGCCGCAATGCCCAGATTTTCTGTCAGAACGGTTCCGTCATCCGTTACCAGAACCGGGATCGTGGCCCGTGGGTTCACAGCGCGAAAGGCTTCGCTCAACTGTTCACCTTTCGCAATCGAGACCTCACGCGTTTCGATATCCAATCCTTTTTCGGCAATGAACATCCGCGCACGACGAGGGTTTGGAGCAGTGGAGCAATCGTAGAAAATCATGCCGTTACTCCTTTTCGGTCAGCGGCGATATATGAAACAGCGCCCTTCGACGGCGCCTTCGGGCAACGGCATCTCGGTCAGCCCTTCGAAATACATCCGATCACTCGAGACCATCAGCCCGCCCGGAGCAAGCAAAGGCTCGATGAGCGGAGATACAAACCGCGCGAATTTGTCATTCTTTTCGCGATTATGCCCGCCAAGATCCGCGTGGATCAGGCTGGCTGACGCACCGAACCGTTCAACCGATGCAGGTAGGGTATCCCGCACATCACCCAGAATCACGCGATCTTCGGGCGGGGTCGAGTCGGGGTGCGAGGCCACCGCGCGTTCGAACACATAGACCGGGCGACCATCCATGTGCTGCACAAGATGGTGATACGTACGCCCGTTGCCCAAACCCAATTCGAACACCGGACCTGTCATGCCCGCAGTGTGCCGGATTGCGTGATCCAGACAAGCGCGCTGAGACACCATGCGATCGATGAACAGATCCAGACGGCTTTGATTCTTGGACACCGGAAAATATCTCCTTGATACCATTCGAGAGCATAAATGCGCCCGATGCCGTCCTTGATGGCAAAATCTCAAGACTTTGTGTAGCGACGAAGCCCATAGTTTCACGATTTCGCGACATTTCGGCCCAAGAACGGGTTTGACTAGACGGGCGGAACCGCGCGACACTGAACAAAAAATCACGGGGAGTTGAAGTAACCGATGTCATCGAACGGTCAAACGGGTGGAAAACCCGCATGAGCGCGTTGTTGTCCGTAAGAGACCTCAGCATCGGCTTTGGTACGGGCAATTCCGTGGTCACGGATGTGAACTTCGATGTCGAAGCCGGACAGACGCTTGCCCTTGTCGGAGAATCGGGATCGGGAAAAACAATCACATGCCGCGCAGCCTTACGTATCCTGCCCCGCACGGCGCAGATTCGAAGCGGCACGATTACCCTGAACGATTCCAAGGGCATGTGCGAGCTCACCACGGTTTCCGAACGTGAGCTGCGCGACATCCGCGGCAATCGGGTTTCAATGATCTTTCAGGAGCCCATGAGATCGCTGTCCCCGCTGCACAAGATCGGCAATCAGGTCAGCGAGGTTTTGTGGCTGCATCGTGGGCTGTCCGAGTCCGCGGCGCGCAAAAAGGTCCTGACGCAATTCGAACGCGTCGGTTTCCCTGATCCACAGCGTGCCTATGACTCCTACCCATTCGAGTTGTCCGGCGGTATGCGCCAACGTGCCATGATCGCCATGGCAATGGTGTCCAAACCCGAATTGCTGATCGCGGACGAACCGACCACCGCACTGGATGTGACCACGCAGGCGCAGGTTCTGGGCCTGATCAAGGAATTGCAGCGTGAAACCGGCATGGCGCTTATTCTGGTGACTCATGACCTGGGTGTCGTCGCCAACATGGCCGAGCAGGTCGTCGTCATGCACAAGGGACGTATCATGGAGGCCGGCCCCGCCGCCCCGATCCTGACCGCGCCCGCACACCCGTATACCAAGCAGCTTTTTGATGCCGCGCCGGAAATACCGGATCAGGATGCGGTGGGTATACCGATGCCCGACACGGATCTGATCCTGCAGATGAAGGATGTGTCCAAGACCTATACCATGCGGTCCAGCAAAGGATGGCAATCCGACAAAGCAATCTATGCCTGCCGAGGAGTCGACCTGAACCTGGCGCGCGGCAAGACTTTGGCAATTGTCGGTGAAAGCGGATCTGGAAAGACAACGGCGGCCCGCATCGCCTTGGGGGCTGAATTGCCCGACCCCGGTGGTGAAGTCCTGTTTCGTACCGCCCCCGACGCCGACCCGATCACGGTGCACAAAATGACCCGAGCCCAGCGCACAGCGTTTCAGCGCAAGGCGCAGATGGTGTTTCAGGACCCTTACAGTTCGCTCAGCCCGCGGATGCGCATCCAGGACGCCATGACCGAGCCACTGGAAATCCATCGCATCGGCACAACAGCCGAACAGCGTGACAAAGCCGCCGAGATGTTGCAGCGCGTCGGCCTGACGGGTGATATGCTCAAACGCTATCCGCACGCGTTTTCCGGAGGGCAGCGACAACGCCTTTCAGTGGCGCGGGCCATGATGCTGGACCCGCAGTTGATCGTGTGCGACGAACCGACCTCGGCATTGGATGTGTCTGTTCAGGAACAAATCCTGACTTTGCTGGAAAACCTGCAAGACAGCCTGAACCTGTCCTACCTGTTCATCTCACATGATCTGGCCGTTGTCGCACGGATCGCAGACGAAGTTGCCGTCATGCGGCGGGGTCTGATCGTCGAACAGGCACCGCCCGAAACTCTTTTCTACAATCCGCGCCATCCATACACCAAGGCGCTGATTGCCGCTCAACCCGAACCCGACATCAATCGCCCGATTGACCTTCAATTGGTTTCTCTGGGTGCCGGCGCGCCGGACAGTTGGGATGAAGCCTTTCGTTTCTCGGACACCGTGATACCCTCATTGGTGGAATTGGAACCGGGCCATAAGGTACGTTGCCATGTTTAATACCATTCGCCCTCTGCTGCTGGCCGCAATGCTGGCGTTTTCAGGGACCCTGCCCGCCGCGGCAGAGACAATCCCGACACCTCAGGAAAGCGCATTCTGGAGCGCCGAGGTTGAAAGCGGCAATCTTCCGCCAGTGCAGGAGCGTTTGCCCAAGGACCCTCTGATTGTGGATCTGGCCGCAAAAGGAAGAGAATTCGGGAAACCGGGTGGCACTCTGCGCACCATGGTCACACGATCCAAAGATATCCGGCAGATGGTTGTCTACGGCTATGCAAGGTTGGTCGGGTTCAACCAAGATTACGAATTGGTACCCGACCTGCTGGCCTCGTATGAAAACGAGGGCAATCGCAAATTCACCCTGAAACTGCGCGAAGGACACAAGTGGTCGGACGGCTCACCCTTTACCTCGGAAGACTTCCGCTATTGGTGGGAAGACGTCGCCAACAACGAGTTGCTCAGCCCGTCAGGCCCACCCGATTTTCTGATCGTCGAAGGCAAATTGCCCACGGTCACGTTTCCTGATGAGACCACGGTGATCTTCGAATGGGATGATCCCAACCCGAACTTTCTGCAATCTCTGGCACAAGCACGACCGCCGTTTATTTACCGGCCGGCCGCCTTTCTGAAACAGTATCACGAGAAATACGCAGATGCGGAAGAGCTTGCCTTTCAGGTTGAAGATGCCCGGGTCAAAAGTTGGGCAGCGCTGCACAACAAGCTGGATAATCTTTACAAATTCGACAACCATGAACTTCCCACGTTGCAGCCATGGCTGAACGCCAGCTCGGGCAAGAAAATCCGTCACAGCTTTGTGCGCAACCCCTATTATCACCGCATCGACAGCAAGGGGGTGCAGCTTCCCTATATTGACGTGGTCGAGATGGAGATCGTCGCCCCCGGTCTTGTTGCCGCTAAGACCAACGCCGGTGAAAGCGACCTGCAAGGCCGTGGCCTTGCCTTCCGAGACGCGTCGATCCTCAAGAAAGGCGAAGCACAGGGCGGATACAAAACGCTGTTGTGGAAAACCGGCGTGGCCTCGCAGGTCGCGATCTACCCGAACCTGAACTTCTCTGATGACGTCTGGCGCAATGTACTGAGGGACGCTCGTGTTCGGCGCGCCTTGTCGCTGGCCATCGACCGGCAGACCATCAACCAGGCGCTTTACTTCAAACTCGCACACCCTGCCGCGAACTCGGTTCTTCCCGCCTCGCCCTTCTACAGTGAAGAAAACGCTGCGGCCTGGGCACAATACGATATTGATCAGGCCAATGCACTTTTGGATGAGGCTGGTCTGGATCAGCGCGACAAGAACGGCATTCGCCTTTTGCCTGACGGCCGTCCGATGGAGCTGGTTATCGAAACCGCAGGTGAGCGGCAGGAAGTCGAAAACGCGCTTCAGATCGTAACCGATACCTGGCGTGAAATCGGTGTCAAACTGGTCATGCGCCCGCTGGACAGGGACATCCTGCGCAACCGCGTTTTCGCGGGCAATTCCATGGCGTCCGTCTGGTTCGGTTGGGATGACGGTATTCCACAGGCGCATACATCTCCGGCTTATCTGGCCCCGACAGATCAGGTGTTTCTGGCCTGGCCAAAATGGGGGCAGCACTATCAGACCGGTGGCGAAGCGGGTGAGGCCCCCGACATGCCAGAGGCGCAGCGCCTGATGGAATTGGCGCATGAATGGCAAATCGCCGCGACCGATGAAGAACGCGCAGCTGTCTGGACCGAGATGTTGAAAATCCATGCCGATCAGGTCTATGCGATTGGCATCCTGAACGGCGCCCCCCAGCCCATTGTGGTGTCAAACCGCCTGCGCAATGTTCCGGAACAGGCTATGTGGGCTTGGGAACCCGGTGCACATTTCGGCATTCACCGCCCGGACGAATTCTTTTTCGCCGACTGAGCAGGAGCAGCTAAATGATCATGCTGCGCTACGTGGTGTATCGCTTTTTCACGATGCTGCTGACTTTGTTGGTGGTCTCGGTTCTGGTTTTTGTAATCATCAACCTTCCGCCCGGCGACTATCTGAGCAACCAGATCGCTGAACTTCAGGCCTCGGGCCAGTCCGCAGGTGTCGCAAAGGCAGAGTTTCTGCGCGCTGAATACGCTCTGGACCGTCCGATGTGGGAACAATACCTGATCTGGATGGGATTCTGGCCCGGACCGCACGGGTTTTCCGGGTTGATTCAGGGCAATTACGGGTGGTCCTTTGAATTCGACCGTCCCGTTTCCGAAATCGTCGGTGACACGCTTTGGTTGACGGTTGTGGTCAATCTGGCTGCAATCCTGTTTGTTTATGCCGTCGCATTGCCACTGGGCGTTATCGCCGCCGCGCGGTCCCGGACATGGATCGACTATACCTCGGCCTTCGTCGGATATCTGGGGCTAGCAACGCCGAACTTTTTGCTGGCGCTGATCCTGTTCTATTATGGCCACCAGTATTTCAACCTGCCGATCGGGGGCTTGATGGATCCGAGTTTCGAAGGCCAGCCGATGAGTTGGGAGAAATTGAAGTCCATCCTCATCCACCTGATCGTACCGACCTTCGTCATCGGTACTTCAGGGGCATCGGCGATGATGCAGCGTCTGCGCGCGAACATGCTGGACGAACTCGGCAAACCCTATGTGGAAACCGCCATCGCGAAGGGCATGGCCCCGTCACGAATGCTGACCAAGTATCCCCTGCGGGTGGCCTTCAACCCCTTTGTCGCCGATATCGGCAACCTGCTGCCGTCGATGGTGTCCGGCTCGGTTCTGGTATCGGTCGTTCTGGGCCTGCAAACCATCGGCCCCACACTGCTGACTGCTTTGAAGACGCAGGATCAGTTCTTGTCGGCGTTCATCCTGATGTTCGTCGCCCTGCTGACGCTGATCGGCACGATGATTTCGGATATCCTGCTGGTGATGCTGGATCCGCGCATTCGGTATGAGGGGCGCGAGGCATGACTGATCGTCCTGACAACCGCTATGTCGATGACGCGCCGTTTGATCCGCAGGCCTCGATTCAGCAGCTGGAACGCGCCGATCTGGATGCCCCCAACTGGGTTCTGGTCTGGCGCAAGTTCAAAACCCACAAGCTGGGCCTGATCTCGGGCATTTTCCTGCTGTTTTGTTATCTAATGCTGCCCTTTGCCGGGTTTATTGCGCCTTACGGGCCAAATGACCGAAACGGAGAGCACCTGTACGCGCCGCCACAATCGGTAAACTGGTTTCACGAGGGCGAGTTCATCGGCCCACATGTCTATCCGATCGTCGCCGAGGCGGACCTTGAAACCTTCCAATGGAAGTTCGTCCCCGACACCGAAGACCCGCGCCCAATCCGGTTCTTCTGCGAAGGCTCTGAATACAAGCTGGCCGGTTTCGTACCGTCGGATACACACCTGTTCTGCCCGCCAGAGGGGACAACGCTGTTCCTGTGGGGATCCGACCGGCTGGGCCGAGACATCTTCAGCCGTATTCTCTATGGCGCACAGCTGTCTTTGACGGTGGGTCTGATCGGTATCTCGGTGTCCTTCTTTCTTGGCATCCTGTTCGGTTCGATGGCCGGCTATTTCGGCGGACGTATCGACTGGACCATCAACCGTGTCATCGAAATCCTGCGTTCGTTGCCGGAACTGCCTCTGTGGCTGGCCCTTTCCGCCGCCGTGCCTTCGAACTGGAGCCCGGTCGCAGTGTTCTTCATCATTTCGATCATTCTGGGCATCCTCGACTGGCCGGGCCTGGCGCGCTCGGTTCGCGCAAAATTCCTGTCTTTGCGGGAAGAGGAATATGTCCGGGCCGCAGAGATGATGGGGGCAAGTTCGGGCCGTGTGATCCGCAAGCACCTGCTGCCCAACTTCATGTCGCACCTGATCGCGTCGGCCACTTTGTCGATCCCGGCCATGATCCTTGGGGAAACAGCGCTCAGCTTTCTTGGCCTCGGCCTGCGCGCACCTGCGGTCAGTTGGGGCGTGATGCTGAATGACGCGCAGAACCTCGCGTCGATCGAGATCTATCCCTGGACGGCAATCCCGATGCTGCCGATCATTGTCGTGGTCTTGGCGTTCAACTTCCTTGGTGACGGGCTGCGCGACAGTCTCGACCCCTATCAGCAATGAGTCTGCTGGCCACTCTTCCCGCTGCCGGCAGCTATCACAGGGTCGGTGCCGGTATGCTGCCAAGCGCCTTCGCCGTTTCCGAACTGGCCACCGCCAGTTTCGCAGCCGTGGGGCGGGAAATGGCCCAGCTGATCCAGGCGATCAACCTGTCCACGAAGGCACCCGAAGTCTCGATTGATCATCGGCTGGCATCTCTGTGGTTCGGCTATTCCTTCAAGCCGGATGGTTGGGACATGCCCAGTTTGTGGGATGCGGTCGCGGGCGACTACAAAGCCGCTGATGGCTGGATTAGGCTGCACACAAACCTGCCCCGCCATCGCTCTGCCGCGTTGAAAGTCCTTGGCACCCGGCCAGAGCGTGAAGCCGTGGCAAAAGCCGTCAGATCTTGGTCAGTATCGGATCTGGAAACGGCGGTTGTTGCCGAAGGTGGGGTCGCCGCTGCCATGCGCAGCCGGACGGAATGGCTTGATCACCCACAAGGCCGCGCCGTGTCGCGCGACCCTTTGATCGGATGGCAGGGACCGCGCTATGTCAATCTGCGCGACAGACCTCGGGCCACTGCTGATCGGCCTCTGGCAGGGTTACGGGTGCTGGATCTGACGCGCGTTCTGGCCGGCCCGGTTTCTACGCGAACGCTTGCAGGGTTCGGAGCCGAGGTCTTGCGCATCGACCCACCTGGCTGGGATGAACCGGGGGTGATCCCCGACATATCTCTGGGAAAGCGCTGCGCCTATCTTGATTTGAAATCCGAAACCGGCCTTGAACGATTGCATGGGTTGCTGGCTCAGGCGGATGTGTTCGTACACGGGTATCGACCCGGCGCGCTGGAGGCACTGGGTCTGACCCGGGCCAAACGTGACGAGCTGGCTCCGAACCGGATCGAAGTCACGCTGGATGCCTATGGCTGGCAAGGTCCATGGTCGACCCGGCGCGGGTTTGACAGCCTTGTCCAGATGAGCGCGGGTATCGCCCATGCCGGGATGGAGTGGGCGAACGCGGACAAGCCGACCCCGTTGCCTGTTCAGGCTCTGGACCACGCGACCGGCTATCTGATGGCTGCTGCCGTCCTGTCCGCACTGGCCGAGGCCGCGTCAGGCAATTCCATCATGCACGCGCATCTCTCTCTGGCGCGCACCGCCGAACTTCTGGCCGTGCTCGGCAAAGACGACGCAGAAGCTTCACCCATCAGCCCGGCAACACCGGATTACGGCACGGCGACAGAGGCGTCCGGCTGGGGGCCGGGCCATCGCCTCAACCCTGCGCTGAGGGTCGGCGAAGCGACGATGCGCTGGGATTTGCCCGCGTCGAAACTGGGCAGTTCAGAACCTGTCTGGCCGCTCGACGCCTACTGACCATCCGGTACGCAGCCGCGCCCCTATCGATCGTCGCCCCCAGGGCCGATATCGTCCAGGTAATCCTCATCGATCGCTGCCTGCACCGCGCCTGTTACCGCCTCACGCTGTTTCGGCGTCAGGTCATCGGCGTCTTTGCCGTCTGCCAACCTCACGGTGACTTCGCGATGCGCGAATTTGATGCCTTCCCGCGCGAACAATTCACGAATTTCCTGATAGACCTTCTTGCGCACCAGCCACTGATCGCCCGGTTTGGTCATGAACTTGACCCGGATGATCATCGCTGAATCCTGCATTTCGATCACGCCCTGGGACTTCAGCGGCTGTATGAAGTTTTCGCCGATCACAGGATCGCTCAGCAACTCCTGCCCCAGCTTCTTGATCAGCTTTCGCACCTTTTCCACGTCAGTGTCATAGGTCACGCGCAGCGGCAGTTTCATGATCACCCAGTCACGGGAATAGTTCGTCAGAACCTTGATTTCGCCAAAAGGAATCGTGTTCAACGCGCCAAGATGGTGACGCAGCTGGAAGGACCGGACCGAGATCTTCTCGACCGTTCCCTTGACGTCTCCGATATCGATGTACTCACCCTTCCGAAAGGCATCATCCATCAGGAAAAACGCCCCGGAAAAGATGTCTCGCACCAGTGTTTGAGATCCGAAACCGACAGCCAGACCAACCACACCGGCACCCGCAAACAGCGGGCTGACATTGATACCAAGTTCCATGAGAACGATCAGCATGATGGTCACGACCACAACGGCCAGAATTGCGCCGCGGAACAATGGCAGCAGCGTCGCCAGCCGGCTTTGTCCGCCTTCCCCGCCCTCATCGCCCAGTTCGGCCTCGGTGCCATCATCGACTTCTTCCGCTATCTTGCTGTCGATCCAGATGCGAAAGAAATGAAACAGGATGTAGCCGATGAAGATGATGACCATTACATCCAGCACGCGTGCAACCGGCAGGTCCTCGCTCCATTCCGCATCGGGATACCAAATCACCACAAGGGCATAGACACCGATCACAAAGGCCAGAATTCCAGCCACCCGACGCGCCAGATCCTCATAGGTCAGAAGATACTGTTTGCGCTGTTCTGCCTCGGGCGTTTCCACGGGCTCGGCATCCGCTTCGGCAGCGGCGGTTTCTTCGTTTATCTCGTTGATCTTGCGCGAACGGTCAAAATACCGCTCCAGCACGTAGTTCATCGCACCATAGGCAACGACGACAGACATGAAGATCATATAGCTGCTTGCGATCAGCGGCAGCGGCGTTGGGTTCTCCAGTGCAAGATCAACCGCCAGGCGGAACCAGCTGAACACGACATAGACGATCAGTGCAGGTGCCCAGCCGAAGGAGACGAACCGCAACAACCACGAGACCTGATCCGGCGCTCTTCCGCCCCGGATGGCATTTGAAATGGCCCGGGCATTGAACAGGATCATCAGAATATTGCCGAAAGCGCCCACCATTGTCAGGCAGCCATAGACCATGGCGTAGACGTTGTAGTTCAGCCCGAAATCCGCAACCCAGGTCGAAAACAGGACAACCGTGATGTCATAGGTCGCGAGGGCCGAAGCCCACAGATACAGCCGCTTGGCGTCCCGGTCCGAGAACGGTGGCAGCCGGTATTGACTCAGGTAAGGTGACAATACCATCCGCCACAGATCGGACACCGTGCGCGACAGGAAGAACGCCGTGAAGATCGCCGTGACCGTGAACTGGATCGAGATATCGTCCGCTTCGCCAAAAAACAGGTATCCGACGATCAGGGCCATGAGCATGGCAAATATCGTCGCTCCGATCCCCATCAGAAACCGGAACAGAAGGAAGGGCATCTTTTCTCGGTAACCCTGCGGTTCATCCTTGATCCGCGCCACGACCCAGCGACGCGCGATGCGTTTCCCGTATATCTCAATAGACAGCCAGCGGCCCAACAACAGGAACAGGATGTTCCAGCCCAGAACTTCCACATAGGTCTGAATGCGACCGTCCGGACTGGTCTGGCGCAGGATATACTTCACTTCGAACACCGAATACGGCAGCGCCTCAAGCCGTGACTGCATGGACTCACGGAATTTCGAGAACCGCTCCTGCGCCTTCATCAGCTGCGATCCCTCACCCATGGGATTGTTCGAATCGCCCGCCGCATCATTCGTACCCGCATCCGTGCCGCCTGCCGTTGTCACAACCTGCCCGGCGCTGTCGATGACGATCACACTAGCCCCGGCTTCGCTGGCGGCGCGAATTGCGGCAGCCAGGTCACTTTCCGGCGAGGACGCAGACGAACTGTCCGCGTTGTATCCCGGAATCAAGGATGTTTGCGCTGAAACGCTTACCGGAAGCGCCAGTACAAAAGCCCACAAAGCCAGAAGTGTTGCGGCCAGAAAGATATGTTTCATGGGGTTTTGCATCCAGTTTTTCCGATAGCGATCAGATTACAGAAGGGTTTTAGGCAGTTCAAACACTCGGGTGCACCCTGTTCAATATCGTGTTCGGGCGTGTTCTTGGCGCACTGCGTAATTCCGGATGTTTTCAATCTGGCGAAAATTGAATATGAACGGCAGTTGAAGGCCCTGCCCCTTTGCCAGTTCATCGGTTCTTTTGCGATCCCTCTCAAGCTTTGGTGCGACATGACGCGAAACCGTCAATATGCTGTTGCCAAATCGCAATGCTTGGAACATTTGCTGAAGAGCAATTCCTCCTTTGGCAAGCGCGACGGGGATATATACAGTAACGCTTGCAAACGCGCGGATTTCGAACCGGGATCAAGAAGACAGGCAACACTATGAGCCTAGGCAAAACCAATTCCAAACCGGGCCGCGCACCGCGTATCCTGTTTTACAGTCACGATACGTTCGGGCTGGGCCATCTTCGCCGGTCTCGGGCTTTGGCGGCCGCGATCACGCAGGCGGACCAAAGCGCATCCGCGCTGATCCTGACGGGATCACCCGTGGCCGGACGGTTTACCTTTCCCCGCCGCGTTGACCACGTGCGCCTGCCCGGTGTCACCAAACGCGCAGACGGGTCTTATGCTGCACGCACGATCGGGATGGGCATCGAAGAAGTGACCGAGTTGCGGTCAGGTCTTATTCAAACCGCCGTTCAGCAGTTCGACCCTGACGTGTTGATCGTAGACAAGGAACCGACGGGGTTTCGGGGTGAGCTGCTGCCGACACTGAACCATCTGCAAAAGAACTGCGGAACCAAAATGGTGCTTGGGTTGCGCGATGTTCTGGATGAACCCGAAGTCCTGGCCGCCGAGTGGGCGCGCAAGGAGGCCGTTGAAGCCACCGAACGGTTTTATCACGAAATCTGGGTTTACGGCTTGCAGTCGATTTATGACCCGACGCAGGGGTTGCCGCTGAGCGCTTCGGCGCAGTCCCGCATCCACTGGACGGGATATCTGCGCCGCGATCTTGGTCCGGTCGGCGAGCCTCCGCAACAACCCTACATCCTGATCACGCCCGGCGGTGGCGGCGACGGCAAGGCGATGGTCAACCTCGTCCTGTCTGCATATGAAAAAGACCCGGATCTGTCGCCGCGCGCGGTTTTGGTCTATGGCCCCTTCCTGTCCGGTGAGTTGCGCGAAGATTTCGAAACCCGCGTTGCCGCGTTGAACGGCCGCGTCACTGCCGTTGGGTTCGAATCCCAGATCGAAACGCTGTTTGCAGGGGCCGAAGGCGTCGTCTGCATGGGCGGCTACAACACGTTCTGCGAGGTTCTTTCCTTTGACAAACGCGCTGTCATCGTTCCGCGCACCACGCCCCGTCTGGAACAGTGGATACGGGCCTCGCGCGCAGAAGGGCTGGGCCTTGTCCGAATGCTGGATGAAAACCGGGATGGCCTGACGCCGGACGCGATGATCCGCGCCATTCGGGAATTACCGCACCAGTCCCTACCGTCGCAGGCGATACAAAGCGGATTGCTGGACGGGCTGGATTATGTCACCGACCGCATCGAGAGCCTGCTGACCTGGGAACAGGAACGAGCCACCGGATGACCTCAGATTCTCCTCGATTGGCGGTTGTGGTCAAAGGTTGGCCACGACTGTCCGAAACGTTCATTGCGCAGGAACTTGTCGCCTTGCAGGAGGCCGGGCATCGCTTAGACATCTGGTCTTTGCGGCACCCGACCGATACGAAACGTCATCCCTTGCATGACCGGTTCACAGGACAGGTCCGATACCTGCCCGAGTATCTTCATGATGAACCCAAACGGGTCTGGGCGGCACGGGCCCTTGCCCAAACGCTTCCCGGTTACGACAGGGCCTATCGGACCTGGCGTCAGGACTTGAAGCGCGACCCGACGCCCAATCGCATCCGACGGTTTGGGCAAGCCTGCGTTCTGGCCGCAGAATTGCCTGCCCGGACGCAAGGGTTGTACGCTCATTTCATGCACACGCCGTCATCCGTTGCCCGTTACGCCGCCATCATGCGCGCATTGCCGTGGAGTTTTTCGGCTCATGCCAAGGATATCTGGACGTCGCCGGATTGGGAAAAACGTGAAAAGCTGCAAGCCGCCTCCTACGGGGCCACGTTTGGCGCCACCTGCACAGCCATCGGAGCGGAACATCTGCGCAGCCTGGCCGATGACCCCAAGCGCGTGGACCTGATCTATCACGGTTTGGACCTGTCTCGCTTTCCCAAGCCCCCAACGCGACAGCTGCGTGCTGTGAATGATCCTTTTCACATGATTTCTGTCGGGCGGCTGGTCGAGAAAAAAGGCTTCGATCGTCTGATCGCGGCTTTCGCATTGCTGCCCGATGACCTGAACTGGCACTGGACCCATATCGGCGGCGGCGCATTGGATGACGTTTTGAGGGCACAGGCGAACGCAGCCGGCATTGCGAACCGGATCACTTGGAAAGGGGCTTGCGACCAGCCCGAGGTCATCGCAGCAATGCGTGATGCCGACCTGTTCGTTCTGCCCAGCCGTATCGCGAAGGACGGAGACCGCGACGGGTTGCCGAATGTGCTGATGGAGGCCGCGTCTCAGTTGTTGCCAATCCTGTCGACACCGGTCTCGGCGATCCCCGAGTTTATCGAAACCGGAACACATGGGGTTTTGTCCGATGACGCCCCATCTGCACTTGCGGAAGCCGTCGAACGTTTGTCAGCCAATCCGCAGCAAGCGTCACAGATGGCGCATGCGGCCTATGACCGCCTGATCGCTGAGTTCCGGATGGCTCCCGGCATCGCACGGCTGTCGGAACGACTCAACTCCATGTGCATGGAAAACGCCTAATGGCGCGGGTCGCGTTTTATGCCCCGATGAAATCTCCTGACAGCCCGAAACCTTCGGGCGACCGTGAAATGGCCCGGAACCTGATGCAGGCGCTGACCGCCGAGGGTGATACGGTCGATCTGGCGACCGACTTGCGCATTTATGACAAAAACGGCGACGAAGACCTGCAACATGCCCTGAGACGCGCGGCAGAAGATGAAGCGAAACGACTTGTCTCTGACATGCCATCCGATACCGATTTGTGGGTGACCTACCACAATTATTACAAGGCACCTGACCTGCTGGGCCCTCGGGTTTGCAAGGCGCGCGGCATTCCCTATGTGCAACTGGAAAGCACCCGCGCATCCAGTCGGTTAAACGGACCGTGGGCTGAGTTCGCCAAGGCGGCGCATCAGGCCTGCGATGCAGCGGATGTGATCTTTTATCATACGGCCAACGACCTGATCACTTTGCAGCGGGATCGCTTTGGCGATCAGGCTTTGGTCGAATTGCCTCCGTTCCTGCCCATCTCGGAACTGCCTCCGGCCGCCACAGGTGGCGCACCCATGCTGACTGTCGGCATGATGCGGCATGGGGACAAGCTGGCGTCCTATCAGATATTGTCCGAGACCCTGGCGCATTTGACCGGGGACTGGCACCTGAACATCGCAGGAGACGGCCCGGCGCGCAGGCAGGTTGAGGCGCTGATGGCGCCGTTCGGACAGCGGGTGCGTTTTCTGGGTCAGCTTGACCGGGAAGAACTGCAACGCGTCTATCAACAATCATCTCTGCTCGCATGGCCCGGAGTGAATGAGGCTTACGGCATGATTTACCTCGAGGCGCAGGTTGCGGGATTGCCTGTGGTCGCTCAGGATCGGCCCGGTGTACGCGATGTTCTGTCCCCGGCGGCCTATCCATCCGTCGAAAGCGGCGCCAGGGGATTTGCGGATGGCATGCAGGCCCTTTTGTCGGATTCCACGCTGCGCCACACTCTGGGCGCTGCGGCACGCAACTACGTGGCAGAGCGCCACCTGATGCCACAGGCGACCGAGCGCTTGTGGGCAACCCTCCGACCCCTGCTGAAGGACGTAACATGACCCGGCTTGCACTGCTCCGCCACGGGCACACCCATTGGAACCGCGCGGGACGGATCCAGGGGCGCAGCGACATACCGCTGGACGATGACGCCCGAGCCGAATTGGCGGGCTATGGATTGCCGCAGGACTGGGCCAAGGCTGACATCTGGTCCAGCCCCCTGCACCGCGCCAGTGAGACGGCGCAAATCGTGACCGGTCGCGACCCGAACACCTCGGACGCGTTGACCGAGATGAACTGGGGCGATTGGGAAGGTCAGCGCGGGGTCGACCTGATCGCGGACGCATCCAGCGGATATCGTCATATCGAGCATTGGGGCTGGGATTTCCGCCCACCAAACGGAGAAAGCCCGGCCGAGGTTCGGGACAGGCTTCGCCCCTGGCTGTCCGCGCTGCGGCAGGATACGGTCGCAGTCTGTCATATCGGTATCATGCGGGTCATTCTGGCTTGGGCATGGGGTTGGAATTTCGAAGGACCTGCCCCCTTTAAGATCAAACGCAATCGGCTGTATATCGTCGACATGAAGACCATGACCGCCGACGCCGACCCCGTTCGCCTGATCAAATACGAGGCCCCGCAATGAAGGTGATGATCATCGTCACGCACCTGTTGGGCACCGGGCATCTCAGCCGGGCGCTGACATTGGGGCGGGCCTTTCGGGATGATGGCCACGACGTCATGGTCGTGACGGGTGGCATGCCCGCGCCGCAATTGGACAGCACGGGCATGACCCTGTTCGGCTTGCCGCCGCTCAGGTCAGACGGAACCAACTTCACCCGTTTGCTGACCGAAAGCGGCGACGAGGCTGACGCGGCCTATCACGCCACGCGCGAGGCCGCCCTGGTGCAGGCGGTGAACAGCTTCCAGCCGCAGATCCTGATCACCGAGCTTTACCCCTTTGGTCGCCGATCACTGTCGGCCGAGTTCGATGCGGCCTTGAATGCGGCAAGCGCGTTGCCTGAGCGTCCCGTCATTCTCGGATCCATCCGCGACATTCTGGCTCCGCCCTCCAAACGCGCCAAGGCCGAGCGCGCGGATGAAATCGTGTCTCGGCATTATGACGGCATTCTGGTGCATTCCACCGAAAGCGTTACACCCCTGTCGGTCAGCTGGCCGGTGTCGGACCGATTGGCCAAGCGACTTCACTACACCGGCTTTGTGGCGCCTGCATTGCCCCAACCTCACCCCGACGTGGCGGGCCAGGATGAAATCCTGGTCAGCGCTGGCGGCGGATCCGTCGGGCAACCGATCTTTCGCGCGGCCATCGAGGCCGCCCGAAAGATGCCCAACAGGCGCTGGCGCCTGCTGGTCGGTGGAACGGATGCAAAGGTGCGGATCGCGGAATTGTCCCGGATGGCCGAAGGTGCTTCGGTTGGTCTGGAACCTGTGCGGCCGGATTTCCGCCAGATGCTGCCCCTGGCAGCGGCATCGGTAAGCATGTGCGGCTACAACACTGCCATGGATATCCTTCAAAGTGGCACCCCCGCCGTGTTTGTACCTTTCGACGACGGCAAAGAGGTGGAACAAGGGCTGCGCGGGCAGAGCCTGTCCGATCTGCCCGCAATCGAAGTTCTGGAAAGCCGAGCATTGAGCGGGGCGACATTGGCTCGGGCGGTGGAGCGTGTCGTGGCCGACGGCCCCCGTGTACAACAGGATTTCGGTTTTGACGGGGCCATCCAATCCGTCCACATCGCCAAGCGCCTGCTGGAGCAGCGCACATGAACCCCGACTGGCGCCCACTTGACGTCGAGTTGAATCATTGGCGTGCCGAAAGCTTGCTCTTGCCTTTGTGGTGGCGCGATGATGATGCCATCGCGCCAACACCGCAATTGGACCGCCTTTCCGAGCTGGCCGACAAACTGGGCCTGCCCGTGCATCTGGCCGTCATTCCACGCGACGCGACGCCCGCGCTGGCGGAATACGTCGCCGCGCGCGCGTCTCTTGTTCCGGTCGTACACGGGTGGGCGCATACAAACCATGCACCTCGCGGCGAGAAGAAGGCCGAGTTTCGGCTCGACCGTCCGCTGGACATGATGGTGACGGATGCGGAGGCCGGGATGGTGCGTCTTCGGTCCCTGTTTGGTGACAATATACGACAAATGTTCGTGCCCCCCTGGAATCGCATTGCACCCGAAATGGCCAAACAGTTGCCAAAGCTGGGATACCGCATCCTGTCCACCGCAACGCCCCGAAAATCATGCCTGGCCGCCCCGGGTCTTGAGCAGATCAATACCCACCTTGATCCGATCGACTGGCGCGGGTCGCGTGGCTTGATCTCAGCCGACGCCCTGATCGCGCAGACTGCTGGTCTTCTGCGAGACCGACGCGAAGGCCGTTCAGACAACACCGAGCCCTTTGGCATATTGACCCATCATCTGGTCCATGATCAGGACATCTGGACCTTTACCGAGGCCCTTCTGAGCAAACTGCTGAGCGGGCCCGCCACAGCCTGGGTCGCGCCAGAGAACGAATGAGGACATCACCATGAGCCGATTGGATTCCATGCTGCGCCGACTGACGGCCCAACGCGACGGATTGAACTGGGCGGCCGAGCGGATCAGCGGCCAGCCGGGGGATGTGCTGGATATGGGCCTGGGCAATGGCCGCACCTATGACCACCTGCGTGAAATCCTGCCAGAGCGCCGGATCTGGGTGATGGACCGGATCCTGCAATGCCATCCGGACAGCACCCCCCCGGCCGAGGATTTCCTGCAAGGTGAGGCCGAACCGATGCTGCTCAGACTGGCGGCCGACGGGCATAGAATCGCGCTGGCGCATTACGATTTCGGACGCGGCATCAAGCACGAGGACGTCGCCGAAGCAGAGCGTCTCAGCCCGCTGATCGCAAAAGTCATGCAGCCCGGCGGGTTGTTGATTTCAGGTCAGCCCCTGGTCGGCTTTGCCCAGATCCGGGGGCCCAAGACAATCGCCCCGGACCGTTACCTGTTCTACACCGCCTGATCACGCCACGCGTCGACCGCGCGCCCAAACCGAACTCGGGACGGGTACACCCGCGCGCATCCGGAAGCGGATGACATCGGCGCGGGCGTCGACGCGCAACTCGCCCCGCTCCTCCAACCCTGCGGCCCGAGCCGGTGCCAGCGTAACCGTCTTCATCCCCCGCGCCAGGTCGCCCCAAATCTCGCCCAGCCTAACCGCCGACAGCAACAAGGCCGACGGCACATAATCCGAAGACAGGATGTCCAGATACCCAAGCTGAGCCAGCTCGTAGGCAGCAACATTGCCTGAATGCGACCCCCCGCGGATTATGTTCGGCGCGCCCATCATGACCCGAATGTCGTTCTTGTGGCAGGCGCGTGCCGCTTCGACGGTTGTGGGGAACTCGGCCAGACGGATGCCGTGATCTACGGACACTTTCACCTGATCTTCAGTCGTGTCGTCATGGCTGGCCAATACTGCTCCGAAACGGCGGGCAGCTTTGACAGCTTCGACCTCGTGCAGTACGCCATTGCGATCTCGAAGCCCTTTCAATTGCGCCACGTGCTGAAAGAACGTGTCATCATCCATGGCATATTTGCCCTTCAGAAAGGTCTCCAGCTTGCCCATATCGCGAAACTGACGCTGACCGGGTGTGTGATCCATTATGGACACAATGCCAACCCTGTCTTCCGGTCCAAATTCGCTCAGCTCTTCAACCAGAGTTTCCGAACACACCTCGGCCCGCAAGTGCAGAAAGTGGCTGATCTTGAGCGCATCCTGTTCGTGCAGATCCCACAACTCCTGCGACAGGCCGCGGGCGTATTTCCCATACCGCCGGGCGCCCGACGGGATCGATCCAACCCGCATGGCATCGAACACTGTCGTGATCCCGGCGCCGGCCAATTCCGCATCATGCGCAAGAATTGCGGCGGCATGGGGCCAGTTCACCTGTGGGCGCGGTTGAATGTGACGTTCAAGGTTGTCCGTGTGCAACTCGACAAGGCCGGGGCTGACATAGTCGCCTTCGCAATCTATCGCGCCCGCGGGGACCCCGTTTCCGGTGTCGATTTCAGCGATGGCCTCACCCACAATCCGGACACTGCCGGTTACGGTTTCATTCGGCAAAACAAGCGTGGCATTGGCAAGGATCAACTCTTCTGTCATCTGAACTTCACGCATGTTGAGACCGAGGAAGGCCACGCAAGAGGAGGCCGACATGACATTCACGCGATACGCGATCTATTTTGCGCCGCCTGCGGGAAAGGAATGGGCGAAATTTGCAACCAGTTGGCTGGGTTGGGACATGGAGGCGGGAAAGCCTGTTGCCCATCCGATTGTCGAAGGCATCGACGTTGCCGCTGTCACGGAAGTACCGCGCAAGTACGGGCTGCACGCGACGCTGAAGCCACCGTTCAGACTGCGCGACGGCAAAACGTTCGAAGCCCTGCAAGAGGCGTGCAGCTCGCTCGCCTCCCGCCAACCACCTGTGTCGCTGGATGGCCTCGAGATCGCCCGGTTTGGGCGCTTTCTGACCCTGCGTCCGTTGGGTGAGACGCGGGCACTGAATGCGCTTGCCGCGGCCTGTGTTCGGGAACTGGACAGCTTTCGTGCGCCTACCTCCAAGGCCGAACTGGCCCGCCGTCGCGCCGCCGGGTTGACCCCAGAGCAAGACGCCAACCTGGTTCAGTGGGGCTATCCTTACGTACTGGACGCGTTCCGCTTTCACATCACGCTGAGCGGCAAGCTGGACAAACCAACCCTGAGAGCAACTCGGAACGCGCTGCAAACCGATCTGGTCCCACTGCTGCCGCAGCCCTTCCAGATCACGGATCTGGCCCTTACGGGCGAGGCTGAGGACGGGCGCTTCTACCTTATCCATCGCTACGGGCTTTCCGGTTGAAGGTGCGACAGGATTTCGGCAACCGTATCTTCCATCGCACCGGAGTTGTCGAATTCCAGGACCTGGTTCAAACCGTTGGGCAAAGACGTTTGGGCCCGGTCCAGACGCCGCGTCTGTTCCGCCTTGCTTTCCCGCCCTCTTAAGGACAAGCGTTCGGACAGAACCTCGGGCTTGGCCGTCAGGGAAATCACGATCAGATCACCAAACACCTCCTGCGCCTCAAGCAACACCGTTCGTGACAGGTTGACCAGAACGGCCACGGCCACCTGCCGCTGCCGCGTGATCGTCTTTGGCACACCGTAATATAGCCCATGCGCATGCCAACTCAGCGCAAACGCACCAACCCGTTCCATTCGCTGAAATGTATCGACCGAGACCCGGTCGAAATCTTCGCCGTCTTCGCCTTCGGGACGGGTAATCACCCGCCGCTGCCGCTGAACACCCGGCGCCCGGACCACCAACGCGTTCATTACGCTGTCCTTTCCGACCCCCGAAGGACCCACGACCGCTATGATCGGAGCAAGCGTCATGCAGCCATCCCCGGCGTGAAGTCCGAGACATCGACCTCGCGATCGCAGACCCGTTCGCGTGCGTCGAGATCGTGAAAAATCCCGACAATCGTCACGCCCTTGTTCTTTGTCTCTTCGATCAGGGACAAAACCGTTTCCCGGTTCTGCGCATCCAAGCTTGCGGTCGGTTCATCCAACAGCATTGCCGGATATTCATGCGCAAAGCCCCGCGCAATGTTCACTCTCTGCTTTTCGCCGCCCGAGAAAGTCGTCGGGCTGAGGGTCCACAGACGTTCGGGAATATTCAGCCGTTTCAGCAATCCGGCTGCCCTGTCCATTGCCACTTGCCTGTCACAGCCCGCTGCCAGCAGCGGCTCTGCCACAACGTCCAGCGTCGGCACCCGAGGCACGACCCGCAGGAACTGGCTGACATAGCCCAACGTGTCACGACGCAGCAACAGGATCTGCCGCGGTTCAGCCCGGGCCACGTCCAACCCTGCGACCAGCACCTGACCAGTGGCCGCCAGATAGTTGCCGTAGATCACCCGCATCAGCGTGGATTTGCCTGCACCCGACGGCCCGGTCAGGGCGACGCACTCACCCGGTTCCACTTTCAGAGACGCGCCTTTCACCACCGGGATCGCGGCGCCGCCCTGATTGTGCAGGGTGAAGCTTTTGCTGACATCGACAAGTTCAATCATCGCTTCATCTTTCCCCAAAGCCTCAAACCTGCAAAACGCTGGACACCAGCAACTGCGTATAGGCATGTTGCGGGTCGTCCAGTACCTGATCCGTCAGCCCGGCCTCGACCACGCGACCGCTTTTCATCACCATCAACCGATCCGCCAGCAGACGCACCACGGCAAGATCATGGGTGACGATGATCGCACTCAACCTCATCTCACGCACAAGTCCGCGCAACAAATCCAGTAAACGCGCCTGTACCGACACATCCAGACCACCGGTCGGTTCGTCCATGAACACCAGCCGAGGACCTGTCACCAGATTGCGCGCGATCTGCAAACGCTGCTGCATCCCGCCCGAAAACGCGCTTGGGCGGTCATCGACGCGGCTCTCGTCAATCTCGACCCGGCCCAACCAGTCAATGGCCTTGCCCCGAATGCTGCCATAGTGGCGTCCGCCGACGGCCATCAGCCGCTCGCCAATGTTGCCTCCGGCGCTGACAGACATCCGCAACCCGTCGCGCGCATGTTGATGGACAAAGGCCCAATCGGTGCGGCTCAGCATCCGGCGCTCTGGCTCGGACATTGTGACCGTATCGACCGGGCCGTCTGCACGGGTATCAAAGATCACCTGCCCGGCATCCGGCTTCAGAAGGCCGGCCATACAGTTGAGCAAGGTCGACTTGCCCGACCCACTTTCACCAACGATTCCCATTACTTCTCCGGGGAAGAGATCAAAATTCACATCCGCGCATCCGATCCGGCGGCCATAGCTTTTTTCAATGCCTTTGACTTGCAACAGAGGGGTCATTGCGCGTTCTTTCCGGCCAATTGGCCTGCATGCCCCGCCTCACGCCGTGACCGGCAGTAATCCGTGTCAGAACAGACAAACATCCGGTTGCCCGCGTCATCCATGATAACCTCGTCCAGATAGCTGTCTTCGGCCCCGCACAGATCGCAGGGATGATCGGCCTTGGTGGCCTCGAACGGATAATCCTCGAAATCGAGGCTCACGACTTTGGTATGCGGAGGCACCGCATAAATACGCTGCTCGCGCCCGGCTCCAAACAGCTGGATCGCGTCCATCTCAAGCTTTGGATTGTCGAATTTCGGAATCGGGGACGGGTCCATGACATAGCGTCCAGCCACGTTCACCGGATAGGCATAAGCGGTCGAAATCGCCCCGTGCTGGCTGATATCCTCGTACAGTTTCACATGCATCAGCCCGTATTCCTCAAGACTGTGCATCTTGCGCGTCTCAGTCTCGCGCGGTTCCAAAAAGCGCAGAGGTTCCGGAATCGGCACCTGATAAACGATGATCTGGTCTTCGCGCAGTTTTGCTTCGGGGATCCGGTGGCGGGTCTGAATGATTGTGGCCTGTTCCGTCTTTTCCGTGGTGGCGACGCCTGCGGTGTTTTCAAAGAACTTGCGGATGGATACGGCGTTGGTCGTGTCGTCTGCGCCCTGATCGATCACCTTGAACGTATCCTCGGGCGTCAACGTCGCGGCTGAAACCTGTACGCCCCCGGTACCCCAGCCATAGGGCATCGGCATCTCGCGGCTGGCAAACGGCACCTGATACCCCGGTATGGTCAGACCCTTGAGGATCGCCCGCCGGATCATCCGCTTGGTTTGTTCGTCCAGATAGGCGAAGTTGTACGCGCTCATAAGCAGCCTCTTTCTGCAAGAGCGCGTTCAAGCGCGTGCGGCGCGGTGAAGTGGATCCCATCCATGCCCACCGCACGCGCGCCTTCGACATTGTGCAGCCCGTCATCGATGAAAATGCAGTTCTCGGGTGAAATCCCGGCCCGCTTGCACAACAGATGGAAAATCTCTGGCTGAGGCTTCAAAAGCTTCTCCTGCCCCGACACGACGGTGACACCAAACACTTCGCCCAATTCGGGATGTGCCCCCACGCCGACAGGCCAGGTTTCCGCTGACCAATTGGTGATCGCGTGAACCGGAGTGCCTTTCTCTTTCAGGCGGTAAAGCAGGCGCCAGCTTCCCTCGATCTTTTGCGGAACGGTTCTGGCATAACGTTCAACGTAAACACTGAGGCGCTGCCGATCTTCCGCATTTTCCAGTTCAGCGGCCAGATCGGCGAACATCTCTCCTCCATCGGCCCGCAGATTGCGTTCGGGGAAATTGATGCGCGTCAGGAACTCTGCCACCGCCTCGCGGCTACCCATCTCCTCCAGCCATGCCAGATGCGGATCCCACTTGACCAGAACGTTTCCGATATCAAAAACGACGGCTTTCATTCCATGGCCTCCTCTGACATGCGCTCTTGGGCCTTTCGGCGCAGTTTGCGGACCAGTTCCATCTCGGACTGGAAATCGACATAATGCGGCAGCTTGATATGTTCGAGAAAGCCGGTAGCCTGAATGTTGTCCGCATGGCTCAGAACAAATTCTTCATCCTGCGCGGGCGCGCCCACGTTGTCTTCACCCAACTCTTCCCACCGCAAGGCCCGATCGACCAGCGCCATCGCGATGGACTTTCGTTCAGACTGGCCAAAGACCAGCCCATAGCCCCGCGTGAACTGTGGCGGTTCCGTTTTCGAACCGGTGAACTGGTTCACCGTCTCACATTCGGTCAGCTCGACCTCGCCGATATCGATGGCAAAGCCCAGCTCGGGGATGTCCAGCTCAACCACGACCTTGCCGATACGCAATTCTCCGACAAAGGCGTGGTTGCGGGCGTAACCGCGCTGGGTCGAATAAGCCATGCCCAGCACAAATCCCTCGTCCCCACGGGTCAGCGACTGAAGGCGCACCGGGCGGGTGGACGGGAACTCCATCGGTTCACGGGTCAGATCGCCCGGAACGTCATCGCGGGCCGGTTCATCCTGAATGATACCCTCATCCTTCAGGAATGCGGTAACATGTGGCGTTGATTCCAGCCGCACAGGGCCTTCAGGCGCCTTTGGAACTTCGCTCTCGGCCGCCAGCTTGAAGTCCAGCAATCGGTGGGTGTAGTCGAAGGTTGGCCCCAGAACCTGACCACCGGGGGCATCTTTGAACGTGGCCGAGATCCGGCGATCACAGGCCATGTCGCCGGTTTTGACGGGGTTGGAATAGCCGAAACGAGGCAGGGTCGTGCGGTAAGCGCGGACGAGGAAAATCGCCTCGATCAGATCGCCGCGCGCCTGTTTGATTGCCAGCGCAGCAAGGTCGGGATCGTATAACGACCCCTCAGCCATGACCCGGTTCACCGCAAGGCCCAACTGTTCACGGATCTGCGCGAAGCTCAGTTCCGCGACATCTGTCGCACCGCGGCGTTCTTCGGCAAGCCACGCATGGGCGTTTTCGATGGCTTTTTCGCCCCCTTTGACAGCGACATACATGGCTTACCCCCTGGACCTGATTTGCGTGCTACGCGGCAGGGCCGCGACCGCCTCACCGCAGGTGAAGAAAAAATCACACCCCAAAGGGTAAAGCAGCGCATTGTTCTGAAGAGCCGGAACATCCGGCAGAGAAAGCCGCGCCGTGTGCCGGATGCCGGGGCCGCTCAGAACCGCTCCGTTCTGCTCCAGCCGCCTGCATTCCACAACAAGTGTCGCGGACCGGTCCGGGTATTCCGGCGTCCCGATACGATAGGTGTTGAGCGGCGCCAGTGCATCCCACGTACCAAGGGCAAAATCAGCCTCTTCCGCCGCCACTATCGGTGCACCCGTGTGAAAGGTCAGCCATTCGCGCACCACATCGGTGTCGGCTTCACCCGCCAGATGAACGTTTGTCTCGGCGTCGCAAAGCGTCAGGAGCAGCGTGCCAGCCGCAACGGACAAGGGCGCAGGTGGTGCGCAGCCAGTCAGGGTGCGGAGTTCACCCGGGCGCGCCATGGCGGTCATGGCCGCGCGGAATGCATGTGCCGCGTCGACAGGTGCGTCTTGAAAGCCCCCCGAGTACCGCATTTGAACAGGCATCAGTCTTCCCCCCGAGCCAGCGTGAAAAACTCGACCTTGGTGGCCGCTGCCTTTGCGGCGCGCGCTGTCTTGATCGACTGCATTTGCAGCCTCAGCGGATCAAGCAGCCGTTCCTGCAAATCACCAGCAGCGGCCGTCTGCATCATCGCATCAATCAATGCTGCCGCTTCTGCTTTGGATTTCGACCTGCCCTGAACATATCCGTGACCGACCGTACCATCCTGCAACACGACCGAGCAGCGCGTAACGGTCATTTCACCCAGGTTGAACAAAGCGCCGGTTCCTCCTATGCGGCCACGCACCATGACACCACCCACTTCGGGCCTGCGCAGCCATTCGAAACTCGGGCAGTCCTGAATGCCGTCCCACAGCGCCACTAGGGCAGTGTCCGGCGCGCGCGCCAGCAGACCCATCCATTCCTTCCGTGCCTTGATCCCGATTTCCGTCTGGTTTGCCATCAAAGCCTCTTGGATAGGTTGTCTACATGAACTATACAACTAGACAAATGTTAACCGACAGGTTGTCAAAACGCAATCTGCGACCGTTTGAAGGTTTGGTGGAATGAGCAAAACGCCGATCTGGAAAAGTATTGCCCTGCGCCTGACCTCGGACATCGCCGAGGGGCGCTATCAAACCGGAGATCGCCTGCCGACCGAAACTCAGCTGGCCGCCACCTATGGCGTCAACCGCCACACGGTACGGCGCGCTTTGGCTGACATGTCTGATCAGGGGCTGGTGCACGCTCGGCGCGGTGCGGGCGTTTTTGTTGCGGCACGGCCAACGGATTATCCGATCGGCAAAAGGGTGCGCTATCACAAGAACATCTCGGCCAGCGGCAAGATACCGGGTAAGAAAATCCTAGCTTTGACTACGCGCGTCGCCGATGAAGCCGAAGCCGAAGCTCTGGGCCTTAACAAGGGTGATCCAGTGCACGTCTATGACGGATTATCCCTGGCGGACGGGCAGCCAATAGCCCTGTTTCAAAGCGTTTTCCCCGCGGAACGGTTTCCGGATATCTTGCAGACATTGACCGAAACCCAATCCGTCACCAAAGCGCTGCAAGCCTGCGGCGTCAAGGATTACGTCCGCGTCTCGACTCGCCTGACCGCGCGCGGGGCAACCGCAACGCAGGCGCTGCAACTTCAATTGTCTGAAGGTGCTCCTGTTCTCTTTTCGGTCGGCGTCAATGCCGACCCGGATGGACGGCCAATCGAGTACGGCCGCACGGTTTTCGCGGGTGAGCGTGTAACGCTGACCCTGAACGAGGCATCAGCGAACTAGGATTCTCAGCCGCATCCGACCTCCGGGCCGAGGCCTCAACCCATTGGGTCAGATGCTACGCGGTAAGAGTTTTGTGGCGGCACAGCGTTTGCGGGGGCTATCCATCCCACCGGCTCAGGGGTATACGCATCCGCGACTCTTCAGCTGATACGAGGCCACCATGAGCTTTGACCGCACCATCAAGATCGCGCCGTCTATCCTGTCCGCCGATTTCGCCAATTTTGGGCAGGAAATTCAGGCCATCGAAGCGCAGGGCGCCGACTGGGTTCATGTTGACGTGATGGATGGCCATTTCGTTCCAAACCTGACCTTTGGCCCTCCGGCCGTGAAAGCCTTTCGCCCGCATGTGAAAACGGTGATGGACGTTCACCTGATGATCACGCCGGTCGATCCCTACATCCAGGCCTATGCCGATGCCGGAGCGGACATTCTGACCGCACATATCGAGGCTGGCCCACATACCCATCGCACCTTGCAGGCCATTCGCGGCGCCGGAATGAAAGCCGGCGTTGCCCTGAACCCCGGCACCCCTGCCGAAGCGGTCGAGCATCTGCTGGACCTCACGGATCTGGTTTGCGTGATGACCGTGAACCCCGGCTTTGGGGGCCAGAAATTCATCGACATGACTGGCAAGGTCAAAAAACTGCGTCAGATGATCGGTGATCGTCCGGTGCATATCGAGATTGACGGTGGCGTCGACCCGAATACCGCCCCGCTGGTGGCAGCGGCGGGTGCGGATGTGCTGGTGGCCGGTTCGGCTGTATTCAAAGGCGGTTCGGTTTCAACCCCACAGGTCTACGGAAACAACATCCGCGCTGTCCGGGCGGCGGCTGAATCAGCACTGTCCTGATTTGCAATCACCAGCGGCTGACGGCAAGACCGTCAGCCGCCGGTATGGATCACAGCCCTTGTCAAGTAAGGGCTTCAGTCCGTGCGGACCGCGCCCACATGAGACGCTCTGCCCGTTTCCTTGACGTCGCAGTAGGGAGGAGGACAGACGCGCATCGCCAATCCACGTCACGCCTCAAAAGCTGGGATCACCCCGCCGTGACGTTCTTGTTGAGAACGCGCGTAAAGTGGGGTTGGCGGGGTTTGGCAAGGGGGAATCCATGCTCTGCAAACGGAATCATCGCGCGTTAAAGTTGCTTTCGGTATTGGGATTTCTCCATATGGATTATACCAACCGTCGACTAGCGTCATTCGAAGGAAACAATATGAAACACCTATTAGGTGCCTCCATTCTAATCATCGTAGCTTGTCGTGCGGTTTTAGCTGGCGAAGCCGACTATGAGAGCCTGACTCACAAAATCGCCAAGATGTCTTTGACATCACAGCCGCAGGCAGCCGGACGAAAGAAAACCCAGCAGATCTCCTTTCCACAGAAATGTATATTTTTGATCGGCACGGAAACTTCAGATCAAAACGGTATCTTGCATCAGGGAACCTATTTGAAAACTCCGATTGTAGACCTCCGCATCCTGAGAGCGGATGACCATTACGTTGTATTTAGTGGTGGGGGTGACAATGCAGAAAACTACTCGATTGCGTTCATGGAAACCTACAACAACGATGAAGCTCTTCAGCCTGCTGGCCAGCTCATTCGGGAGACAGCCATCGAATGCAATGAAACGCATTGCACGAGTGATTTGGGTAGCTCACACGCCGAACACTACAATTCAGCAGATAACAATTCACCTCTGTTAGAAGCGCTGGAAGAATTGGTTAATATTTGTAAATAGCCAAGGTCTTCACACAAAACAAAAAAAGGCCGCCCCGGTGTGGAGCGGCCTTCTTTGGTTCGACGGTGTG
>NZ_WVQU01000006.1:0-223395 GCF_013110575.1 Ruegeria sp. HKCCD7559
TCTGCTCAACTTCCTGGAAACCGCCCTGACCGATGGTCTTGTTCGCCGCCTGCGGAGTGACCAGCAGCAGCGGCGTGTGGTTCCAGTAGGCGGTTTTCACGGCGGTCACGAAATTGGTGATGCCGGGGCCGTTCTGCGCGATCATCATCGACATCTTGCCGGTCGCACGGGTGTAGCCATCCGCCATCATCCCCGCGCTGCCTTCATGCGCACAGTCCCAGAACATGATCCCGGCCTTCGGGAACAAGTCCGAGATCGGCATCATCGCAGATCCAATGATCCCGAACGCATGCTCAATCCCGTGCATCTGCAAAACCTTAACAAAGGCCTCTTCCGTCGTCATTTTCATGTGAGTGTTTCCTTATCCTTTCAGGGCGCCGAAGCCCCTGTGAGTTACAGTATTTCGTCTTTGAGGTAGTAGCCGACATACGCCATGCGCTGTCCCAGTCGGCGGAAAGGCGTCAGAATGCCGTGGCTGGGCAGCGGGGACGTGAAGATCGGTAGTTCAAACGCCTTGTCTTTCTTACCCGCGATCAGCTGTGCCATACGACGCCCGGCCTGAGCCGAGTACATCACGCCGTTGCCACCGTATCCCATCGCGTAGAACACGCGCTGCTGCGGGTCCGGCTGGAAGATACGCGGCATCATATCATGGCTGACATCGACCCAGCCCCACCACGAGTAGTCGAGGTTGATATCCGTCAGCGCCGGGAACTTTCGGGCGAGACCCTTTTTCAGTAGCTCCAGATGTTTTTCGTTCTCGGCATCACGCCCTGTCACCGCGCTGCGGCTGCCGATCTGCATCCGATTGTCCGGCAGCAGGCGGTAATAGTGGCGCAGCGTACGCGTGTCGGTCAGGGGGGATTTGGTCTGAATGCCACACTCATCCAGTTCGGCCTGGGTAAGCGGCCGTGTCACCATCGAGTTGGACAGGATGGGCATCAGGCGGTGCTTTGTGCGCGTGTTCAGACCCGGCGGAGTATAGCCCGCGGTTGCCAAGGCCACCGTTTTGGCGCGGACGATGCCGCCCGGTGTGCGCAGGTGATGCACGCCGTTCTTCGTCTGCCATCCCATGACCGGGCTGCCGGTGTGAATTTTCACCCCCAGACGGCGCGCCATGTTGACGTAGCCGAAGGCCAGTTTACCCGCATGGATGCAGGTCCCGTCAGGTTCCCACATGGCACCTGCGGCCTCCATATCGCGCACGTGCTTTTCGTGAAGTTCTTCCCGAGAGAGAATCCGCGAACCATAGCCGAACACGTCGTTGAGCAGCTTGCTTTCTTTCTTGAGGGAGGGCATGACCTTGTCGCGATGCGCGATGTAGTAGTGGCCGCCTGGCTGCGGGTCGCAATCGATATCGTCCGACGCAATCAGATTGTTGAACAGCTGAAACGCTTCTGTGACCTCGGCATGCATGCGCTTGGCCACGTCCGTGCCCCAGCGCTGAATCCATTGCGACCGTTTCAGCCGTCCGGATGAGATCTGGGCCTGCCCGCCATTGCGGGTGGAGCAGCCCCAAGAGACTGTATTTGCTTCTAAAACAACGGCTTGAATGCCGTGTTCCTTGGCAAGATGAATGGCGGTGGACAGGCCGGTATACCCCGACCCGATCACCACCACATCCGCATCCATATCGCTGGACACAGGTCCATCATCGGCCGGAGGTGTTCCGGCCGTTCCAATCCAATATGTGGGCGCGTGGTCGCGATTGTGACCCGGACCCGCATCTATGATCGGGTCATATTTCGGGTCATAGCTGGCCTTGGGCCAGTGACGCGGGATGCTGTTATCCACCATTCTTGTTTTTCTCCGAGGCTGCGCGCAGGGCGGCGGATCAGGCTTTGAACATTGGACGCGTCTTTCGAAGCGCCTGTTTTACGACGATTTTACCGTCACGAACGGTGAACAGATCCGCACCTTCAGCTTCGATCCGCATACCGTTTGCGTCGGTTCCTGAGAAGGTCCACTCGGACACGGCACGATCACCGTGGACAAAATGGCTGTGATGGTCCCAATGGGCGTCTTTCATGCCTGCCCAGACGCCTGAAAACGCGGCGGCTATGGCTTCGGCACCTTCAACCTTGTTGCCGTATTTCTCGTCACCAGCCACGGTGTAGAACACGCAGTCGTCGGCGAAGTGGGTCATTACGCCGTCGATGTCATGGCGGTTGAACGCGTCAAACGTGTCCGCCAGGTCCTGCGCGGTCAGAGTTTTGCTCATTTTGTACTTCCTTGTCAGTGGGGTTGTTACGTTTCGTCCGGGTTCGGAACGATCAGTGTCGGTATCTTGGAGCGCCGCAAAACGCGTTTTGCGACGGTGCCCAGAAACGTATGCGAAAAGCCGTGATCATGCGCACCCAGCACGATCAGATCACAGCCCAGTTCGACCGAGCGGCGCAGGATCACTTCGGCCGGGTGGCCATCGGTGACTTCGACCGAGGTGATCTGATCGCGAATTTTTCCATCGTCGCCGTCGAACTGCGCCCAGAATTTGGCTTGCCGTTCGGCCAGAACCTTGCGCACCATCTCGTGACGACGCTCGATCGCGGTCTTGCGGGTTTCTTCATTCAGGATGAATATCTCCATCGTGATCTTGGCATCGTCCGACAGTGGCTCATTCACATGCAGCACGTGAATTTCGGCCCCCGTAGCCTGCGCGATGCTGGCGGCATGGCGCATGGCGTGACCCGAGTTTTCGGACAGGTCAGTGGCAAAGAGGATGTTTGTGACCATCTGTTTCATGTCGTCATCCTTTCAGATCAGTAGCCAAACAGCCGTGGGAGCCACAGCGACAGTTCAGGGAAGAAGGCGATGATGAAGATTGCAATCGTGTTGGCGGCCGCAAAAGGCAGCGCACGCAATGAGATCTGTTCGATCGTGATGTTCGAGATACCCGAGGCGATGAACAGGTTTTCGCCCAGTGGTGGAGTCTGGAAACCGATACCCAGCGTGCAGACCATCACCACGCCAAAGTGGATCGGATCGATACCCACCGAATAAGCCACCGGCAGCATCACCGGAACCAGGATCAGGATGGTGGCCAGCGTCTCCATGAACATGCCGACGAACAGCAGGAAAAAGATGATCAGCGTCCAGATGACATAGAGGTTGTCCGTGAAGCTGAGCATCGAATCCGCGATGATCGCCGGGATCTGGTTTTCCACCAGCAGTCGGCCAAACACGGTCGCGGTGAACAGGATCAGCAGAACACGGCCCGTGAGCCAGGTGGTGGCCTCGAGCGACTGGAACAGCGACTGCCAGGTCAGTTCGCGGTAGATAACCACGCCCACGAACAGGGTGTAGAAAATCGCCACGATTGCCGCCTCGGTCGGAGTGAAGAAGCCGGTATAGATACCGCCCAGGATCACCAGCGGCGCCATCAGCGACCAGAAACCGCGATACATTTCGCAGCCCACGTGACGGATCGACCAACCTTCGGAAACGCCCTTGTAGCCGCGCTTTTTCGACATGAAGAAGTTCAGGATCAGCAGGCTGGTGGCGATTAGGAAGGCCGGGACGAATCCGGCAATGAACAGTTTCGAGATCGAAACCGACTGAAAGGTTCCGAACTTTTCCACGGCTTCCGGCGGCGGCGCCATGCCGAGCGCGGCAATGCCGAAGATCACCATCGGGATGGAGGGAGGAATGATAATCCCGAGGCCGCCAGAGGACGCAGTGATCGCCGAGGCATAGCCGCGCTCATAGCCGCGGTCGATCATCGCAGGGATCATCAGCATCCCAACGGCCGCGGTTGTTGCCGGGCCCGAGCCCGAAATGGCGCCAAAGAACAGACAGGCCATAACCGTTGCAGCCGAAATACCGCCGGTGAATGGACCAGCCAGACTTTCAGCAACATTGATCAGGCGTTTTGAGATACCGGCGGCCTCCATCAGGGCCCCGGCAAGTATGAAGGCAGGCAACGCCATCAGGGGGAAAGCACCCACCGAGGTAAAGGCGATCTGCACGAATTTGATCGGGTTCTCGTCCAGGTAAAGGAATGAGACCAGCGATGCCACACCCAGCGCCACAGTGATCGGCGCGCCAATGAGCAGCAGAAACAGGAAAGACCCAAACAGGATTGTGACGATTTCGGATTCCATGGTTTATCCCCCTGCCCTTAGGATTTCTTTGCTGCTTCAGTCGCAGCTTTGATTTCGTCGAGGTCGATCTGATCGGGATCGTGAATATCCTCGCCCTTGATAAGGCGGCGGTAATTCACCTGAATGATGCGGACGGTCATCAGCGCAAACGCGATGGGCAGCACCATGTAGACGTACTTCATCTCGATACCCAGGGTCTGGGATTTCCAGAACTTGTTCATCTTGTTGAAGACAAAATCCGTCGCCAGATACAGGAAGTAGACATTGAAGAAGAGCCAGAAGAGATCGGCGAAGGCTTCGATGTATTTGATCGACCCATCGGGCAGGAACTTGAACTGGAATGTCACGCGGTTATGCGCACCTTTCAGAGCGGCGTAACTTGCGCCGAAATAGACGAACCAGACGAACATGTAGACCGAGAGTTCCTCGATCCAGCTGACCGAAAAGCCGAAGACCTCGCGCGCGATGATCTGCACGAACAAAAGGCAGACGAAGCCGGATAAGAGGATCCGGCAGATGACACTTTCTATGTTGTCCAGAAATTTCCAGAACATGTGGTTTCACTCCTCCCTGAAGTGAGAAGAGCGCCGCAGCGCTCTTCCCGGTATCGCCGTGCGACGATTATTGCTGGACCGGCTCGCGGCCGATGGCTTCAAGAACTGCATTCAGTTTCTCGACACCACCAATGGACTCGTAGAATTGCGGCCATACAGCTTCGGTCGCCAGTTGAATGAACTCGGCTTCGTCGTTCTCGGGGTCGATGATTTCCATCCCCTTGGCCGTCAGCTCTTCCTTGATGGCTGCTTCCGAGTCCCGCAGGAACTGGGCCGAGACCTGAGTGGCTTCCTGCCCTGCTTCCAGGATCATCTGCTGTTCCTCTTCGGACAGGTCCTGGAACACGGCTTCCGAGATGATCAGCGGTTCGATCGAGAAGATGTAACGCAGGTTGGTGACGTGGTTCTGAACCTCGTAGAACTTCATCGCATTGATCGTCAGGTAAGGGTTGTCCTGACCGTCAACCACTTTGGTCTGCAGGCCGGTGAAGGTTTCCGACCAGGCCATCGGGGTCGGGTTGATGCCCCATGCCTTGTAGGTTTCGATCATGATTTCGTTTTTGGGAACGCGAATGATCAGGTCCTGCAAATCCGCAACCGATTTGACCGGCTTCTTCGAGTTCGTCAGACGGCGGAAACCGGTATAGGTCCAGCCGATGATGCGCACACCGGCATCACGGATGGTGTTTTCGACCAGTTCCTGACCGATGGGACCCTGGGTCAGTTTTTCGGCATCTTCCAGGCTGAGGATCACGTAAGGCAGTGTGAAAACACCGACCGAAGGCGAGAACGGCGTGATGTTGTTGATCGCCAGCAGCGACATATCCAGCGTGCCAATCGCCGCCTCGTTCACCGTGTCCTGCTCGGAACCGAGCTGACCGTTGAGAAACAGTGTCGCGGTGTGCTCACCACCTGATTTTTCTTCGAGCGCTTTTACGAACGCGAGCCCCAGCGCCTCTTGTGCGCTGCCCGCGCTGTCGCCGACAGCGATCTTGAAGTTCTTCGCCTCGGCCGTGCCTGCAACCATCAGTGCGGCAACGGAGACGGCTGCGCTGAAAGTGCCAAGCTTTTTAATAAATGACATGGATTTCCTCCCATATGTCGTGTTTCGAGGTGCGCGCTGACCTGGGGAGAAGGTGGCCAGTCCGATTCTACCTCGGCGACACGAAGCTAACTTGCCAACTTGGTTTCGTCGTTGTTAATATTTGCGCGAAAGGTTTCATAAATTTCAAACATACGATATGAGACGGAACAAACTTGATACCCGGATCGGCGACACGGACATCCGTCTGCTGCGCGTGTTCAAAACCGTCGCGGAAAGTGGTGGCATCACGGCCGCCGAGATCGAGCTGAACATCGGCAAATCGACGATCTCGAAACACTTGTCTGACCTGGAACTGAGGCTTGGCCTAAAGCTGTGCAACCGGGGGCCGTCAGGGTTTTCACTGACGGAAGACGGCGAAAAGGTGCTGGCCGCGGCAGAAGACCTGCTTATTTCCGTGGCGCAGTTCAGAACCGAGGTCAACGAAGTCAAACAACAACTGGCCGGCAGCATTCGCGTGGCTCTGTTCGATCAATGTACGACCAACCCGGAAGCCCAACTTGCCCGCACCATTCACAAGTTCAATGAGGCCGCACCGGCGGTTCACATCGAACTGTCGCTGGAACCCCCCAACGTGATCGAAACAATGGTCATCAGCGGGCAACTGGATGTCGGTATCATCGCTTTGCACAGACCATCGGCAAGCCTGGAATACACGCCGCTCTACGGGGAAAACATGTATTTGTACTGTGGGCAGGAACACCCCCTGTTTGACCGCTCGGATCCAGAGTTGAAACTGAGTGTTCTTCGCAAGTTCAACTACGCCGGCCTGCACGTGAACTCTCCGAACCTCATCGTTGGTCAACAACTGGGGTTTCGACGTGCGGCCAAAGTGCAGAACGAACAAGCCCTTGTCATTCTGATACTTTCAGGTCGCTACCTTGGGTTTCTTCCCGATCATCTGGCGCAGGAATTTGTCGAACATGGGCTTATGAAAAAGGTTCTGCCCAAAGAGATCAAATACAGAACCCGTTTCGCGGCCGTGGCCAGAAAACAACCTGCGCCAACACGCGTGGCCAAGCTGTTTCTGGAAACTCTGGTAAAGGTACATTCTCAGGTACAGTAGGAACGCGGGCAGGACGTCTTGTTTCCCAGACCCAAACCCGCCCACGCCTGAAATCAGCACACGGCGCAAGGCCGGGCGGATCAATCGCAGGCTGCGGTAACGATCATCTCGACCTTCAGAACATCACGGGCCAGTTTCGCCTCGCCGCAGGCGCGGGCCGGGGCGTGGCCCTCTGGCACCCAGGCATCCCAGACCGCGTTCATTTCGGCAAAGTCGGCCATGTCCGACAGCCAGATCACGCATTGCAGGATACGCGTCTTGTCGCTGCCAGCCTTGGCCAGAAGGTCCTCGATCTTGGCAAGGATGTCACGGGTTTGATCGGCAACGGTTGCGGCATCGGAAACCTGACCGCACAGATAGGCGGTTCCGTTATGTTTGACGATGCGGCTCATGCGCTTGCCGGTCTCGATCCGAGTGATGGTCACGACTGCTGTCTCCTGTCACGAAAGGTATGTTCCAGTTGGGCGATAGAGCGAAACGACGCCAACCGCCAGCCCAGACCTTCAATCATCGAAAAACTGCCAGCCTGCCGCGCGGGAGTTTTCAGCCTAACAGCACGCTTATGTCCGGTGCGCGGCGACGGGATAAGCGGTTGCCAGCGCCTTGCGGACAGGTCGTTTTCGCGGATACCTTTTCTGTCCTGTCTTGCGCGCCTCGGCCAACGCATTCGGAGAAACATCGCGACTTTGGTTCACAAGGCGTTTGACGGAGGTTTCCCAGTCTGCTTTCAATCGGTCAAGAGCTTCTCCGCTCGCCCCAATATCGGAGCGCCATATGCCACCCGGCACTGCCGAAACACTGCTTTTTGCATGTCCGATGCAGGACAGCGAAGTTGGTCGACTGACGTCAATGGTTCCAACAAAGGACGGGTGGTCATGACCCGCGATGTGCTGCTGCAACCCTATCAGCTGAAGCATCTGACGCTGAAGAACAGGATCATGACGACCAGTCATGAACCCGCCTACCCCGAAGACGGTATGCCGAAAGAGCGTTACCGCGCCTATCATGAGATGCGCGCGAAAGCTGGGGTCGCGATGACCATGACGGCGGGTTCCGCCACCGTCAGTCGCGACAGCCCACCGGTGTTCAACAACATCCTTGCCTACAAGGACGAGGTGGTGCGCTGGATGGCTGAATTGACGGATGCCTGCCATGCTCATGGTTGCGCGGTCATGATCCAGTTGACCCATCTGGGGCGGCGCACGGGTTGGAACAAGGGCGATTGGCTGCCGTCGGTCTCTTCTTCGCATTATCGTGAACCGGCCCACCGGGCCTTTGCCAAGAAGATGGAAGACCATGATGTCGAACGGATCGTAAGCGACTACGCCGATGCAGCCGAGCGTATGAAGGCCGCGGGTCTCGACGGAATCGAATTGCAAGCCTATGGCCACCTGATCGATCAGTTCTGGTCACCACTCACCAATACGATGGACGCGCCCTATGGCGGCAGTTTCGACAATCGGTTGCGGTTCGGCTTCATGGTTCTGGATGCAATCCGCAACCGTGTCGGGCAGGATTTTATCGTTGGCGTCCGCTATACCGCGGATGAAGTCGAAAAAGGCGGCATCACCGAAGAAGACGGGCTGGAAATCGCCCGAAGGCTGCGCGACAGCGGTCAGGTCGATTTCCTGAACGTCATCCGCGGGCGCATTCATACGGATCCGGCCATGACGGATGTGATCCCGGTACAGGGCATGAAAAGTGCGCCTCATCTGGATTTTGCCGGGCGCGTACGAGCCGAAATCGGGATGCCGACCTTTCATGCATCGCGCATTCCCGATGTGGCAACCGCACGACATGCCGTGGCCTCGGGGTTGTTGGATATGGTCGGCATGACCCGCGCGCATATGGCCGACCCGATGATCGTGTCCAAGATCCGGGCCGGTCAGGAGGATGAAATCCGCCCCTGCGTCGGTGCAACCTACTGCCTGGACCGAATTTATCAGGCGGGTGAAGCCCTTTGCATTCACAACCCCGCTACCGGGCGCGAATTGTCGATGCCGCATGTGATCCCCGCAGCCAAATCCCGCCGCCGGGCGGTCGTCGTCGGCGCAGGGCCCGGAGGGCTTGAAGCCGCGCGGGTCGCGGCAGAGCGCGGGCATGACGTTACCGTTCTGGAAGCGGCCCCTGAACCCGGAGGTCAGGTGCGTCTGGCCGCGCAATCCCGACGCCGGGCCGAGATGATCGGGATCATCGACTGGCGCATGGCGCAATGTGCTGCGCGCGACGTCAGGTTTCAGTTCAACACGTTTGCAGAGGCGGAGAACGTAACAACCTTTGCCCCGGATATGGTCGTGATTGCAACCGGAGGCTTGCCCGAGACGACAATATTGGAAACCGGCAACGATCTGGCGGTTTCGGCCTGGGACATCCTGTCGGCAGACGTGCAACCGGGCGAAAATGTCCTGATCTACGATGATGCGGGCGACCACCCGGCCCTGATGGCGGCCGAGGTCATCGCCGGGTCCGGTGCGCGGGTTGAGATCATGACCCGCGACCGCAGCTTTGCGCCCGAGATCATGGGCATGAATCTGGTGCCATATATGCGTGCGCTGCAAAAAACGGGGGCGGTGTTCACCGTTACCCGAACGCTGAAATCGCTGGTTCGCTCAGGCAATCAACTGGAAGCGGCGATTGGAACGGATTACTCGAAACTTGTTGAAAAGCGCGTGTATGATCAGGTCATTGTCAATCAGGGCACCTTGCCTCTGGATGATCTCTATTTCCAACTCAAGCCGCTTTCGCGAAATCGTGGCCGTGTGGATCACGACGCTCTTGTCGCCAATTCGGGTGACGTGTTTCCGCAGGTGAACCCGAATGCCGGTTTTGATCTTTACCGGATCGGAGACGCCGTTTCTTCGCGCAACATACACGCGGCAGTCTATGACGCGCTGCGCCTAGGCCTTTGGTGGTGACGCCATCTGAGAATGCGTTGAACACGTACAGCCGATTGCCCGCACGGCATGAAACCCCTTATGCGCCCGAACGAAAAGGACCGGACATGAGCAATATTGAGGTCATCGAGACTGTTTGGATACCGCTGCCTGACGGCACGAAACTTGCGGCGCGCCTGTGGCTGCCGGAAAGCGCGAACAACGCCCCTGTGCCCTGTATCGTAGAATACATCCCCTATCGCCGCCGGGACAGGACACGCATGCGGGATGAAAGCATGCATCCGCAGTTTGCCGCCGCCGGTTACGCGTCGATCCGCGTTGATATCCGAGGCTATGGCGACAGTGATGGTGTTTCCAAAGATGAGTATTCGCATCAGGAGATTCAGGACGGTCACGACCTCATCCAGTGGATCGCCGATCAGGACTGGTGCGATGGAAATGTCGGAATGTTCGGCAAAAGCTGGGGCGCATATAACGCGTTCCAAGTGGCGGCGACGCGCCCTGCGGCGTTGAAGGCGATCGCACCGGTGATGGGCACAGACAACCGGTGGCGCGAGGACATCCACTTTTACGGCGGATGTCTGGCCAACGACAATTTCTGGTGGGGCTCGATCATGCAGCTGTACAACGCCATGCCACCAGACCCAGAGATTGTCGGCCCGGACCGCTGGCTTGACATGTGGCGCGAGCGGTTGGAAGGCGCCGCGTTCTGGCCGGCCATGTGGCTGGAACACCAGACCCATGACGAGATGTGGCGGCGCGGTTCGATCTGCGAGAACTATGCCGACGTGGATATACCGGTCTACTTTTTCGGCGGCTGGATGGATCTATACCGCGATACCCCATTCCGCATTGCCGAACACCTCAGCGGACCGGTCAAGATCCTGATGGGGCCCTGGGCGCATCTTTACCCGCATGAAGGGGTGCCCGGCCCCAAGGCTGATTTCGTCGGCGAGGTCATCCGGTTCTGGGATCACTGGCTGAAGGGAAAAGACACAGGGTTGATGGACGAACCACCCTTGCGTTTTTTCCTTCAAGACAGCGCAGCGCCGACCGGAACGCATCTGGAACGCACGGGGCGCTGGGTCGAAGAGCCGAGCTGGCCGTCACCGAATATCACCAACACGTCCCTGTGGCTGAATCATCTGACGCTTGAGGCAGACCCCGTTTCCGCGGCAGAGCTTGCGATTTGCTCGCCGCAAAGCTTTGGGGCGGCCGCAGGTGATATGTGCTCTTTCGCCATTCCCGGAGACATGGCGGCAGATTGCCGGATCGACGCCGCCGGCGCGTTGCAGTTCAAAGCGGCGCCACTTGAAGACGCACTTGATATCCTGGGGCAACCATCGGTCGATCTGAAGGTGTCAGCAGATCAGACTCAGGGCTTTGTCGTTGTATTGCTGGTGGACGAAGCCCCGAACGGTGCGCAGACGCTGATTGCCAGGGGATTCTGCAACCTCAACCACCGGATCAGCGATACAGAACCCACGCCGATCACACCCGGGGAAGAGATGGCTGTTACCGTCTCGATGTATGGAACAGGATATCGGGTTCCGTCAGGTCATCGCATCGTTTTGCAGATCGCTTCGGCTTACTGGCCGGTACTCTGGCCCGCCCCCGAACCTGTGACACTTACAATCCGCCCGGGTCAATCTCAGTTGCACTTGCCCATCCGCAACCCAGGCGTTGACACAACCGAACCCCGCCCGCTGCCGGAACCATCGGCGTCCGGTGAGGCCGCAAGAAAGACCAAGGTGCGCTCGGGCTCGATGGAACGCTCGGTCCACACGGACCTGACCAATGGCAAGGTGACACACAGGTTTTTTCTGGACGGGGGCGTCTTCGGGCCGGTGGGTGATTTCCGCCTGGACGATATTGGGACGGTGCTCAGCGACGTGTCGGATCGAAGATATTCAATCCATCCGGGTGACCCGCTTTCTGCTGTTGCCACGATGGAGCAGACCGCCGGTTTCGACCGTGAGGACTGGTCGGCCAGGATATGGACCTATTCCGAACAACGGGCAACGGCCACCGAGTTTCATTTGATCTCGCGCCTGAAGGCATGGTCAGGGGAGGAGCTGATCTTTGAGGAAGAGAAAGCGCATGTCATTCCGCGCAATGGAATGTAGTTGAAAACACGTTGGAAAAATTGCGTTGAGACCCGTGACTGGACTTGCCTTCGCAGTCCTGTCAACCCAACCGAATGGTCCAGACTTGCGCGGACATGTCTGGACGGTCCTGTCGTTGCACCATGTGCCGGTCAGAACCCCAAAGCACTGCCGGATTTGATGGTATCCATGGAAACGAAGGTTCTGAACTTTCTAATATTGCCGTTTTCAAAGAACATCCTGCGGGTGAAATCTTCGTAAACCGCCATGCTTTCGACGACCACGACAACCATGAAATCAACCTCTCCGGTCACGTAAAAGCATTGCTGGACTTCCGGAGCATTCAGCAGGGTTTTCTTGACGGCATCGATCTCGTCCGGGGTTTCACTGACCAGTTCAAGTTCAACGAAGATGGTAAGTTGAAGACCTACGGCCGCCGGGTCAACGACGGCCACATTGGCTCGAATCACGCCCTCGGCCTCCATCCGGCGGATACGGCGCTGCACCGAGGGTGCGGACAGATTTACGGCCTCGCCAATCTTGTGCTGCGTGGTTCTGTTGTCTTGTTGCAGAATCCGCAGGATCGCGCGGTCAAAGTCATCCAATTGCGTCATGTGAAAGAAACTTGCATGGCTTGCCACTAACTAGAGCCCTTTTTTCAGGTCACTTGCAATAAACTTGTTTCTCACATGTGAAGCAACACGTCGAAGGGGAAGTTTTGCCGTGACAGCATTGACAGAACGCCTGCGTGCGTTGCGCCATGAGTTTCATCGCAACCCCGAGCTTGGGTTTCAGGAAGTCTGGACCAAGAACCGGATTGCCGGGCATCTGCGCAACCTGGGCATCGAGGTGTTTGAAGGGGTCGGTGTCGTGGGCGTCTTGAAGGCGGGCAATGGCAATCGCGCCATTGGGCTGCGCGCGGATTTCGACGCGCTCCCGATTACTGAGGTCAATACGTTTGCGCACAAGTCGCAGAACGAAGGTGTCATGCATGCCTGTGGACATGATGGCCACACGGTGATGCTGCTTGGGGCCGCCGAATTGCTGGCCAAGGATCCGACGTTTGACGGCACGGTTGTCTTTCTGTTCCAGCCCAATGAAGAGCATGGGCTTGGGGCAAAAGCGATGATCGATGAGGGCGTTTTGCGGACCTTCCCGATTGATGAGGTTTACGGCGCGCACAATCTTCCGGGTGAGCCTGTCGGGCGGGTTTCCACCCGCGCCGGTGTCATCTGTTGCAGTGAAAGCCTGTTTGAAATCACGCTTTCCGGTCAAGGCGGTCATGCCTCGATGCCCCATGTCGGGCGCGAAACGATCACGCCTGCGGCGGAACTTGTATTGGCCCTGCAAACCATCGTTTCACGCAAGCTTGCACCTTCATCCGGCGCCGTGGTGTCGGTGACCGAGTTCACCACCGACGGGCAGCGCAATGTCCTTCCGGGGCGTACTGTTCTGAAAGGTGACGCGCGGGCCATGTCACCGGCAGACCGCAAGCTGATCGAACGCACCATGCGCCAGATCGCAGGCGGTGTGGCCGAAAGCCATGGCGTCGAGGTGAGTGTGGATTTCCGTACCGCATTCATCGAGGCAAACAATGATGCCGATGCCGCATCGCATGTCGTTGCAGCGGCTTCGGCCATGGGTCTTGAGGTGGACGGAGACCGCTCTGCCATGTCTTTCTCGGAAGATTTTGCTGAATTTGCCGCCGTTGTGCCCGGGTGTTTCCTGCTTATCGGCAACGGGACCGAAGGATCAAACGGCCGTCCGCTGCACTCGGCTGATTACGATTTCAACGACGCACTGCTCCCGCTGGGTGCAGAACTCTGGGCAGAGCTGGTACGGCAGCGCCTGCCGCTGACCCCCTGACAGGATACACGACCATGACAGAAATCATCGCCCATCAGGCAGGCAGGCCGAGCTTTGGCCCCGCTGCCGAAACCGTTTTGTCACAACAGGATTTCGATCGCGCAGCAAGGGAAATCACCCAATGGGAGGGGTATGCGCCAACGCCTCTGCATTCTTTGCCATCGTTGGCAGCCGAGATCGGAGTCGCGGAAGTCCACTACAAGGATGAAGGTCCCCGGTTTGGTCTTGGAAGTTTCAAGGCCTTGGGGGGGGCCTTTGCCGCCTTGCGTGTTCTGCAACGCGAAATATCGCGCCGGACCGGTCAGGACGTGTCATTGGAAGATATCCGTACTGGCCGCTGCGCCGACATGGTTGCCAGTATCACGCTTGTTTCGGCAACCGATGGCAACCACGGTCGGTCGCTCGCGTGGGGGTGCAAGCGGTTCGGCGCGCCGTGCCGGATCTACATTCACGCCGAAGTCAGTGAAGGCCGCGCGCAGGCCATGCGCGAACTCGGGGCCGACGTCGTGCGCATCAATGGAGACTATGACGCCTCGGTGGATCAGTGTCGGCGGGAAGCCGACGAGAACGGCTGGTTCGTGGTTTCGGACACATCCTGGCCAGGCTACACCGACCCGCCGCGCGACGTGATGTCGGGCTATGGTGTCATGGTCAAAGAAGTCGTGGATGTAATGGACGCGGCACCGACGCATGTCTTTCTGCAAGGTGGAGTTGGAGGGCTTGCCGCGGCAGTTGCGGCAGCATTGCGTCAGGCCTGGGGTGATGCCGCGCCGCGCGTCGTGGTCGTGGAACCGCATCTGGCGGCGTGTTTGTTCGAAAGCGCAAGGCAGGGGCAAGCCGCGTCCGTAGATATCGATGAAGAGACCATCATGGCGGGTTTGTCCTGCGGGGTGCCGTCACCGATGGCGTGGGAGGTTTTGCGCAGCGAAGCCTCGGACTTTCTGACAATCGACGATCAGCTGATACCGCCCACCGTCCGTCGCCTGGCGCGTCCGCATGGTAGTGATCCGGCGATCGAAGCCGGAGAGAGCGGCGTTGCCGGATTGGCCGCATTGATCGAAGCGGCCAACAACCCCGAGCTTTTCCAGAAGCTTGGATTGACGCCGCAGTCTCGGGTTTTGACGATCGGCTCTGAAGGCGTGACGGATCCCGATATCTATGCCCGGATCATGCAAGGCGACGTGTAACTCAGCCGCAATTCCTGCGGGCACAGAGGCCAATCAGCTCAGCCGAAAACCCAGTTGCAATGGGCCTTGGGACGGTTGAATCCGACATTGTGGCCCGCAACGGAGAAGTTCCATCAAACGACATCCCGATGTCGTAGGAGTTGTATACAGGCCCGCCCCGCATCAGTAGCGGTTCGCTATGATACGCGCGTTAAACGAAAACTGGGCACTGTTCCTTGGGATGTTCATGCTGATGGTTGCCAACGGTCTGTTGGCGACGTTGCTGACGATCCGGGGGGCCAGTCTGGGCTTTAGTGACTTCACGATTTCCGTCATGCAGGCAAGCTATCCCCTGGGTGCGCTTGCAGGGACGGCACTTGCCCCGAGGCTGGTCGAAAATGTCGGGCATATTCGGGCATTTTCGGCCCTCGCCTCGCTGGTTTCGATTGCGGCCATCGTACATCTGCTGACCAGCGACGCGATCAGCTGGAGCGTGATGCGTCTGTTGGGCGGATTTTGTTACCCGGGGCTTTACGTCATCACCGAAAGCTGGCTGAACGCGAAGTCCGAGAACAACATGCGCGCTCAGGTCCTGTCGCTGTATTTCATTATCCAGCTTGCCGGCCCGGCGCTTGGCACCGCCATAGTAGGCTTTCCCGACCCCACTGGGAACCTGCTGTTCGGGCTTGTTTCCATCCTGATTTCGCTTTCGATCGTGCCGCTTCTTCTGTCGGGCAACAAGGCGCCGGAATATGCCGCTCCGGAACGCATGTCGGTTCCCGTGCTTTACAAGGTTTCGCCCATCGCAGTCATCGGTATCGTTCTGGTCAGCATCGGTGTCGCGGCGTCTTATATCTCGTTGCCGCTTTATGCGTTGCAAAACGGCTTTACGACGGCGCAGGCGTCAGGGGCGCTGGTGGCGGCGCTGATCGCCGGTGCGGTGGTGCAATACCCGATCGGCTGGCTGTCTGATCACACCGACAGACGCTATGTGGTCATCGGGCTGGGTGTCGTTACGACCCTGTCCAGTCTTTGGATGGCCATCGATACGTCGCCGTCTCATATCGTCTATGGTTTTGTTCTGATCGCAATCGGGCTGTATCCCGCGTATTCGATCCTGACGGCGCATGCCAATGATCAGCTCAAGCTGTCTCAGATCGTTCCCGCCAGTGGCACGATGGTGCTGCTGCTGAATGTCGGCCTGCTGGTGGGAACCATGCTGGGGCCGAACTCTATCTCATTGTTCGGCGGGCGCGGTCTTCCGTTTCTTCTGGCGGCTATCGGTATTGCGGTCGCCCTTTTCGCATTGATCCGGCGTGTTCAGGTGGCCGCTCCCACCGATACCGGCGATGTGCAGGTCGTGGGGATTATCGGCACCGGGCAACCCGGGGTCTTGCAGGCCGAAACCTGGGTTCAAGAGGAAGAAACCCGGACAAACCCGGACTCATCCCAAGGGTTCAAAGCATAGGCTGTTTCATTCGCGTCCGGCGCGACGGACGCCGTGCCGATGCGGCGGTCAAACCGAGATCGAAGCCGCCTTTGATGTACCGGACCATTCTGCACCGCAGGACCCCGTCAGAAATCCGTCGCTCAACCGAATATCAGGATCAGCGCCACGCAGGGCGCACTCCACTTCTCCTTGGGGAAGATCACCGTCGATACGTTTTCGATACAGTTCGCACAGTTGACGGAATCCGCCAGATTGCGGCGACAGACGCAACGCCGAGATGCCAGCCTGTTTCAGCAGGTCGATCTGATGATCCGTACAGGCATGGCTGTCTGACAGGGTCTGCACACCGTTCATGGCCATAAAAGGCTTGCCGTCACCGGTCAGAACGTCCAACCCGTCCGGATCGTCTTCGCAGGCAAACTGGCAATTGTCCTTGCTGCGCCCATGCAATCGCGCGTGGTAACAGCGCCCGGAAATGGCCAGCGGCAACCTGCCATGCCCCCATATTTCGATCGCGACGCCCAAGTCCGAGGCAGCTTGCGCCAGCGTTTTGACCGAAGCGATGGGCAGTTCCGGCGGAAGACAAACCCGGCGCGCACCCCGAGCAGCCAACCATTTCAAAGTACCTTCGTTGTAGACATTTACCAGCGGGCCAACGGCAAACGTGCAGGTGCCGGGCAAATGTGCCAGCGCGGTCAGATCGTTGATCTCGACCATGACGCCCATTTCTGCAAGCTCAGCCGTGAGTTTGCGCTCGCGTTTCAGGGTCACAAGGGCCAGGCTTGTCAGCGCAACCTCTTTGCCCGCCTCCACCAGCCGGGAAATCGCCGCAGGGATACGATCCTGGTAGAACGGCAAGCGCTTGGAACAGACCAGTTCCCCAAGCACGACGCGGTCGACGGGCGATCGGGCCAGATCATCATAAAATGCAGCCCAGGTTTCGGAGGGCCAGAAGAACTGGTTCGGGCCTATTGTCAGTTCCATCGGATCACCTCCACGTCTTTTTGTAAGCGCCGGTCGTCATGGCCTGCCCTTCCGACAGTCGCGCAAGCATACCTTCGGGCATCGGCTGGCCTGACTCCAGCGCATCGACCGCGGCGCGAAAATTCCGAACGACCTGTGCGACATAAGATTTTGACCGCTGGCGCCCTTCGATCTTCAAGGCTGTCACACCTGCCTTTTGCAATTGCGGGATCAGCCGTTCTGCGTTCAAGCTGACGGGATCCTCGAACAGGTGCCCGGTTTTTTCACCTGCGGAAAAACACCCTTTGCACAAAGTCGGATACGGTGCGGGCTCATCCCGTTCGACCCGGTGGATCAGGTACCCGCCAAGGCGCGCGTTCAACGCGCCCTGTTCTTCTTGATACTGCACATGGCTGGCAGGGGAGCAGACACCATTCATGTTTGGAGACAACCCGGTGGCATAAGAGGACAGCGAGCATCGCCCCTCGGCCATGACGCAAAGACCGCCGAACACGAAGACTTCGGTTTCGACGTCGGTTTCAGAGTTGATCGCGGCAATTTCCGGAACGGACAAAACGCGCGGCAAGACCACCCGCTTTACACCGAAAGTTTCGGCATAGAAATTGATCACGTCAGCATTGGCCGCCGCGGCCTGCACGGACAGATGTCTGCGCAGCTTGGGATGATGTCGCGCCGCGTAGTCCAGCAAGCCCAGATCGGCGAGAATGACAGCATCTGCACCGCAGGTTTCGGCATCCGCCACCGCTTGTTTCCAAATCCCTTCGTTGCCTGCCTGCGGGAAGGTATTGATTGCAATCAAGACCTTCGATCCGTGATCATGGGCAAAGGAAATTCCGGCCCGCATTTCAGCGCGGTCAAAGTTGAGCCCCGGAAAGTTCCGCGCATTGGTTTCGTCATTGAAGCCACAATAGACCGTGTGAGCCCCGGCCCTGACGGCTGCACGCAGGGCCGCGGGCGTTCCCGCCGGGCAAACGATTTCCATTACCATAGAATCGCGTCCTCGGGTCGGGTCAGGCACAGGCCGGTCCGACGCTCTGCAAAGGCGATGATCTGCTTCAGCTGGCGTTCAAGCGGGCCGGAAAGGGTTGCGGCCTCGTGCGCGAGGTCCAGCTCTGCGTCGTCAATTGCGTTGCGCAGCGCCAGTGCCGCGGCTGTGTCGCCCTCGATCACCAGATCGCGCGAAAAGAACAGGGCGTCACCGTCAAACGCTCCATGTACCAGCCCCAACAGCGCCGCCAGTGGGCCGGAAATTCGCGCGGCCCCGTCCACGCGCCCGCGGCTCAATCTTATACTCGGTGCGCCGTCATTCGGTTCGAGCAGAAGGACAACGGGCAGATCCGTTGGATCAAGCACAAAGGCTGCCCGGCTGTATTCCCCGAGCCGGTTGAGCAAATCGGGGTGTTTCTTGGTTATTTTGCGGGAAAACGCCGTCAGTGACAGCGACAAGGGTGCAAGCGGAACAAACCGCAGGGCTGCGGCCAAAGCGGTAGGGCATTGCGGTATCTGGTTTAGGGGATCGGACAAACAGACCTCCTGCTGTCTCAACAAAGTGAACCGGTGCGGCCTTCCTAAAGCCGCCCCGGCGCCCGGGACTTGACGGTTGTCAATTCGACCGGTCTCTTTCGCTGCTAGAGGGTAGGCACCATCGCCGGAGCAAACCCATTCGCACTCTGCCGCCATATCCCAGCCTTCGACATTTTCTGAAATGGTGTGAAGAAAAAGGGCAGTTCAGGCGCATCGCCGAACCGGTTTCCGTGCGCCATCAAATGACCGCTGTCCACCGCGCCGTGTTAGAGGCCAATGGGCCCGTGTTGCAATTCGACACGCCGACGGGCGTGCCCTCGGGGCAGTGCAACATGCCGGTTGTGGTCAACCTGTTCGGAACTTCGGAACGCGTCGCCGCCGGGCTGGGCGTTTCTTCCGATGGGCTGGATGATCTGGGCGCGTTTCTGGCCGCGCTTCGGGCCCCGACGCCGCCGGGCGGGTTGCGGGATGCGCTGTCCCGGTGGCCGATGCTGAAGGCCGCATTGTCCACACGACCGAAGCAGGTCAAAACCGCCGCTGTTCAGCAGGTTTGCCACAGCGGAGCCGATGTTGATCTTTCTGCGCTGCCGATCCAGACACACTGGCCCCGGGACGCGGGGCCCCTGATCACCTGGCCTGTGGTCATCACCCGCCCCCGTGGCAGCGAACCCGACGCGGTACAAACTTACAACGCCGGCGTTTATCGCGTTCAGGTGCTGGACCGGAACCGTCTGATTATGCGCTGGTTGCCACATCGCGGCGGGGCTGCCCATCATCGCAGTTGGGCGCAGCACGGCGAAAAGACGCCGGTCGCAATAGTTCTGGGCGCAAACCCCGCGACCTTGTTGTCGGCGGCTCTGCCCCTGCCCGAATTGGTGTCTGAGCTGACATTTGCCGGGGCCCTGAACCAGAACCGGCCACGATTGGTTCCGGCCAAATCCGTCCCTCTGCTTGTACCGGCAGATGCCGAGATCGTTCTGGAAGGCTGGGTGTCGCCAAGCGAGACAGCACCCGAAGGGCCGTTCGGGGATCATACCGGGTACTACAACCCCGCCGAGCCGTTTCCGGTGATGCATGTCACGGCCGTGACCCATCGCGAGGCACCACTGTATCTGTCAACCTATACCGGACGCCCGCCTGACGAACCTGCGATCATTGGCGAAGTGTTCAATCGATTGGCCTTGCCGACCATTCGCGCTCAGATCCCCGAAATACACGACCTTTGGCTGCCGCCTGCCGCCTGTTCCTATCGCATCGCCATTGTCGCTATCGACAAGCGATATCCGGGCCAGGCCCGGCGTGTGATGATGGCGCTTTGGGGGATGCTGCCGCAATTCAGCTATACAAAGATGATCGTTGCGGTAGATGCCGATATCGACCACCGAAACTGGGACGATATCGCCTGGGCGCTTGCCACGCGAATGGACCCGGGCCGCGATGTGATGATCCTGGACAGGACACCCATGGATTATCTGGATTTCGCCTCGCCGGAACCCGGTCTGGCCGGAAAGCTGGGCATCGACGCCACGACAAAAACAGGCAGTGAAACACAGCGGGAATGGGGGACGGTCATGCGCACCGACAAGGTTGATCACGCATTTGCGGAAGACCTGATAGACAGATTGATGCCAGAGCTGAGAACATGACGAAAACCCGAGTAGTCTTAGGTGTGTCAGGCGCTTCCGGTGCGGTTTTGAGCCTTGCGGTCGCACGACATCTGACATCGGCGGATATCGAAATCGACCTGGTCGTCAGCCCCGCCGCCCGTCTGACGCTTGCGCAGGAATGCGGCCCGGATGCCCTGAAGGAACTGCGGCAGTCGGCAACCCGTCATCACGCGCCCGCCGATATCGGGGCCAGTATAGCGTCCGGTTCGGTGCCGGTATCCGGGATGATCGTCGCGCCCTGTTCCATGCGCTCATTGGGTGCGATCGCGCATGGACTGGACGACAACCTGCTGACACGCGCGGCGGGCGTTCAGCTCAAGGAACGACGCCCACTGGTACTGCTGACACGAGAAGCGCCGCTGACACTGGCGCATTTGCGCAATATGACTGCGGCCGCAGAAATGGGAGCCATCATCCTGCCCCCTGTGCCTGCCTTCTATTTAAACCCGGTCAACATAACCGAAATCGCAGATCAGATCGCAGCGCGCGCTGTTGATTGTCTGAAGGTTTGCGCACCGGCCGCGAAACCGTGGCATCCCGAAACCGAGGCGGACCCTGTCGAACGGTTCGAAAGCAAATTGCACATCCCATAGCCACAGATCGCGGATGAGATCTGCGGCTATGGGATGAACTTGATCCGGCGGGCCGGTTGTTTCAGTCGCGCAGCCTGCCGCCCAAAGGATCGAACGGCGCCTCTGCCAGCACCCGAGCCTTATGCGGTTTGCCAATCACCTGGATCACCACTTCATCCCCTGGCTGCGCCACCTCGGGGTTGCGGAAACCCAATGCCAGAGATTTCCCGACTGAATACCCGTACGCCCCCGATGTGACACGGCCGACAGGCGCACCATCAGGTGTAAAGATCGGCTCACTGCCGGTGGCGTCGGCATCCTCGGTCACGTCCAGTTCAAAGATGGACAGGACCTCGCGCGGAGCTCTATCCTTGATGGACAGATAGGCGTCTTTGTGCAGGAAATCCTTGTCCAGCTTGATCAGGCCCGTCAGCCCGACCTCTTGCGGCCAGTATTCCTGGGAATATTCCCGCCCCCAGGATCCATAACCCTTTTCGATGCGCAGCGACCCAAGCGCCCGTCCACCCACGGGGCCGCCACCGCAGTCTTTGGCGGCTTCGAGCAACGCAGAGTAAAGCGCGACCTGATCGGTTTCGGCGCAGTGCAATTCCCAACCCAGATCGCCGGTAAAGCTGACCCGGATGGCCACGCAATCAACACCTGCTACGGTGATCTTCCGAGACCGCATGAAGCGGAACGCTTCGTTGGAAAGGTCTGCATTAGTCAGGCGCGCCAATGCCTCGCGTGATTTCGGGCCGGCGATGTTGAACCCGGCGATGCGGTCCGTTGCGACGTCAAGAGTTGTGCCCTGAGGCATTTCCACCATCTGAAAGAAGCGCTGATGATAGCGTTCAGCCATGCCGGAGCCAATCATCATATATTCGTCTTCCGCCAGCTTGGTGACGGTGAAATCCCCCGCCACGCCACCGCGGACCGAAATCAGCGGCGTCAGGCAGCTGCGCCCAATTTCGGTCGGCACGCGATTGGCCACCAGGCGGTCCAGCCAGTCGTAGGCACCAGGCCCCTTGATCACGTAATTGGCGAAGTTCGAGATATCGATCACGCCCACGCTGTCGCGCAGCATCTGAACCTCGCGCCCGACCGGATCAAACCAGTTCTGGCGGGTGAAACCAGTGGTCTCTTCGGTGCCGGGTTCATCGGCAAACCACAACGGGTGTTCCCAGCCACAGTTGAGACCAAAGACACAGCCCATCTGTTTCTGCATCTCGTAGGCGGGGCGCACACGGGCCGGGCGGCCTGCACTGCGTTCTTCATTCGGGAAGTGAATTTTGAACCGATGGGTGTATGCGTCTTCGACCCGGGCCTTGGTGAACTTTTTGTCGGCCCAGTCGCCAAAGCGGGCGAGATCCCAGGCGAACATGTCATATTGCGGCTCACCCTCGATCATCCATTGCGCCGCCAGCAGCCCCAGCCCGCCGGATTGCGAGAAGCCGGGGATCAGACCGCCGCAGAGGAAATAGTTCTTCAGTTCGGGCACCGGCCCCCACAGCATATTGGCATCGGGCGACCAGATCATCGGGCCGTTGATTACCCGTTTCACCCCGGCTGTGGCGGCAACCGGCACGCGTTCGGTGGCGCGGATCACATTTTCCATGATCCGGTCCAGATCGTCGGGAAACAGATCATGCGCGAAGTCAAGCGGCGTACCGTCTTCGGCCCAGAACTTCATGTCTTTCTCATAGGCCCCGATCAGCAGGCCGTTGCCCTCTTGTCGGAAGTAATACTCGCCGTCCCGGTCGGCGATTGACGGCAGACGACGGCCCAGACTGGCCACTTCGTCGATGCTTTCGGTCACGAAATACTGATGTTCGGTCGGTTGCAGCGGCAGGGTCAAGCCTGCCAGCGCCGCCACCTCGCGCCCCCAGAGGCCCGCCGCGTTGACCACCCATTGGGCATGAATGTCACCCTTGGGCGTACGAACGATCCAACTGCCATCGGGTTGCTGTTCCGTGGCGATCACCGGGCAGAACCGTTCGATGGTGGCCCCCATCGCACGGGCCCCGGCGGCATAGGCATGCGGTACGCCGGACGGGTCCACATTGCCGCCATCAGGTTCGTACATGATGCAGCGGATGTCATCAAACTGCGCCAGCGGGTGCAGCTCTTTGGCCTCTTCCCGGCTGACCTCGTGAAAATTCAGCCCATAAAACCGGGCCTTCGCCTCTTGCAGGCGCAACTGTTGCTCGCGCTCTTCGGTCTGGGCCAGATAGAGCGATCCGGGCTGGAACACACCACAGCTTTGGCCGGTTTCCTTCTCCAGCTCTTTGTACAGGTTCATCGTATAGTGCTGGATGCGGGTGATGTTGTTGTTGTCATGCAGACCGTGGATGTTGGCCGCCGCGTGCCAGGTCGATCCGCTGGTCAGCTCATCGCGTTCCAGCAGGATCGAGTCCGTCCAGCCGAGTTTGGCAAGGTGATACAGGATCGACGTACCGGCAAGGCCGCCGCCGATGACAACAGCTTGTGCATGGGTTTTCATGAGGGAATGTCCTTGGATATGGCGCGGCTCAAGCGGCGATTTCTTTCATGACGGCAAGGAATTTGGCGACTTCGCCGATCGAGTTGTAGTGACACATCGAGACCCGTACGCAGGCATCATAGCCAAGCGGTGTCAGGATATTGCCGGAATAGTGGTCCGCCTTGCGCAGATGCGTGCGGATACCGTGTTCGTTCAGCCGTTTGACGACCTCGGACGAGGCCACGCCTTCGACACGCAGCGATACCAGACCTTCTCGTGCCGGGTTGTCGGCCCCGCCCAGAATGGTGACTTTTTCCATCTCGGCCAGGCCGCTCAGGTTGCCGGTGCCGTGGATCATCGCGTCGGTCAGCGCCTTTTCCTGCGCATGGATCGCATCACCCGCCGCCAGAAACTTGCCGCGCCGGTCTTCGGCATCGCTGACCTGACTGCCCAGCCATTCGAAATAGGATACGACGTCGGACATCGTGGCATAAGCTCCGGTGTCGCGCGTGCCCATTTCCCAATTGTCCGCGGGGCCATTCAGCAAGGCGTTGTGCTCCAGCGCGGTCAAGCGATCAGAGATCCAGGCCACGCCGTAGCCATGACGCGAAAACACCTTGTAGGGCGAAATCACATAACCATCGACGTCATAGGCGGTCAGATCGATCCGGCCATGCGCTGCGTGCTGGATGCCATCGACGATGATGAAACAATCCGGAGCCACGGTGCGGATGGCCTGAGAAACGGCGGCGACATCAACGCCCATTCCCGTCACCGGAGAGGTATGTAGGATCGTCGCCACTTTGGTATCCGGTGTCACGGCCGCGGCATAGGCTTCGGCCGAGACGGTGCCGGTGGCGTCATCATGGGGTACCAAAACGTGGGTTTGCCCGGAAATGCGGGCCCAACGATCACAGGCCGAACGCGTCGCCGGGTGTTCCAATGTGGATCCCAGCACAACGCCCGGACCCGTTCCCAGACATGCGTTCATGATCAGCCGGAACAACAGTTCTGTACCGCTTTCACCCACAAAGAACTGCCCGCCGGGTGCGTTCATGAAATCCCGCATATCCGCCTTGGCCGCGTTGATCGTGGCGACCAGCGCATGGGATCCCGGATTGTCGCGCCCCTGGTTGTCCGGGATGGCGGCGTAACGAACCGAGCTTTCCAAAACTGAATTCAATGTCAGTGCGCCTCCGGCATTCTCGAAAAAGATCCGCTCACCCTGTTCGGGGCAATGATCGATCTGGGCAAATCGGCTGCGGATTTGGTTCAGCAGGCTCTCTGATATTTGGCTCATGGTCAGTGGTTCTTGTTTCGTTGTGTGTGCAAAGCTGTGCTTTGCCGACCCTAGGACGGTTCTTGCCGCAAGACATGCAAAAAAAACTGTGGCAAAGCGGTTGAATATTCTGTGCAAGTCGCGCGGGTGCCAGTCCAAAGCTTGTCACGACAGATATTGCCCATCGCCAGGCCCGGGAGCCCGTGCCTGCGGCGGCGGATGGCATATCTTCTTGATTTCCGAACCGTCTGTGGCTGGTCGGCTACTCGGGCAAGTACTTTTCCGACCAGCTTTCGGCGGCAGATCCAGCAGAGATCATCGCGTCGATATCCTCATCTGCATAACCGACGTTTCGCAGAATGCTGCGTGTATCCGCGCCGTATTTCGGCATCGGTCCGGGAATGACGATTCGGGCGCGTTCGGGTCGCACGGCATTTGGGGCAACCAGATCGCACCACCGGCCCATGGGATGCATGTCATGCCGAATGACGTTGAACGTTCCCCGCGTCAGGTCGATATTCCCGGCGCTTTCCGGCTGCAGCACGGCGTCGCGCGTGTCATGCAACGATCCAAGAGGCATGACAGTGCTGGCGGAACCGGAAAACGCCTTTTGCCAGTATTCAACAGGTTGCCTTGCAAAATGATCCGCAAGCGCATCCGGCAATTCCTTTTCCGGCATATCGGCCACGCTGGCGAGGTCCGAGACACGGCGCAGGGCTTTGCGTTGTTCGGTGGGTGCAGCAAAGAACATCCACCCGTCCGCCGCGCGGTAACAATGGTAGAATGGTCCCCAGCCCATAGCTGCGCTCCCGGCCGGTTCGTCAAAGGGCGCGCGGCCTTCGAAATCATACATCAATTGCGCCTGAATGAGGTTGCCGGCCGCCGCCAACGCAGCCCGCGCAATCCCGCCTTTGCCGGTTTTCTGCAATCTCAGCAGGGCCGCACCAAGCGCAACACATGCGCAATAGCCGGTCAGAACGTCAATGGTACCGAAATGCGCATGCTCTTCGGGCGTGGCCATGCCACCGCCAAAACGCACCATGACCCCTGTCGCCGCCTGCGCCAGGTCGTCATACCCCAGATGGTCCGATTTGGGTCCGCGCGCAGGACCGCCAAAGGCATCGAGTTGCACCAGTATGAGACGGGGGTTGATCGCCGCCAGCTCTTCCGCGCTCAACCCCAGGGCATCGCGCTGCTCATCCGTGCCGTTTATGGTGATGACATCCGAGGAGTCGATGAGCCGCCGTAACGCCCGCTTCCCGTCATCCGAGCTCAGGTTCAGCAAAACGCTTTGTTTTCCACGATGTGCGTGCAGGCCGAAAACCACGGTGTTCCACGGATCAACTGATGGCTCTGCCGGCTGAACGGAAGTCACCTGAGCGCCAAATCGTGCCAGCGTGGACCCGACCGTCGGACCGGCGATCACGTTGGTCAGGTCCAGCACCTTCAACCCCTCCAGCCAGCCCTGACCGCTTGCGGCTGGTGGTCCGCTGCGCGGCGGTTCGGCAAGGATCGTTGAAACGGGTGCGTCATCGGAATCGGGGCCCGGTTTTTTGACCAGCGCAGCGCCATCATCCGCAAGCCACGCAACATTTCCCATCTGCTGCATCTTCCCATGACGCGGGTCCTCTACCTCCAACACCAGGCCCGAGGCCAAAGCGTGCGGATCGGCCAGCCATTCCTTGCTGAACCGTTGCGCCGTTCCGGGCGCCTTGGCAGACCCGAAAAGGGCTTCCCACTCATGAGAGGGCCTTGTCAGAAAGGCCTTTTTCATTGCGTCGGATACACGCGCGCGATCCCTTGCTCCGACAGGGTAGTTGCGCAGCGACCATTCATCCGGCCAGTCTGCGGTATCGAGATAGGCGTCGAAGTCCGGCAATTGATCGGCAAGGTGTTTGAGGCCAAGCGTCTCCAACACCCGCCGGGGATGTGTTTTCACACTGCCCGCCACCACATAGAACCCACGCCCGTCGGAGCAGGTATAAGTTCGATAGAAAGGGTCCAGGAACTCTTCCAGTTCCGCAAAGCTCAGATCCATTGGCAAGCCTTCGGCTGCGCGCCTGTCAAGTTCCACTTCGCGAGGGGACTTGTAACGTTCGGGATAGTCTTCAATCTGCTCACAGTTATACACCAACCCTTCCAGCAAGGCCGAAGCCAGAGGCACCTCGATGTGGTCGCCTCCGTTCCGGTCACGTGCAGCCAAGGCGAACTGCACGGCCATCGCGCCGAACGAAGCGCCATAGGCGGATGCCAGCGTCAAAGGTGAAAAGGATGGGTTGATGCCCATCAGGCGCCGGTTCAGCCCCATATCCGTGAATTGCCCAGTGCGGGCCGCGATCACGGCTTCCCACGCCGGAAGATCGGCCAGCGCGGGATCGGTTGAGGCAAACCCCGGCAATGACAATGACACGATGCGCGGATTTATTTCGCGCAGAGCTTTCGGACCCAGGCCCAGCCTCTCCATCACGCCGGGCCGGAAGTTCTCGATCACCACGTCAGCCCGCGCCACAAGTTCGCGCGCGACCTGCAAACCCCCTTCGGATTTGAGGTCGATCGTCACGGCGATTTTGCCACGTGACAGCATGTCTGTGGCCGGTTCTTTCAATCGCGGGCCACAGGGCGGGTCGATGCGGATCACCTCTGCCCCCAAATCAGCAAGCATCATGCCAACCAGTGGACCAGCCAGGTATTGGCCAAAATCGAGGACACGAATATGATCGAGTGGCCTTGCAGTCATTCGTTGTGACCCTCCCAGGGTGTTTGGTGAGTTTGTTGCGAATCGGCGTGCAGGCAAGAGGTCACAACGCCCTTCTCGGAACAGGCTGAGTTTTCGGGCTTGGGACATAACGCGATCAATGCAACACCTGCCCTTGTTCAACACGCGACAAGGCGGCCACGGCCGAGCTTCACAGCCTTCTCCGGCGACCGCTGGGCGTACCATGCAGCCGAGCAATGCCAAGAAGTTGTTCGATTTGACCAAACCATGTCGCAAACGAGAAACACCGCTCAAAAATCCGCGTGTGACGCGAACTTGGAAGCGCTTCGAGGCTTGGATGGAAGCGGATCAGTCGGCTTGAAAGATCACCGGACCGTTGCGCCCGGCAGTCAGAAAACAAGTTATTGGAATCGCTCAAGAACGTGACGCTTCCCAAGTGTCAGGCAACACAAGACAAAAGGTCACGGCGCAATCGGGCCAAGGGCCACGTTGGCACGTGGCAGGACCTGTCGCGACACATGGCCGGCAATTGCGCTTCCGATATTTTATCCCTTTTTCCGACAAGATGACAATCTTCTACATCAATTCGTCAAATTGGCACCTATGAATTGTCGTGGCCGCGCGTCACGCTTGGGACAGGATGGGAAACAGCGGAGATCTTTATGTCCTGGAATGTGTGCGTTGTCGGCGCTGGAAAGATCGGGCAGATGATTGCAACCCTGTTGAAAGGGTCGCCGAATTACTCTGTGACGGTCGCTGATCATGATCTGAAAGCGCTTGGTGATATCTCGAAGATGGGCATTGGAACCAGACAGATCGATGCCAATGACGCGGACGGGCTGGCCCGGGAACTGACCGGTTTCGACGCAGTCATCTCGGCAGCGCCGTTCTTCTTGACCCCTTCCATCGCCACAGCGTCCAAAGCGGCGGGGGCGCATTATTTCGACCTGACCGAAGATGTTGCGGCCACGAATGCGGTACGTGAACTGGCCGGGGACAGCGCAACTGCGTTTATGCCGCAATGCGGTCTGGCGCCAGGTTTTGTCGGCATCGCCGGAGCTTCGCTGGCGGCGGAGTTTGACCAGATTGACAGCCTGCACATGCGGGTGGGGGCATTGCCGCTTTATCCGACGAATGCGCTGAAATACAACCTGACCTGGTCCACCGACGGGTTGATCAACGAATATTGCAACCCATGCGATGCCATCGTGAACGGCAAGCTGGTCAAGACCGCGCCGTTGGAGAACTACGAGATTCTGGGCCATGACGGCGTGGAATACGAATGCTTCAATACCTCGGGCGGTCTGGGCACGTTGCCGGAAACGCTGGAAGGCAAGGCGCGGGATGTGTCCTATCGCTCGATCCGCTATCCGGGTCATTGCGATATCCTGAAGCTGCTTTTGAACGATCTGGGACTGGAACGCCGCCGCGACCTGCTGAAAGAGATATTCGAGGCCGCCCTGCCCCGCACCGATCAGGACGTGGTGCTGGTATATTGCACCGCAAAAGGCGTCATTGATGGCGTGCTGCGCGAAAAGTCCCTGATCAACAAATCCTTTGCCCGCACCATCAATGGACAGGTCTGGAGCGCTATTCAGGTCACGACCGCCGCAGGCGTGCTGGGGGTGGTCGATCTGATGCGGATCGGAGCTCTGCCCTCGAAAGGCTTTGTCCGGCAGGAACAGGTCAAGCTGGACGATTTCCTCAACACTGAATTTGGCCAGCTGTATCGCGCTGGCGACGTCACCGAACAGAATAAGGCGGCCTGAGATATGAAAGACATCGTAATGACAGCCCAAACCACGCTTGCAAACCTGGATCTGACCGAGGCCCAACTAAAAGGCGGCACGCTCAGGGTCACGTCGCCGATTGACGGAAGCCTGCTGGCCGAAGTGCACGAGACGCCGATCTCGGACATGGACGCCATCTTTTCCCGAGCCAAGGCTGCGTTCAGGGAATGGCGCGTTGTCCCCGCCCCGCGCCGGGGTGAACTGATCCGCCTGTTGGGTGAAGAGCTGCGCGCAGCCAAGGACGACCTGGGTGCTCTGGTCAGTTGGGAAGCGGGCAAGATCACCTCGGAAGGTCTGGGCGAAGTGCAGGAGATGATCGACATCTGTGACTTTGCCGTCGGCCTGTCGCGTCAGCTTTATGGCCTGACCATCGCGTCCGAACGTCCCGGCCACCGGATGATGGAAACCTGGCATCCTGCTGGCCCGGTTGGTGTGATTTCCGCGTTCAATTTCCCGGTTGCGGTTTGGTCGTGGAATGCTGCTCTGGCCATCGTATGCGGTGATCCGGTGATCTGGAAACCGTCCGAAAAAACCCCGCTGACGGCGCTGGCCTGTCAAAAGATTTTTGAACGCGCCCTGGCCCGATTTGGCGATGCGCCGGACGGTCTTCTGCAAACGCTTATCGGTGGCGCCGATCAGGGAAAAACACTGGTGGCCAGTGAAGATGTTCCGGTGATCTCGGCCACGGGATCGACCCGCATGGGCCGCACTGTCGCCCCCATCGTCGCACAGCGCTTTGGCAAGTGCATTCTGGAACTAGGTGGCAACAACGCAATGATCATCGGCCCTTCGGCTGATTTGGAGATGGCCGTGCGCGCGATTGTCTTTTCGGCAGTTGGTACCGCCGGTCAACGCTGCACCACGTTGCGTCGCCTGATCGTGCACAACTCGATCCGCGAAGAACTGGTGAGCCGTCTGAAAAAAGCCTATTCGGGTCTGCCCATCGGCAATCCACTGACAGACGGCACGTTGGTTGGGCCGCTTGTGGACGAAGCCGCGGGCGCGGCGATGACCGCCGCTTTGAAAGCGGCCGAAGCGGAAGGCGGTTCGGTGTTCGGCGGCAACCGCGTTACCGAAGGTGTTCCGGCAGGTGTATACATGGAACCTGCGATCGTCGAAATGCCGGGTCAGACCGCGACCGTGAAAACCGAAACCTTTGCGCCGATCCTCTACGTCATGGGCTATGACGATTTCGACGACGCGGTAGAGCTTCAGAATGACGTACCACAAGGCCTTTCATCCTGCGTGTTTACCCTGAACATGCGCGAGGCCGAGCAGTTTCTGTCTGCGGCCGGATCCGATTGCGGAATTGCCAACGTCAATATCGGGCCCTCAGGGGCAGAGATCGGTGGCGCCTTTGGCGGAGAGAAGGAAACCGGCGGCGGGCGCGAAAGCGGCTCGGACGCGTGGAAAGCCTATATGCGCCGTCAGACCAACACCGTGAATTACTCGGCCGAACTTCCACTGGCCCAGGGCGTCAAATTCGACATCTGAGTATCGCTGGATAGTCGTCGGGCAAAAACTTGAAAGGCCAGCAAAAAACACCACCCGGGACGCCCAGTCCCGGGTACTTTGTTCTGCATGTTGAGGCGGTCTTTTGGCCAAGGGTTCCGATGCCGGCGCGACGACGGCCATTCCGGTGCTGATGGATTGTCTTGTGTTTCGGCAAGAGGCCTTCCGAGGCTTTGCGGCATCCTCGATACAACTGCCACGAACGGCCGTCGGCCTGATTATTGCCGGTTATCCCGTTGCGCCATTTACTCGCCCAACAGCTGCGACAGTTTTTCCGCCCCCCGGCGCAAGGTGTCGAGAAATGACTTCAGACTGCCGACATCATGCCGTTGCGTCGGGGCATGAACTGAAAGCGTGGCAACCAGCCTGCCCTGCGCGTCCTGCACCGGCACGGCGATCGCCACCATGCCCGCCATGAATTCTTCGTCGTCGGTGGAAAATCCCCGCTCGGCCGTGATCTTGATTTCACTCAGCAGGGCCTTCGGCTCTGTCAATGAACGGGCAGTCTGCTCTTTTAGCTTTCCGGCTGACAGAAACCCGTTCAGAGTTTTGGGGCGCAAGGTGGAAAGGTACATCTTGCCACTGGCCGTGCAGTGGAACGGCACCTGGGTTCCGATCGGCAATTGAATTCGCAACGGCCATTTGGTTTCTACCCGGTCAAGATAGATCATGCCTTCGCGATCCGGGATGGCCAGATTGCATGTTTCGCCCACTTCGTCGGCCACGCCGCGCAGGATGGCGAGACGCGCGGTCCGCAGATGCTCGGCGGACATGGTATTCACGGACAACAGCCGCAGTCTTCTGCCCGGACCATAGGACCGTCCGTCAAGATCGCGTTGCAGGAACCCTTCTGCCTCTGCCGTTTGCAGCAAACGATGGATTGTGGGTTTGGCCAATCCCAATGCATCGATCAGATCCGAAGGTTTGACCGCAACGCCGCGCCGTGCCACCTCTTCAAGGATCAGCAACAGGCGCAGGTTGGTGGGAATCTGAGTTTCTCTGTCTTTAGTATCAGTCTCGGCCATCCTTCAACATTCTAGTTATTTGGCAGAAGGATCAAGGCCAGTTCGGGCACCAGCGACACCAATATCCAGACCGATAGCAGGGCCACCAAATAAGGCACCGTATAGCGCAGCAACCGGAAGTACGGCACGCCCGTCACGCCTGAAGCGACATACAGGTTAAGCCCGTATGGTGGTGTGATAAACCCGATGGATGCACCGACCAGGAAGATGACTGAGAAATGAATTGGATCAATTCCAACCGAGGCTGCGATTGGCGCAAGGATCGGGGCCAGGATGATGGTGACCGGAAGGCTTTCCAGCACCATGCCTGAAAAGAAGACGATCACCATCGATGTAAACAGAACCGCATGGTACCCCCCCATGGAGGTCACGAAGTTTCCGATTGTTTCCTGTGCGCCAAGTAGGGACAGGATCTGCTGCATCACAACCGAAATTGCGATCAACGGGGCCAGGATACCCGTAATCTGGGCAGACCTGATAACGATTGAGGGGATCTCTGGGATCGTGAACCCCTCGACCACGAACATTTCAGCGAAGCTCTTTTCGGTTGGCGGTATATCGTTCCGGGCCCCCATGATGCGGTTGATCGGGTAGCTGACCAGCCCCGCAATGACACAAAAGCCCACGGTCACGCCAGCGGCCTCTGTCGGAGAGAACTTGCCGGTATATATGCCCCAAAGCACAAGCCCGATGGCGAAAAAGCCGAGCCAGGCCCCGAAGGCGGTTTTCAGCACCCGGTTCAATTGCAGTGGGATCAGATAGCCCCACCCGTTCATGCGGCAGATGATCCAGCACGCCAGCTGCATCCCGATGACCATCAGCGCACCGGGCAGAATACCGGCCACGAACAATTCGGAAATCGGCAGGTTCATCAGAAAGCCATAGACGATGAAGATGATCGAAGGGGGGATGATGATACCGACAGTACCGCCCGCAGCAGCGGTCGCGGCGCTGAACCGTTCGTCATAGCCGCCCTTTACCATCTCGGGGTGCAGCATCGACCCGATGGTCGCCGTCGTGGCCGAGTTCGACCCCGAAATCGCCGCAAACAGCCCGCAGGCCCCCAGCGACGCCATTGCAAGTCCGCCGCGTATCCAGCCTAGGCAGGCATAGGCAAAATCACTGAGCCGTCGCGCGATGCCGGATTTGTTGATCAGGTCGCCGGTCAGGATGAACAACGGCATCGCCAACAGGGCGAAGCCCTTGTTGAAGACGTTCAGAAGTTCGGCCCCCATATTGTCCAGCGTCAGACCAAGAACAAAGGAACATCCAATGACCCAGTAACCGATGACCAGCAGCACCGGCACGCCCAGCATGAACAGAAAGGTGACCCCCAGCGAGATCAGTGTAACAAGTGTTCCGTCTGTCATCAGTCTGCCCCGATCACGGCCTGCTTGATCAGCGGCTCGCCTGTTTTCCAGTTGTGCAAATCATCGGCGAGGTTCTGAAACACGCGACCGACCATCAAGAAGAATGACAATGGTGCAGCCAGCAGGAACCACCACTGCATGATATTGTCCGTGCCCAGTACGATCTGAAAGTTCGAGGCCGAAAGCGCCACCAGTCGCGAGGTGGTCACGATGACGATCACCGCGAAGATGAACCACAGCACCGCGTCAAGAAACAGGCAGGCCAATTGCCCGCCGCGGGGCATGGCGGTGCGGAATTCACTGAAACTCAGATGCGTGCGCAAGCGTACGTTGTAGGACGCACCAAACCAGGCCATCACCATGAAAAGAAGCGGAGGAATGGTTGTGGACCAGGGTTCCTGATCATTGAAGACAAACCGGTCGATCACGCCCCAGAAGATGATCAGTGCGATGGCAAGATAAGAATACACCATGACCGACCGTTCCAGATGACGTTCGATCAACGGCACCATGCGATAGATCAGCATGACCAGCAAACCCCCGATCGCGGCAACGATCGCACCAACGATCCAAGCCGCGTCGGATTCCAGAGCAAGTTGAATCTCGAAAGAATCCTGGCTGAGAAAAGCGCTGAATATTGCGCCAATGTCTGCCCAAAGTGACATGAAGCCCGTCCTCCCAGTGGGTATTGATTGAACCGGCCCGTTCGGGCCGGTTCTGGCAGTCTAATCAGGCCTCGCCCTTCCACCAGCGGCGCGGCTCGACATTTTCCGGCAGCGTGTCCGCTGGGATCTCGCGCGCGATGTCGTAGATCTCCTGGTAAGTATCGATGCCACCGGCCCATTTGTTCAGCCGCTCGCGCCACTGCGCCCACGGCTCGGGGTTGTAGTTCGGAGCACACATTTCTTCGGCCAGCTTGATCTGGTCCTCCGGCAGGAAGGCCGGGCGCACGCCGTTTTCCGCAAAAATGGTTTGCGGCAATTGCGGATCCGAGAATCCGACCGTGTTCAGCAGTGCCGCCTCATTCGCGCCTTGGATCAGGGCCTGGGTGAAATAGGACGATTCCATCACGGCATCCTGCAATTCACCGCCCAGGCCATCGAATACTTTGGCAGACATCGAAGTGTGTTCGGTACCGCAGAAGAACTTCAGGTTCACCGATTGCGAAACCACAGGCGCCATGTTCGCATATGCCACCGCCGAGGCCCAGGTTTCCGCACCATCGATCAGACCGGTCTTGAGCGCATCCAGCGTTTCTTCCCATGCCACCGGAACAGGGTTCAGGTTCAGCAGTTGCATCGCGATCCGACCCAGCTGCGTACCGGTCACGCGGTTCTTGGTGCCGAACAGCTCTTCCAGCTTGGTGACGGTCGGCTTGTCGGCAAAGGTCGAGCCCATTTGCAGACCGCGCAGTTCACAATGGGTGAACAGGAATTTCAGCCCGTGACGCTTTTCAAGCGGGTCGCGCAAGATGCGCTGGCTGGCGGGGCTGTAGAAGAAATGATACTGCGCCGCCCGGCTGGGGAACATGTAGGCATAGTCCAGGACGTTCAGATAAGGCGCACCGCCGGCCGAATTCTGGGTCGAAGCTGCGTAGATATCGACGATTCCCTGCTGGGTTTTTTCAACACAGCTGAGTTGTCCGCAGATCTGGTTGTCGCCGATGAACTCGATCCGAATCTCGCCATCGGTGCGTTCTTCGAGGTCGCGTGCAAATTCGATGGCGCCGGCGCGCTCGATCAGCAAGTTGCGGGTGTTGAAGCCCGACGCACCAAATTTCAACGTGTACTTCGGTTCTTTCGAAAAGCGTTTTTCATACGTGGATTCCGCCGCCTGCGCCAGATTGGCCAGGCTCATCGCACCGCCAAACCCTCCTGCTGCAAGCAGCGTCGAGCTCATGCCATAGCGCCCCGCTACCCGGAAGAAATCCCGCCGCGAAATACCACTCAGTTTCCGACCAATCTCCATTGCTTACCTCCCTGTTCGCAATTATTGAGACGTTTTGTATCAAAAAAGGCTAGTATATTTCTAGCATCTTGCATAGAGTTTTTTTCAACGACGTTGGAAGGAGGCGGTCATGGAAGTGGATTATGCGGTAGTTGGCGCGGGGTCTTCGGGCTGTGTCATCGCCAATCGGCTCAGCGCCGATCCCAACACTACCGTCGCGCTGTTAGAGGCCGGCGGCCGCGACACCAACCCCTGGATCCACATCCCGGTTGGCTATTTCAAAACCATGCACAACCCTTCGGTGGACTGGTGTTACAGGACCGAGCCCGATCCGGGCCTGAACGGGCGCTCGATCGACTGGCCACGCGGCAAGGTGCTGGGCGGCTCATCCTCTCTGAACGGTCTGCTCTATGTGCGCGGCCAAAAGGAAGATTATGACCGCTGGCGCCAGATGGGGAATGTCGGCTGGGGCTGGGACGACGTGCTGCCGCTGTTCATACGCAGCGAAGATCAAGAACGCGGCGAAGACCCGTATCACGGTGTCGGTGGGCCGCTGTCGGTGTCGAACATGCGCATTCAGCGACCGATCTGCGACGCTTGGGTCGCGGCAGCGCAAGCCGCCGGATACCCGTTCAATCCGGATTACAACGGCGCAGATCAGGAAGGCGTAGGGTATTTTCAGCTGACCACCCGCAATGGGCGCAGGTGCAGCTCGGCTGTGGCGTATCTGAAACCCATTCGAAACCGACAAAACCTGAACATCATCACCAACGCATTGGTGACACGCATAACGCTGGATGGAAAACAGGCGACCGGACTTGTCTATCGGGATCGCGCAGGCAATGAGAAAACCTTGAACGTTCGGCGCGAAATCATCCTGTCCGGCGGTGCAATCAACTCTCCTCAAATTCTGATGCTGTCGGGTATCGGCGACCCGGACCACCTGAAGAAAAACGGCATCGATCCGGTCCATGCCTTGCCCAATGTCGGCAAAAGACTTCAGGATCACTTGCAGGCCCGTCTCGTTTTCAAATGCAATGAGCCCACATTGAATGACGAGGTGCGCAGCCTGATCAATCAGGCCCGTATCGCGCTCAAATACGCTTTGTTCCGCGCCGGTCCGATGACCATGGCGGCCAGCCTTGCGACCGGATTCATGAAAACGCGCCCGGACGTAGAAACACCCGACATTCAATTCCATGTACAGCCGTGGTCCGCCGACAGCCCCGGCGAAGGCGTACACCCGTTTTCCGCCTTTACCATGTCCGTGTGCCAGCTGCGGCCGGAAAGCAGGGGTGAACTGCATCTGAACGGCCCGGATCCATCACAGCATGTAAAGATCATTCCGAACTATCTGTCGACGGAAACGGATTGCCGAACCATCGTTGACGGCGTGAACATCGCCCGCAGAATCGCACAGCACAATCCGCTGGCATCGAAGATTTCCGAAGAGTTCCGCCCGACATCCCAACTCTCGAACGACGATTACGAGGGCACGCTGGACTGGGTCAGATCGAATTCCGTGTCGATCTATCACCCAACGGGGACCTGCGCGATGGGTACGAATGAAACCGCAGTCGTAGACCCCGCGCTAAAGGTGCGCGGCATCGGAAACCTGCGGGTCGCGGATTGTTCGATCATGCCGGAAATCGTCAGCGGCAACACAAACGCCCCCGCGATCATGATCGGAGAAAAGGCGAGCGATTTGCTTGCCGCCGGAACATAGCGCGGCAGGCCGCGTATCCGAATGCCAGGAAAACTGGGCAACTCGGCTTGCGTATCTTAGGGATATTCCGGTGATGCCATCCCTTCCCAGACCTAGCGCAGAGGCGGTGTCAGCCACTGCGCCGACATCCCATAGTTGGAATTCTTCAACTCCTGTTTGGCAATGGCCTGAAGATGGACCTCATCCGGTCCATCCGCATAGCGCAACGCCCTGGCCCAAGTGTAACTGTCGGCCAATGGCGTGTCGGGTGTCATGCCCATTGCGCCAAAGACCTGCATTGCACGATCCGTAACCTTTGCATGTACCTGGGGCGCCACGACCTTGATCAGGGATATTTCGCGGAAGGCCTTTTTCGCCCCCACCTGATCTATTTTCCAGGCCGCCTTCAGGGTCAACAGCCGCGCCTGTTCAATCTCCAACCGGGATTTGGCGATCCATTCACGGATCACGCCTTGTTCCGAGAGTTGCTTGCCAAAGGTCTTCCGTTCCTGAGCACGTTCCACCATCAGGTTCAGTGCCATTTCCGCCGCCCCGATCGAGCGCATGCAATGATGAATTCGCCCGGGCCCAAGCCGCGCCTGAGCCAGTGCAAAACCGCTGCCATCTTCGCCCAGCAGATTGCCGACCGGGACGCGCACGTCCTTGAACACCAGTTCAGCATGGCCTTCGGGATCGTGCATGTTCAGGATCGTCGGATTGCGCACGATCTCCAAACCGGGCGTATTCTTTGGAACGATGATCATGCTTTGCTGTTTATGGCGATCGGCGTTCGGGTCGGTTTTGCCCATGACGATGAAAAGTCTGGTGTTGGGGTGGCACGCATTGGTGATGAACCACTTGCGGCCATTGATGACGTATTTATCACCCTCGCGCCGGATGGATGTTGTTATGTTGGTCGCGTCCGAACTGGCCACGTCGGGTTCGGTCATGGCAAAGGCCGAACGGATCTTGCCGTTCAACAGCGGCACCAACCAGTCTTCGCGCTGCTCGGGTGTGGCGAACATGTGCAGCAATTCCATGTTCCCGGTATCCGGCGCGTTGCAGTTGAAGACTTCCGAAGACCAGCTCACCTGGCCCATCAGCTCGGCCAGGGGCGCGTAATCAAGATTGCTGAGCCGCGTTCCGGGCTCATCATCCCGCAAGGAGGGCAGGAACATGTTCCAAAGCCCTTCGGCGCGGGCCAGCGACTTGAGGTCTTCCATGAACGAAACGGGGAAATTGCCGGCTTCTATTTCCTCTTTGTGGTCGCGAATGCGCGGATAGATATGCGCCTGCATGAAGGCTTTCAGCCGGTCATGCATTTCCGTGGCGCGTGGCGATGGAGCAAAATCCATTGTGATCCTCTTCAGTGCGTTGCAGCAGCGATTTCGTCGAGCGCCATTTGCGCCAGAGGGGCCACCAGCCCCTTGAACGCCATTGCGTTCTCGTTCGATGCGTTTCCCGCCAGCGCACGGCTGTAAACACCCTGTGCAATCGCAGCCATCCGGAAAAAGGAAAACGCCAGATAGAAGGTCCAGTTTTCAATCTCTGGCAGGTCACGCAGCGAACAATACCGCTCGATCATCTCAGCTTCGGAAGGGATGTTCAAAGCAGCGCGATCCAGCCCTTGCAGCCCCCGGATCAGACCGGTGGGCGGCAATCTGAGACACACACAGAAATAGCCCAGATCAGCCATCGGGTGGCCCAGCGTCGACAGTTCCCAATCCAGAACCGCGGTGATCTGCGGGGCATCCGAAGCGAAGATAAAATTGTCTATGCGAAAGTCACCGTGGATCAGACTGACCGAACCGTCACCATCGGGCAGGTTGCGGGACAGCCAGCCCATAAGCTGTTCCATCTCGGGAAGATTACTTGTTTCTGCGGCCCGATACTGTTTGGTCCAGCGGCTGTACTGGCGTTGGAAATAGTTTCCCGGCTTGCCGAAGTCCGACAGGCCGACGGCGCCTGTGTCAACCGAATGCAGCGCGGCCAGAACCCGGATCATTTCATCGAACACCTGATGATGGTCGGCCACCTCCAACTCGGGCAGCGCCGGGTTCCAGAAAATCCGGCCCTCCTGGAAGCTCATGACATAGAACATGGAACCGATGACATCCGTGTCCTCACACAGCACGTAAGGTTTGGCGACCGGAACCGCAGTGCCATGAAGTGCCCTGAGAACACGATATTCCCGATCCACGGCATGGGCCGAAGGCAGCAGGTCACCTGGCGGTTTGCGGCGCAGCACGTATTTCGAACCACCGGCCTTCAGCAGATAGGTTGGGTTCGACTGCCCGCCCGAAAACTTCCGATAGGACAATGGGCCGGCGAAACCTTGGATATGGCGCCCCAAATATGTCGAAAGCCGCTCGGTATCGAGTTCGAGGCCGGATGAGGTCATGCATGAAACTCCGTATTCCGCCGGGATACCATTCAGCTTACCGCCCTCAATGACATTTGTGAAATTTACTTGCATGATCATCAGCATAATTCTGGTGAATGACATGACGACCAAGCTCAACAAGATCGACCTGAACCTTTTTGTTATTTTTGACGCCATCTATACCGAACGAAATCTGACCCGCGTTGCCGAACGCCTGTCGATCACGCAACCGGCCGTCAGCAACGCCCTGACCCGGTTGCGCAAGACACTGAACGACCCGCTTTTCGTGAAGACCGGCACGGGGATGCAGCCCACGGCGCTGGCAGAGAGCATTTCGGACAGGGTCTCAGCCGCTCTTCACCAGTTGCAAGCCGCATCGGCGCAGGGTGAACGGTTTGACCCGTTTACCAGCAAACGGCTGTTCCGGGTCAGTTTGGTCGACCTTCACAGCCTCATCATCCTGCCCGGGCTTTTGTCCGGGTTTCAATGCACGGCACCCCAGGTCGAACTCAGCCTCGTGCGCATTCCCCGTCGGGATACGCGCAAGGCGTTACAGCAGGGCACGATCGACATCACGTCGGACATTCCGATGCCGGACAGTTCGGATCTGATCAGCCGGACCATCATGAAAGACCGCTATGTCTGTGCCATGCGGCCCGGCCACCCGCTGGGTTCGGGCCCATTGACGCTGGAGCGTTATCTTCAGCTGACACATCTGCATGTTTCCTCACGGCCTCAGGGGGCGAGCCCGGTCGACATCGTCCTGCGCAAACTAAGCGCACGACGCAAACTCGGGATTCAGATGCAAAGCTATCTGAACATCCGGGATATTCTGCACAAGACAGATATGGTTGCCACGCTGACCGAATGCAGCGCGCGTGAAATGGGGCTGCGCATGTTGAGGCTGCCGGTTGATGTGCCTCCGATCGAACTTCGCCTTTATCGGCATATCCGGTCCGACGGCGACGAAGCCGTACAATGGATGTTCGACCAAATTGCAGGTCGCACCGTCAGAGCGAACGATACGGAACAGCATCATAGGGTCGATCAGAATTGATACGCAACCCCGGGCAACGTGTGACGTCCGGATATCAGAGGCGCCAACCGTCAGGTCCTCGAAACCTCAAGGTCGAAAACATCACGTGTTGATCTGACTTTCAGATTTCTTGGGTAACGCGTCATACGTCGCCTGAAGATAGGCAAAGCCATATCTTCGGTCAGGCTCCAGATGAGTCCCCTCTGCCCACTCGTTCCACGCGTTTATGAAAACGATTTTTTCGTCGGCACTGTATTTTTCCTGCGCAAGAACCTGGCGACACAAATGTTCCGTCCAGCGCTTGTAGGCATTGATTGTGAACCGTCCCATAATCCGAGGGGCATCCTGATTGCGCGCGGTATTGTCCCATGAGAGCGTGGAGGACCGAAACAGCTTGTACCGGGGTTCCGGCTTTTGAAGCTCTGCCTCGACCACGGCCTGGTAATCCAGAACGGCACCCGTGAACTCTGGATTGTAGATCCCCATCTCATCCGTGATGTCGGTGCGCTTTACCTGATGCGGAGGGAACTCCATAGCAGCGTCAAAACCCAGTTTCTCAGGATCGCCGATATCAAAAGTCTGGGCAGCTATGAGATACAGGTCCGGCTCGCCCCAGCTTTGTGCCTCTTTTCGCCAAGCTGCGGTCGTTTCCTCGATATTCGGTATGATGTTCGCTCGGTAAACGATGAAAACCGGCTTCCCATCTATCCGAACGTAGCGCGGATCATCAAAGTATTTTCGTATATGACGCAGAAGGTTCAGGGAATCCTCGATCGAATGGTTTTGCGCGATAAGAACGTCGTGCGCCCGCCCGTCCCAGCGGCGCGTCCAGTTTTCATTTGCCCATGTCAGACAAAACGGCATGTCGACTTCCGGATTGCCCAACATTTGTTCGAGCGGGTGCTCCATCAAGGTCTTTCCACCGAACCAGTAGTAGTAATAGGAGAACCCTCCTATCCCGTATGACTTCGCGATCCGCGTCTGTTCGACCATGATTTCTGGCAACCGCAAGTCGTAGTAACCCAGATGAATCGGACAATGAGGTTGGTAATGGCCCGGATAATTCGGGACGGCCTTTCCGACATTGGACCATTCGGTAAAGCCTTTGCCCCACCATTCATCATTCTCTTTGAAGGGATGAAATTGCGGCAGGTAATGCGCAATTGCCCGTACTGCGGGTTCAGCTTTCGCAGGCGGGTCGAAGGGTTTGAACTCTTCAGCCTGACCGATGGCTTCAAAACCCTGCCTGTTGGATTGCCCCGGTTTGTCCCAACCCCGTTTGGGGTCTCTTTTCTTGGCTGAATTTCTGAACCGCCTTGCCGTACGTGGCGACAAAGGTGGGCTGAGTTTCGACGCAGCGGTCAGCAAATAGTAAAGCAGGGTATCTTTGATGGACATGCAGTTTCTCGTACTAAGGCGCGTCGTGCCGACTATGACAAAGAAAACCCTTTTTTTCACGCAAAGCACGAGACTGAGTTGCATGACAAGTACTTGGGACTTTCATGCAACTCAATCCGGCGTGGTTTTCTATTTTGTGCGGGCCGCGGACAGCCATTGTTTCAGCAACCGACCGCTGACCGTATCGCGCAAAAGACGGAAAGCCCGTTTGGCCAACGGCTTGTTGGCACCATATGGAACAGGATGCGCGATGCCTTCCGTGGTTTCGCCACGGCGCGAAATTTCCGGGACACCCACATGCGTCCAGTCGATCAGCTTTGAACCTTGGAGAGCGGCCTTGGTGGCGTGCAAAAACGCATGCCCGTACTCGCGATCCGGTTCCAGGTGACATCCTTCAGCCCATTCATTCCATGCATTCACAAAAACGAAACGTTCCTGGTCGGGGAAATCCTGAGCGGTTTGGTGCAAGGCCCGCGAAAGCCAGTATTCATAGTTTTCCGGCGTTCCGTTCAAAACGACCATGGCATTTTCCTTACGCCGGGCCGTGTTGTCCCAGGACGGAAAAACCGATCGATGAACGTTGTTCTCAGGCCCATAGCTGTGACCCAGGTACTGTTCTGCGATCGCAGAAAAATCAACACAATGGCCTTGGAAATCGTCGAACAAGTCCACTTCTGGCGAGAGGTTGGGCACGTTGATGCCGTGGGGCGGGAATTCCACACCGGAATCAAACCCGTATGACGCATAGTCCCAGTTTCGGTGCGTAAGCGCACAGGTCAGATGGATTTTCGGAATTCCGACAGACGCGCAATAGTCACGCCAGACCTGCACGGTTTTGCGCGAGTTCTTCAAATGCTGCGGCCGATAAACAATCAGGATCGGAGCGCCATCTATTGTTATGTAGCGGGGATCCCGGAAAAACGGCTCGATCGACTTGATGAACTCCAGATCATCCTCGGGCTTGTACTTCTGCTCAATGAGAATCTCGTGCTCGGCCGCATCCCAGCGGCGCGTCCAGTTCTCATTCGCCCAGCAAAGACAGAACGGCATATCGCTTTCGGGATCCGCAAGCATTTCGTCGACGGGCCGCTCAAGAAGTCTTTTCCCGGAAAACCAGTAATAGTGGTAGCAGAATCCATCAATTCCGCTGGCCTTGGCCATCTCGATCTGCTCAAGCCGCGTTTCGCGGACACGCAGGTCATAATACCCCAGATCCGTAGGAAGATGAGGCTGATAATGCCCGGTGAAAAGCGGCTTGGCTTTTGCGACATTTGTCCACTCGGTGAACCCTTTGCCCCACCATTCATCGTTTTCCGGGATCGGATGAAACTGAGGAAGGTAGAAGGCAATTGTCCTGATGTTGCCGAATTCACGATCCGTGGTGTTTGAGGACATTACTTCTTCAACCCCAACAGCCGCGCCAGCGATTTTTTTTTCTTCTTGGCCAGTGGGCCGGGCTCGACTCGGGAAGCCTTGCTCGTGTCCACCGGCCCGATAGTCGATTGCAAATCAATCTCTTCGGACAGGGGCAGGCCTGCCATCATGTTGGTCCAATGCTGCCGGGTCTCTTCATCGGGTTGTTCGACGGGCAGGCCCATCAGGTAGATGTCATTCTCTGCGCGTTCCTTGGGGACCGATCTGCTTACGACCTGGAAGACATGGGAATAGCGATTGCGCTGCAACGCGGCCTGAACATCCTGTGGCAGACGGCTCCAGCGTTGACAAAACTCAGTCATCTCTGGCGTACGAACCACAAATTCGGCTTGTTCAATGCTCATACCCCGCGAATTAAGCAGGTGCTGAACGTTTTTGATGCCGAAAAACCGGACATGGGTCCGATCCAGCAGGCCCCAGTCACGGTATTCGAAATCTTCATCGACAAGACAACCGGCAATGGCTGCATGGCCAACATGCGGCAGCGAAAGAATAACCGATCCCGTGTCGTTCAACAGCGATTTCATGCCTGAAAGTACGCTCCAGGGGTCGTAAACATGTTCCAGAACGTCCGCTGCGATCACGTAGTCGAATACCCCGTCTTTCTCGCGAACGATGTCACTCCACGAAGCATCGTTGAGATCCATCGGGTACACAGAACGTGCGAACGGCTTTAGCTTTTCGATCGCCGAAGGGTCGATCTCAAGCGCCACAACATCACATTCCAACGTGCCGGAAAGATGTCGCGTGATCGAACCTGGCCCGGCCCCGATCTCAAGCACCTTGGACCCGGGCTTTACCATGCGCAGCACGCGCGCGGGTGCTACATCACTGTTCATGTCAATGTCGTATTCGTAAGTATGTCTATCGCTCACTGTAATTCTTCCGTGATGCTTATTTCGTGCTTCAATTCGGCTGCTATATAGTTTGGTCTGGTTCTGCAATCCCCAATACCAAACCGATACCTAAGGCTTTGGATGTTGTACCCAAATTATGTTCAACTCAGAGAACACTGTTGCACAAAACTCCCCCAGCGGCAATGACCACTCACCCGGGGATCATTCACACCAAGGGCGCCACGCAACCTTCTTCAAAGAACCATGTTTTGACAGGGTTTTATTTCGTGGCCTTTTCTGCAAAAGAAGCGGCATCCGCGTGGGCGTCGGGTTGAACCTCGTGAGCTCCCGCCGCACTTCAGTTGAGGTATGCTTGATACGCTTTTCAACAGCTTACCGATATCACTGGAAACCACGGCTTTGGCACTGTGAGATCATGCGAACGCGCGCAGGGTGTTGAGCGCACAGGCTTGCGTCCGCAACCATTTGCAGAACGTTCTGAGAACCGCCAACGCCTTCATTCCGGCAAGTGGTTGGCGCCGGAATTTCGATATCACCTTCAAGACATGTTGCGATTTACTGGTTTCAACCCGACGACTGGCAACAATCTGCTCATTCACCACGGCCACCGGAAATCGAAAATTTCCAAAGAGGTAAATCTTATCACTCTGATCAAACAGGCATTGCATCCCCTGACGCGGCTTCGCCATCCGGCCGCGCTTGATGATCGGTTTCCCGCCTTCGCTTCATAGGGGCAGAACCATTTCAATCATTTCTCAGATTGTCGTCGCGGAGCGCACAAGATCACGGACCGCTGCAGCAGCCCGGTTCCGTCGTACTGTAACCGGGGTTGACCCTGACTGTGTTTGAGAGGAAGTAACGATCAGGCCCATTCCACAGATACGGCAGGCAGGATTGTCACAGATTACGATCATAAGCGTTTGTTACAACAGCAGTGGCGTGCTGCCGGAGATGCTGAATTCCGTCCCAGAGGGCGTGCCGACAATTTTGGTCGACAATGGCTCGGATGATATTGAAGCGGTTCGGCAAATGGCCGAGGTACATGGCGCAACTCTGATCGAAAGCCGCGACAACATCGGGTTTGGCCGCGCATGCAACCTTGGTGCCGCCAAGGCAACAACGGACCTGCTTTTATTTCTGAACCCGGATTCCCACTTGCTGCCCGGAGCATTGGACGCGTTGCAAGAGGGGGCTGACAATCACCCGGATGCGTCAGCCTTCAACCCTGCAATTCTGGACCGGAAAGGGGCACCTCGTTTCAGGCGATACAGTGTGATCATTCCCCGAAATGAAACCCTGCCCAGGAAAACAGCCGATTCCGACTTTGAATTGCCGGTCCTCGTCGGCGCTGCGTTCCTGGTCCGCCGCGAAGCGTTCGAAGAGGTCGGCGGGTTTGATCCCGAAATCTTTCTGTATCATGAGGACGATGATCTGAGCCTGCGGCTCAAAGCCGTTTGCGGGCCGCTGTACTATGTCCACAACGCTCAGATGCGCCACGCCAGAGGCAAATCCTCGCCGGGAAGCCCAGCCATCGCTGGCCTGAAGGGCTGGTATATGGGGCAATCACGCGTTTATGTCGCCCGCAAGCATGAAGTCCCGATGGCTTTTGGTCGAGCCCTGGCATCGGCGCTTCTGCAAATGCTGTCACCGGTTGTGTTGTTTTCTACGAGAAAACGCGCCAAACAATGGGCCTTCTTGCGTGGCGTTTGGCATGGCCGGAATGTCCGACCAACCCCGTTCAGACCTTGATCACAAAGCGTGAAGCAGCTTACCGCCCGTGCAAATTTCCGCTTGAACACATAACCATGATACAGTTCGCGGCCTAGCTCAAAAGCCCTTTCAGATAGGTGCCATACGTGGACTTGGCGAACAGTCGCGCACGCGCCTCAAGAGCCTCGTCGTCGATCCAGCCATTCGCCCAGGCGATTTCATCCAGGCTGCCGGTCTGCATACCCTGACGTTCCGTGATCGTTCGCACGAAGTTTCCCGCATCCAGCAAAGACCCGTGCGTGCCGGTATCCAGCCAGGCAAAACCGCGTCCCATGGTCTGCACATCCAGCAAACCTTCGTCCAGATACATTTCCAGCAGTGACGTGATTTCCAGCTCGCCGCGATCTGACGGTTTGACCTCATGCGCGCGGGCCGGAGCGTCGCCATCCAGAAAATAAAGACCTGTCACCGCGTAGTTCGACGGAGGCACCTTGGGTTTTTCGACGATCGCGCGGGCTTTGTTCCCTTCGAAATCCACAACTCCGTAGCGTTCTGGATCAGCGACCCGATATGCAAAAACCGTACCGCCGCGCTTCAGTTGATCCGCCTCGAGCAGCAGGTCCGGAAGGCCATGTCCGAAGAAGATGTTGTCACCCAGAATCAACGCTGACGGGGCACCGTCCAGAAAATCCTCGGCCAGTGTATAAGCCTGCGCCAGACCGTCAGGAGACGGTTGCACAATCCATGTCAGGGACAACCCGTATTGACTGCCATCCCCCAACAGGCGCTGAAACTGATCCTGATCCTGGGGGGTGGTGATGATCGCGATTTCGCGGATCTGCGACAGCATCAAAACACTCAGCGGGTAAAAGATCATCGGCTTGTCGTAGATCGGCAGCAATTGCTTCGATATCGCCATGGTGATCGGGTAAAGCCGGGTTCCGGACCCACCGGCAAGAATAATGCCTTTGCGCTGCATAATCTGTCCTTTCAAGGTTCAGCTGGTCGCTGACTTCAACTCGTTCAATATCTCGGCTAGTCCGGCTTTCCAGTCGGGTCTCTGGATTCCGAACACATTTTCCAGCCGCGAACAGTCCATACGTGAGTTCAGCGGCCTGGGCGCTGGCGTTGGGTAAGCCTCGGTTGGAATATCCTCGATTTCGACCGACAAGCCGGATTGAGAAACAATTTCACGGGCGAAATCCGCCCAGCTGGCATCGGGTGCACCGGAATAGTGAAACACCCCCCCTTTGGCTTCGAGGCCGGCCTTGGCCATTTTCAGCAAGGTTTCGGCAATGTCGGCAGCAGGTGTTGGCCCGCCGATCTGATCTGCGACGATAGTCAGCTTGTCACGGGTTTCTGCCAATCGGAGAATGGTCTTTGCAAAGTTCTTTCCGTGTGCCGAAAACACCCAGCTTGTGCGCAAAATGGCATAGTGGCCGCCAGCCTCTGCGATCTGGTGTTCGCCGTCCAGCTTGGTTCGACCATAGGCCCCCAAGGGCCCCGTGGGGTCATCGGTGTTCCAGGGGGTCGGACCAGAGCCGTCAAAAACGTAATCCGTGGAAACATGCAGAAAAGGCAGGTCGCGGGCCGCGGCGGCACGCGCCATTGCACCGGGTGAATCTCCGTTGATCCGTTGCGCCAGGTCGCTTTCTTCTTCGGCCTGGTCCACCGCCGTATAGGCGGCCGCATTGATGATCACGTCCGCATCCGTATGCCGGATGGCGTCTGCACATTGCGACGGGTCAGACAGGTCCGCCGCGGCGCGATCAAGAGCTTCAACCAAGACACCATGCGCCTGTCCGCGACGCCGCAACTCGGTCGCCACCTGCCCCCCGTGGCCGAACACCAGCGCCTTCATTTGGCAACACCCAGCCGCTCACCCACGCCACTGCGGGCCTGCAAGGCGTTCAGCCATGCACTGTTGTCCAGATACCACTGAACCGTCTGTTCCAGCCCGGTTTCGGGCGTGTAGGAGGGACGCCAGTTCAGTTCGGTGCGAATCCGGGTCGGATCGATGGCATAACGCTGATCGTGACCCGGGCGGTCAGCGACGAACGTGATCAAATCCGCATAGGGCGTTTCACCCGGCTTGAGGCGATCCAGGATCGAACACAGCATTCTGACAAGATCAAGATTGGTCATCTCATTCTCGCCACCGATATTGTAGCTGCGGCCCAGTTCACCCTTTTCGAGCACCAGCAACAGGGCTTCGGCATGGTCATCGACATGCAGCCAGTCGCGAATGTTGTCGCCTTTCCCGTATATCGGGATCGGTTTGCCCGCCAGCGCACTGAGGATGACAACGGGGATTAGCTTTTCCGGAAACTGGTAAGGGCCGTAGTTGTTAGAGCAATTGGTAAGAACCACTGGCAGGCCGTATGTTTCACGCCACGCCCGCACGAGATGATCCGATCCCGCTTTCGAGGCCGAATAGGGTGAGTTCGGCTGGTATGGGCTGTCTTCGGTGAAAAACCCGGTTTTACCCAAGGACCCAAAGACCTCGTCGGTTGATATATGGTGAAACCGAAAATGCTCGGGCCGGCCGGCACCCACCCAATAGGCGCGTGCGGCTTCCAACAATACATAGGTCCCGGTCAGGTTCGTGTCGATGAACGCGGCTGGGCCATCGATCGAACGGTCAACATGGCTTTCAGCGGCCAGATGCATGATCGCGTCTGGCTGGTGTCTGTCCAGTATCGCCGACATGGCGGCGGCATCCCGGATATCCGCATGTTCAAAAACGTATCCCGGCGCATCCGCGACAGAGGCAACATTGTCCAGACAGGCCGCGTAGGTCAGGGCATCGACATTGACGACCGAATGCCCATCGGCAATCGCACGACGGATAACGGCAGACCCGATAAAGCCCGCCCCGCCCGTAACCAGAATTTTCATTGTGTGTCCTCGAATACGAAAGGAGATTCAATTTCGCGCAGAAGTGGTGCGATCCGATCTTTCTCGGACAGCTGGGGTTCTGAGTTGCTCTGTGGCCATTCAATGCCGATATCGGGATCGTCCCAACGAACCGCGCCTTCAGTTTCCGGCGCGTAGGTATCAGAACACTTGTAGACGATCTCGGTCTCCGGCTCCAACGTCACGAACCCATGCGCGAACCCCGCAGGAACCAACAGCATCCGCCCGTTCTCGAAACTCAGTTCTTCGCCGACCCAGTAACCATAGGTGGGCGAACCTTTGCGGATATCGACCGCGACATCAAACAGCCGTCCACGACCGCAGCGCACCAGCTTGGCCTGCGCTCTTGGCGGAGCCTGAAAATGCAATCCGCGCACCGTGTTCACCGTGCTCGAAAGGGAATGATTGTCCTGAACGAATTGCGTATGAATCCCTTGTGCCGCAAAGCTGTCGGCATTGTAGGTTTCCTCAAAGAATCCGCGGTGATCGCCAAAACGCTTCGGGGTGATCAGTTTCACTTCCGGAATGGAAAGCGCCAATATTTCCATTGTTACTAATTTTCATCTCTGTGTTGAAGTCTCGGCCTGCTATGTCACATTTGCTCCACCGACGCCAAGACCTATGTTGTCCGACCAGCAATTTGAGCGGCTTATCGGCTCCAAAGGTCAGGCGATTATCGCAGGCAACTTGCGATTCTGATAGAATTCATTGAAATTATTGGACCATCTGCAAATGAAAACACAGGGATGGAACAGATAACGAAGCCGCCGGCGCGACAACACTTGGGCCGAAAGCTAAAGCACTGCGTCATGGGGCGGCATCCGAGCGCTGAGGCTGGGTCGTGTCGATTTGGCGGCAAAAGCCAATCCGCACCTTACCGCTAAAAAAGATACAACTTTGCTTTCGCCTAGATATCTTTCGGCACTCAGGCCGCTTCGAGATTTCCCAACAGGATGGAGGTCATGTCCACGTTGATGACCCCATCCACCGCCACAACATCGACACCCGTCTGATAGGTTACATTGTCCTTGGTTATTCCGGAAAGGTCCGCGTTCTCATCCAGAAATACCCATTCAGGGTCATGGGCCGTGGGCTGCCCGACGGCGACTTGCAAAATTGCAAGCGCATCCAGGGCGTTCACGGTGCCATCCCTGTTGACGTCTGCCGCTATCAGGTTTTCCGCGGTCGCTGGACCCCATGTCGGGTCAAGACCAACCGAGATACGCAACACTTGCAAAGCGTCCAGCGCGTCAATCTTCCCGCTTGCCGTGGAATAGTGTTTGGTGATGTCCAGCACTCCGGGAAAGGTGCCATCGGGCAATTCCAGATCAAACCGCCCCTGACTATCTGCGGTGGCGGATACCGTACCCCCGCCGTCCGGCGTGAACCGGATTTCCGCATCCGTCAGCCCCGGATTCGCAACCTGGCTGTCCACCGTAATATGCCCGACCAATCCATCAGAGCTGCCCGGTGACAGCCCGCCCAGGTCCCCGAAATCTACCGGGATATGATCCGGTCCGGCGAAGCCTGCGCCAAAGATATCCGTGCTTGTCAAAGCGCCGCCCGACGCGGATTGGACCTGCACGATCTCGCCGCGATATTCGATCTGAGCCCCGTTTGCTGTGCTGGTAAAGGTCAGTTGCTGAGGCGACCGCAACAGCAGGTAGTCGAACATATCCAGACGATCCAGGCCCGCCTGAAAATCGGTTATTGTGGTCAGACCGCTACCGGACTGCATCACGAAGATGTCGGCCCCTGCACCACCTGACATCGTCGTCGCACCCTTCCCCGCGATGAGAATGTCGTCTCCGGCGCCTCCCAGAAGAGTCGTGTCCAGAATACCGCCGCTGAGGATATCGTCCGACGCGCTCCCGTTCACGGTACCGAACCCCTTGCGCACCACCCCCAGATCATCGACCGGGACCGTCAGGACGTTCACCCCGGCATCCTGTTGTGATGTCACGAGAATTTGCAGCTCGTCGCCCACATGTGCAACCGCCAGCGATTCGACATTCTGCAATCCACTGGCCAGCGTATCCGCGAAACTGTCCATATGAACAAGTTGACCTTCGGGTGTCAGAGTGAACAGAGACAGGCCATCATCGCCGCCGCCTGCAACCACAAAGACCCGACCGTTCACGTCTATGACCGCCAGATCCTGAACGGATTCAAACCGCGTATGAAGCGTATCAAGCACATGGTCCGTCGCCTTTAAACTTCCATCGCTGCTCAATTGAAGAACACTGAGAGAGTTGCTGCCGGACCCTGCCACCACGACCCAGGATTTGCCGTATGCCTCTACGGTCTCGACATCTGTTGGGGTTGAAACACCTAGGGTTCCGAGAGCCGAGTCATTGTTGATCTCGGTTAACGTGCCGGTGCCGGAATCGATGCGATATGTCGAGACAGAGTTTGTTGCCGCGTCACTTGAGATCAGAAAATGTTCCGAACCCGACCGCAACGTCTGCATGGCATCCGCCGTACCGGCAATCAAACCCGCAAGACTGAGCGTCCCGTTCGCGTTCACATGATAGGTTCCGATATTGCCAGTATCCTCATGCGCCATCGCAAGGACATCCGAAGACCCCAGTGAAAACTGTATGATGGCCGAGATATCTCCGCCTCCGTTGAGCACACCCGTTTCCTTCAGGTTACCGATCGTTCCGTCCGCGTTCACGTCATACCCGACCAGGCCCGTGGCAGTATTGATATCCAGCGCGATCTGCTCGGTTCCCGCCAGCGTTATTGGCGTGGCACTGCGCCCCACCTGGAAGGTGATCGAACCGCTGTAATACTCGGTATCAACCAGCTGCGGCAGGGCACCGTCGGCCAGCCGCCAGACCGCGACACCGCCACCCGGGCCGGTCACCGTGTAGAGATACGTATTCCCGTTAAGCGTTTTTAAAGCCGTATCGCCGATACCTGAATCGAGCGCCGTGCTCCCCGTTGCCACTACACTTTCGAACTGAAGCATCACAGCCATCACCTCCTGCGCCACCCCTGGCAGTTACGGCAAGATGACCAGATGAGCAGACCGAAACCGAAGCAGAATTGTGGTGAAAACGAGAAGTTCGGTTTCAGTTTAACTCAATTTTTTCAGGTCCGATCGCAACGGCAACAAATGGGAAAGACAGATGAGCAAAACGCCAAACAGCACATCCTTTCCTGTTGCGATGATCGCGGACTCCACATGCGAGGGCAAGATGACCAAAGCACCTGAGGCCAACAATCGTCCGGCGGCTGACTCAACGGACGGAGATCGCAAATCTCAAGTTCAACAATGGATCAAGGGAAAGCTTGGTCGTTGGGCGGGTCGCGGCGCGGCTGGCGGCCTCATGTCCACATTGATGGCCTTGCCTGCCTTGTCACAAGCAACCATCGAAGAGCTTTACGCCTTCCAGTTTGCAGAGACAATTCCGGGTGTGCGCTCCGCCAAGTTGCTGAAAAACGGAGATGTTCTTCTGAAAATGGCTGACAGTCGGACGATGATCGTGGCGGCGGAAAACGTGCAGGTCCTGGACAGCGGCGCAATCATGATCGCAGAAGAGGCGGTTGCTGAAATCGCCCAGTTCAGCGCAGCTGAAGCTGGCGCAGCAGCTGGCGGAATCAGCGGCGCCGGGGCTGCACTGGGCGGCCTCGGGCTGGCTGGTGCAGCTGCCGCTGCGGGCGGAGGTGGCGGCGGCGGCGGCGGCGATTCCCCGGAACCTGTCGCGCCAGAGCCTAAACCCCAACCCCAACCGGAACCGAGCTATACCAGCCTGAACCTGGCCGAACTTCAGGCAACGGCATTGAACAGCGCCCTTACCAATGCTGCCGCACCCGAAGGAACATCGACAGTCGAGGTCACGATAGGTTCGCTTGTCAAAACCGTAACGCCCAACGATGACGGCAGTTGGAGCGTTTCTCTCACGTCGGCCGAAGCCAATGCGCTTCCGCAAGGCGTCTCTACGGTGACAGTCAGGCATCTGGACGATTCAGGCACGGAACTGTCAACCGAATCCGTCAAGTTCGATATTGATACAATTCCTCCAACCCTGTCGATCAGCGGGTTTTCCGATGGCGCTGTTTTGAATTCGATCGAACAGGCAACGGATCTGACGGTCACCGGAACAACCGATGCAGAAGACGGGCAGACCGTTACCGTCTCAATGAACGGGCAAAACTATTCGGGCACGGTATCCAACGGACACTGGAGCGTCACTGTCCCGGCGGCAGACCTCTCGGCCCTTCCTGATGGCGCGACGATTGACGTTACCGCGGATGTTGCCGACGCGGCGGGAAATTCCGCACCACAGGCGAGCGGAAGCTTTGATACTGATTTCACTGCACCAACTGTTTCTCTGGATCCCGTGGCTGGCGGCTCGATAGAACTGATCGACGTAGCCGGCGACCTGGCCTTGACCGGTTCCACCACGGCAGAGGATGGTCAGACCATCATCGTCACGTTCAACGGACAAGTGCATACAAGCACCGCGTCTGGCGGAAGCTGGAGTGTAACGATCCCCAATTCTGATTTGAGCAGTCTTTCCACCGGAGTGCCGGCATCTGTTCTGGTAGCCGTCGAGGACGTGTCGGGCAATCCGGCAGTACCGCTTCTTGTATCGGTTCCCGTGGACCTGACCGGCCCTTCCATTTCTATATCACCGCTTCCTGTTGGGTCCGTACTGAACGCAGCCGAAGCCGGATCCGACTTGACCATCAGCGGGCTGACGTCAAACGTTGAGGATGGTCAGCAAGTTACTGTAACCCTCGATGGTCAAACATATTCCGGCACAGTATCTGGCGGGGCCTGGAACGTGACTGTGCCAGCTGGGGATCTGGCGTCCTTGTCGGATGGAGGCAACTTTTCTGTTACCGCAGATGTCGACGACGCCAGTGGCGTCACGGCACCGCAGGCCGCAGTGACATTTTCCAAGGATGTGACCGCGCCGACGCTTAGCATCGACAGTTTCTCGGACGGAGCTGTCATGAACGCATCCGAGCGGGCCACGGATCTTTCCATCTCGGGCAGTACGACAGCTGAAGACGGACAAATCGTAACCGTCAGTCTGAACGGGCAGTCCTATAGCGCAACGGTTTCTGGCGGCAATTGGAGCGTAACCGTACCTGCTTCGGATCTGGCAGGTCTTTCTGACGCGGCGACCGTCACCGTAACCGCGGATGTCTCGGACGCTGCCGGGAATCCGGCCTTGCAAGCGAACAACAGCTTTACCACCGATTTCACGCCACCGACGATCGGAATTTCAACCGTATCCGACGGGGGCGTCATGAACGTCGTTGAACAAGGAACCGACCTGACGGTGTCAGGAACGTCCGATGCGCCCGACGGAACAGTTGTTACCGTCGAAGTCACGCGCGCTGACGGCACTACGGACGTCACCGGAACGGCGACAGTAACCGGGGGTACTTGGACCTATACGGCAACCGTGACAGATTTGTCTGCCCTGCAAGACAACGAGACTTACAATATCAATGCGTCGATCTCGGACGCGACGGGAAACCACAATCAAACCACGACAAGCTTTGCCACTGACTTCACAGCACCTTCAATAACCATAAACAGTCTGCCTGTGGGTGCCGTGTTGGACGTGACCGAAAGGGGTGTGGATCTTGCAATCTCAGGCACGACCACGGCTGAAGATGGCCAGACCGTTTCGGTCACATTCGGCGGGCAAACCTATACTGGCGTCGCATCAAATGGCTCGTGGGCAGTTACCGTTCCAGCAAATGATCTTGGAATGCTCTCTGACGGAACGAGCTATTCCATTTCCGCCACTGTTGACGATCTGGCCGGAAACAGCTCGGCCGCGGCGAACAGCTCACTTTCCACAGATTTTCGCCCCTTGTTGACGTTGAACGATGTCGGGGTCAACAATTCGATTGGTCTTGCCGATGCCAAGGCCTCCGGGATTACTATCGGCGGGTCATCGACCGGATTGTCAGTCGGCCAGTCGGTGGATGTCACGTTAAACGGCAGTTCGGTCGGATCTGCAACGGTGGCCGCAGACGGATCCTGGTCGCTGGCTGTCGCGGCGTCCAACTTTTCGGCAGTAGAGGCAGGTGATGACCTTGTCTTTTCCGCGCAGGCGACAGTTGCGGGTAGACCAGATCCGCTGCTGGTTTCCGAGCAAGCCGTTGCGCACGAACCCGCCGCCTATGTGATTTCTGAAGTTGGGCGCTCGGGATCTACAGTGACGTTCGCAATCTATGCCGAAGCCGACCGCGATATCTCTGATGGTCTGGCGTTGACGGCAGAGCTCGGATTTGACCCTTCGGTTGTCACCTTCAACTCTGCATCGGTTTCGGAAAACAACGCCTTCGATTTGTTTTTGGCCAGCCCAGGCGCCGGGGGCGCGACGAATTTTGCCGGGGCCGCGACAACCTTTACAGATCTTTCTCAGCCGCTTGTCACTTTCACGATGACGATCCAGGACTCCAGCCAGCCTATTGAACTGACGATCAAAACGTCTGATGGCGGGCCAACGACAGTGCAGTTTGGCACCAATGGTGATGACACGCTCAACGCTGCGAATACGGACACTATCACGCGCGGCGGTGTCGGCGACGATACCATTGATGTTTCTGCAGCAGGGCGAGACATCGTCGTCTTCGAGGCGGACCCGGCCAGCAATGGTACAGATATTGTGACTGGCTTTACGATTGGCCCGGCTGCGGATGTAACTGACGCACTGATGTTCCGCGGGCTGGACACCAATACGCTCCGCGGTGATGGCACCGGGTTCGAATTGCTTTCCACCGGGGACACGTTGGGCACAAACACCGGATTTGTCGGCCTCAGCACGGTACTCACAGACCTCAACCTCAGCACAATCGAAGCCGCTGTCGAGAGTCTTGCCGGAGCCATGGCGGGCGATGAACTTTACGTGATGGCAACCGACGGAACAAACAGTGTTTTGGTCAAGGTAGATTTCCAGGCGGCGAACGATGCCAGCGTTGAAACCGTGGCCACGTTCCAAGACCTGAGCGATCTGAGCGGCCTGACCGCAGATAACATCCTGCACACCGACCCGACCGGGGCAACGGCCTGATCCAGACCGGCGCACATACAGACGTAATTCAACATCATGAGGCAGTTATGGCACAGAATGGCTTAACTCCGGTCAGTCTTGGACGACATGGTCATCGGTTCTGGCGGCGGTTCACCTCGTTCGATTTCGCAGGGACTATGGCAGATTGCCCTGTGGTCGAAGCAGAAATTCTTCAGGCCGCCGCCACATTTCCAATCACTTTTCGGAAATCTGAACACGGCTTTTACCCAGTGGCTGTTTTGTCCATGCAACCAGACCAGCCTACGCCATTTGTATCAGCACATGGCAAATGGCTGGCGACTTATGTGCCATGCGTCTTGCGCTGTGCTCCGTTTCGGCCACGACTGATTGAATCGGATGGTGACGGCAGTGACGAATTGCTTGTCGACGAAACGGCGGGGCTTATCACTGACAATCCGGAGGACGAGGTATTCTTCGACAAATCTGGGCAATTTGCGCCGGAACTGAAAAAAGTCGCAGCCTTCTTTCGCGCCCTGAAAGAGTCGATGAAATACACAACTCATCTGTGTCGTGTTCTTACTGACATGGGATTGTTTGGTCCGCTTACCTCTTTTCAGGGGGTTGAGTTCCCGTGCGGGCATTTTGGCGTCACGCAGAAAGCCCTGGAGAAAATTCCCCGCGCGCACTTGTCACTGCTTACATCGAATGGGGGTTTGCGACTGATTCACGCTCATCAGATTTCGCTGACCCATAGTATCTGGCTGACACATGCACATGCTCGCTCACATCGAGAAGCTGATGGTTCTCTGACACAACAGACCACCGGTGTTTCAGGGTTCTTGGACGCGTTGGTTGCGGCGCAACAGAAAGAAGAAGCCATGGACCATTGCAGTCAGGAGGGTCATCATGCGTTCCTGTAAAGCAGTGTTGTCCTGGGTTGCGTTCGCTCTGCTTGCAATAGCGTTGTCCGCCTGCACGCCCCCTCCTGATTTGACTCCAGTGGCAGTGTCCTTGGCACCCGGGACCACCGGTGCAGGGGCAGCAAAGCGATCGGCAAAGCTCAGCAGTAGTGCATTCGGGCAACGCGTGCGCCAGGCGGTGGAGACAAGCCCGACACTGGCGCAAAGTAATACCAGGATGGATATCGCATCAGCCAATCAAGATGCAGCGGAAGGCGCCTTTCTTCCGCAGATCTCGTTGGGAATAAATGCACGGTCCGAACGGGTCGAATCTGATATTGCAGATGTTTCACCCTATCTGAGAATTTCACAATTGGTTTATGACGGTGGGGCTGCCTCGGGGGATCTGACGGCAGCCCGGGCACGTGTTCTGGAAACACGGGGCGATCAGATTCAGACGGCATCGGCCACGGCGCTGGCCGCCATCGAGACCTATGTGCTTGTCATTGATCAAAGAAAAATACTCCGCATCGCGGCCGACAATGTCTCGGTTCATGAAGAACTGGTGCGTCAGATTTCGGACCGCACAGCGGGCGGCGCCGGTTCAAATGCAGATGTTCTGGCCGCTCAGTCCAGAATGGCAGATGCACGCACAAGACTGGCTGACGCGCGATCACGAACTGATCGGGCCGAAGCGCGGTTTCGAGAAGTGTTCGGGACTTTTCCCGGATCATTGCCCCCTCCTGTACCAGCCCCACCGCTGAATAGAAGTGATGCCCAGGTCGTGATGAACAGCCCTCAGATCCGTAGGGCGGATGCCAGCTTGCTGGCAGCCAAAGCCGAATGGTCGGCCGCTCAGGCACGTCGCAAACCGAACGTTCGGGTCGCCGCATTTGCCAACCAGGATGACACTCGGGATGCAAATTTTGGCGTGGATCTTTCTTTCAACTACGAGCTGGACAGCACCGGCCAACGCCGCGCCGCCATCGCCGCCGCAGAAGCAAAGGTGAAAGAAGCGGAGTTCGCGCGAGAGCAACTGGTTCGCGAAATCATGCGGGAGCTGGGCTTTATTCGATCCGATCAAAAAGCAGGCGCGGAACGGCTGCGCGCGGCCCGTATTGCGGCAAGTGCCAATGCCGACAGTGTTGCTGCATCCCGCGCACAGTTCTCGATCGGGCGTCGCAGCCTGATCGAAATCCTGGACGCTCAACGCGATTACGTAAATGCGCAAGAACGCCTGATTCTGGCCGAACAGAGTTATTTTCTGACCAACTACGCGGCTCTGAGCCTTACCGGAGACATTCTGGACCTGCTCGGAATTTCGCTTGGCAATTGGATCGAGGTGAAATGAGCACGTTTAAATCAATGCAGGACCGCGCCCGTTTGACATGCTACGAAGCCTGCATTCTGAATATCGCAGCGACGCTTGAACGCCCTCTGACCCTTGCAACGATCCAGGCGTCGCAGACCGGTTCGGACGGGGATCTGACTGTTCGTGACATCCTCTCGGTGGCGGAAAACACTGGTCTACAGGCGGGCTATGGCGAGCGGTGCATCGCGAGTTTTGACGAAGCATTGGCCCCGGCCTTGTTGCTGATGACCGAAAACAAGGCTGTTGTGTACCATGGCCGCGCAAAAAACGGTGCCTTGCTGATCTATGACCCGGAACTTGGTGAAGGAATCGGCGAAGTTTCAGAAGAACAGCTGGCCAATTCATACACCGGTTTCGCGGTCTTGTTTCGGCGAAATCATACAGATGAACTGGACGCCGGTCACACGGGTAACCGAGGTCATTGGTTTCGCGCGGCGTTGTCCGCCAATCGATGGACTTACATACAGGTTGCTCTCGCTGCGGCTCTGGCAAACCTTCTTGGCTTGTCGACCTCAGTTTTCATCATGGTTGTCTATGATCGCGTGTTGCCCAATGAGGCAACCGAATCGCTTATTGCCTTGACGGCGGGCGTAGCTCTGGCGCTGCTATTTGACTTCGTGCTGAAATTGCTGCGAGCGGCGTTTATCGACAAGGCCGGGCAAAAAGCCGACTTGTTCATGGGGCGGCGAATTTTCGACCACGTTCTGAACATCCAGATGAAGTCACGCGCGGGTTCCACCGGCGCCATGACCAGTACCATCCGTGAGTTCGAGACCCTGCGTGAGTTCTTCACATCCGCAACGCTTGTTGCCGTCGTGGATCTGCCGTTCATCGGGTTGTTCGTATTTGTGATTTACCTGGTCGGCGGACAACTGGCATTGGTCCCGGCTCTGGCCGTGCCTGTGGTTCTGCTGACAGGTTTGGCCGTACAGCCGCTTCTGTCGCGCATGGCAGAAAAGAGCCTGTCCGACGGGCAATCCAAACAGTCGGTCCTCGTAGAAGCCGTCTCGGGCCTTGAAACGATAAAGACAACAGCAGCGGGCCGGCAAATGCGTTCCCGATGGGAGCAGGCGATAGAACGACAATCCTCGCACGGTGCTCAGAGCCGGGCCGTTACACAATTTGCTCTCAACCTGACCGGTTTTACGCAACAAGCGGCACAGGTGTTGATCGTATTTTATGGTGTTTTTCTGATCACAGACGGCCAGACCAGCATGGGCGCTTTGGTTGCCTCGGTAATGCTGACAGGGCGGGCCCTGGCACCCTTGGGGCAGTTAGCGCAGACGTTGACAAGGCTTAACCAAGCCCGAAGTGCATACCGAAGTCTCAACGCGCTGATGATGGCGGAAAGCGAACGCCCACTAGGCCGAACATGGGTGAACCGGCCCCATTTCAAAGGAGCGATCGCCTTCAACAACGTGTATTTTTCCTACCCTGACCAAGGGGAAGATACCCTGCAAGGCGTTTCATTCACGATCAAACCGGGTGAAAAAGTGGCGATCCTTGGTCAGATTGGCTGCGGTAAAAGCACCATCGCACGTCTGATGCTGGGATTGTACGCGCCGCGTGTTGGATCTGTTACGTTCGACGGTCTTGATATCCGCCAGATCGATCCTGGCGATCTGCGCCGCAATATCGGATCCGTCTTACAGGACATATGGCTCTTTTCCGGATCAGTCCGGGACAATATCGCAAGCGGTGCAATCCGGCCAAAAGATCACGAACTGATCGAAGCAGGCCGCGCCGCCGGGGTTGAGGATTTCGTGGCCAACCATCCCGGGGGTTACGATCTTCAACTCGCGGAACGCGGCGAAGGCCTCTCTGGCGGACAGCGTCAAGCCATTGCCCTGGCAAGGGCACTCATAGGCCGTCCGCCGGTTCTCTTGCTGGATGAACCAACAAGCGCGATGGATGTCAAAACCGAAGCCCAGGTTATCCAACGTCTGAAAGAATGCACGGTAGAGTCCACCATGGTTGTCATTACACACAGAACCAGCCTGTTGGAGCTTGTTGACAGAGTCATCATCCTTGAACACGGGAAAATCGCGGCGGATGGCCCCAAAAGCATGCTGACGCAACATGTTCGCCGGACAGGGAGGCACCTGAATGTCGCAGCATCCTGATCTGGCCACCCTGGCGCGCGAGATGCAGGGACGCTCTCCTGTTCGGAGTTCCTTGCTGCTTTTGGTGATTTTGCTATGCCTGATCGCCGCCCTATTGTGGGCGCACCTGACTGAACTGGACGATGTCACGCGCGTGGACGGCCGGATCGTGCCTTCCGGAGACATCCAGCTGATCGAAGCCACCGAGCCCGGCGTATTGCAGTCGTTGCATGTGCGCGAAGGCCAACTGGTCGAAAAAGGTTCTCTGCTTATGGAACTGGAAACAACCCAAATTGACAGTCAGCTCAGTCAGGAACAGCAACGCGCGTTCGGGCTGATGGCGCGCATCCAACGCCTTCGGTCCGAAATTGATGGGACACAACTGGATTTCGATGTTCAACTGATCAACGGCGCGCCTACCGTCGTGCAATCTGAAACTGCACTGTACCAAGGCCGGCGGGCCGAGTTGGAGGCAGAAATAGCCATCTTGGAGCGTCAGCGTCAGCAAAAACAGCGAGAATTTGAGGAAGGCCTGGTCGATCAAGTGACGGCAGAGGAAACCTTGCTGGTCCTGGCTGAAGAAAGGGCGATCATGGCGCCGCTGGTCGAGCGTCAAATGGAGCCTGCAACAACATTGCTTGCGTTGCGGCGGAGTGAAGCCGAATGGCGCGGTCGCAAGGTGCGGGCAGAAGCCGTAACCAACAGATTGCAAACGGGCTTGGACGAAATCGACGATCGAATTCAAGCGGTGCGAAGCCGGTTTCGCAGCGCCGCGCTGACGGACCTGGCGCTTGCCACTGCCGAGCTGGCTGCCTTGCAACCCGCCCTGCCCGCTTTGCGCGACCGGGCCTCAAGGGCGCAGGTTCGGTCTCCGGTACGCGGCATTGTAAACCGGATTCATCGCTCTACCATTGGCGGTCTTGCCCGCAGTGGAGAGGACCTTGTTGAAATCGTGCCGCTGGACGACACATTGCTGGTTGAAGCCTATGTAAAGCCCGAGGACATTGCGTTTCTGCATTCTGGTCAGCCTGTGAAGGTCAAAATCACGGCTTATGATTTTGCACGATACGGATCGTTGAATGGGGAAATCATCCGCATCGGAGCAGACACGGTCACTCGATCTGAGCGGAATGACGAAGAGGTCTTTGTGGTCGAGATTCGAACCAAAAGCACCATGCTTGATGGGAATGGCATAGCAGTCGAAATCATACCTGGAATGATCGCCGAAGTCGACATTCTGTCGGGTCGCAAAACAGTGCTGGACTATATTCTGCAACCGGTTGTGAAGATAAAGGATCAGGCATTGCGCGAATGAGCGATGGGGCAATTGGGGACAGACGTGTCACTTCCGATACGGAAATCTCGGTGTCAGCAGCTTCAGCACGGAAGGCTCGAAAGGGTCAAACAAACATGGAAAACAACTCATCTGACCAAGTCTCGGCCGGTTGGATCTGCGACTACTTCCAACCGACATCACCCAAGAATATATACCCCGCCCCATAGATCGTCTTGATCAACCGCGGGTTCTTAGGATCTTCTCCCAGCTTGGTGCGCAACCTGGAAATCCGAACGTCCATCGCCCTGTCAAAACTGTCTCCGGCTGCGCCACCCAGGGACTCCTGCATTTGCCCTCTGCTGATCAGCCGCTTGGGGCTTTCCAGAAACAGCCGCAGGACTTCCCCCTCTGCATGGCTGAAAGGCGTTTCGTCACCTGATTCACTTTCAAGGACGTATCGGTCAAAATGTGCGGTCCAGCCGTTGAATTCCGCCGTATCCGAATGAGAGGTCTGAGTGCGAGGTGTTCTTAATCTTGCCCTGATCCGCGCCACGACTTCCGCAGGGTCAAACGGTTTTGTAATATAATCGTCTGCCCCAAGTTCCAGCCCCGTAACACGGTCCTGCACCTGCGCGCGCCCCGAAATGATGATCACTGCCGCGCCTTGTTCCAACGCCAGACGATGAACCAACGCCAGCCCATCCGTATCCGGCAATGACAGGTCGACCAGACAGACATCGGGTGTCACACGATTGAGCGCAGCCTCGAACTCTCGTGCGCGGGAAAAACTCTGCGTACGGAAACCGGCATCCTCCAGAGCGTCCGTCAGGATGCGCCGGATTTCGGGTTCGTCGTCGAGGATGGTAACCAGCGGTTGCGTCATCAGGCGGCCTCGGTTTGGATCAGGGCTGACAATTGAGCCTGCGAAAACGGTTTACGCAACACCGGGGCCAACGCAAGGGCGCGCTGGTACAACCGGTCCGAACTGGGCAGCGATGTCATAAGGATACATGGCAATCCTGGCTTCACCTGCCGCAAAATGTCCAGACCGGTACCATTTCCTTCGAGACGGATATCGGACAGGACAAGAGAAATGTCTTCAACGCTGTTAATCAACGCCAGCGCCTCATCTACCGAATTGGCCTCGATGACGGCGAAGCCCAGCTCTACCAGCATATCCCGAAACTGCCCCCGCAAATCTTCGCTGTCTTCGACCAGAAGTACCAGACCGTCTTGCACGGGCGGAGCTGGCCGATAGGGCAACCGCAAAACGACGGACGCGCCTGATACCGTGTTCTTGAGATTCAGATCGCCCCCGGCCAGCTTGACAGTGTCATACACCATGGGCAGACCAAGCCCCGACCCGTCGCTTCCCTTGGTGGTAAAGAACGGGTTCAGCGCCTTTTCCAGCGCCTCTGGAGTAAAGCCCGGGCCAGTGTCCGATACGGTGATTTCAACCCAGATTTCTCCGATGGTATGCGCGCTGATTGTAATCTGACCCGAACTGCCGCAGGCATCCCGCGCATTCAGCACCAGGTTCAGCAACGCATCCTGCACCATTCCCGGGTCCAGCATCAAAGCCCGGTCGGGCAAAGTGTTGACCACCGACAAACCGACGCCGCGCGGCAAGGAAGGCGAGGCCAATATTCTCAGGTCTTCCAACAGCGCCTTCATGTCCGTGGCCTGAGGATGTGGCGTTCGGTTCCCGGTCATATCCGCAATCCGGTTCAGCAATTGCCCACCCCGACGCGCCGTTTGCTGTGTCGCGGCAACCAGCTCATGTGCTTCATCCGACAGGTCCATTTTGTTCAGTTTGGACTGCATCCCAAGGATGATCGTCAGCAAGTTGGAGAAGTCATGGGCCAATCCACTGGTCATCTGGGCGGCCATAGCCCGCCGACGCGTTTGCTGCAAAACGACGCGCGCCTGCGTTTCTTCGGTGATATCAACCGACATTACATAGACGCCACCGGCGTCATCGGGCGTGAATGAAACGCGGATACGGCGGGAATCCTGATCCTCGGTGAACTCGAATACGGAGGTTTCTCCGTCATATGCTTTTGCCAGATGCGCTTTGACCCGCCGATACGCGGCGGCACCAAGAGCTTCGGATATGTGAAGCCCAAGAACCTCCGACGGACGTCCGGGAAGGACCGCGCTCAAACGGCGGTTGGAGTAGTCATATCGACCAGTGCTATCCAAATGCGCGATATGAGCCGGCATCATTTCGGTCATCATGCGTGTGCGGGCTTCGATTTCGGTCAGCTCGCGTTTGGCCTCTTCCAATGCCTTGATCGTGGCCGCAAGCTTTCGGTTGGTTGCAGACAGTTCTTCGGCGTGGCCGAGTAACTGTTCCGACAATTCTTCCGATCGCGCCCGCAGCAGGTTTTCTGCACGCCGGGTGCCGGTAATGTCAGTGTAAACCGCAACCCATCCGCCCTGTGGCAACGGCGCGCCTTCTATCGAGATAACCTGCCCGTTGGGCCTTACGCGTTCCATGTAATGAGGCTCGAAAGCCAAAGCCTGCTCGACGCGCAGGTTCACCATTTTTTCCACACTTTCTTCGTCACCGTATTCGCCACGGCTGGCGAGAAAATGGATGGTATCCCGAAACAAGGCTCCGCGTTCGACCAGCTCGTCCGGCAGGTCGAACATTTCCTTGAACCGACGATTGCTCAGCACCAGTTTCAGGTTGCTGTCATAGATCGAAAGCGCCTGACCGATGAGATTCAGTCCGGCAGTCGTCATCGCCTTTATGCGCTGTTCGGTGATGTCCAGGTTCGTCTTCTCCACGCCCCATGGGTACCATCAGAATTGATGCGCCGGTAGTGGAATTGATGAACGACAAAACGTCTCATGCAACTTCCATGATCCAACTGAAAAGAGCGCGAAAGCGTGCAGTAATCCTAATATCTGGAACGGGACTTCGCGCCTTCGGAAGTGATGGAGTGCAACGACAAGGTATGATCCATGTTTCGCATCCGATGGCGCAGCATCTGTCTGCAAAACCGGGCAAGATCAGCCGCAAACGCGGGGTTATCCGCAAGGTTTTCGAATTCTCCTTGTCCCTGGTGATCAAACAGGATCGGCGGCAGGTCGGCTGCAAATTCGATCAACGTGAATCGTTCGTCCCGCAATATTCCCAGACAGGAATCACTGTTGCCCGTTCCCAACCGCCGCTGCCAGAGGGTCGGTTCTTCGGGTTCCGAAAAATCCAGCTCGCTGAAGGAATAGCTGCGCCAATCACCGGGAACGTCGCCTTGCAACAAGGGCAACAAAGACCTGCCATCCATGGCGTTTGGAACAGTCTGCCCAATCCAATCAAGGATAGTCGGCGTGACATCAATCGACTCGGTAGGAACGGTCACTTTCGCGCCGGCCATGGCCTCGTTCCCCGGCAGACGTATCATCAACGGTGTGTGATAGGCTGCGTCGTACACAGTCATTTTGCCCCAGCTGTACCTGTCGCCCAGCATTTCGCCATGATCAGCCGTTATGACCAGCATGGTATCGTCGTATTGCCCACTGTCCTTGAGATACTGAACGACGCGCCCGATATGGTGATCGACCTCGGTCGCCAATCCCAGATAAACGGCGCGCAAAGTGCGGATGTTTTCATCCGTTGGCTCAACGTCAGCAAAGCCATGAACGAACTTTTCTGCCGTATAAGCGTCCAGCTTTGGTCCGAAAAACGGATGCAGTGCCTTTTCAGCGGCTTCGCTTGGCAGGCGTTTCGGCAGAGGGATTTCCGCCGGATCGTACATGTCGTTATACGGGGCAGGCGCAACCAAAGGCGGATGAGGACGGATGTAAGTCAGATGAGCAAACCATCCCTCGCCTTGATGAGGTGCAATCCCGTCCAGAAACGCATCGGTCAGGAAGGCTGTGTCGCTGTGTTCTGCCCGATACATGGCCGGGTCGTTCAGCTTGAGCGTTTGACCATCCGGTGAGACAGGCTTGAAAACATCCCAATATGTATCGAACGTATAGCCATTTTTCATTAAATATGATCGCCAAGGGTATGACTCTTCCAGGCGCATTTCGACAACTTCAAGGAACCCGTTCATCGATTGCTCGTAAGATTTGAGCACGGGATCGTTGGGATCATGGACTCGGGGATCGGCAGAGGTATCGGTGTACCCGAACAGCATCGGCATATAACCCGCCTTTCGCATTTCCGTGGCGATGTTCGGCGTATCATGACGCAGCGGTGTACCATTTCGCACGGAACGGTGGTTCATCGCGTATTGGCCGGTCAAAATCGATGCGCGGGATGGCCCACAGGGATTGGCGACAGAGAAGTGGCGCGTAAAACTGACCGCCTCGTCCATGAAAGCCCGAAGGTTCGGTAGCTGCACGTGCTCGGCAAGAGCGCCGTTCAGGCAATCTGCCCTCAATTGATCGATGATTATGAACAGAACGTTCTTGGCGTGATGCATACCGACTTCTCCGAATTCCGCACCCGGGGTTCCGCAGCGGAATGTGTCCCGCTTCCGTTTTTTGCGCAACCGATTAGTCGAACAGCCCTGCGTTTTCTTTTCCGGCCTGACTTGAGCCGAGAAAAGTAACACCCCTGTTTACAGTTACGCTTGCTTCAACTCATAGTCCGGCGTGACGCCAAGGCCATCCTATGCGGCAAAAACCACGTCAAAGGGCACAAAGTCATTGCAGGCATTGAATGTTTTACTTCACATGGCACCATGACGCAGCCAACGATCACATCAGAGCGCGACGCCAGCGGCAATCAAGTGCGCATTTCTGGTGAGTTGCTCACACAATCCCTGCAAACCGTGGAGCGTGATTTTGCTGCGGTCCAACCTTGCGGGGGCAAAGTCGTTATTGACCTGTCCGGTATAGAAGCATTGGATACGGGCGGAGCCTGGCTGGTTGCGGACCTGGGCCGGAGGTTCACGTCAATCGGTGCCACGCTGGAGTTTCAAGGTGTGAAACCCGCACATGCGACACTGATAGACACGGTGACACGCAGCATCCCGGACAAACCTGGCAAGCTTGAGGACCCTCGTGGATTTCTGGACTGGGTCGCACATGTGGGTCAGGGCACATTCGGAGCCTGGAAGGATACCCTGTCGATTCTCGAATTTCTGGGCCTCACCCTGCACCGCTTGTTTCGGACCCTGGTCATGCCGTGGCGTCTGCGCAAAGCGGCCCTTGTCACTCATATGGAGGAAACCGGGGTCAAAGCCCTTCCCATCGTGGCCCTGATGGGTTTTCTGATCGGTGTCGTGCTGGCCTTTCAGGGTGCGACACAACTGAAACAGTTCGGGGCCGAGATCTTCGTGGTCGAACTGATTTCAATCTCGATTCTGCGAGAGCTGGGAATTTTGCTGACCGCGATTATTGTTGCCGGCCGCTCGGGTTCGGCATTCACGGCCTCGATCGGTTCGATGAAAGTACAGGAAGAGATCGACGCCATGCGGACGCTGGGCCTTGACCCGATCGAGGTTCTTGTCATTCCACGTGTTTTGGCGTTGCTGATCATGCTGCCCATTCTTGGCTTTGTCGCAGATGTTGCCGGCCTCTTCGGCGGCGCGCTGATGAGCTGGATCGATCTGGGCGTAAGCCCTGGCATGTTTGTCACCCGTTTGAAAGAAAACACCGATGTCTGGCAACTTGCGGTTGGGTTGATCAAGGCACCATTCTTTGCGCTGGTCATCGGGGTCACAGCATGCTGGCAGGCCTTGCAGGTCAAAGGGTCGGCCCAGAGTGTGGGGCAGCGTACAACCGCCTCGGTTGTGCAATCCATTTTCATGGTGATTGCAATCGACGCATTGTTTTCGATTTTCTTTTCCGAAATCGGAATCTGACATGAACGATAGCACGCAACACGAAACGGAACAGAACGCAGCGCAGCGTGACGCCGTGATCCGCGTTCGCGGTCTCAGAAACCAATTCGGAACGCAGGTGGTTCATGACGATCTGAACCTTGATGTCTGGCGCGGCGAGGTTCTGGGCATTGTTGGCGGGTCCGGAACCGGAAAATCCGTCTTGCTACGTACAATTGTGGGTCTGAACAAACCTGCTGCTGGCAGTATAGAAGTGTTGGGAGTGGATGTCCTGAACGGTCCCGAAGAGGAACGCCGCAGGATCGAACGCCACTGGGGCGTGGCCTTTCAAGACGGTGCGCTGTTTTCATCGCTGACCGTATTGCAAAACGTGATGGCCCCACTGCGAGAACATACGGGCATCAGTGAAAAACTGATGGAATCTCTGGGTGCGTTGAAGATCAGCCTTGTGGGTCTGCCCCAGCTGAGTTGCGGCAAATTTCCATCGGAGCTGTCAGGCGGCATGCGAAAGCGCGCGGCGCTTGCACGGGCACTGGCGCTTGATCCCGAAATCGTTTTTCTGGATGAACCGACTGCCGGATTAGACCCGATTGGCGCGGCTGCGTATGATGAGTTGATCGGCGAATTGCAGCAGGCACTTGGGTTGACTGTTTTCATGGTCACCCATGATCTGGACAGCCTTTACGCCATCTGTGACCGAATTGCAGTGCTTGCAGAAAAACGCGTGCTGGTTGAAGGTCCGATTGAGGATATGACCAAAGTGGATCATCCTTGGGTGCAGGAATATTTCACAGGCCCCCGCGCCCGCGCGGCGCAACAGAAGGGTCAGGACAGGTAAAGGCGATGGAAACCAGAGCAAATTACATCCTGATCGGCGCGTTCACCCTTGCGGGACTGTTGGGCGTATTCGGCTTTTTCCTGTGGTTGGCGAAATTCGAAGTGACCCGGCAATACGCTTACTACGATGTATTGTTCGATAACGTCTCGGGGCTTTCGGCGGCGGGCGGGGTGAATTTCAACGGCCTTCCTGTTGGGCAGGTGATCTCTCTGAACCTGGACGAGGACGATCCGTCCAAGGTTCGCGTGCGAATAGAAGTGGATGCAGATATTCCGATCACCGAAGAAACGATCGCCCAGCTTCAATCGCTGGGTGTTACCGGCGTCGGTTACGTTGAACTTACTGGCGGGTCGCCTAATGCCGAAAGATTGCCGCAGGACAGCGTGATCAAAAGCAAGCGCAGCACCATCCAGTCATTATTTGAAGGCGCACCAAAAGTGCTGGACGAGGCCGTTACACTTCTGGAAAGCCTGAACAAGGTCGTCGACGACAAGAACCGGCAAGCCGTGAGCAGCATTCTGGACAACCTTGCCTCTGCGACTGGCCGGCTGGACAAAACATTGACAAGCTTTGAATCCGTGGCCAGCGACATAGGCAGTGCAGCCAAGGATATTGGTGAATTTTCAAAACGTCTGGACCCTTTGATCGAAACGGCGGATACGACCCTCAAGACCGGCACGGACACGCTCAATTCGGTCAAGTCCGCGTCCGAGTCAGCCAGGGCTGCGCTGGACGAAGCGAAAACGACGATCGAAACGGCAGACCGCATCTTGCAGCAGGACGTTCGACCTTTCATCGAACGCGGGTCGCAACTGGCCGAACGGTTGACCCTCTTGTCGGACGAAGGCAGCGTCACGCTGGGGATCGTGAACGAGACCGTGTTGAACGCCAACACGACACTTGGTTCGATCACATCTGCAATGGACACGGCCAAAGGTGCGCTGTCTTCGGCGGAAACGGCCTTTGAAACGGCCAACCGCGTCATGGAAGAAGACGTGGCGCCCGTAGCGGAAGATATCCGGAAGGCGGCCAACCAGGTCACCGAAACAGTCTCGAACATCACCGGTAAGATCGATCAGATTTCAGACGATGTCCTGAGCGCTTCGAACTCTGCGTCAGAGCTGCTGGGGACAATTGACGGCATCGTTCAGACCAACCGCCGGCAGGTGTCAGACTTCTTGCGGGTGGGTCTGCCGCAATTTATTCGCTTCGTCGAAGAATCCCAACGCCTGGTAATCAGCCTCGACCGTCTGGTGGACAAGGTCGAACGTGATCCTGCGCGGTTTCTGCTGGGCACCCAAGCATCGGAGTTCCGTCAATGATCAAGCCTGCAATTGCAATTCTGACGTTTGCATTGGTCGGTGGATGTGCCGGTTTGGGCACTTTGAAACAAGCCGCGAAACCCAACGATCTGTATCTGTTGACACCCAAAAGCACATTTTCGTCGGCGTTGCCGCGAATACAAAAACAGATCGTAGTTGAAGAACCAACAGCAACCGCCGCTGTGAATACGGATCAGATCGCCATTCAGCCCACCCCGTTACAGGTTCAGTATTTGCCGCGGGCACGTTGGGTGGATCGCGCACCCCTGATCGTTCAGACGCTGTTGATCGAAAGCTTTGAGAATTCTGGCAAAGTCGCTGCCGTTGGCCGGTCAACGGTCGGTCTGCGTGCTGATTACGTGATCGCACCGGACCTGCGCGAGTTTCAGGGGATTGTTGTTGCGGACCCCGAGAACGGAGATAAAATCCGTATCGAAGTGCGCATGAACATCAAGGTCATCGATGAATACGACGACAAGATCATCGCTTCGAATTCGTTTCAGGAAAATGTCGTTGCCGCAAGCGACCAGACATCAGATCTGATCAAAGCGTTTGATTTGGCCTTGGGGCGCGCGATGCGAGATTCTGTTGAATGGAGCATTCGCAGGATCAGCACGCATGTGGCCAACAATCCCAGATCGAACCCCAGTTGAGTTAAGCCACATGTCAAAACAGTAAGTGCGGGCGCAGTTCGCCCACACCTGTTCTGGGTAAACGGTTGTTAACGGATCGGGTCTCAGAAACGAGATGCCGAAGCGCGTTCCCAATCCGCCGCGAATTCCTCGGGCACAACACCTGCCAGCAGCGCACCATCCTCCAGATAGGTGTAGAGGTCACCATAGGTTCGCTCATGCTCGTCCGCCGTGCGCCGCAAAATGTCGCGTGGATGCAGCTCGGACACTTTTTCCTTTCCCATCGCACCCAAGAGTTCGCGGAAACTTTCGAGTGTTGCGTCGTGATACCGGTGAACGCGCCGCCGCTTTTGCGGGATGTTCACAGCGCGCCCGCGCACGGGATCCTGAGTGGCGACCCCGGACGGGCAACGGTTGGTGTTGCAATGCAAGGCCTGAATGCAGCCCACCGCAAACATCATCGCCCGTGCCGCGTTGCACATATCCGCACCAAGCGCGAATTTCTCGACCATGTCGTATCCGGTCGCCACTTTGCCCGCGCAAATGATCCGGATCTTGTCGCGCAGCCCAACGCCACGCAGGCAATTGTTTGCGAAAATCAGCGCCTCGTTCAGGGGCATACCGAGACGGTTGGTGAACTCGACCGGGGCCGCGCCTGTACCCCCTTCTGATCCGTCAATGGTGATGAAGTCCGGCAAAATCCCTGTCTCAAGCATGGCCTTGCAGATCGACATGAACTCGGAAGGTTTGCCAATACACAATTTGAAGCCGACAGGTTTGCCGCCGGACATTTCGCGAAGATCTTGAACGAAGTGCATCAACCCCGAGGGCCCGTCAAAAGCGCTGTGAGTTGGGGGGGAAATCACATCCTTATGCTCGGGCACCCCGCGGATTTCGGCAATTTCGGCATCGACCTTGGCAGCGGGCAGAACGCCCCCATGCGCAGGCTTGGCACCTTGGGACAACTTGATCTCGATTGCCTTGACCACATCCTTTGTGGCCTTTTCGGCGAACTTGTCCTTGTCAAACCCGCCTTCCGGCGTTCGACATCCAAAATAGCCCGTCCCAATCTGCCAGATGATATCGCCGCCTTCGGCCAGATGGTGAGGAGACAACCCGCCTTCACCGGTATTGTGGGCGAAACCTCCATCCTTTGCCCCGCCGTTCAGCGCGCGGATGGCGTTGGCGCTCAGGGCGCCGAAGCTCATCGCCGAAACATTGAGACGCGAGGCGCTGTAAGGCTTTGTGCATTGTGGCCCGCCCAACATGACGCGATCTTCGCTTTTGTCCACGTGCTTGGGCGCAAGCGAATGATTTGCGCGGTGATATCCGACCTCGTTTATGTCGTATTGTGTTCCGAAGGCCTGCGTATCCATCTGGCCCTTGGCGCGGGAATAAACCAGGCCGCGTACGATCCGGTTATAAGGTCGGCCGCTTTCGTTGGTTTCAACGAAATACTGTCGAATTTCCGGGCTGACGAATTCAAGCATGTACCGGAAATGCCCCAGAACCGGATAGTTGTTCAGCACATTGTGCTTGGTAGTCAAAACATCATAAAGGCCGATGACCGCGTAGGGCACCAAGATGACCAAAAGCCAATGTACGGGTGGCCAGAAGAACCCCAACAGCAACACGAACGGCAGGCAGACATAGCTCAGAAAATAGTAGATCCTGCGTACAATCATGTTCCTGTCTCCTCATGTTTCCGACCGGTGGTTGCGCGTTCCAACAGCACTCAACGTGAAACAGATTGATTTTTAATTGCAAGCTTTCGCGGGAATTTATCCGCCCAAAGACGAAAACGTGAAAGTGCGTTACGGTGGCTCAACAGTTGAACAGGGTGTCGCCAGTGGATATGCCACGCATACCAGAAGGCGACAGGCATACACTTGACAAAGACGCATTCCCAACCCCGACGCGACCGCAAGAGCCTTATGTTTCTCGCCGTCTTTGCCGGAGGGGCGCTGGGATCGTTGTTGCGCGAAGTTTTCGCGCTGGAAATCCCCGGCCTCAGTTTCCTCACGTCGACCTTCGGCATTAACGTGGCGGCCTGTTTCGTCTTGGGGTGGCTGTATTCAATACGTCACAAGGTGCACGCGCATGTTCTGCATCTGGGCGCGGTCGGATTTTGTGGTGGGTTGTCCACCTTTTCATCTTTTGTAGCTGATCTGGAACGTATTGCCGAAAGTGATCTTTGGGCCGTGCCGCTTGCTGTCGGGTTGGAAGTCGCGTTAGGCATTGGCGCTGCCCTGGTCGGAGAGAAGCTGGGCAACCATTTTCATTCCGAGAGGTCACCGTCATGAATGACCTCTATCTTCATGCGATGTTCGGACTGGGCGGAGGCCTGGGGGCGGTCCTGCGTCATTGGCTGGCTTTGAAAGTGCGGCACGATTTGCCCTTTTCGACGTTGATCGTCAATGTATTGGGCAGCCTGCTGCTGGGGATCTGGATCGGCTATCTGGGCGGCCCTGTCGACATCCCCGAGGATCAAAGACGGCTGGTCTTTGGATTCTGCGGCGGGTTCACCACCTTTTCCAGCTTTGCCTATCAATCTCTTGAACTTCGGCGCGAGCGGACTCTGGTTCTGGCAGCTGGCAATATCCTGATCAGCCTGGTGCTGTGCTGGTTCGCCCTGTGGCTTGGGCTCACCTTGACGCGCTAATGCACATGATCGGCAACATGTGACCCGGGCTTCGGAGCGCGACAAAAGAAAAGCAATGGAATTGTCGCCAAGGCAAGCAGACCCAGATTGTTGAAAACGGTCAAATAGGAAATCATCTCGGCCTGCTTCATGATTTCCTGGCCCAGAATGGCAGCACCTTCAGCGCTGTCCGGCGCAAGGCCAAGCGGGCTCAGATACGCCTGGGCCGCGGGGTTGTAGGGCGTCACATTCTGGCTGAGCACCGCCGTATTGGTCTGCAACCCGCGTACAACCCAGGTGCCGACCAGCGAGATGCCAACCGACGACCCCAGTTGCCTTGTCACGTTGAACAGACCAGAAGCTTCGTCCTGCCGGCCTTTACTGATGCTCTCGAAAGCCAGTATCGACATGGGCACGAACACAAGACCCATCCCGAGGCCGCTGATGGCCCCCGGCCATGCGAGCTCCCAAAAACCGGCATTGAGGTTGATGGCCCCCATCATGAAATTCCCTATTGCTGTCAGCAACAGGCCGATGCCCGCCAGCAGGCGCGGATCGAAGCGGTTTACCAGAACTGCGCCGGTCAGAACCATGGACAGCCCTGCGGTCAGGCCACGCGGAATGAACAGATGGCCCGACGCGATGACTGGGAAATCCAGCAGACTTTGAACAAGCGTCGGCAAAATCGCGATGCCCCCGAACAGAGACACGGCAAAACCCGCGATGATCAGATTGCACAGGGCAAAGTTTCGGTCTGCGAACAGACGCAGGTCCACAACCGAATTGCGAGAGGTCAACGCGTGAAAAATGAAACCAAACGCCCCGAGAATTGCTGCGATCACAGCCACCTGGATGACGCGGGACGACATCCAGTCCAGTGTCTCGCCTTGATCCAGAACGAATTGAAGGCACCCGATCCCAAGAGCCAGCAGAGCAAGGCCTTTCCAATCGATCTGAACCTCCTCGGTTTTGTCTTCCGGCAATTCTCCGGCCAGCAGAAGCAGCGCAAGGGCCGCCACAGGAACATTGACAAAGAAGACCATCCGCCAGGAAAAATATTCGGTCAGGATTGCACCGACCGTTGGCCCCAGTACCGGCGCCACCACGACGCCCAGACCGAAGATGGCCATTGCCTGTCCGCGCTTTTCCCGCGGGAAGGCATCAAATAGAATGGACTGGGACAAAGGGATCAGGAAAGCGCCGAACATGCCCTGAGCCAACCGAAAGGCAACGATGACCTCAAGGCTCCAGGACATGCCGCACATCATCGACATGACGGCAAAACCAGTCACCGCCGTCAGGATCAACCGTCGTCGGCCCACGCGTCGGGCGACGAACCCTGTCAACGGCATGATGACCACCGCGGAAACGATATAGCTGGTCAGAATCCATGTCGCCTGATCGGTCGTCGCCCCGAATGCGGCCTGGATATGCGGCAACGCCACATTGACAATCGTACTGTCCAGGACTTCCAGAATGGCGCTGAGAACAACGGCGATCACGATCACCATGTTCACATGGCCGGACGCCACAGGGGTCATTTGCCGTCCACCGGACCTGTTGTATCTACGACAACTTTGCTGCTGCCTCCGACACGCAAGGGCGCATCGGTCGGGTCAAGCGCGATCCGAACCGGAAATCGCCGGGTGACCTTGACCCAATTCCCGCTCGCGTTTTCCGAGGGCAACAACGAAAACGTGTCCCCAGACCCTCGCCCGATTGACGCCACCTTACCTGTGAGCGTCGTTCCGCGGAGCATATCGACACGTATTGTGACCGGCTGCCCCGGACGAATGCGCGCCAATGCGGTCTCTTTGAAGTTCGCGTCCACCCACCAATCGGACGATTCGACAATCGAGAATTGCGGGGCATTGGCGGACACCGAGGATCCTGGTCGAAGAGTCAGATTGGCGATCCATCCGTCGGCCGCAGCATGGATCTTGGTCCAGGCAAGGTTGGTTTGCGCAATTTCAAGTTGTGCCCGCGCAGACAGGATATCATCCTGTTTTGCCTGCAACCCGCTTTTCAGTGCCAAAAGGCTGGACTGGCTGGTCGTCAACCTTGCAGAGGCTTGGGCGAAATCCGATGCCGTCTGATCCAGCGATGCCTGCGCGATATCGCCTGATGCGAACAGGGCTTTTGCACGTTCAAAACTCTTCAATGCAGTATCGTAGGCCGATTGGGCGCTGTCCACCGAAGCCTCTGCCGCCGCAATCTGTGTGGAATAGGATTTGGCCTGTTGTATCGCACTATCCAGATTGGCTTTGGCTGCATCCACAGAAGCCTTGAAATGAGTGTCGTCGATCGTGAAAAGCAGATCGCCGTTTTTCACGGGCTGGTTTTCGATCACATGTACATCGGCCACCTGCCCTGTCACCTGTGCAGCGACATAGATGATGTTCGCGCCCAGATATGCATCCTGAGTGGACGGGTAGCGCTCTTCGTGCCTCCAGAACAGAACAAGACCGACTGCAATTGCTGCAAGTATCAAAGCCACGGCTGCGATTTTGAGTGGCTTCATTCTCATATCCCTTTCTGCACGCGCCCCATGCGCATCACATCACATGCATGTGCATTCGTATTGCCAGATTGCCCAGCACCCAGACCGTTCCAAAAATCATGATCAACAGAACCATCGTGGAAAACAGAACCAGATGCAGGTCTTCGCGGCTGCTGCGCCGGCGATCGATGTGCAGGAAATAAACAAGTTGCAGAACAAGTTGGGCCAGACCCAGCAATCCAATTGTCAGGTAAACACCGGGGGTTTCGATCCCAAACAGATGGGCCACGCCGAAGGTCGCAAAAGTCAACAGCAGCGAACCACCGTATCCGATCACATAGCGCCGACGCTCGCGACGGTGCATTTCAGAGCGCTTATCCATAGGTCAGACCTCCGAAATAAACGATGGTGATGATCCCGATCCAGATCAGGTCCAGAAAACGCCAGAACAGGGCCAACCGAACCACGCGCGAGATAATGACGTCCGTCATCCCTTTCACACGCAACTGGATACCCAGAACGATCAGCCACAAGCACCCAGCGGCGACGTGCAAGCCATGCAGCGGAACAAGTCCGAAGAAAGCCGACAAGAAACCGCTGCGCTGCGGAATGCCACCTTGTTCCGCCATGGCCATGAAATCACGCACCTCTAGCACCAGGAAGCTGATGCCCAGAAAAAGCGTGACGCCAAACCACAAGACAATACGAGCGCGCGGCAGATTGTATTTCAGCGCCAGCATGGCAAGGCCAACCGTCAGACTGCTTGTCAACAGGATGAGCGTCTGCGCAAAGACGCTTTTGAGATCAAACAGCTCGTGCGGGCCGGGACCACCGGCCTGTGCATCGACCATCGTGATGTAAATCGCAAACATCAGGCCGAAATAGACCAGGTCGCTCATCAAAAAGACCCAGAACCCGAAGGTGACGACCTCGGTCGCCTTGTCAGCACTCGCGTGACGTTCCCCCAGGTTGATACCCGGATAGCTGTGGGTGGGCGCGCGCTTCATGTCACCGCCTCCAGATCGGGGCGGGCGAGGCCGCGATTTTCCGAAGACGTCTCGAAATCGCGATCCACCGCCTTTTCACCGTGAACCAATGCAAGCCAGGCTTCGTGATCCTTGCGCACTTCTTCCGCCGGTATGGTCAGCTCGGTACTGTCGTCGAACGTCCAGACGATCACCGCCAGGATCATCAGAACCGTCATCAATGCAGCCAACCACCAAATCCACCAGACCAGCGCGAACATCCAGATACCACTCATGACACACAGAACGAACCCAATGCCTGTATTGCGCGGCAAATCGATATCTTCATAGGCGTCGGGCGTTGGGTAGGCTGCCCCCTTTTCCTTTGCTGCCGCAAAATCATCCCGGTCCGTAACGGTTGGGATGATCGCAAAGTTGTACGGCGGCGGCGGCGACGGAACAGACCATTCCAACGTCCGTCCATCCCATGGATCTCCAACGGGAACACGGGTCTTTTCGCGGTCACGGATGCTGACCCAAAGTTGGATCAGAACCGAGAACAACGCGCAGGTAATCACCAGCGCCCCGACGATCGCCACCACCATGAAGGGATGGAAAGATGGGTCATCATAGCTGAAAGAACGGCGCGGCATCCCCATCAGCCCGACGAAGTAAAGCGGCATGAAGGTCAACAAAAATCCTATGGTCCAGAGGGCAACCGTGACGCGGCCCCAGAACTCGTTCAGGCGAAAGCCGAAAGCCTTGGGGAACCAGTAGTTATAGGCGGCCAAAAGTCCAAACAGCACACCCGGCAACAGTACGTTGTGGAAGTGGGCCACCAGGAACAGCGTATTGTGTACCTGATAATCCACGGTCGGATTGGCCAGGATCACCCCGCTCAGGCCACCAATCACGAACAACATCAAAAATGCCAAACCATACAGCATCGGCACCGAGAACCGGATGCGCCCCCGCCACAAAGTCGCCATCCAGTCATAGACTTTTACACCGGTGGGAATGGCGATCAGCATGGTTGCGATACCAAAAACGGCGTTGATCAGGGCGCTCTGCCCCATGGTGAAGAAGTGGTGCAGCCAGACGGTAAACGACAGAACCGCGATCGACATCGTGGCGATGACGAGCGAGTTGTAGCCGTAGAGCCTCTTGGCCGAAAAAGTCGCAAAAACTTCGGAGTAGATGCCGTAGGCAGGCAGAACCAGCAGGTAAACCTCGGGGTGGCCGAACAGCCAGAACAGATTGGCATAGTTCATCATGTTGCCGCCGAGGTCATTGGTGAAAAAGTGGAAGTCCAAATAGCGGTCCGCGGCCAGCAAAAGCGCCGCGACGCCCAGCGGCGGCATGGCAAAGACGATCAGGATCGAACTGCATATGATGGTCCAGCAATACATCGGCAACCGCATGAAGGTCATGCCCGGCGCGCGCATCTTGTAGATCGTAACGGCAAAATTGATACCGGTAAGCGTCGTGCCGATACCCGATACAACGATCGCCCAGATCCAGTAGTCCGGCCCAACGCCCGGATTGAAGGCGGCCCCGGTATACGGTGGGTAGGCCGTCCAGCCACCGGTCGAGAACCGCCCCACGACCAGCGAAACCATAAGCATCATACCGGAAGACACCGTCAGGCCCAGACTGATCTGGTTCAAGCGAGGGAACGCCACATCCCGCGCCCCGATCATCAGCGGAACGACATAGTTCGCGATACCAAAGACAAAAGGCACCGCGACAAAGAAAATCATGATCGTGCCATGGGTGCTGAACAGCTCGGCGAAATGTTCGGCTTCCAGGAACCCGTCGCCCGGGCCCGCGGCTTGCTGCGCGCGCATGACAACGCCTTCCAACACGCCGCGCGCCAGCATGACGATGGCAAAGACGACATACATGATCCCTATCTTCTTGTGATCAACACTGGTCAGCCAATCGCGCCAGAGGGGCGTCCACAACCGAAACCAGCTGAGCAGGCTGACCACGACGACAACGCCAACCAAGACGATTGCGGCCGCGGCGTTGGCAACGATCTCATTCGCGTTCGGGTTCTGGATCAACCCTGTGATCGGAAGCGCATCCCAGTCGAGGCGGCCAAGGAATCCTGAATAGGACGGCGTCATTGCTGCACCACCTGCCCGAAGGATGCCGTTCCCGGCTGTTGATCAACCGGCAGCGCTTTGCCGCTGTGATAGCGGTGCAGGATCGTTTGAAACAAATCTTGTTCCATCGTGAAGTACAGCGCGTCCTTTGGCATCTTGTCGGTGCCCAGCGCCGCCTGCACCTCATCCCTGTCTGTCCGCATCGCGAGCATCTGATACGTTTCCGGGTCCAGTCGGATACCATTTTCGCGCACTTTCTGGGCCCAGCTTTCAAATTCATCACTGTTCATGGCAACGGTACGAAATTTCTGTTTGGTAAAACCCCGCCCGTTGTACTGCGTGTTCTCGCCTTGCATGACCTCGGGGACGTCCGCGACCAGATGCAGTTGGGTGGTCATTCCCGGCATCGCGTAAATCTGGCCCGCCAGCGCAGGGATCATGAAGGATTGCATGACGGTATCGGTGGTCAGCGTCATAGCCACTTGCTTTTTGGTGGGAATGCCGAACTCGCCCACACTGGCAATACCAAGATCGGGATAGATGAACAGCCACTTCCAATCCAGCCCGACAACCTGCACGCGCAAGGCCGGATCTTCACCAAACGCCGACGCGTATGGATCAAGCCGATGGGTGGCCTTCCAAAGGTAGAACGACAGGAGCGCCACAATCACAACGGGCACACCCCACATGAGGAATTCCAGTTTCGCGGAAAAATCCCAATCCGGTCGGTAAGCTGCGTGACTGTTCCTTCTGCGGCGATAACGAAACGCGATCAACGGTACCAGTATCAGCACAGGGATAACAGCCACCATGATCAAAGCGGTCGCCCGCAGCAGATGCGTTTTCTGGATGGCGGCAATGGGTCCTTGCGGATCCATGAAACTGTCGCTGGCGGAAACCATGTGCGGCATCGACACAAACAGGATCACCGCCATCGCAAGCAAAGGGATTGGATTGGGCGTTTTTACATGTGCCATGACTGACTGCCCCTTCCTCAAACAAAATATCATTCGACTATCGACAAGTGCGTGAATTTTCTCAAGAGTTTTTCAAACCACCAATTGCCCAAGTCTATCCCGATTCAACTTCGGGTAAATGGGCCCAAGCCATTGCGGCATCTTCCCGTTGACTTGCAATCCCAACCGGGACAGACAAAATGACGATGCGTATTCTGGTATTCTCTTTCGGGTTCATCCTGCTCTTTCAGCCCTTGTTGGCACAGGATCGTGCGGCGATCGAACGCCAGTTTCAGTCGTGGTTGCAAGAAACCATTTGGCCTCGGGCAAAGGCCAAAGGTGTGACACGCGAGACGATGCAAGCAGCCCTTTCCGGCGTGACCCTTGACTGGAAATTGCCTGATCTGGTGCCTCCGGGAAGCGCGCGCAAAACGCCCAAGGTCCAGAAGCAGGCCGAGTTTGGCTCACCCGGTCGCTATTTCAATCCGGGGTCGGTACAAGGCGCAACATCGGCAGGACGGAAAATGGCACGGCGCCATGCCGCAACTCTGGCGGCGGTCGAAGCCGAAACCGGCGTTCCTGCCCGCATTATTCTGGCGATCTGGGGAAGAGAGAGCGGATACGGACAGGTTCCGATCCGGCATGATGCTTTCCGGGTACTGTCGACCAAGGCTTTCATGAGCACCCGGGCAGACTATTTCACAGCCGAGCTTGTTGCCGCGCTGCAAATCGCAGAAGCAGGGCACCAGCCCGCCCGGCAAATGAAAAGCAGTTGGGCTGGCGCTTTGGGTCAGCCTCAGTTCATGCCGTCCAACTATTTGTCCTATGCTGCCGACGGCAACGGCGACGGAGCGGCTGATATTTGGGGGTCACCCGAAGATACGATTGCGTCAATCGGAAACTACCTCATGAAACACGGCTGGGTTCCTGCACGGGATTGGGGATTCGAGGTTGTCGTACCCCAAAATGTCTCTTGCGCTTTGGAAGGCCCCGATCAGGGGCGACCTATTCAGGACTGGGTTGAGATGGGTGTACGTCGCGTCTCGGGCAAACCCTTTCCAGCCCATGAGCTGCGTGGTGACGGGTACTTGATGATGCCCGCAGGACGACATGGTCCGGCATTTCTGGTCACGCCAAACTTCTACGTTCTGAAGGAATACAACAAAAGCGACCTGTATGCCTTGTTTGTCGGCCATGTTGGCGACCGTATTCAATACGGTATCGGAGATTTCAATGGCGCTTGGGGAAAGGTCGGCGGGCTGTACAGATCTGATATCGCCAAGATGCAGCAGGCGTTGGAACAGAAAGGGCATGATGTCGGAGGGGTCGATGGACTGCCGGGGTTCAAAACGCGTCGTTCGATAGGTCGATGGCAAGAGACCCTGGGCATCGAACAGACCTGCTTTCCGGATGCGCTGATGAAAACAAGCCTGGCCCCGTGAGGCAAACCAAGTTGTTCAGCCGACTCTGACACCCGGCCGGCTCATCGATCCAATGTGCAACAATCAGGCGCTTCCAGAACCTATCAACGGAACCTCGTAACAATTGTTGCCCATACGAAAACAAACTCTAAAAGGGAAAATCAAAAACTCGGATGCGTTGAACAAGGCGGTCAGCCGCCCTTGTGGAAGTAAGAAACTCTGTCCGTCTGCACCCTTTGACGCGGTATGTCCTTCAGACCCCGTGCTTCCGTAAATGAGGGTTGTGGGCTGCTTTGGGCGGGTTGCGGTCTTCCGGGTGGGAAAACCACGCAAAAATAACATGATACGCGGCGCGGCGGCACAGTCGGGTCGGTTCGGGGAGCCTCGTGATCTGCAAGATACGCCGCGAAGAACAAGCCTATGAATTTTTCGTGATCGACCGATGCGATATATCCCGCTCTTCACCGTGCAGTCAGCCAATGATCCAAGCTCATGGTACGCAAATTCAGTATGGATACCGCATCAGAGCGGACTTTTGACTCCTCCCTGGCAAGGTGGCACGATTTGACTGATAGCAGCCTGATCCATCAGGCATCATTGATTGACAGGGCATTGCGGCCTATGAGGACATTCCGGACATTTCCTGCTCTGCTGGCAAAACTTGATAATTGAGAGGCACCATGACACGCAAAGTTACCAAAGCGGTTTTTCCTGTAGCGGGCATGGGAACGCGTTTTTTGCCAGCGACAAAATCCGTTCCAAAAGAAATCATGACGCTGGTGGATCGTCCATTGGTGCAATACGCAATTGACGAAGCCCGTGCAGCCGGGATCAAGGAGTTCATTTTTGTAACGTCACGCGGGAAATCCGCGCTGGAAGACTATTTCGACCACAACCTGGTGCTGGAGCAGGAGCTGAAAGCCAAAGGCAAAAACAAACTTCTGGACGTGCTGAACAAAACGAATATGGAAAGCGGCGCGATCGCTTATATCCGCCAGCACAAAGCTCTGGGGCTTGGACACGCGGTCTGGTGCGCCCGGCGGCTGATCGGCGATGAACCATTTGCCGTCATGCTGCCTGACGACGTCATCGCCGCCGACAAACCCTGTCTGCAACAGATGATCGAGGCCTACGAAGACACCGGTGGCAACATGGTCGCGGCGATGGAAGTTCCGAAGGAAAAGACCAGCTCTTACGGCGTGCTCGATGTTGGCGACAATATCGGGTCCGTCGTCCCCACCCGAGGCATGGTTGAAAAGCCTGACCCATCAGAAGCGCCTTCCAATTTGGCAGTCATCGGCCGGTACGTGCTTCGGCCGTCCGTTTTGAACAACCTCAACGCAAAAAAAACCGGAAGCGGCGGCGAAATCCAGCTGACCGACGCCATCGCCCAGGACATTGCCGCCGGAGTGCCGGCCTACGGCTATAAATTCGATGGTCAGCGTTTTGATTGCGGTTCAAAATCAGGCTTTTTGCAAGCCACCGTTGCTTTTGCTCTTGCCCGCGAAGACCTGCGCGATGATCTGAGCCAATATCTGAATGACATTGTCGCCACGGGGAAAGCTGCTCAGTAGTCACAGATTGTTTTACTTGACCAAAAACATGGCAATACTGTCAGTCACCCGCAATTCGAAGGCACGTGCATGACCAATACAGTCTACCCCGTCATTCTTTGCGGTGGTTCGGGAACACGTTTGTGGCCCCTGTCGCGCAAAAGCTATCCCAAGCAATTCGTTCCTCTGGTCGGTGAAACAAGCCTGTTGCAGAATTGCGCGGAACGGATGCTCGGCCCTTCTCAGGCCCCGTATGCAAAGCCACTTGTTCTGACCAACGAGGCTTTTCGCTTTATTGTCCCGGAACAATTGATGGCCGTCGGAATTGACCCCGGCCCAATTCTGATCGAGCCCGAAGGTCGAAACACCGCCCCCGCTGTTCTTGTTGCAGCCTTGTATCTGACGGCGCGAGATCCGGATGGCATCATGCTGGTGGCGCCGTCTGATCACGTGGTTCCGGACATGGACGCCTTTCATCAAGCCGTCGCCGAAGGCGTACGGGCAATAAGTGAACGGCGCGATCTGGTAACTTTCGGCATCACTCCAACGCACCCGGAAACCGGATACGGCTATCTCAAACTCCGCCATCCGCCGGATACGTCCCAAGAAGCTGTCCCATTGGATCGTTTTGTGGAAAAACCTGACCGGAAAACGGCCGAGGCTATGCTGTCGGATGGCAGCTATCTTTGGAACTCGGGGATCTTCCTGTTTGCAGTTCGCGATATCCTTGCAGCTTTTGAACAGCACGCGAGCGAACTGATCCCGCCGGTTCAAAAGGCCGTAGCCGAGGCAAAAACGGATTTGGGATTTCTTCGACTGGACCCGGCGGCATGGGCAGGTGTGGAAGACATTTCGATAGACTATGCAGTGATGGAAAAGGCCCTGAACCTGAGCGTGGTGCCTTATTCCGCTGGCTGGTCCGATGTCGGAAGCTGGACCGCGGTCCAAGAGCTGTCGAACCCCGATGAAGACGGTGTGGCGACCAACGGAGAAGTAACAGCAATCGACTGCCGCAATGCACTGATACGGTCCGAGTCTCCGGCACAGGAAGTCGTGGCAATGGGTTTGGAAAACGTAATTGCCATTGCGATGCCCGATGCGGTTCTGGTCGCGAGCATGGACAAGGCCCAGGACGTGAAACAGGCCGTTGCAGCGCTGAAGGCCAAGGGGGCGAAGCAGGCAGAATCCCTGCCGGTGGATCATCGTCCGTGGGGCTGGTTCGAAAGCCTTGTGATCGGAGACAGGTTTCAGGTCAAACGCATCCATGTACATCCCGGTGCGTCGCTCAGCCTGCAATCTCACCATCATCGTTCCGAGCATTGGATCGTGGTTGAAGGCACGGCCAAGGTCACTATCGATGATCAGGAGCGTTTGGTAACCGAAAACCAATCCGTCTATATCCCACTGGGAGCGACACACCGAATGGAAAACCCCGGGAAAGTTCCCATGGTTTTGATCGAAGTTCAGACTGGCACCTATCTGGGTGAAGACGACATCATCCGATACGACGACATCTACGCCCGAGATTGATTCCCGGGCATTGCTCTGCACGGGAACGCCTATCGGCGGGTTCTCCGCAGACATCAGAATCTTACCAAAATCTTCCCTGGGCGGTCGGCCCGGTCAGACAGGATTGACGCGCTTTGCGGCAGGGTAGCGCGCAACCGAAGCTTCGGACCGACGCCACAGGAGGACCCCCCGTGTCACAAACATCCCCCCGATTGAACCTGCCTTTGCTGCAACCGGCACAAGCGCAAAAACACGTTACCCACAACGAAGCCCTGAGACAGCTCGATCTGGTCGTGCAACTCTCGGTACGGTCCACAGATTCCGGGACACCTCCTGTTGTCCCCGAGCAATGCGAAGTTCATGCCCTTGGAGCCAACCCGACCGGGGACTGGACAGGACATGCCGGTGAACTTGCCGCCTGGCTGGACAACGCCTGGCATTTTGTGGCCCCCGACATTGGCTGGCGCGCCTGGGATGAAGCGGCCGGAGATCTGAAATACTGGACAGGAACAGCCTGGGCCCCCCTGCCTGTCAGCACTCAGAACCTGGACGGAGTCGGGGTCGCGACTAATTCAGACAGTACGAACCGTTTATCCGTTCGCAGCCCGGCGACCTTGCTGAGCCACGAAGGCGGCGGGCATCAGCTGAAGATCAACAAAGCCAGCGCAGGTGATACCGCGTCGCTGTTGTTCCAATCGAACTGGACGGGTCACGCGGAAATGGGACTGTCTGGCACAACCGGATTTTCCATCAAAGTGTCTCCTGACGGCGGCAATTGGACTGAAGCGATGACCTTTGATCCCGTAGCCGGAACCGTGTCGGGGGCAGCTGTTCAGGCGGACGCCAGCGACACGACTTCGGGCCGACTGATGCGCGCCGACTACGGATACGGCCCTGGAAACCTTCTTGGAACAGTGGCGGAAAACGCAGGTGTTCCGACCGGCGCTGTCATTGAGCGCGGCAGCAATGCCAACGGAGATTATGTGCGGTTTGCCGACGGCACTCAGATCTGTACGGCCACTCTTGCGCCCGTGGCCTGCACGACTGCTGAGGGTGCTCTTTTCAAAAACGGCCCAATAACCTGGGATTTTCCGGCTGACTTTTCGACGCCCCCGAACCTGAACGGTACCGGAGGTATTGCAACCCGTTTTACCGGGTTTGATACACCTTCGTCGTCCCAATCGACATTCATTGTCTTCTCGGCGATCTCGGATGCGGCAGCCTTGGCGCCATCCGTCACGGCCATTGGTCGCTGGTTCTGACAGGCAGGGCCGCCTGGATACCGGAATCAGGCGGCCAATCCGACAGCAGATCGGTTGCGACCCGTTCCGCGTTTACCCGCGCCACCAGATTTGCAGCCATTCATCACACCGGCAAAAGCAGGATGGTTGGTGGAGCGCCCGCTCACGGAACGCAGCAAACAACTTGTAAGAAAAAGTTTGCACCGACCAAACATGCACGCCTCTCCGACTGACGTCTCGTACCAAGTCAAAGCCGAAGACGATATTCGTTTACAATCAATCAGAATCGGTAGGACGCCCCGATCACCGGCCCGGACTGATGGAACTCGAAATCATTGCCGCCGATCTCATGGTCGAAGGCGATATAGCGATATCCGCCACGGATCACCCATCTGTCATTGATGGCATAATCTGCCGTCAAAAGAACCTGCCACGTTTCGCTGTCACTGCGGAAGCCGCCATAATCAACGAACCCGGTTCCCGTCCATTTGTCGGAAAAAACGTAACGTATTCTTGCGCCAATGACCGGGTCTACCCAATCGTCGTCCACAACGGTTGTGCGCCCAGGTGCCGAACCGGACGTCAGTGTGAAATTGGTTTCGGTGCTGAACCATCTGAAACCACCGGCAATGTCCAGTTGAACGGAAGGATCTTCATAGACCCGATAGGCCACGTACCCACTTAGGAACTGGGTGGTGAATGATGTATCGAGAGTGGATCCAGACGGACCGGCACCACTGTTGCTGAAGGATAAATTTGTATAATTGTAGTCAGCCAGCAGGCTCCAACGCCCATTGGATGCCGCAAACGCGCCCATAAAGGCGAAATCCAGGTTGCTCAGAGCGTCAGAAAAACTCAACGTGCCGTCCAATGTTCCTGACGGGGTCTCGATAGACGTTTCCGTTTCAGGCATGAAAAGGTAAATCGTCGCTTCATGGGACCAATCGCTTTGCTGCGCGGAAGCGGTTGTGCCATACGCCGCAACCAAGGCCAAACCCGCGCCTTTTATTGCCAGTTCTGTTTTCATCTCGTCCCTCCAATATTTCAGATGTAATTCAGCATTTTGGTGATCCAGAACAGGATTTCCGCCAACACACCGATTGCGCCCGCCTTGTCCGTAACCACCAGCGCAGTGCCGGAAGTCCCGAACGGAAAATCTTCGATATTGATCTGGTCCGGAACTGCGATTAGCACCGGATAGCTGGACACGCCAGCCAGATCGCGCAGTGAAGGAAGGCCCGTGCGCGAGTCAACAACGCCCTCTGCCGTTCCTACGGGCAACGATATGACGGTCCCAGGTATTTCGCCGCCCGGCTGGATTCGCAGCGCAAGGCGGATCTGGTCGCCGACGGAAACGTTCATGCGACTTGATTGGGGCAAACTTGCGATCAGATGGCGGTCATCGGGGACAACAAAAGAGATCGCCCCCTGTGCGATAGATACACGATTTCCGGGACGCAGAGAAACGGCGGTGACAAAGCCGTCTTCCGGCGCGCGCACGACTGTTTGTTCCAGCTTCCAAAGCGCCTGCGCCAAAGCCTGCTCAGCCTCGACCACGCCGGCATCAATACCGTCGATCTTGGCGGCAATCCGCCGCTCCAGACCGGCTTTGCGCGCCTCGGCCGCGCGCAGGCTTGCGGACAATTGATCGATGGCAGACACAGCTTCCTGCAACTGGAAGGTCGTCGATGCCCCCCGCTTCTCAAGATCGACAATGTCGTCACGGCGCTGGACGCCAAAGGTCAATTGCGCGGTGAGGGATTCAATGTCGGCTTCCGCTGCTGCCAGATCGGACTGTAACTGATCTGCCGCAGAACGCGCAGTTTCAAGACTGGCTGTCAGCCGGGCGACTTCGATCCGAAAGGGTGTATCGTCAATCCGGAACAGCGGATCCCCTTTCGCAACCCGCTCATTGGGGCGAACCGAAACGTCAACAACAGTACCTGACACATTGGGGGCAATGTTGGTGGCAACGCCTTGCACCGAAACAGGCCCTGTCGGTGTGGTGTGGTTGAGGGCACCGATGACAACCAGAGCAATGATTGCGGCACCCCCATAGACGACAGATTTCCAGAACCGGTTCCATGGAAGCAGCCCCAGCTTGGAAAACACCACCCAGATCACTCCGAAATAGAGACCTAAGACAATAAGCATATGTTTACTCCATTGCGCAGAGCTGCTGATACCAGCGGGGCGCAAGATTGGTTTCGGATGCGGCCAAGAAGTACGCCAACGCTTGCCCTAGTTGCGTGTCGATTTCGCGGCCGCGCATTTCTGTTGACGCGCGCGGCCTTGTTTCATTGTTGCGCCGAAGATCGTTTGACCATGAAAGCCTCGACTGCCTGTTGCGTTTCCGGCCGCAGGTTTTCAATTCCTTCATACGGCATTCCTGTGGCCGGGCCTGTATCGGGGAACAGCTCTTTTCTCGCCATGTGGCGTCCCAGTATGCGGACGAACTCCTGCCCGCCCCAAGCACCAACTTCGGTCGAAACCGGGTATTTTTCGTGGGTGTCGCGCATCACATCAAAGAAATCTGCAATGATCGCGTTTTGACCCGGCCCGGGCAGGTTGAGCTTCAGCTTGTCCTTGACGACCGCCTTTGGGGTACTCACCGAATAGATGATCACGTGATCACGCCGACCTTTGCTTTCATCTTGAAACAGGATCGAGGCAGATTGATCCACGCCATCAATCAACCGGTCTCGGGGAATATGCTGAACCGCGCCGCCGAAACGAGCCAGCGTCGTATAAAGATCAGACACATGAATAATGTTGTTGATCATGCTGTCTGGTTCAATCAGACCCGGCCACCTTATGAAAGCGTCCACGCGAACCCCGCCTTCGGTCGTATCGCCTTTGCCTCCGCGATAGACCATTGGCGTAAAACCAGATGCCGGTGAATACTTGGTGAAGTGGCCGTTATCGCCCATCAACACGACAATCGTATTATCCGCCACGCCAAGCTCGTCCATGCGCGTGAAGATTTCGCCCAAATACGTATCCAGCTCTTGCAGTTTGTCGGCGTACAGACCTCCATTGACGCTTTCCGGCCCGTCACGCCCGGCCCGCGTGTTGTCCAGCGGGATCATCGGCCAATACTGTAGGAAGAAAGGCTCAGTACCGCCGGCCAAGCGTTCCAGTTCACTCAGGGTTTTGTCCTGAAAAGCTTGGTTCATCTCATCATATTTGGCTGCGTTCCAACGCTCACCCGGCTCCATTCGGATCTCACGAACAGGTCCGCCGGCATTTCCTTCGATCACCGTGGCCATGGCCGATGCATCGGGGCGGAACCAGTCGTCGATCGTGTAATCGTCGACAAAATCTGCGATACCAACCGAAACCTGCTCGCGGATTGCATCGTCATTGAAAATCGTCAACTGACCCTGTTGATGAACGGCGTGCTGCGCATAGTCGAACCCCTGGTTCATTGCCCAGCTCTCGGCAATGTCACCCATGTGCCACTTCCCGACATGCGAGGTTGCATATCCTTCGGCCTTCAGAACCTCGGCAAGCGTCACTTCCTCTCCGGGCAGACCGAAACCGGCGATGTCGACGGTCGTATCACCCATTCCGATCCGAACCGGCAGACGACCGGTCGTCTGGGCCACACGTGTCGGGGTGCAGGATGGCTCTGTATACATGCGCACCATGCGCATCGCTTCGTCAGAAAAATCGTTGATGTTTGGGGTACTGATGCCGCGTACCGCGTTCAATTCTGGGATACCCATATCCCCAAAACCGATGTCATCGACCAGAATACTGATGATGTTCGGGGGGTTGCCACCGTTCTCGTCTCGAAATGCCGCAAGAGCCTGATCAACGGCTGTATCGTCCTGTTCCCAGGCATCCTTGTTCTGGGCCTGAAGGATATAAAACTCGGAATCATGCGCAATGGGTGCATCCTGCGCGTAGGCAGGTGCGCTGATCGCCAGAGAACCCAGCAAAAACAACTTGAGATCCATTTCTTTAGGTTTCCTTTTTCCTTGGGTTTTCTTCTCGCTCCAGACCCTGTGCGATAAGATCGTGGGCGACACTGGAAAGTGTCTGACCGGTTAAATCCGCAAGACGCGTAAGCCTGTGACGCTGTGAGGGTGTAAGAAGGGTCACGATCCGTTCCGACCGCACTTCTGCTTTCGGAAGCGGAGGGCGACCACGTTTGGGCGCGGCAAGCGGATCGGGCAATTTCATTTGAACATATTCCTATGTTTCGACTAAGCTTTTCATGCAAACTACAGGGGAGATATTTTGCACCGCATCAAAAAATCGACAAAACTAGACTTGGCCCGGCCCGAAGCGCCCCGGTTTTTTGCGGCCACTTTCTGTGATCCGAACCAGATCGCCGCAATATCCAAATGGGATATGGATTTCCGTCAGATCGAAGACGGCGAAATGCAGGCTGATTTCAAGGTTAGATCCGGCCCGCTTATTTCCGTTATGAAGTTTGGTTTCTCGCGGCGTGTGCACCAGATCGGCGCGTCTCCGAAGGGGCACATCACATTTGGCATCCCTACCCATTCAAGACTGACGGACTGGAACGGTACCAGCATCGAAACGCCACCGTTTCTGTCCTTCGGCAGCGGCGATGAGTTCGACTGTATCAGCGACAGCGGGTTCGGCGGATATACGATGACCGTTGAAACTGAGAATGCGATGAAAATAGGCGAGAAGCTGGGGATCGCAGTTTCTGATACGGAATTCCGGGCATTTTTGTTACCTGCAACGCCACCTGATCGCTCGGCTGCGCTTTTGAACGACATTCAGACTTTGTTGGCGAACCCAAATTCGTCAGAACAGGGCGAAACCCATTTGATCGAAGAGATACTGCGGATCGCATTGGGGGGCGGGGCGGATCGCAGGGAACCGCGGATAAACCGAAAAGCTCTGGCACTTGCTGCGGCCATTGATCGGATGACGGCGACCCCGGACGAAAACGTCCCCATCAGCGAGATCTGCGGGGATATCAGTGTGTCATTGCGCACATTGGAACGCGCGTTCAACGAAAAATTCGGTATCGGCCCAAAGGCCTATTACACAAGGTTCCGCCTTAACAGGGTTCGCAGCCTGCTTGCAGAACAAGGCAAAGATCTGTCAATTTCTGACGCCGCAAACCGATATGGCTTTTGGCATATCGGGCAGTTCTCACAAGATTACAAAAAGTGTTTCGGCGAATTGCCATCGGCCACTGTCGATTGAAAACACTTGGCTTTGTGCTGTTTGTGACCATGGCCTTTCATGGAAGCAAAATCGAAACCGCGCAAAAGCTCAGCAGGTCAGGCTCGGGCCGCATTCCATTTCAGGCACATGCGCCGTCATGATCCACAAAATCTTGCTCAACTCTCGCGACTTCGCCACGGTTCAAAAACCGCTTATGCGTTCTATCAGCCAGTACATTGACACTGAGCCGATCCCATACGCGGTCAAGACCGTGGCATGTTTGCCAACCGGAAACGCGATCAGCCGCCAGGTCGCCATCAAAAGAGCCAAGGCAGCAATAAAACTCAGCTGCCCGGCTTCGACACCGAGGTTGAAGGCCAGCAATGCCGCGGGAATATCGTTAGGGGGCAACCCGATATCAGCCAAGGCCCCTGCAAAACCTAGGCCGTGCAAAAGCCCGAACCCGAAGCAAACGATCCAGGGTTTCTGTTTTGAAAGCCGGAACCGTCCTTCGCCACCTTTGACGATCTCCATCGCCAGAAAAACGATGGACAATGCGATAACGGCCTCGACTGGTGGTCCGGGAACATTCAAAACGCCCATCGTTGCCAGCGCCAAGGTTATTGAATGCGCAAGTGTGAACGCTGTTACGGCTCCGACAAGTTTCCATGGATCGCGGACCAGAACAAACAGCGCAAAGACAAACAAAAGGTGATCCCAACCTTCCAGTATGTGTTCAAATCCCAACTGGGAATATGCGGCAAACACTGACCATGTCGACTGTTCAGAAGGTATGATTTGAACATTGATATCCGGTGTAAAACGAAACGTAGTAGGTTGCGCATCCTGGGGATGCACACGCGCCAGCACGTCGTTTCTCTGAGTCTCAAGGCCCTCAATGGCAATGGGTTGGCCCGCGATACCCGCCTGGCATTCGACGACCCAGGACGAAACCCACCCTCGACCGTCGGATATGGGATCCGGGCCACGCGCCGGAGTGCAGCCATCTGGCAAAACTGCGTCAATCGCCATCGGTTGGCCATTCACGTCGGGCTTTCGCCAATGAACGCTCCAGGTGTCAGAGGCAATCTGACGAATTTCCAGAAATCCCGGATCAAGCGCGTGCGCAGCAGCGAAATTTGCAGGCCACACAAACAGCAGCGCAAACAGGAAGCAGATCAAAGCTCTCATTTAGCCGGGCCTGAAAGATCGGGGGCCACAATCTCGTATTTTTCGGCCAGAGACTGATATTGCGCTTGCGCCAGATCTTCACTCATCGCGCGGCGCCAGTCCCGCAGCACCGTATTGTGAATTTCAGCAAGTGGCGGTGTTCGGCTGGGCTCGACCGCAACGACCTCGACAAGGTGGATACCGTAACCTGACCGGATCGGACCCGTCCACTGACCTGTTTCGACCTCTGTTATGCTTTGCGAAAACCCTCCTCCAAAGACCGACTCGACAACCCGCGTCGCGGACAAAGGCATTGATGCCGGCAGCAAGGTCGAACCGCCCAGATCGGAGATGTCTTGCTTGGCGCGCAGGGTGGCCAGGGCTTTCTCGATTTCGGCCTCTCCGGGCTCCTCTCCAAGAAAGGCCTGATTAAAAGCCACCATGACAGGCGTTGCATAGCGTTCCGCGTTTTCCTGAAGAAAAACCTCCAGATCTTCGTCATTCGGAACGATGGAAGTGGCAATGGCTTCGGTCAGATAATCCATTTTTTGGCTCAGCCGGGTCCTTATCAAGGGATCTCCGCGATCCAGACCAAGTTGTCTTGCCTCCCGGACCAGAACCTCTTCACGAATGGATGCGTCGACCAAAGCCTTCAGTTCCGCATCGCTTGGAGGGCGTTTCCACTGCGCTTCGAAACGAGCGGACAAAAGCGCAACGTCATCCTGGTCGAGTGTTATTTTCTCAATATCTTCAACGTTCTCGCTTTCCGGCGCTACAATATGGAACCAAACAAAAATTGCCGCTCCAATCAAAAAAAAATGGAGCAGAGGTTCTTTCAGTACTCGCATCAAGCCTCCTGCGTGAAACGTGGCCAGATTGTTTGTTCAGATGTTGGCGTCATCGGGTCGGGTTTTGCATGATGATGCCCTCCGCGTGTTACAGTAACGCGGAGGACGCACCGAGGTAAGGTCATTAACTCGGCTTGTGTTCCAATCGCAGAACGGATCACTCTGCCGGGGTGTACCAGATCGGGGACGAATAGGCGCGTTCCTGATGCGTAAGCACTGCATCCTCGGGCAATTCGATACCATATCTCAACTTGTCATACAGGATCCAACGCGGCGTTGGGATTTCGATGGCGCGGACGTAGTAAAATGCGCGCGCATTAGGATCGAAATCCGGGTCTGACCATACGGTGACAAGTTCGGCCGTTCCGATTGTGTTGGTCCAGCTGGCAGTATCCACGTCCACAGTGTTTCCAACCGCAGGGACTTTGCCGTTTTGATCGACCTCGCGGTTATCCGACCATGCGACGTCGTAGACCTTTTCCTGCAAGGCACCTTCAGAATCGAGCCATCCCTTTATCACTTGAACACGGTCAAGATTGGCACCAACCGGGTCGCGCAGAGCGGCGATCAGGAAGCTTGGCGCAGCCTCACCCTCGCGCGGGCGCAGGTCCGAACCCATTGGCACCCCTTTGGTATAGCCAACATTGGCCAGAAAACGGGTTTCAACATCAGCTTCACTGAAACCCCATCCGCCAAAGAACCGCAGGCCGATCCTTGGCCCGGTCGTTGCATAGGTTTCGCGGCGCTTGAACGCGTCAAAGATCGCCGCGCGTGTATTCTCAGTAGCCCAGACAGCCGTGTATCCGGAGGCGACAAGCAGGTCGCCGGGAATTTCACCAAGGTCATTGGCTATGAACGGATGCTTGATACGCGAGGCTGAGGGCTCGACGCTGACGGATTTTCCAAAGAAGTTGTCTTCTTCGGCCGTGGCCAGAGAGGTATGGCTGTCCGTTGCACCCCCCATGCCGAATTTATAGGGGTTCACGCCAAACTTTTCTTCCAGCATCAATCCGCGTTTCAATGCCTCTCGGGCGTATTCTCCGGCCAGCATGTCATCGGTTTTCAACTCGGTTATGTCCAGATTGCCGACGTCCCAGTTCTCGTAATCGGCAAATTCATCATCCGGGCTCAGGAAAGGATGCGCTTCACCGTCACCCTTGATCTGGGTGACTTCGTAATGGGGCTCCCATTTTGCGCGGGCCGCGACATATTCCTCGTCAACCTTGCCGCCGTGATAGGTGTCTTCGGTTGGGAACATCCACCCATTCGACAGGTTCCCGTTATGGGCAAAGGCAACTGCACGCCCCCCCGTTTTTTCCTGATACTCTTCAAGCCAGGCATAAAGCGCCTTTGGATCCGTATCACCGTAAGGCGGCTGCGTGACCGGCGGCACCATTTGAAGCGCCCTGATTGGCCCATCGCGCAGCATGACATTACGGTGCAAGTTGAACCCTTTCGGTACCGAGGTCCATTCAAAGCCGATGAAAGCGGTAAAGGTGCCGGGGTCATTGTGCCGCTCTGCCGCCAGAACGATGCTTTCCCAGGTAAAGGCAAATGCATCGGCACCGGGGCTGTACGATTCCAACAGGATTTCCGGCAGTGTCATTTGAGAAAAATTGGTGATGATGTCGAAAGCCGCTTTACCGGCTTCTTCCCCGCCGGCCTTGTACCCCTTGTACCACTCCAGTCCTTTGGGATCAGAAAGAACGCCCGGCTTGCCAGCCTGCAAATCCGGCGCGAACCCCATCAGGTCCGTGTGATCCGTGAGAACCATCCAATCCAATGGTCGTGACAGTCTTACAGGCTGACCCGTTGAAGAAATGACCTGCTCACCCTTGGCGAAACGCCACGCCTCATCCGGCAGCAAGGTGTTCCCGAAAGCACCCGCATCCAGCGAAAGCCCGGTGTGAAGGTGAGTGTCCCCCCATAATGGACGTTCAGGAAATGTGCGTTGGGCGTAAGGGGAATAGGGCTGATCAGAAAACAATCCCTCGGCGGCATCTTCGCTGGGTACGGCGTCGGCACCAACAACAGCAGGGACCAATATGAGTGAGATTATGCAAGCAGATTTCCGAAACAAAGTGACCTCCCAGTTCAGGAATACTTAGCTATGAGGGCGAATTTCATCGCGCCATTATTATATTCCCATTTTCTTATATCACATTCTATCGGCCAAAGGGTATTTTAATCTCAGAGCTGCAAACCCGCGCAATCAGGGAATTCGGCGAAAGCCCTTAGGGTGATCGCTAATCGTGTTCACCTGACAAGACCCGTCGGATCATCTTATCTGATAGTAAAATGAAAGCTTCCGGCTGACGCCCCCCGGCGGGCGCGGGAAAGGTGCGGCGGTTCGAACCTGTTCTTTGGCTGCGCGCTCTATTTCCGGCGAGCCAGAGCTTTCGACGACATCAACCCAGGCCAATGAACCATCCGGGTCAATCTGGAAAAACACCCGCGCATAACCTCGACCGGCAACGTAAACGATTGGCGCCCTGTTCAGATGAACAAGAACCTGACCTGCATAGTTCGTGGTGTCTGAATTTCCCGGCCCCCGCCCGCCTGAACGTGTGCCGCCCCGGTTTTGTCGGAAGGCGTCGACACCCTCTCTTTGATACGTAGCCAGCGGTGATTCAATCGTCTGCTCCGGAAATCTCAGAGCGTCAAAGTTGCTTGACGGATCCAACGCACCCCGCAGGGTGGGTTGCGGGCGTCGGTCTGGAAGGCGAGGCCGCAATGACGTGGCTACGGCCTGTTCGGATCCGTCCACGCTGGCATCGGGTACGGTCAATTCGGCGTCTTCATCCAGAGGTTCTGACGCTTCTTCCGGTATCACAGGTTCAAGTGGGGACGTGTTTTCCGGAACAACCGGAGCCACCTCGACCGGTAACGCGGCGATCTGTTGTTGTTCCTTGGACACCGGTTCTTCGGCAGAAGAAGGCTCAACCGGAGCAACCGCCTCTTCCTTAGGCACCTCGGGTGTTTCGGCCAACGCTTCAGGCCTTGCCGACGCAGCGCCTTCCGCTTCAGCGGCTTCGCCTTCATCCTCCAGGTTCTGGTCTATAGGGTCCACGACAATCTCATCCGGCGCCCTCGGCTGGATAATCGTTGAATTCCCGGTATCGGGCGTGAACGTCTCTTGCGGATTCGGCGAGGCCACGCGGGCATCACTTGTCGGAACTTCTGCCTCCTGCGGCTGGGTTGGCGGTTCCACCGGAGGGGTTGGCGGTTCATCCGGCGCGGGCGGTACGGGTTCGATCCTGGTATCGGCCAACTCTTCGAACGCGTTGCTGAGTTCGATTGTGTCGGTACCGGGTTCCCCGGAAGCCGGATCTGACAACTCTGGCACCGTGACAATCAAGCCGATCAGATGCACCAGTACGGAAATCGAAATTGCAATGATTGCAACAGAAATGGACCGCCTGATCATTCTAGGGCCTGTTCGGTCACCAGAAAAACGGTTGGCGCACCCAACCGGCGCAAACTGCTGGTGATCTCCATCAATCGAGAGGCCGACGCATTCCTGTCCGGAACGATCCGCACAGGCCCCGAGTCATGCGCGGCCATGAAAGCTTCCGCCTCGATCGGATTGCCGCGAAAGCTCAATGTCCCGTCCCGATGAAGAACAAGCGCATCCGGCGGCTCGCGGCCGTCAAGGTCCGCTGTATTCACCAGATCCAGATCGGGATCCAATGGCGGTGCAATCGTACCCGTAATCAGAAAAAAGATCAGGATCAGAAAGACGACGTTGATCAGCGGAATGGTGGAATCACGATTTCGACCGGGTCGGATGTAACGGATCATTGCCTCACTCCAACACCCTGACCGTCAAACCTTCGCGCCCACGCAATGGGACAAGCAGGTCCACAAGACGTTGCGCAGTTGTCTCCGGATCAAGGCTCACCAACACCTGACCGGCTTGGACCTGATCGAACAATTCCTCAAGCGACAGGGGTTGACCGTTCAGGACAACACGTGTGGGGCCAAGTTGCACGAAAAGGCGTTCGCGCGGCGTTGCGTCGGCATTCCCGCCTGTGGCGGCGCTGCTCAACTCGATCTCGCTGAACCGCGAAAACGTTGAGGACAGCATGAAAAACAGCAACAGCAGAAAGATCACGTCGATAAGGGGTGTCATCGACATGCGCCGCCGCACAAAAGGCGCAGTGTTACGCATGTTCTGGGGCGACCGGGGCCTGTGCCGCTGCCTCTGTACTTTGGATGGAATGACCTGGAACCAGAACCGTACGCAAAGCCTTGTCCGCAAAAACACGCTCGCGTGCGGTTCGGCTTTCAAGCCAGGACAAAACCATCGACGTTGGCATCGCAACGGCCAGACCAACGGCCGTGGTGATCAGGGCCACCCAGATCCCGCCGGCCAAAAGAGACGGATCAACCGATGATCCAGCGGTTTGCAAGCTTTGGAAAGCACTGATCATACCCAGAACCGTACCAAAAAGACCCAGCAAAGGCGCCAGCTGCGCCACGGTGTCCAGCAAACGAAAACCACGTTCCAGCCCGGCAAGCGCCAAACCCGCTTCGGCATCCAGCCGGTCATCGGCCCCCGGAACACCAGATGCGTTCATCGCCGCGCCCACAATAGGGGCAAGATAGCTGCTGCTGTCCGCCAGCCTTGCGCGCGCGGCACTGTGATCTCCTGCGTCCCAGGCTGCCAGAGCTTCAGACAGCACCTTGTGCCGCCCGACACCGCAGGCTGCAAATTGCCAGAGTTTGTAGAGGGTGACGGCCAGCGTCAAAACCGACATGGCGATCAATATCGCCACCACCGGCCCGCCGAGGTCAAATATCTCACGTAGTGCGGCTACAGGACTCATCCCAATAACTCCATTTCCACCCTGCTGCTGAGCGTGAGGGTGCTGTCGCATATGTCACTTTCGGAACCATCCACGACGCAGGAGTTCGCGCCGTTGATCAAGGCTTGTCCAACTGTGTCACATGTTCTGTTGGGAAGGTCGAACTGGCGCACCCGGGGCCGGTCGGCGGGCAAGTCACGAAAGTCGAAAAGTGAAAGGTTCAAAACACCACCTTCGGTGTCGAAAATGACGGTTTCGAACACGGCACCGTCGATCGGCTGCCCGGTTTCATTCTTGACCAGAAACGTCAACCTGCACGCGTTGGCGACATTCTCGGCCGAGTTCAGCTCCACAAAGAGCCGTGCAGCAGAATCGGATTGTGCAGGCGCTGTGGACAGCAAACAGCCAGAAAACATGGCCGCGATCATAATGCGACGAAACAGCATTAACAGACTCCGTGTTGCAGCGCTGGAACAATCGGGCAGCGACCGTCAGCTTGCCCATCTGCGTTTCTACCCGAGGGACATGTCACATTAAAGAGCCGCGAAGGGTGGCAAAGTAAAAGGGTCGTCAGCGCGTGTTGATATACGTACGTTCACGGCAAGACATACGCTGCGCAATCAGAATTTCAACTGCACACAATGCTGCTCAGCGCATCTGGACAACCAGCAAGTTGATGTCGGATCTAATTTGAAAAGTCGCACTTTTTCCAAACAGGTGCTTAAGCCGCAACAAAAGGTTCGAAACTGCGCCCGATTAAGGCTGCACAGAAGCGCCCCCAAAGCGGATTTGGAACGTCGTTTTCACTTTATTCTTGCTAAAAGCACGAAAAATAATGCATATTTGTCTACATTTTTAATGCATATGAATAATAACATGCTTTTCGAGAGGCAAGCGTCGAGCACAGCGCGGTTTCCGTGCTTTAAAGCCCATTGGGGGAAGGGGTTCGAGTTTGTCGTTGTTAAAGATTGTAATGGTTCTTTGCGTTGTCGTGGCCATACCGTCGCAGACCATCGCCAACATCGGAAAAATTATTAGCGTCAAACAAGGCGCCCAAGTTGTTCGCGCGGGAAAAGCACAACCCATTTATTCAGGAATGGAGGTTGCGTCCGGCGACGCGCTCAGCACTGATCAGACTGGCGTAATCCAAATCGTTTTTGTGGATGACACCAAGATTGCCATCGGCCCCAACGCACGCATGGTGCTGGATGTGTCCATGCTGCGAAGTAACCGCAAAGCCAAGAGCTTTGCCGTTCAGGCCTTGGGTGGCAGTTTTCGGTTTATTTCCGGAAAAAGCCGAAAGAAAGCATACTCGATCAGGACTCCGTCGGCGACAATGGCCGTGCGCGGCACCACCTTCGACATGTGGATCGTGTCGGAAAAGCAAAGCGCGATGCTTGTCCTGCAAGGTACGGTCCGCATGTGCGGCAGTCAGGGCGCGTGCAGGTCTTCGGGGCGTCAATGCAGCATGTTCGCAACAAGCGGAGACGGAGGAGTTGGACGGCCTGCCGATCAGGCGCAATACGAACAAGCGCTGAAAAGCGGGTTTCCATTCGTTCAGTCTCAGGAAGGGCTGCTGCCCCCTTTGCAGGTACGCGTTGAAGGGTGCTCAGGTGATGGAGCGCCCATACGGCGCATCGAGACAGACCGGTCGGAAGCCCGTAGAGACCCTCCTCAGCAACGTGAAGCGCAGAATACGGTCACTGGACCTTCGCCTTCCGCGAACAATGAACCGGCAAGAGAAGAACCGGACCCTGCGGAACCCGAACGCGAAGAACCTGAGCAGGAAGAGCCCGACAGAGAAGAACCGGAGCAGGAAGAACCTGAACATGAGGAACCCGAACGGGACGAACCGGAACCTGAGGAGCCCGAACGGGACGAACCAGAGCGGGAAGAAACTGATCCGTAATTGCTCGGGAATTGCTGTTTAACACGCAGTTCCAGTTCCATTTGTCTGGAGGATGGTGTGAGCGACAAGGTGCGGAAATCCAGGAACGGGCGATGGGCCTTCCGCCTCGTGGGGCTGGGGCTGATCCTTTTGGGTTGCTTCATCCGGGCGTGGGATCCGTACCCGGTTCGAATGACGCGCCTGATCTATTTCGACGTTTTGCAAAGATTATCCCCGCGGGAGTTCAATCCCGAACTCCCCGTGCGCGTCGTGGATATTGATGAAGCTTCGCTTGCCAGCTTTGGACAATGGCCTTGGCCCCGCACCTTGGTTGCGCAGTTGGTTCAAAATCTGGGTGACTACGGCGCCGCGACGATTGCGTTCGACATGCTGTTTGCCGAACCTGACCGGTATTCGCCGTCTCGCCTTCTGAATGATCCATCGCTGGCGGGAGTACTGACTGTGGAACGCCATGCCGAAAAGCTGGACAACGATGTCTTGCTTGGGATGGAAATGGCCTACTGGCCCGTGGTGCTGGGCGTTGCCGCGCGATTGTCAGCCAAAGGTGAACCCATTGCGGCCAAGGCCGGAATCATTGAATTCGGGGAAAGCCCCGCCGAGGGGCTGATCTCGGTTCCGCATTGGACGCCGATCGCGCCACCATTGGATCGGGCGGCGGCGGGTGTCGGCGGGGTCAATGTCTCGCCCATCGGTGGGACCGGCATCGTAAGACGTGCACCGGTTCTCTGGAACGGTCCGGACGGTCCGCTGCCAAGCCTTGCCGTCGAAGCCCTCAGGGTCGCCCTGGGTGAGACCAGCATTTTTGTGGAAGGCTCGCCTGACGAGGCTGGCATCATGCTGGCCGTCGAAATCGCCGGATACCGTTTGCCGACAACCGAGAATGGCGAGCTTTGGCTGAAATACCGGCGGGACAGCCCCGACCTTTACATTTCAGCCAAGGATGTTCTGGAAGGTACTGAAGACCCTGGGCTGCGATCTGAAATCGAAGGAAGAATTATCCTGATCGGAACCTCCGCTGCCGGTTTGTTCGATATTCACCAGACGGCACTTGGCGAAAGCGTCCCCGGTGTTTCAATTCATGCCCAAATGATCGAGCAGACTCTGACCGGGGAAATGCTCAGCCGGTCTGACATAACCGCAGCACAGGAACTGCTTGCCTTTGCGTTTCTGGGGCTTGTGGTGATTGCCGTCATGTCCAGCTTTGGTGCCATCGCATCCTTCATCGCCGGTGGCATAGCCGCCGCAGCCGTTCTTGCCATCAGTTGGCTGGTTTTTCAAAACCAATCCATCCTGTTCGATGCCACCTTCCCCCTGATTGGAGGCATCGCAAATTTCGGTCTGCTGGCGGGGTATCTTTTTGTTTCGACCGAGCGCGAAAAGCGCCAGATTCGAAAAGTCTTTTCGCATTACGTGGCCCCGGAAATCCTTGATGAAATGGAGAATTCGGGCCACCAGCTGCAATTGGGCGGAGAAAGTCAGGAAATCACCGTGATGTTTTCGGATATCCGGGGATTTACCGCTCTGTCCGAGTCCGCGTCGGCAACGGAACTTGTATCCTTGCTGAACGCGCTGTTTTCCAAGCTCGGAGATCAGATCCTGCATGAGCGTGGTACGATCGACAAGTTCATCGGTGACGCCATCATGGCGTTCTGGAACGCGCCTTTGCCTGTTGCGGACCACCCGTGCCGCGCAGGGCTTGCTGCGCTCAGGATGCGGCGTGCCTTGGCACAGTTCAATGCATCCGAGATCATGCGGAACCGAAAGCCGATAGCGCTGGCAACCGGAATCGCCACGGGGCAGGCCTGCGTCGGCAACATCGGATCGCAAAAACGGTTCAACTATACGGTTATCGGAGACGTCGTGAATGTTTCGGCACGGATCGAACAATGCTGTCGAACGGTCGAGTATGACATTGTCGTTTCAGACGCGGCGTATCAAGCCGGGCGAGATGACCTGGCATTTTTGCAGGCAGGCCAAGTTGACCTGAAAGGCAAAGCCAACCCAGAGCCCGTTTTTGTTCTGGTTGGAGATTCCGCTTTGCGGAAGACCGACGCGTTCCAGGAACTCGTTGCTCGGCACGGTAAGTTGATTGCAGCATTGAGAACCCGAAAACCTCAGGGCGACATCGTGCGCATGTGTCAGCATTGCGAACAACTTGCCGCAGATATCGAACCCGGATTGCGCCAGTTCTATCGCGCTTTGGCGGGTCGCGCCGCTGATTTCCGCGCGGCCTCATCATCCGGGCCGGTCATGTTCACCCGAAACACCAGAATAGCCGGTGGTGTTTAGGCGGCGCTGCATGGAAAAGTCGGCTGACTTCGGCCCCCAGAGCCCTGCGTCAGTGAGTGTCACGCGAGACGCGCACCCTGTGCGTCGAAGCGATAGACCCTGCCCGGAGAATATCCAAATCGGATGCTCTGACCGGCTTCAACCTGATGCTGCCCGAACAGGCGCGCGGTGATCTGGTGATCCTGCATCATAGCAATCACGTTGGTGTCACCGCCCAAATGCTCGACATGGGTGACGTTTGCGACCACCGGACCGTCGTCAGACAAAAACAGGTCTTCCGGCCGGATACCCGTTGTAATGTCTGCGCTTTCGCCGATCATGCTGGCAGGAAAGAAATTCATCGACGGCGCCCCAAGAAAACCGGCCACGAACTGGTTGGCGGGATTGTTGTAAAGCTCCATCGGGCTGCCGACCTGTTCCACACACCCGTCGCGCAGAACGACGATTTTATCGGCAAGAGTCATTGCCTCGGTCTGGTCGTGGGTCACATAGATCATCGAAGCGTCAAGCTGCCGGTGCAGGTTCGCAATTTCCAACCTTGTATTCATACGCAGAGCCGCATCGAGATTGGACAGAGGCTCGTCGAACAGGAACAGCTTTGGTTCCCGGACGATGGCACGACCGATGGCGACGCGCTGGCGCTGTCCACCGGACAGTTCGGAAGGATACCGGTCAAGGTAAGGTTCGAGGTTCAGCATCTTGCTTGCCCTTTCGACACGCTCGTCGATGACCTGCCTGCTCTGGCCCTCCTGTTTCAGCGCCAATGACATGTTCTTGCGCACGTTCAAGTGGGGGTAGAGAGCGTAACTCTGGAACACCATCGCGATACCGCGTTTCGAAGGCGGGGTGAGATTCATGAGCTCTCCGCCGATGCGCACTTCGCCCGACGTCACATCCTCGAGCCCCGCGATGACACGCAAAAGGGTGGACTTGCCACACCCCGAGGGGCCGACGAAGACGACGAATTCGCCGTCTTCCACCTCGATATTGATGTCTTTCAGAACCTCGACGGTGCCGAAGGATTTGTTCACGTTTTGCAGCGTCAGGGCGGTCATGTGCGTGCCTCTTTCAGCGAAATGGGTTGGCCAGTACGGATGCTTTCATCAGCGGCCAGGCAGATGGCCAGCGATTGCACGGCGTCGTTCATGTGGCGGGTCAGATCGAAATCTTCGGCGATGGCGCGCAGCATATAGGCCTGTTCAGCGTCGCAGAGTTCCTGATGGCCGGGCTCATCCGGCATTTCGATCGTCCGGTCGCCGTCAGGGCGGTGGACCAGAAGACCGCCAACCTTGGTGTGGCCGTCAATATCCGCGGATGCGCCCTTGTTGCCATCGGTGATTGATACCGATCCGTTGGGGGACACGATATCTTTCACGAAAAAGGCAGTCTCGGACATCATCGGGCCCCAGCCAGCCTCGTACCAGCCGACCGAGCCGTCTTCGAAGATCACCTGAAATTGGCCGTAGTTATACATGTCTTCGGCAATCTCATCGCTCAGCCGCAGGCCCATGCCATGCACGCGGACGGGATCGGAATCGGTGATCTGGCACATCACATCGACGTAATGCACGCCGCAATCGACGATAGGCGATGTCGTCTGCATCAAGGCCTTGTGGGTTTCCCATTCGACCCCGCTGCTTTGCTGGTTCAGGTTCAGACGGAAGACATACGGCCCGCCGAGATCGCGCGCCTCCGAGATCAGTCGCATCCATGACGGGTGGTGCCGCAGAATATATCCGATCACCAGTTTCCGGCCGGTTTCCACTGCTTTTGCGACCACGCGTCTGGCGTCCGCAACTGTCGTAGCCAGTGGTTTTTCAACAAAGACATGCGCACCTGCTTCCATTGCGGCGCAGGCGAAGTCTGCGTGGCTGTCGGAATAGGTTGCGACGACGACCAGATCTGGGTTTGTCTCGGCCAGTGCCGCCTGAAAATCCGAATAGGCCGGATAGCCTGACAGTTCGGGGTGATCTACATGACCTGTGCGGTTGACCAGCCCCACGATCCGTGCGTCGGGGTGGCGATGATGGGCCAAGGCATGGCTCAGGCCCATGTTGCCAAGACCAGCGATCAGAACCCGGGTCATTTGACAGCTCCTGAGGTGATACCACGGATCAGCTGGCGCGAGAAGATGACGTAGAGCACCAGAACTGGCAGGATCGCCATGCTGAGCGCGGACAGAACCGCGTTCCAGTCGGTCACAAACTGGCCGATGAAGACCTGGCTGCCCAACGTCAGGGTTTTGGTCTCTTCAGCGGGTGCCAGGATCAAGGGGAACCAGAGATCGTTCCAGATCGGGATCATGTTGAACACGGCGACGGTCGCCATGGCAGGCCGGACCAGAGGCAGCACCAACCGGAAAAAGATCGTGTATTCCGAAAGCCCATCGATGCGCCCTGCATTCTTCAGGTCATCACTGACCTGGCGCATGAACTCGGACAGGATGAACACCGCCAGCGGCAAACCCTGTGCCGTGTAGACGAAGATCAGGGCCCAGAGCGTGTTCACAAGCCCTGTGGCGACCATCATCTCCAGGATCGCCACGGTGCCGATGCGGATCGGGATCATGATCCCAAGCGCCAGATACAGGCCCATCAACATGTTGCCCTTGAACCGGTATTCGCTGAGGGCAAAGGCGGCCATGGCGCCGAACAGCAGGATAAAGGCCAGTGAAACAACGGTGACGATCAGCGAGTTCTGAAAGTAGAGAAAGAAATCCCCCTGCTTCATCACCGTCTGGTAGCCGATCAAGGAAAAGCTTTCGGCATCAGGCAAGGCAAGCGGCTCGCGAAAGATGGCCCGGCGCGTTTTGAAGCTGTTGATGATGATCACGAAAACCGGGAACAGCGCGATCAGAGTGTAAAGGATCAGCGCACCATGCATTGCGGCGGTGTTCAGTGGATTGGAGCGTGCCTTGTTCATTGCAGAGCCCTCACAGCTGATACCGGCGCATCCGGGTCTGGATGCCGAAAAGGTAAATGCAAACACCCACAAGGATGATGGCGAACATGGCGCCGGCGATGGCGGACCCCATATACGGATCACCCAGTTGCAGCTGGAAACCAAAGAACGTGCGGTACATGAAAGTGCCCAGGATGTCGGTCGAAAAATCCGGCCCCGCCAGCGCGCCCTGAGAGACATAGATCAGGTCAAACGCGTTAAAATTGCCCACGAATGTGAGGATCGAGATGATCCCGATCGAAGGCAGGATCAGCGGCAGTTTTATTTTCCAGAAAGCCGAAGCTCCGGTGATCCCGTCGATCTCTCCGGCTTCAAGAATTTCTTCGGGGATCGATAGAAGGGCCGCATAGATCAGCATCATCGGGATGCCGACAAATTGCCAGACCGAGACAAGCGCCAGAGTTGTCAGCGCGTATTCTTCCTTGCCCAGCCAAGGCGCGAACAGGGATTTCAAGCCAACCGCGTCCAGCATCGAGGGCGCAATCCCCCAAAGCGGAGACAGGATCAGTTTCCAGGCAAAACCCACGATCACAAAGCTCAGGATCGTGGGAATGAAAATGGCCGACCGGTACAGTGCGGCAAAGCGCAGCCTCGGGTGTGACAGGATCGCGGCCAAAGCGATGCCGATGGGGTTCTGCACCAGCATGTGGATCAGGAAGAACCAGAAGTTGTTGCCCAGCGCATTCCAGAATTGCTCGGACCAGAGCGGATCAAGGAACAAGGTTCGGAAATTCTCCAACCCCACATACACACGCGCCTGATCGACTTCGGTAAACAGCGCAAGGCGGAGCGTGTTGAACAAGGGCAGGATCATCACCGCCGTGTAAACTAGCACCGCAGGTGCAAGGAAAACGGCGATGTGCCAGCGTATGCGGCGGGTCTGCATGGGGATCTCCGGGGAAAAGGTGCCGGACGCGACGGGCCGCGTCCGGTGAGAGTGGTTCAGGTCTTACTGATGCGGTGCGTACCAGCTGGCCAGCCCGTCTTGCAGTTTCTTGCCCAAAGCCTCAGGGCTTTCGGTGCCCTTGATGGCTGCAACGGACGCACCCCAGGTCTCGTTTTCGAGGTTGGGCGTGCCACGTGACAGGATCTGATAGGTCGAACGGATGGTGCTCTCGCACTCATCCCGCCATCCGACGATTTCCTTGGCAAGGGGATCTTCCAGTTCAACCGGAGTATTGGACAGAGGGAAGAAACCGGGAACCGCATTGCCGAAAATGCTGGCGAATTCCGGGCTTGCGACCCAGGCCAGGAACGTGCGGGCAGCCTCCTGGTTTTCGCTGGCAGCGTTCAGACCGATGCCGATATCGGTATGGTCCGAGATATAGCAGGTGTCACCGGCATTTTGGACCGGCGGCTTGAAGGCGCCCATCTCAAAATCTGCCTGCGTGTTGAAACCTGCGATTTCCCAGCTGCCTGCCGGATAGATCGCAGCGCGGCCCAGCGTGAACAGGTTTTGGCTGTCGGGATAGGTCTGCGCCTCATACCCGTCGCCCAGATACGCGCCCCACTTGGCCAGTGTCGCATAAGGTGCAACCCACTGTGGGTCGGTCAGCTTCTGTTCACCCTTGATCAAGGCCAGACGGCCTTCTTCGCCCTTCCAGTAGTTTGGGCCGATGTTGTTATAGCCCATCGTTGCGGCTTCCCACTGGTCGTTGGTGCCCATTGCCATCGGAATATAGGTGCCGTCTTCCTTGATCTTGTCCAACACCTCAAAGAATTCTGCCTCGGTGGTCGGAACCTCCAGACCCAGTTCGTTGAACGCATCCTTGTTGTAGATAAAACCGTGGATCACCGATGCCATCGGAACACAAAAACTGGCCGACCCATCGTCTGTCTGCCACGCCGATTTGGCTACGTCCGAGAAATTGTCCATCGCATCCAAATCGGACAGGTCGGTCAGATGGCCCGCTTCGTACAGCGCCAGAGAAGCATCGAACGGGCGGCAGGTGATCAGATCACCGGCGGATCCGGCTTCCAGTTTCGAATTCAGAACCGCATTGTACTCCGCCGGGGCTGAAGGCGAGAAAACAACTTTGATACCTGGATTGGCCGCCTCGAAAGCAGGGATGATCTTTTCCTGCCAGAGAGCGAGGTCGTCGTTGCGCCAGCTTTCGATTGTCAGCGTGGCGTCTTGCGCATAGGCGCTTGTGACCAGCGCCGTGCTCATCAAAGCTAGGCTCAGAACTTTGCGTTTCATTTGGTTTCTCCCAGGTTGCTATGTTCGTTATTTTCATTCAGCCGGTTCATCGCATGACGCAGATGGCCATTCGTTTCAGCCAGTCGCTTTTGTGCATCCTCTGCCGATGCGGCACCTGCGGCGACAAGTGCCGCGCATTTCAGGTTCCCATCCGCGGCCCTCAGGGCATCATCAGCACGTTCAGGTGATACACCGGTAAGCTGGCACACGATTCCGTTGGCGCGTGCGCGCAATTTGTCATTGTCCGCCCGCAGATTGATCATCATGCCGTCCTGAATATGCCCAAGCTCAATGGCCATCAGCGTCGACAACGTGTTGAGAGCTATTTTCTGCGCAGTGCCGGCCCCCATCCGGGTTGATCCCGAGATCAATTCCGGAGGGGTCGCAAGCAGAACGGCATGGTCCGCCAGTTGTAACAATTGCGAACCCGCGTTGTTTGCAATCCCGATCACGGGCGTCCCCCGGTCGCGCGCCAGTTTTGCGGCAGCGACGGTATAAGGCGTGGTGCCGCTGGCCGAGACCGCGATGAGCGTATCGTTGGCAACCATATCCGACACCTCTTGCGCCAGCCCATCAACAGCGTCCTCTACATCCCCCGGCATGTCTGCCGTGATCGGCATTCCACCCGCCATATGAATGCGGATCTGCTGCGACGGGATGGAAAAGGTTCCGCCAAGCTCAAGCGCGTCCGAGGCCGCCATGAGGCCGGAAGACCCCGCCGCAAGATATCGAAGCTTGCCGCCCGACCGGATCGTCTGGGCCATGGCCGTCGCCCCGCTGCAAATCGGGCCAAGCGCATCAAGCACTGCCGATGCCGCTGACACCTGCGACCGCGCCAGCAGGCCGGCAACTTCGGCCAGCGGACGGGTATCAAGCCCATGCGCATCCTGATGCAATTGTTCTGTCGCCGGCGTAATCAAGTGATTCTCCCCCAAGAACTCTCGATATCATACCTTTTAAATACCATTAGTCTACCATTTATTTTTTTCCATATTTTTGGCCGATATAGCATGAAATTCGCCGCTTTGGTCGCAATTAGGACTTCAAAACACGTAAAAGGTATTATAAAGGTCTGTATATGGTAAAGTCATCAAAACCCATGTTCCTGGCCGCCGACGGGGGCGGAACGCGTTGCCGCGTCGCCGCTTTTGTTGATGGCAAAACACACAGAGTCGAAGTCGGCGCAGCAAACGTGTCCACGGATTTCGAGGCCGCCTGCATCGAGCTGCAGCGCGGTCTGGAAGCTCTGGCCGCTCAGGCGGGCCGTTCGCCCGAGGAGCTTGCGCAAGCGCCCGCCTATCTGGGCCTGGCCGGGATAACAGGTGACGCAATTGCCCGGAAACTTGCGACGGCATTGCCATTTCGGCACGTCCGGATCGAAGATGATCGCGCAGCAGCTTTGCGCGGGGCATTGGGGGCCATGGACGGGTTTGTCGCACATTGCGGTACCGGTTCTTTTGTCGCAATGCAAAGGGGTGGCACGATGAAGTTTGCCGGCGGGTGGGGCCCTGTTCTGGGCGATCAGGCTTCCGCGCAATGGGTTGGCAAACGGGCGCTGGCCAAGACGCTGGAGCACACGGACGGCACGGCCGGCCCTTCAGCATTGGCGCAGGATCTGCTGTCTCGATTTGGCGATGCCGCAGGAATTGTACGGGCCGCCGCTGACATGACGCCATCGGACTTTGGCGCCCTCGCCCCGCTTGTGACCGAGATTTCCAATCGCGGGGACGACTTGGCCAGATCCATCCTGCAGGACGGTGCGGGCTATCTGATCGACGTGATGAAGAAAATGGGCTGGAACGTTGGCCTGCCCGTTTGTCTGACCGGCGGAATTGGCCCCCTTTACGCGCCCTACCTGCCTGCGAACATGCAATCTGCTCTGGTCCAGCCCGCAGGCGATCCACTGTCCGGCGCACTTGCATTGGCACAGGCGTATCTGGAGGAAATCGAACATGAACATAGCTGATTTCCTGCGGCCCGAAGGATGGTTGGGGCACAGCTCGGGCCCGCGCTATGTACAGCTCCGTCAACGCCTTGAACAAGGGATCAAGGACGGCATCCTGCCTCCCAACAGTTCGCTGCCCCCTGAAAGAGAAATCGCCGAGATCACCGACCTGTCCCGTGTGACCGTACGCAAGGCCATTCATGAGCTGGTGCGCAAAGGTGCAATCGAGCAAAGACAGGGGTCTGGGTCGTTTGTTCGCGAACCCGTAGCGAAGGTTGAACAATCGCTGTCCCATCTGACATCGTTCACCGAAGACATGGAGCGGCGCGGGCTCAAGACGACCTCTACATGGCTGGAGCGCGGGGTTTTCCTGCCGTCCCCGGAAGAAATGATGGCATTGGGCTTGTCGGCAAATGAACAGGTCGCGCGTATCTACCGCCTGCGAGAGGCAGGAGGACGCCCGATGGCGTTGGAAAAAGCGGCCCTTCCGCTCGATATCCTGCCGAACCCCACCGACGTGACGGGGTCGCTTTACTCTGTTCTTGAACAATCTGGTCTGCGACCGGTGCGCGCGATCCAGAAAATCTCGGCCATCAACCTCGAACCGCCCGAGGCAGAGCTTCTGGATGTTGCGGAAGGTACGGCCGGGCTTCGGATTCAACGCACTTCATATCTGCAAAGCGGGCGGGTCGCTGAGTTGACCCGCTCGATCTACCGCGGTGACGCCTATGACTTTGTGGCCGAGCTGCGCCTGTCAAATTGAAAGCCTGGGAAAATGCCTGACACAACCACTCAGATGCGGCGCGAGATCGATGAGATTCCTGACGCCGTAGACCGCCTTCTGACCGAGGGCGCGGAATTGATCGCGCAAACCGCCGACGAGATCCGGGCCCGCGACCCGCGGTTCCTGATCTCGGTGGCGCGCGGATCCTCGGATCATGCGTGCAGTTTTCTGAAATACGCCTCGGAACTGCTGCTTGGATTGCCGATGGCTTCGGTCGGACCGTCGGTGAAATCCATCTACGGGGTCGACATGCGCTGCGAGGATGCAATCTGCATCTCTGTCTCACAATCCGGTCAGAGCCCGGATATCGTGCAGCTAACGCAGTCGCTCACATCCGGCGGGGCTTACTCGGTCGCGATCACGAACAACCCTGCCTCTGCCCTGGCCGAGGCGGCTGCGGCAACGCTGCCCATTCACGCGGGCCCCGAACTGAGCGTGGCGGCGACAAAGACATTCGTGACGTCTCTGGTCGCCGGGCTGTGGCTGATTGCGCAGGTGAAGCGCGAAGATCACCTGTTGCGCGCAATCCATGGGCTGCCGGACAGTTTGTCGACGGCAATCGCCTGCGACTGGAGCGCCGTGGCGGACGCGGTGGATGGGCGTTCTTTGTTTACCTTGGGCCGGGGCCTGTCTTTGGCAATCTCCAACGAAGCCGCGTTGAAATTCAAGGAAACCTGCCAGATCCACGCAGAAAGTTATTCGGCGGCCGAGGTTCTGCACGGCCCGGTTTCCATCGTGGATCAGGGCTTTCCCGTGCTTGCCCTGTCGTCCGGAGATGCAGCAGAGGACAATCTGGCCGAAGTTGCGGACGCACTGGCGTCCAAAGGCGCTGTGGTTTTCGCCACAACCGGCCGCGTGAAACACGCCACGGAACTGCCCCATGTCCGGACGTCGCATTGGATGACGGACCCGATACCGACAATCGCTGCTTTTTATGGAATGGTGGAAAAGGTGGCCACACAACGCGGGATCGACCCAGACACACCGCGCCATCTGAAAAAAGTGACGGAAACGGTATGACCCCCTCTACTGTTACCTTTGCGGGCGGCCCGATCTTCGATGGCACTGAATTGCGTGAAGGATATGCCGCACGGTTCAGAAACGGCGTGCTGGACGCGTTGCTTCCTGCGGCCCTGATCGCACAGGATGACCAGATCGAGGATCTGCATGGCGACATCCTCAGCCCCGGCTATGCGGACTTGCAGGTCAACGGCGGCGGTGGCGTGATGTTCAACGACGATCCATCGGTTCACACGCTGACCCAAATCGCCAGCGCTCATCGCGCGCTGGGTGCCACTCGCATCCTGTCAACCCTGATCACGGACACGGCCGAGAAAACCCGGGCCGCGATTGATGCCGCCATCAAGGCCGTTCAGACGGGTGTTCCCGGCATTGCGGGCCTGCATCTGGAAGGTCCGCACCTGTCTGTTCGACGCAAGGGTGCACATGATGCCGCCCTGATCCGCCCGATGCAGCAAACCGATCTGGAGATTCTGATCGACGCTGCAAAACACCTGCCTGCATTGATGGTCACGCTGGCACCTGAAAGCACAACCCCGCAACAGGTTGAAGAGTTGAAACGCGCGGGGGTCATCGTTTCTCTGGGGCATACGGACGCGCCTTTTGAAACCTGCCAGGCGTTTTCAAGGGCCGGGGCGCAGTGCGCAACGCATCTGTTCAATGCGATGAGCCAGCTCGGCAGTCGTGAACCGGGACTGGTCGGCGCGGCGCTATCCTGCGGATCGCTATCGGCGGGCTTGATCGCGGATGGCATCCACGTTCATCCCGATACGATGCGGATTGCCTGGGCCGCCAAACGCGGACCAGGGCGGATTTTCCTTGTCAGCGATGCGATGGCGGTCGCCGGAACGTCACTGACCGAGTTTCAGTTGGAAGGACGCCGGATCCGGCGGGAAAACGGCAGGCTGACTTTGGAGGACGGCACTCTGGCCGGGGCAGACTTGTGCCTGACAAAAGCGGTGCGGGTTCTGACGGAACAAGCTGGGATCCCCGTTCAGGATGCACTCGCCGCAGCGACAAGCGTTCCGCTTGGGGTGATTTCCGGTAAAAGCACAGGACTGAAACCTAACCTGTCGCAGATGATACGGATTGCCCCGGATCTGTCCGGGGTCAGACCGGTGCAACCCTGACCCAATCCTTGTTGGTCCGACCGGCTGCGCAGCGCACGCATGATGCCAATGCTGCGCGCGCTTAACGACGGCCAAATTCTGATTTTTCAAATCTTCACGAATAGAGCTGTCAACTTTTTGCGGGTGGTCCGCACCGATCCTACGGCGCATATTTCAGGCATATGACATTTTTCAGGAGCATGCATGACCGCCAAGTATTATTCTCCACACGGTGGGCACCCTGGTCAGGAGCAATTGCTGACTGACCGCGCCGTATTTACTGACGCTTATGCAGTGATCCCAAAGGGAACGATGCGGGATATCGTGACCAGTTTTCTGCCGTTTTGGGACGACACCCGCTTATGGGTGATATCCCGCCCGCTAAGCGGCTTTGCCGAAACCTTTTCGCAATACATCATGGAGGTTCAGCCCGGCGGTGGCTCTGACCGTCCTGAGACCGATCCCGAAGCCGAAGGCGTTTTGTTCGTGGTCGAAGGCACAGCGACCTTGACGGCCGACGGCACGACCCATGAGCTGACGCCCGGCGGCTATGCCTACCTGCCCGCTGAATGCAACTGGACCTTACGAAACCGAGGCGGTGAGACCCTGCGCTTCCATTGGATTCGAAAGGCTTATGAAGCGGTGGAAGGGCTTGACCGCCCGGACGTTCTGGTTCTCAACGAAAATGAGATCACGCCGACACCGATGCCCGGAACCGACGGCAAATGGGCCACGACGCGCTTTGTCGATCCAAGTGACCTGCGGCACGATATGCACGTGACCGTGGTGACTTTCGAGCCCGGCGCCGTCATTCCTTTCCTTGAAACACATGTGATGGAACATGGTCTGTATGTTCTTGAGGGAAAGGCCGTCTACAGGCTGAACAATGATTGGGTAGAGGTCGAGGCCGGCGATTACATGTGGTTGCGCGCATTCTGCCCGCAGGCCTGTTATGCGGGCGGACCGGGTAAGTTCCGTTACCTGCTGTACAAAGACGTGAACCGTCATATGGCCCTGCGGCCGGGACCAGCGGCTTATCCGCAGCACCGGAGCCTCAAGACAGCGGCGCAGAAATAGTCCCGCCGATGGCCAGAGTTAACTGACGCGCCGCCTCGATGACGGGGCGGCTTAGGCGCGCGATTTCGGCTTCGCTGACGCGGCTTGTCGGTCCGGATACCGAAATCCCGGCTACAGCCTCTCGGTTGATATCGAAAACCGGCGCAGCGATACATCGCATACCCGCGTTTTTTTCTTCGTTGTCTATCGAGAAGCCCTGTGCCCTGACCATGGCAAGATCTTCTTTCAGCACGGCCGGGCTGGTAATCGACCGGTCCGTGAAGGCCCACAGTTCCGTCTTGGCCAACAGCCGGTCCAGCCGATCTTCATCCATATATGCCAACAAAGCTTTCCCGATGCCCGATGCGTGCATCGGAGACAGCGTGCCCGGTGGGAAAAACGCCCGGATGCTGGCATGGGTTTCAACCTGGCTCAGGAACAACACCATTCCTTCTTTTTCGACCCCCAGGTTTGCGGTCTCGCCGGTGGCCTCCATCAGCTTTCGCATCACGGGTCGGGCCCGGTCCACAAGGCTGGTGCGACGCAGGAAGCGCGAGCCGATTACGAACGCACGAGGACCGATGTGCCAGACCTGCTCGTCATGATCGAACTCGACAAGTCCCCTGCCCTCTAGTGTAACGAGAATTCGGTAAACTGTGGCGGGCGACTGGCCCATTTCGTCGGATAGCGCGGTTAACGCCTTGCCCTGCGCTTCACTCAAATACTCAAAAACTTCCATCGCACGGTCGAGAGATTTGATCGTGTTTTGCGCTGTCTTGTCGTCCCATCCTCGTGGTCTTCCACGGGCTTTTCTGCGGACTTCGCGAGTATTGTCTTGAGAATCCATAAAAACCCTTTGATCATTCGTGAAAGACTAATTCATGATATGAAAAATATAAGGCTCTGACAATTATAAATTAAATCCAAAACGTGGTGTTTTGAAAGGCTTTTTCAAAAATATATCGGGCAGAGCGGCTAGAACTTATTGTGTGGTCAACGACGGAAGGAGACCACCCATGAGCTTTCAAAATCCCGTTTTCATTCCGGGCCCGACCAATATCCCCGAAAGCCTGCGCAAGGCTTGCGACATGCCCACGATCGACCACCGCTCGCCGCTGTTCGGGCAGATTCTGCACCCAGCCCGCGCGGGTGTGCAAAAAATTCTGAAAAGCGACAGCGCCGAAATCTTCATCTTCCCGTCGACCGGAACCGGAGGCTGGGAGACCGCGCTGACCAACACCCTGTCCGCCGGTGACAAGGTTCTGGCGGCGCGCAACGGCATGTTCAGCCATCGCTGGATCGATATGTGCCAGCGCCACGGTCTGAATGTCGAGATTGTCGAAACCTCTTGGGGCGAAGGGCTGCCAGCCGATCGTTACGAAGAGATTCTGACCGCCGACACAAGCCACGAAATCAAGGCTGTTCTTGCCACTCATAACGAAACGGCAACCGGTGTGAAATCGGATATTGCCGCTGTACGCAAGGCTCTGAATGCTGCCGGGCACCCCGCAATGCTGTTCGTCGATGGTGTTTCATCGATCGGATCCATGGATTTCCGTTTTGACGAATGGGGCGTTGATGTGGCCGTCACGGGTTCGCAGAAAGGGTTCATGTTGCCTGCGGGCCTTGCCATCGTCGGGTTTAGCCAGCGGGCAATGGACGCGACCAGCACAGGGACCCTGCCCCGCACCTTCTTTGACGTGCACGACATGGCGAAAGGCTATGCCAACAGCGCATACCCTTACACACCTGCGGTTGGCTTGATGAATGGCCTCAATCAGGCCTGTGACATGCTGCTGGGTGAAGGTTTGGAAAACGTCTTTGCCCGGCATCACCGTATTGCCGAAGGCGTGCGCGCCGCCGTGGGCGCCTGGGGGCTGGACCTGTGCGCGGCGAACCCTTCGGTTTATTCTGACACCGTCAGCGCGATCCGTACGCCAAACGGTTTCAACGCCACCGATATTGTCACGCACGCGGCCGAAAAATACGGCGTTGCCTTCGGTGTCGGTCTTGGCGAAGTCGCAGGCAAGGTATTCCGCATCGGGCATCTGGGAAGCCTGACGGATGTCATGGCCCTGTCCGGGATTGCCACCGCTGAAATGTGCATGGTCGACCTGGGCCTGAACATCCAGTTGGGCTCGGGCGTGGCGGCTGCGCAGGAATACTATCGCGGTCATTCGGGCGCCATTCAAAAGGACGCCGCGTGATGAAGGACTGCAACATGTATATCCCTACCTACGAGGACATGCTGGCGGCACATGATCGGATTGAACCTTTCATCCGCCGCACACCGGTCCGCACATCAGACTATCTGAACGAGCTATCCGGTGCACAGCTGTTCTTCAAATGTGAAAACTTTCAGGAACCGGGCGCCTTCAAGGTTCGCGGCGCTGCAAACGCCGTGTTTGGCCTTGACGACGAACAGGCCAAGAAAGGCGTCGCAACCCATTCTTCGGGCAACCACGCCTCGTGCCTGTCCTATGCGGCAATGAAGCGGGGCATACCGTGCAATGTCGTCATGCCGCGCACAGCGCCACAGGCAAAGAAAGACACGGTGCGGCGCTATGGTGGGAAGATCACGGAATGTGAGCCCTCCACCTCGTCGCGCGAAGCAACCTTTGCCGAGGTTCAGGCCGCCACGGGCGGGGATTTCGTCCATCCCTACAACGATCCGCGCGTGATTGCCGGGCAAGGCACCTGTTCGCGCGAGTTCATCGAGCAGACCGATGGTCTGGATGCGGTTGTCGCGCCTATCGGCGGCGGCGGCATGGTGTCCGGCACCTGTCTGACACTTTCGACGCTCGCACCTGAAACCGCGATCATCGCGGCGGAACCGGAACAGGCCGACGATGCCTATCGCAGCTTCAAGGCCGGCCACATCATCGCGGATGACGCACCCAAGACGATCGCCGACGGGCTGCTGGTGCCGCTGAAAGAGTTGACCTGGCATTTCGTGTCGAACCACGTATCCGAGATTTACACGGCATCAGAGCAAGAGATCATCGACGCGATGAAGCTGACGTGGAAACACCTTCGGATCGTGATGGAGCCATCTTCGGCCGTTCCGCTGGCCACGATCCTGAAGAACCCGGACGCATTCAAAGGCAAGCGTGTCGGCCTGATCATAACCGGGGGCAATGTCGATCTGGACAGGCTGCCCTGGCTGAACGCGTGACATCAATCCCGACATAGGAATACGGAAATGAAAGATATGACCAATCTCGACGAATTCGAAGTAGGCTTTGACATTCCGGCCAAGCCCGGAATGGATGAAGAAGATATCCAGACCCCCTCTCTTGTGCTGGATCTCGACGCGCTTGAACGCAACATCAAGAAGATGGGCGACTATGCCAAGGCGCACGGCATGCGCCACCGCGTGCATGGAAAAATGCACAAATCGGTAGACGTGGCCAAGTTGCAGGAGAAGATCGGAGGCGCCGTAGGCGTCTGCTGCCAGAAAGTTTCAGAGGCCGAGGTGTTCGTGCGCGGCGGCATCAAGGACGTTCTGGTGTCGAACCAGGTGCGTGACCCCGCCAAGATCGACCGTCTTGCCAGCCTGCCAAAGCTGGGCAGCCGCATTATCGTCTGTGTCGATGATCTGGACAATGTCGCGGATCTTTCAGGCGCGGCGGTGGATCACGGAACACAGTTGGAGGTCTTCGTCGAAATCGACTGCGGCGCTGGCCGGTGCGGTGTGACGACAACATCCGACGTGATCGAAATCGCCAAAGCGGTCGAAGCAGCCGAGAACCTGAAATTCACCGGCATTCAGGCCTATCAGGGGGCCATGCAGCACCTCGACAGCTATGAGGCGCGCAAGGAAAAGCTCGACACCGCAATTGCGATGGTAAGGGACGCGGTTGAAGGCCTCAAAGCCGAAGGCATCGAGTGCGAATTGGTCTCGGGCGGTGGCACCGGTTCATACTACTTCGAGTCCAACTCGGGCGTGTACAACGAACTGCAATGCGGGTCCTACGCCTTCATGGATGCCGATTACGGCCGTATCCTGGACAAGGACGGCAACCGGATCGATCAGGGCGAGTGGGAAAACGCCTTCTTCATCCTGACCAGCGTCATGAGCCACGCCAAGGCGGACAAGGCGATCGTCGATGCGGGCCTCAAGGCGCAATCGGTGGACAGCGGTCTGCCCGTTATCTTCGGCCGAGATGATGTCGAGTACATCAAATGTTCGGACGAACACGGCGTCGTCATGGACCCGAACGGTGTGCTGAAGGTCAACGACAAGCTCAGGCTGGTTCCGGGGCACTGCGACCCAACCGCAAATGTACATGATTGGTATGTCGGCGTTCGCAACGGCAAGGTCGAGACCGTCTGGCCCGTATCCGCCCGCGGACGCGCTTATTGATCCGAACTTGCCGTGTTTGGGAGGGCTGGCTCGGAAGCAGCCAGACAGCCGCCCGCGTGTATGCTCTCCTTCCGGTGGTGGCACGCGGGCGCACGAATATTTGATTGGAGAATGAAATGCTGATCGTACCCGAGCGTGAGATCGCTGACCTTATGACCCGACAAGCGGCTTTTGACGCGGTCGAACAGGTCTTTGCCGCAATGGCGTCCGGCGACGCCTACAACTTCGCTGTCGTGCGTGAAGCCATCGGGCACGAAGATGCACTGTACGGCTTCAAAGGGGGGTTTGACCGCGCCGGCCTGACGCTGGGACTGAAGGCGGGCGGCTATTGGCCGAACAATCTGGAAAAACGCGGGCTGATCAACCACCAGTCCACCGTTTTTCTTTTCGACCCCGACACCGGCAAGCCATCTGCGATGGTCGGCGGGAACCTTCTGACGGCCCTTCGAACGGCGGCAGCATCATCGGTATCGATCAAGCATCTCGCACGCAGGGACGCCAAGGTCATAGGCATGATGGGCGCTGGCCACCAGGCAGCCTTTCAGCTTCGCGCGGCTTTGGAGCAGCGCGCCTTTGAAAAGATCATTGGCTGGAACTACCACCCCGAAATGCTGCCGAATATCGAGAAGGTCGCCAATGAAGCCGGTGTTCCGTTCCAAGCGGTCGAACTTGACGAAATGACTGAAGCGGATGTGATCATTTCGATCACTTCGGCCTTTGCGCCCTCGCTGATGGCGAACCATGTAAGCCCCGGAACTCATATCGCCTGCATGGGCACGGACACCAAAGGAAAACAGGAAGTCGAAGCCGCCCTTCTGGCCAGGGCCAGCGTGTTCACGGACGAAGTCGCGCAATCCGTCAGCATCGGCGAAGCGCAGCACGCGGTGGCCGAAGGCCTGATCCAGGAAAGCGACGTGGCGCAGCTTGGCGCGGTCATCAACGGCACCGATCCGGGCCGGATATCGGACAATCAGATCACGCTGTTCGATGGCACGGGTGTGGGCCTTCAAGATCTTGCGGTCGCCGCGTCCGTGGTTGACCTCGCCGTTCGGAAAGGGGTCGCGATCGAGGTCGATTTCTGAAGCCAGACGGCGCCACCTTCTTGGGCATTGTCTCGGCGGTCCTTTTGGGCGAAGAGCTTTTGACAGCAGATCTCCATTCAATGGTGACCAAATAATGAAACGCGGCGCGCCTAGGCGCGCCGCTTCATGTTTTTTCCAGAACGATCAGTGTATCACGCCGAACGCATCAGACGTGGTCGTCTTGCTCGATGGACCCAAGACCATGTCCGGCCATACCGCCCGAGACCTCTTCCGTCGCTTCGTCGGAAAGTTCTTCGGGAAGCACCAGATTCAATACAATGGCGATGACGGCGGCGGGCAGGATTCCTGATGTCGCCAGAACCTTCAATGTGCCGGGCAAGTATTGCAACGCGTTGGGTTCCAGCTGCAAACCCAGTCCAAGGCTTAGGGCGATTGCAAAAATCACCATGTTGCGCCGGTTCCAGTTCACGTCCGACAGCATCGAAACCCCTGCGGCAACAACCATGCCGAACATCACGATCACGCCGCCGCCAAGAACCTCAATCGGAATGGACGAGATTATCGCCCCGATCTTTGGAATAAGCCCGCAAATGATCAGGAAAACCGCGCCGATGGTCACGACCATGCGGCTCATGACTCCGGTCATGGCAATCAACCCGACATTCTGGCTGAACGACGTGTTCGGCAGCGCCCCAAACAGACCAGAGATCGCAGTACCAAGACCATCAGCATAGGTCGCGCCCTGTATTTCCTTGTCGGTAGCTTCTCGGCCAGCGCCCCCCTTGGTGATACCGGATACGTCCCCAACGGTTTCAACGGCGGAAACAAAGGACATTGCACAGAAACCGATGATGGCCGCGACCGAAAATTCAAGGCCAAAATGCAAGGGGTTCGGCAGTGCAAAGGATGCCGCGTTGCCGACGTTGCCCAGATTCACCTGGCCAAGCAGGAAGGCCACGGCGTATCCGACCAGCAGTCCGATGAGAACCGCCGACACCGACAACATGCCCCGGGCAAAGAATTTCAGGCCAAGCGTGACCACGATTACGGTTCCGGCCATGAACCAGTTCAGACCCGAGCCATATTCCTCGGTGCCTATGGCGGGTACACCGCCGGCGGCATATTGAATGCCGACTTTGACAAGGGCCAGGCCGATCATGGTTACCACAAGGCCCGTAACCAGCGGCGGAAGAGCAAAGCGAATGCGCCCTATGAACAACCCGAGGAATGCGTGGAACAAGCCACCGACAACAACCCCGCCCATCAGGACGGCAATTGCGTCAACGCCCTTGCCAACCACCAGTGGAATCATGATCGGGATAAAGGCAAACGATGTTCCCTGTACGATCGGCAGCCGGGCACCGACCGGGCCTATGCCAACAGATTGAAACAACGTGGCGACGCCCGCGAAGAACATCGACATCTGGATCATGTAGATCATCTGCGGGAAATCGGGGCTGTTCGAGCCAAAGCCGAAACCGGCCGCGCCACAAACGATAATGGCTGGCGTGACGTTGGACACGAACATCGCCAGCACATGCTGAATTCCAAGCGGCACCGCCTTAAGCAGCGGCGGAGTATAATTCGGATCGCGGAGTTGTTCCGGCGATCCGATGGATGCATCTGACATTTGGTCTTTCCTCCCTTGAGGTTCGCAGCCGGCTCCTCTTCCGGCAACGCGCCTCATTCTGTGATTTCAAACGCCTCCTCGAACCAATGCTCTTCGAGGTTGGGCCCGGCTCCAATTCGGTCGACCACCGCAAAAAGTCCGGGCGCATGAAGCGGGGTCAGAACGCCATGCCAAGTGTTGCGATGATAATTCACTCCCTGTCCGGGCGCTGTTTTGAAGGCGATGGGCCGACCGGGTTTTCCGTTTTCATCCGGGGCCACAACCACGACAAATGGTTTCTCCGACAAAGGCAAAAAGGCTTGGCTGCCATCCGGATGGCGTTCAACCATTTCCAACTTGATCGGCAGGCTGAAGGCTTCGGACTGAAACACACTGATACCCGCGCGCCCATCCTGGAAATCCAACACGGCCCGGTCGTGATAGCGGGCGCATCTGCCCTGATTTATAAGCTTGTCCACCCGGCCAGCCGCCTCGATGACATCGCCAAATGGTGCAAATGCCTCTGACGTCAAGGGACGGAGTTTCAAGCCAGCCGTCATTGCGCGAACTTCTCGATCAGACGCAATTCGGCAATGCGCTCGACCTGACGGCAGGCTTCGGCAAATTCGCTGTCGCGGTCATTGTCGATGCGTCGGCGAAAGGCTTCCAGAATGCTGGCCTTGGTGTTGTCTTTGACGGCAATGATGAAAGGAAAGCCGAACTTGGTCGTGTAGGCTTCGTTCAACGCCGTGAACGTTGCGCGTTCTTCATCGGTCAGCATGTCCAGACCCGCACCGGCCTGTTCCGCGGTGCTTTCCTTGGTCAGGCGGCCGGCGGCGGCCAGCTTGCCAGCCAGGTCCGGGTGGGCTGTCAGAACGCCAAGGCGCTGCTCGGGCGAGGCGGAACGGAACACACGCGCCAGCGCGTTGTGGACACCAGCGGCATTGTCATGCGTCGGGCCCATTTCCAGTTCGTACGCACCTTCGGCAATCCACGGGCTGTGCTCGAACACGCCGCCGAATTCCGACACAAAGGTTGGTCGATCCATTTTGGACGGGGTCAGACATTGCACCGGCGGGTGTTCAATGGCCCAGTGTTCGGCAATCTGCTCGCGCGTTGCGAACCAGACACCTTCGTGTTTCCTGAAATAATCAAGTGCGCGTTTTAGCGCCATGGCGCGACCGGGGCGACCGATCAGACGGCAGTGCAACCCAATCGAGAGCATCTTGGCCGCGCCCGCCTCACCCTCGGAATAGAGCATGTCAAAGCTGTCTTTCAGATAGCTTTCAAACTGTTCCCCATTGGTGAACCCCGCCTGAATTGCAAAGCGCATATCGTTGCAGTCCAGTGTATAGGGCATGATCAGTTGATCCTTGCCCCCTGCCTTGATCCAGTATGGCAGATCGTCGGCGTAGCTGTCGGCGATATAGGCAAAGTCGCCTTCCTGAGCGGCCAATTCGACCGTATTCATCGAACAGCGGCCCGTATACCAACCACGGGGCGGCTGACCTGTAACCTCTGTGTGCAGGCGGATTGCTTCGCGGATCTGGGAACGTTCTTCTTCTGCGCCCATGTTCTTGTGTTCAATCCACTTCAAACCGTGGCTGGCGATCTCCCACCCGGCATGCTTCATCGCCGCAACCTGTGCAGGTGCACGTGCCAAAGCGGTTGCAACACCGTAGACGGTGACAGGCAGATCCTGCAAAAGGCGATGCACGCGCCAGAACCCCGCGCGGCTGCCGTATTCATAGATCGATTCCATGTTCCAATGCCGTTGCCCCGGCCAAGGGGCGGCGCCGGTGATCTCGGACAGAAACGCTTCGGATGCGGCATCGCCGTGCAGAACGTTGTTTTCACCGCCCTCTTCGTAATTCAGCACGATCTGAATGGCGATTTTGGCGTCGTTCGGCCAGTTTGCTTTGGGAACTTGCCCACCGTAACCGGTCATGTCTCGTGGATAAGGCTTCACATCGGTTTCCTTCTTCTTGAATTGATCAATACCCCAGATAATCAAAGATGTTTTTCAAAAAATGCAGAAAGCAGCTTCCCACAGACTGCCTTTGCTCCTGGATGCGAAAACAGACTAGTAACTGTATAACTTGAGGAGTAGCGCAAATGACCGGTTACCTTACAACACATGTTCTGGATACGGCCCGGGGGTGCCCCGCCGAAGGATTGAAAATCGAACTGTTCCGCATTGAAGGTGCAGACCACCAGTTGCTGAAAACTCTGTTCACCAATGACGACGGCAGGACCAACGAACAAATTCTGCCCGAAGCAGAGTTTTCAACAGGTGACTACGAACTTGTCTTCCATGCCGGGGATTACCTTGATGCCTGCGGCACACCACCTGAAAACCCGCGCTTTCTGAACGTCATCCCGATCCGGTTTGGAATGTCCGAACATTCGCATTACCACGTGCCTCTGCTGCTTTCGCCCTTCGGGTACTCGACCTATCGCGGCAGCTGAGCGACCTACCGGGCCGTATTTGCCGCCGCAATCGACGACCCGATGCGTTCGATTATGAATTCCATGAAAAGCCGCGTTTTGGGGTCCTGCATACGGCGGTGCGTAAACAGACATGCCATCTGAATCGGTTCTGGCGGCGTCTTTTCCGCCACCGGAACCAATGTCCCGGCCTTGAGATGTTGAGCGATCTCAAAAATCGGCTTCAACGCGATACCATGTCCGCCAAGGGCCCAGTCTGTCAGCACGTCGCCATCGTCTGACTCGTAGCGCCCGGAAACCCGGAACCGTTTTGGCCCCGTATCGGTCCTCAAAAGCCATTGAAACTCGGTCGCGCCCGGGAACCGCAAATTGAGACATTCGTGCTCATCAGCGATCAACGCGTCCCCGCTTTCGGGCATCCCGCGCCTTTTGATGTATTTCGGGGATGCACAAAGCACTCTTTCGACATCCGCGATCTTGCGAATACGCAGGTTGCTGTCCTCTGGCTGACCAAGAAAAAATGCCAGGTCCAGACCTTCGGTTGTCAGATCAACCTTTCGGTCGGTCAGCCTTAACCGGACGTTCACCTCGGGGTACTCGGCAAGAAACTTCGGGACCTGCGGCGCAATCAACCGACGCCCGACTCCCAACGGCGCCGCGACATAGAGTGACCCTTTCAGGTTTTCGGTCAGATTGACGATCTGGGCTTCGGCACTTTCGACCGCTTCAAGGATCTCTGCCGCGCCGCGATAGAAAGATTTTCCCTGCTCGGTGGGCGTCAGGCTGCGTGTCGTGCGTTGGAACAAACGCACGCCAAGATGCTCTTCCAGTTGCGATATACGCGCCGACGTGACGGCTGGCGAAACCCTCAGATCACGGCCCGCGGCGGACATGCTGCCCAATTCATAGACCCGGACAAAGGTTCTGATGTTATCAAGGTAGGACATTTTTTTGCATTTTTTGATACTGCTTGGTCTTTACCAGCAATACCAGAATAAAACACACTCGCATAGAGTAACCGGAAGCAAAGAATCTTAGGAGCAAAGCCATGTATGACTTGGCCGTAATGTGGGAGTGGATCGCCTTTTCCGTCCGCTGGCTGCATGTGATCACCGCGATGGCGTGGATTGGGGCGTCATTCTACTTTATCGCGCTGGACCTCATGCTAAAGCCGAACCCAGCCCTTCCGGACGGGGCCTACGGCGAAGAATGGGAAGTACATGGCGGCGGCTTCTACCACACCGTCAAATATCTGGTTGCGCCCTCGCGCATGCCCGAGCACCTGACCTGGCACAAATGGCAGAGTTACACGACCTGGCTGTCTGGTGCGGCGTTGCTCATGATCATATACTGGGTTGGTGGCGAGCTGTTCCTGCTTGATCCAACCAAAGTGGACCTTGCGCTGTGGCAGGGGATTCTGATTTCCGGCGGATCGCTGACCATTGGTTGGCTTCTCTACGATCAGATGTGCAAATCCAAGCTGAGCGATCACCCGACCGTTCTGATGCTGCTGTTGTTCGTGATCCTGGTGATCATGTCCTGGGGTTACAACCAGATCTTCACCGGTCGTGCTGCGCTTTTGCATCTTGGCGCCTTCACTGCAACGATCATGACGGCCAACGTGTTCTTTCAGATCATGCCGAACCAACGGATCGTGGTCGAAGACCTCAAGGCCGGTCGGACGCCTGATGCCAAATACGGCAAGATCGCCAAGGTACGATCCACGCATAACAACTATCTGACTTTGCCGGTCGTGTTCCTGATGTTGTCGAACCACTATCCACTTGCTTTCGGCACCGAGTATTCCTGGATCATCGCCAGCCTGATCTTTCTGACGGGCGTCACCATCCGTCACTATTTCAACACGATGCACGCAACTGGGAAAGGCCCGCACTGGACCTGGGGCGTGACGGTTCTGCTAATGGTCGTGATCGCTTGGCTGTCTTCGGTGAGAAACACCGAGACATGGGAAGACGCCGAAGCGCGCGAGCTGACACTATACGAGCAGAAATATGCGTCCGCCGCGGGCTTCGAAGATGCCTATGACACGGTCTTGGGCAATTGCTCGATGTGCCACGCCCGCGAGCCGGTGTACGGCACCATGAAATGGGCCCCGAAGAAAGTTTACCTTGAGACACCCGGAGATGTGGCCCGACATGCTGACCAGATCTATCTGCAAGCCGGGATCAGCCACGCAATGCCGCCACCATCGGCAGTGCAAATGGATGAAGAGGCACGCCAAACCATCATCGCATGGGTGCGTGAAGTCAGAAACCATTAGGCGCCTGCGCGCGAAACCATGACAGCGAACCGGGCCGTGATGCCCGGTTTTTCTTTATGCGAAAAAGCGTTTGCTGTGCTGTGCGATATGTTCGACGAACAGGCGCACCTTGGGATCTTGCAGCTTTTTGTGCGGATAAAGACACCCGAAAATCGTTGGCAAGGGGGGCGTCTCGGGCAGGACCTCGACCAGCCGTCCATCCTCGAGAAACTCCCGCACGTCAAAGCGCGGCTTGTTGACGATCCCACGACCGGACAAGGCCCAGTCGGTCAGAACATCACCATCGTCTGCGTCGTATTTGCCGCCAACTTCAAGCTTTCGCGGCCCCATGTCAGTGCGAAGAGTCCAATAGTATTCCGGAGACCTAGGATAACGCAGCAACAGGCAGTTATGGGGCATGTGCAACAAATCATCCGGTGTTTTGGGCGTCCCAAACCGCGACAGGTAATCGGGCGAAGCGCACAGAACACGATCACAATCCGCGAACTTCCGCAGTTTCATGGTTGAATCGCCAGGCTCTCCAATGAAAAAGGCGATGTCCAGACCGTCGGCCAGAATGTCCACCTTGCGATCGGACAGGCGCATGCGAATCTCTGTTTCCGGGTAACGATCCGAGAATTCCGGCACCAGAGGCGCAACGATTCTGCGCCCGACACCCAAAGGCGCGGTGATGCGGATCGCCCCCCGCGGCGCGTCGGAAAAGCTGGCGACACGCGCTTCGGCGTGATCAAGCGCCAGCAGGACCGCCTTGGCTTCATCGTAGAAAACCGTCCCCACTTCGGTTGGGGTCATCGATCGGGTGGTTCGGTTGAACAGCCGCACACCCAGATGGTTTTCAAGCTCTTTCAACCGTTTGCTGGCCACCGCCGGGGTCAACCGAAGATCTCGCCCGCCAGAGGTGATGCTGCCCAGCTCCATCACGCGGACAAAAACACGCAGACTTTCGATGTAAGACATTGGATCCTCCCAGCAGCGAAAGAATGCGGTATAGCCCCATCTTTTTCAACGATCTGTTGAAAGTATTTGCCATTTGCAGCGATTTTCCATCTCAATCTTTGCTCCTATGGTTCCACTGACCACCCTCCGGAAGGCAGGGGCAGAGGGAGAATTCCATGACGCATCGCACCCACATCCAATTTGTCCTCAATGGCAAGGATGTCTCCGTCCCAGACGTGTCGGCAGGCCAGACACTTCTTGATTTCCTGCGCCTGGAACGCCGACTGACAGGAACGAAGGAAGGCTGCGCCGAAGGCGACTGCGGCGCGTGCACCGTGCTTGTCGGACGGCTTGGGCGCTCGGGCCTGCGCTATGCTCCGGTCAATGCCTGTATCCGGTTTCTTGCCTCTGTAGACGGCTGTCATGTCGTGACGGTTGAACATCTGTCCGGGCCTCAAGGCCGGCTGCACCCGGTTCAACAAGCCATGGTCGATCACCATGGCAGCCAGTGCGGGTTCTGCACACCGGGCTTCGTCATGGCCCTCTATGCGCTTTGGATGCAAACTCCGGAACCGACCGAAGTACAGGTTGAAACCGCATTGCAGGGCAACCTGTGCCGCTGCACAGGGTATGAGTCGATCATCCGAGCGGCCATTGCCGTCAGCCGCTACGGCACCCCGACATCTGATCATCTGAACACCGAACGCGAAACCATGACCGCGCGTCTGGCGGCCCTGAAGGACGGGCGGCGCGTGGTCTCCGGACCCGAAAACAACCTGAGCATTCTGCCATCCGGCGTCGATGATCTTGCCGAATGCCTGCAAGCTTATTCAAACGCCACGATCGTGGCCGGAGCCACCGATGTGGGCCTGTGGGTGACCAAGTTCCTGCGCGACATTGGCCCCGCCATTTTCACCGGTCATCTCGAAGACCTGAAAACAGTCGAAAGACAGGGGTCTCTCCTCCTGATCGGTGCCGGCGCCAGCTACACCGATTGCCAGGACCTTCTGTCTGTACACCTGCCACACCTGTCCTCCTACTGGGATCGCATCGCAGGGTGGCAGGTGCGGAATATGGGAACCGTAGGTGGGAATATCGCCAACGGCTCACCCATCGGGGACACGCCGCCGGTTCTCATCGCGCTCGGCGCGGAAATCACTCTGCGGCGCGGTTCCGAACGCCGAACCCTGCCTCTGGCTGACTTCTTCATCGACTACGGCAAGCAAGACCGCCAACCCGATGAATTTGTCGCAAGCATCCGCGTGCCTCTGCCCGGACCCAACGATCTGGACGCTGCATACAAGATTTCCAAGCGGCGTGACGAGGACATCTCTTCCGTCGCTGCGGGTATCCACATGACGATCACAGACGGCACCATCAGCAATGCGCGCATTGCATTCGGCGGCATGGCCGCCACGCCCAAGCGTGCGGCTGCGGCCGAGGCGGCGCTGAACGGTCAACCCTGGGCGCGCGACAGCTTTGAAGCCGCCGCCGAGGCGCTGGCACAGGATTTCTCACCTCTGACCGATTGGCGTGCATCGTCTGACTACCGGATGCTGACCAGCCAAAACTTGCTGCGTCGGTTCTTCCTCGAAAATGACGCCAAAACCGACACTCCCGTTCAACTGGCTTGCGCCTAATCAGGAGACGAGAAAATGAAAGATAACGTTTCCATCATCGGATCAGCCCACACCAACGTCAAACATGACAGTGCTATCAAGCATGTCGCCGGGCGGGCCGACTACACCGACGATATTGCTCAGCCCGAAGGCACGCTGCACGCGTATCTCGGGGTCTCTGACGTCGCGCATGCCAAGCTTTTGGACATCGATTTCACCGACGTTCTGGCCACGCCCGGCGTTGTCGGTGTGCTGACCGCAGACGATGTGCTGGGGGCCAATGATATCAGCCCGACACATCTGAACGATGAACCGGTTTTCCCGACCGACGCCATACAATTCCACGGCCAGCCGTTGTTTGCAGTGATTGCCGAGACCCGCGACATCGCGCGCCGCGCCGCTGAACGGGCAAAGATCGAATACGAAACCCTGCCCCACGCGCTGGACCCGATCACCGCGCAGAAAGCAGGATACCCGCATGTCACAGCGCCCCTCAAGCTGGAGCGGGGAGACGTGGCACCGGCTCAGGCGGCCGCGCCCAACCGGATCAAAGGCCGGATGAGCGTTGGCGGTCAGGATCACATGTACCTTGAAGGCCACATCGCCTTTGCGATTCCGGGCGAAGACGACGATGTGATGGTGCATTGCTCGACCCAGCACCCGTCAGAGGCGCAACATATGGTGGCGCATGTCCTTGGGGTGCCGTCCAATGCGGTCGTGGTCAACGTCCGTCGCATGGGTGGGGGGTTTGGCGGCAAGGAAAGCCAGATGAACCTGTTCTGCGCCGTGGCGGCCATGGCTGCCAAAAAGTGGAACCGCGCCGTCAAAATCCGCCCCGACCGGGATCAGGACATGACGGCAACCGGTAAGCGCCATGATTTTGTGATCGACTATGATGTCGCTTTTGACGATGAAGGCCGCATTCAGGCGGTCGAAGGCAGCTTTGCCGCGCGTTGCGGATTCTCGGCAGACCTGTCGGGACCTGTCACCGACCGGGCGCTGTTTCACGCGGACAACGCCTATTTCTATCCGAACGTCCGTCTGAACAGTCATCCAATGAAAACCAACACGGTGTCGAATACCGCGTTTCGAGGATTTGGCGGCCCGCAGGGTGTGATCGCGGCAGAGCGGATGATCGAAGAGATTGCCTATGCCACCGGGAAAGACCCCCTGGATGTACGTAAGGCGAATTTCTACGGCACCAAAGACCGTAACGTGACGCCGTATCACCAAGTGGTCGAAGACAGCATCCTCGACCGGCTGATCGGAGAGTTGGAAGAGACATCGGAATACCGCCAGCGCCGTCAGGACATAATTGAATTCAACAAGACATCGCCAATCCTGAAAAAAGGCATCGCGCTGACACCGGTCAAGTTCGGCATTTCCTTTACCGCGACCTGGTACAATCAGGCCGGTGCGCTGGTGCATGTCTATAACGACGGGTCGATCCACCTGAACCACGGTGGCACCGAAATGGGCCAGGGTCTGAACACCAAGGTTGCTCAGGTCGTGGCCGAGGCCTTCCAAGTCGATTTCAACCGGATCAAGATCACCAAGACGACAACTGAAAAAGTTCCCAACACCTCGGCCACTGCAGCCTCCAGCGGGACCGATCTTAACGGCATGGCCGCGTTGAACGCGGTCGAGCAGATCAAAGCACGTCTGGTGAAATTCGCCGCCGAAACTTGGAATGTCGCCCCCGAAGAAGTGGCCTTCCACGCCAATCAGGTGCATATCGGCGACGAGGTTCTGCCCTTCGATGTGTTCATCAAACAGGCCTATCTGGCGCGCGTGCAGCTCTCGGCGGCCGGGTTCTACAAAACACCGAAAATCCACTGGGATCGGGCCAAGGGACAAGGCCGTCCGTTCTACTACTACTCCTACGGCGCGTCGTGTTCAGAAGTGACGATTGATACCCTTACAGGCGAATACCGCGTGGACCGAACAGATTTGTTGCACGACGTCGGACGCTCGCTGAACCCTGTGCTCGACAAGGGGCAGATCGAAGGCGCGTTTATTCAGGGCATGGGATGGCTAACCACCGAAGAGCTTTGGTGGGATGATGCCGGCCGTCTGCGTACCCATGCTCCGTCGACATACAAGATTCCGCTCGCGTCAGACCGCCCGCGTATCTTCAATGTGAAACTTGCCGATTGGTCGGAAAATCGCGAGTTGACCATCAAACGGTCCAAGGCCGTTGGCGAGCCGCCGTTCATGCTGGGCATTTCGGTGTTTGAGGCCTTGTCGATGGCCGTAGCCTCTGTAGCTGACTACCGCGAATGTCCGCGCCTTGACGCGCCAGCCACCCCCGAACGTGTGCTAATGGCAGTTGCGCGGCTGCAAGCGGGGCCCTGAGCCATGACTGCCCCCGGTTCCCTTAGCGAATTCCTGTCCACGCAGCACAGTGTGATCTGCATTGCGCTGACACGCGTGCGCGGGTCGTCGCCGCGCAACGAAGGGACCGAGATGTTCGTGGCACCCAGGGCACTGTGGGGAACCATCGGTGGTGGCCAATTGGAGTTCATGGCCATCAACGCCGCCCGCGACATGCTGCGCGACGGGGTGTTGCATCAGGATCTGGATGTGCCGCTTGGCCCCGAAATCGGCCAGTGCTGCGGTGGGCGGGTCGAGATGAAACTGACCCGCATGCGTGCGTCCGACAAATGGGCCGCCACAGAGCGCGCGACCCAGCGCGACGAGGCTTTGCCACACGTCTATGTCATGGGCGCGGGCCACGTGGGACGCGCTTTGGCCAATCAGTTTCAGCATCTGCCGGTGCGCTGCATCCTCGTCGACACCCGACCCGAAGAGGTCGAGCTTTGCACAGCCAATGTCGAAACCCGGGTCAGCGCGATTCCCGAAGCCGAAATCTGGCGCGCGCCCGCAGGCAGCGCCTTTGTCGTTCTGACCCATGATCACGGGCTGGATTTCCTGCTGACGACCGCCGCGCTGGAACGAAAGGATGCCGCTTATGTAGGGATGATCGGGTCCGCCACAAAGCGGATAAAGCTCAGGAACTGGGCGCAGAAACACTGTGACGGACAGTCCATCGAACATTTGAAATGCCCCATCGGGGCTAGCGGTAGCCGCGACAAGCGGCCCAGCGTCATCGCCGCCTTCGTGGCGGCCGAGGTGATGGCTGAATTGACCTCTGAAACTGCCGCGACCGCCCTGACCGGGGCAAACCAGGCACCCCTGCGGGGCCACCATCACGACCGGAAAGGGAGATCGGCCTGACACCTGTCGGGCCAAACCGGTCACATCAGAGGAGGAGACCGTCATGGACGGGAGGACCTATGAATACAAGCTGTTTACCCGCAGCGATTTCAGCGCTTTCTGGGCGCTGTTTACCGACAACCTTGTCAACCTGCTGATCCTGTCCGGGGTCTGCCAATTCGTGTTTCAAATGCCTGCGGACATTGTCTTTGGCCGCATCGTTCCCGGCGCTGCCATCGCGATTTTGGCCGGTGTCGCTGTCTACACTTACCTCGCCAAATGGGCGGCAAACGCGCAGGGCAAAGACGTAACCGCGTTGCCCTACGGCATCTCGACGCCGGTTATGTTCGTCTACCTGTTCGGGGTGATCGGACCCATCTATTGGGCGACAAATGATCCAATGCTAGCCTGGCAAGTAGGCATCGGCGCCGGGTTCATGGGCGGCATCGTCGCGGCTCTGGGCGCCGTGGTTGGACCGTATCTCAAGCGGATCACGCCACGTGCGGGGATGCTGGGGACGCTGTGCGGCATTGCCCTGGTCTTCATCGGCTCTGTGCCGCTGGCCGAAGTGTTCGAGAACCCCATCATCGGCTTTACGTCGCTGCTGTTCATCCTCTGGGGTTTGATCGGCCGTTTCCGCCTGCCGGGCAATGTTCCGGCCGGCCTTGTCGCGATTGCTGCCGGTACCGTGATCGCCCTTCTGCTTGGCGAGTCCAAAATTGATGTCAGCGGCATCGGGTTCTACCCGCCGATCCCGTATTTCGGTGACCTGATCGCCGGTGTGCAATACCTGTTCGCCAACCCTGAGCTGTTCCTGGTGCTGATCCCCGTGCAGATCTACAATTTCATCGAAACGATGAACAACGTGGAATCCGCCGAAGCGGCAGGCGACCATTACCCTGTCGGGCTCTGCCAGGTGACGGACGGCGCAGGCACGATGCTGGGTGCTCTGTTTGGTTCGCCATTCCCGACAACCGTCTACATCGGCCATCCGGCCTATAAACGGCTGGATGCCCATGCGGGGTATATTGTCGGTGTGGCCGTTGTAATTGCCGCCGCCGCCTTTCTGGGGTTCCTGTCCTTCCTCGCGGGGCTGATCCCGATCGCCGCAGCCGCACCGGTACTGGTCTTTGTATCAGTCAGCCTGATCACCAACACGGCCTGGGCTGTGAAACCGATGCACATGGCTGCGGTATCCTTCGCGATCCTGCCCCATATCTCGGCCTTCCTGATGGTCAAATGGGGATCGTTGATGAACGCGCTGCGCAGCAGCGGTGTCGAAGGGCTGCCATCCTTGGGAGATCCTGATCTGACCTCGGCCCTTCTGATGGAAGGGGCTCATTACGAGGGGCACCTTGCCCTGAGCCAGGGGGCGATCATCACCGGTCTGGTCTGGGGTGCCATCGTGGCCGATGTGATTGACGGGCGCTTCCGGATGGCCGGCGCGTTTGCTGTCGCAGGTGGGCTGATGTCTTCGATCGGCATCATCCATTCCTACACGCTACAGATACCTCAGTTCGACGGGATAACCATCGGCTATCTGATCATCGGTGCGTTTCTGTACGTCTACCCGGTGTTCGCCCCCAAAGAGGATCTTGAGCATCGCATCATCGTGCCGGACGAGCCCGACCTCATCGATGACGATTCACCCGCTCAGCAGGCCTGATCGGCAACGGGGCAGTCGCATGGCTGCCCCAGAAACCATCCCTTCCCGTTCAATCGTGGCCGTTCAAGAGGCAGAGTTTGCCCTGCGGTCGCTTGCAGATCTTTCTCCCGCCTATCTCAGAGTGACGGCATGTGGTTCGAATGGGTCTTGCAGAGGATCACCCTTGCGAACCACACATCTGCATCGGCTGGGTCACACAAAATAGACGACCACAGGTGATGTGCGAGGGGTCAAGACCCTCAACTGCAAGCCCCGCAATCGGCCAGGCGTGACGAATTTTGTCGTTTGCAGGCATTTTTGTCGCTTTCCGGCTTGTTGCGCTATGCTGGTGTGAACAAGAATACCTACGTATGAAGAGTTGTTTTCCAAATCCCATGGACCGCCGTGCCACCGGCTGTGACCTTGTGATCCCAGCCTGATCTCAGGGCCTCTGGCCCATATGCATCACGCTGTGATTACGGATTTTTCGGATAACCTCATGACAACTCAAGCGCTGCGCCTGGCCATCGATATTGGCGGCACGTTCACGGATACGGTTCTTGTCTCTGGCGAAGAGACGATACTTGCCTCGACCAAAACCCTGACCACGCATCACAACCCCGCCGACGGAGCCATGCAAGGCGCAACGCGCGTGATGCAACAGACAGGGCACCGTCTGAGCGAAGTCACCGGTTTCATTCACGGCACCACGCTGGCCACCAACGCGCTGATCGAAAAACGCGGCGCGGTCGTGGCAACCGTGACCACCGAAGGGTTCAGGGACATTCTGGAAATCGCCTACGAGCGGCGCTATTCGCAATATGACATCAATCTGGAGAAACCTGATCTGCTGGTGCCGCGTGAGCGCGCGCTGACGGTCCGCGAGCGCGTTTCGGCGGATGGCAAGGTGTTGATTTCGCTGGAAGACACAGCCATCGACGCGTTGTTGAAGGACATCGACGCCAGCGGAGCGGAAGCCATCGCCATCTGCCTGATGCACGCATATGCAAACCCCGAGCACGAGCGCAGGCTGCGCGATACGCTGGCGGACAGGCGCCCCGATCTGACCGTCTCGATTTCGTCGGACGTCAGCCCCGAAGCGCGCGAATTCGACCGGCTGTGCACGACCGTCGCCAACGCCTATATCCAGCCTCTGATGGCAACGTATCTGGCCCGGTTTGTCCGACAATTCGAGGCCCAGGGCGTCACCTGTCCGATCCTGATGATGACAGCGGGTGGTGGAATGTGCACCATGCGAACCGCCGCGCGGTTTCCGATCCGGCTGGTGGAATCCGGTCCTGCCGGTGGTGCCATTCTGGCTGCCCGCGTCGCCGCCCGCGCCGGTCTGGATCAGGTTCTGTCCTTTGACGTCGGCGGTACCACCGCCAAACTATGCCTGATCGACAACGCCCGTCCCCAGACCTCGCGCCAGTTCGAAATTGCCCGCGCCGCTCGGTTTATCAAAGGGTCCGGAATGCCGGTACGAATACCGGTCATCGAAATGATCGAGATCGGCGCCGGAGGCGGTTCGATTGCCGGGGTTGACCGGCTAGGACGGTTGACCGTAGGGCCAAAATCAGCCGGATCCGAGCCCGGCCCCGTCGCCTTCATGCACGGTGGAACCGAACCCACGGTGACGGACAGTGATATTGCACTGGGATATATCGTACCCGACACGTTTGCCGAGGGGCATATTCAGCTTGATCCCGAAGCTTCGAAACGGGCGCTGAGCCGGGTGATCGGGTCAAAACTGGATCTGGATGCCGTAGGCGCCGCCGATGGCGTCAGCCGTATCGTCGACGAAAGCATGGCCAGCGCGGGTCGGATGCATGCGGTGGAATCCGGCAAGGACCTTGGCCCACGAACAATGATAGCGTTTGGGGGAAACGGGCCATTGCACGCCAGCCGGGTCGCGCGATCCGCCGGGGTCAGCCGCATCGTGATCCCGCCCGATCCCGGTGTCGGATCGGCCGTCGGCTTCCTGTTCGCTCCGGTGTCTTTCGAGATCGTCCGCTCGCGCTATTCGTTGCTGGGCAGCATGGACCTGAACGGGATCAACACGCTGTTCGAAGCCATGATTTCCGAGGCTAGAGAGGTCGTCTTCCAAGGGGCCGGCGATGTCCCGACCCAGACGCTGCGCACTGCCTTCATGCGCTACAACGGACAAGGGCACGAGATCGAGATCACCCTTCCCGACCGCCCCCTGACCGCCGAAGATATCGTGACGCTGACCTCTGCATTCGAACAGGAATACCGCAAGCAATTCTCGCGCCCGGTGCCGGGGATGCAGATCGAGATTCTCAATTGGGCGGTACGTGTCGCGACCTGTGACAGTGTCGTGCCGGCGGTTCCTGAAACGCCCCGGTTGAAGACAATCTCGGCGCCGGAAACCTGTCCGATCACCTGTGACGTGGACGGAGTGTCGAAACCAGCGGCCTTCGTAGCCCGAGCGGATCTGAAGCCCGGCGACCACCTTCACGGCCCCGCATTGATCACCGAGCCGCAGACAACCACGCTCGTGTCCGCCGACTTCTCGGCCCATGTGGATGCCATTGGAAACCTCGTCCTCGTTCGGGACCAGAAAGGAGGCGCATGATGTCGTCCGATCTTTCACACGATCTTTCGCCCGCCCGATTGCAGGTGATGTGGAATCGTCTGCTGGCCGTGGTCGAAGAACAGGGTCAAACCCTGATCCGCGCCGCCTTCAGCCCGATCGTACGCGAATGCGGCGACATCTCTGCCGGGATATTTGACGCCGATGGCCGGATGCTGGCGCAAGCCGTGACCGGCACGCCGGGGCACATCAACACCATGGCCGAGGCGGTGCAGCACCTGCGCCGGGCTTTCCCGGTTCAGTCCATGAAGCCGGGCGACATCTACATGACGAACGACCCATGGCTTGCCTCGGGGCACCTGAACGATTTTCTGCTGATGATGCCCGCATTCAAGGATGGCAAGGTGGTGGGCTTTACCTCCTGCACGTCGCATCTCGTTGATCTGGGTGGGTTAGGCATGGGCCCCGAAGGTTCCGACATCTATGACGAGGGCCTGCTGATCCCGCCCTGCAAGCTGGTTGAGCAGGGCACCCCCAACGATTTGCTGCTGGACATCATCCGCGCCAACAGCCGCGAACCCGTCGCCAACGATGGCGACATCTATGCACTGATCGCCTGCTGCGAAGCCGGGGTTGCAAGGCTGCTGTCGATGATGGAGGAATTTGGCCTCGACGATCTAGGGACGCTCGGCTCGTACATCATCGACACGTCGCGCCGCGGCACGCTGGAGGCCATCGCCGACGTACCCGAAGGTGTCTACAAGAATGTTCTGAAGATGGACGGCTATGAGAATGAGCTGGAACTGCACGCCACCCTGACCGTAAGGAAGGACGGCATGCATGTGGATTTCTCGGGCACTTCGGGCTGTTCGCGCAAGGGCATCAACGTGCCGCTGAACTATGCCACCGCCTATACGGTGTTTGCCTTGCGTTGCATTGTCGGCGCGGACATTCCCAACAATGCGGGATCGCTGGAGCCGTTTACCGTTGACGGGCCAAAGGGCTGCATCCTGAACGCGCAGCGCCCGGTGCCGGTTGCGATGCGGCATACCCTGGGTCAGGTCACGCCCGATCTGGTTCTGGGCTGCCTGCATCAGGCCCTGCCCGATGCGGTCCCGGCCGAAGGTGCAAGTTGCATGTTCGACCTGCCCATGCGCCACGCGCCCGAAGTGGCTCGTGATGGCGGTCGCGAATTCGCGGTGGAACCCGTACACAATGGCGGAACCGGCGCGCGACCTCATGCCGATGGACTGTCGGCCACGGCCTATCCGTCCGGGGTGTTCGGCAGTCAGGTCGAGATCACCGAAAGCGTCGCACCCGTGACGATCTGGCGGCGCGAACTGCGCCCAGATTCCGGCGGCGCGGGCAAGTATCGCGGCGGGCTGGGGCAGCGGATCGAGATGACCTCGTCCAACGGTGCTCCCTTTATCGTTTTCCTTTCGGTCGAACGGCTGAAATACCCAGCGCTTGGCCGTATGGGCGGCAGACCCGGCGCGCCCGGTCGCATCTGTTTCAGGGACGGCGCAAACGATATTCCGGGCAAAGGAGAGTTGCGGGTGGAACACGGTGATTATCTGATCTTCGATACACCGGGCGGCGGTGGATTTGGCGACCCTGCCGAACGCGACCCGGATGCGCTGGCGCTGGACATCAAACGCGGGTTGGTAACTGCGCAAGGCGCCAGGATTTACGCGGGTGACGCATGATCCGACCGGTTCCTTACATTGGCGCCATGGCCGCTTATGCGCTGGCTGATCCGAACGGCGCAGACACGGTTTCACTGGCGCAGAACGAAAGCGCCTTTCCCGCAAGCCCCGCCGCCGTTGCGGCCGGGCAGGCAGCGCTGGCGGATCTGGCCCTTTATCCCGATCCGGAATGGGCCGAAATGCGCTCGGCCATTGCCGAGGTGCACGGGCTCGTCCCCGCGCGCATTTTATGTGGGGCGGGCTCGATGGAACTGATTGGCTGTCTGATCCGCGCCTTTGCCGGGCCGGGCGATCAGGTGCTGGGCACACAATATGGCTATGCCTTTGTCGCCTCGGCGACAGCTCAGGCACAGGCCGAATATGTGGCAGCGCCCGAAGTCGATTTGACCGTATCGGTGGACGCGCTTCTGGCCGCTGTCACAGCTGCCACCCGCATCGTGTTCGTCTGCAATCCGGGCAACCCCACCGGCACGCTGATCCCGAATGACGAAATTGTCCGCCTGCGATCGGATCTGCCTGGCGATACACTGCTGGTGGTGGATCAAGCCTATGCGGAATTTGCCGATGCCACGAACGATCCTGCGCAGATCTTTGCGCTGGTGGATCGGGGCGACACCGTGATCACGCGTACATGTTCCAAGGCCTACGGGCTGGCTGGGGCGCGAGCCGGCTGGGGCTATTTCCCAAGCGAAATCTCGGGCGAGGTCCGCAAGCTTTTGAATCCCAACAATATCTCGATTGCCTCGCAGGCAGCGGCCGCGGCGGCGATGCGCGATCAGGCCTATATGCGCAACGTGGTCGCACGGACAGCCGAGATTCGGGACCGGTTTGCGCAGGAATGCCGCGGACTGGGCCTGAGCGTGCCGGAAAGCCACACCAATTTCGTGCTGATCCGCTTTGCCTCGACCGCGCAGGCACAGCGCGCCGACACGGCCCTGCGGGCGGAGGGCCTGATGATGCGCGGCATGGGCGGCTATGGTTTGTCGGACTGTTTGCGCGCCACGATCTGTGCGCCCCAGGTGATGGACAAGGCCCGCGACATCTTGAAAGGAGCGCTGACATGACCGAGACCCGCACAGCCGCCAAGATCGGTGTTCTGGTGCCCTTCACCAACACCAATCTGGAACCGGATATGGAGATGCTGCGACCGCCAAACACCACCATCCATTTCCAGCGCATGGGCGGCTATGACGTGGATGAAATTCCCGGCTCGGATCAAATGGCAGGTTTGGGTGCTTCGGATATCAGCCACGATCTGCGGATGATCTCGGGGGTGCGGCCCGATGTGGTGCTGTACGGCTGCACCTCGGCCACCCTGACCCATGGGCCGTCTTTCGACGCTGAGCTGGCGCAACAGATCAAATCGGAATCCGGTGCGCTGTCGCTGACCGCGGCCGGATCATTAATCGCCGCAATCAAGGCACTGGGGGCCACAAAGGTCGGCTTTTCCTCGCCCTATCTGGGCGAAATAAACGTTCAGGCGATGGATTTCATGGCCCAGAACGGAATCGAGACCGTTCGATGCACCGATGTCGGCCGAAAGCTGGGCAATTACGGTCAGGGAGAGCTGACCCCGGACGAGGTTTATGAACTGGCCTGTCAGGCCGATCACCCGCAGGCACAGGCCATAATTCTCAGCTGCACCGACATGCGTTCGGTCGAGGCGATCGACCGAATTGAAGCAACGCTGGGCAAGCCGGTCGTCACCTCAAATCAGGCGATGATGTTCTGCCTTATGCGGGCTCTGAACCTGCCGCGTCACGACGCGCTGCCGGGGCGATTGTTCGACCTGCTCTGACCGGATCAGGGCGCAGGGCGACAGTGTAAGGGAGCAAACTCACCTCGAACCGGTCTTGGATCACCCAGACTTGTTCCCAGCTCCAATTCAACCTTTGCAGCAGGCGGCAAGACCGTCGCCGCGCCGTCATCAGGATCAAGGGTGCGGATGTGCCGGTCGGAATGCGTATATACGGCAGCTTCGGCAGATTTTACCTCTGGTCGGCGGGGGCGTAGATCAACGCGCCAAGGTCTGAGAATTTCGAACCTGGCGCGCCCAGCCCCAGAACCGCGTCACGAATTGCGGCAGCACGGGATGCACCCAGTGATGGTGTCGCAAATTCCATGAATTTGTCGATCACTTCTGTCTCATCCATTGGTGCCTCGGGTCCGCCGCGTGCATGTACGTCGCCCGACTCGAGTATCCGCCCGTCGGTCAGGGTGATGCTGACATCGGCGAACCGGCTTTCGGGGAAACGGTCAGAATGGCGTGCGGCCTCTGCAACCGAGATACGCTCGACGATCGAGGCGACCAGCGGGTCGGCCAGGCCCGCGCCGGTGATGTTCTCGACCCCGATCCGGCCATGCGCAACCATTGTCGCGACGGCAAATGGCAGCGAATACTGCGCCTTGGACGTATCATCCGGCATGCCCCTGAAAAGGCAGGCGCTTTCCCGAAACGTGTTTACATGAATCGCGGCAACATCCCGGTGAGTCAGGTCGTTTTCACGCATGAGTGCACGGGTGGCATCAATTGCGGCGTGGGCCCAACGGCAGATCGGGTAGGGTTTGACATATTGATGCTCCATTTGCCAGAAATCGCCCAGATCTTGCCAATGGGGGGCAACGTCTGCCGCTTCGATGGTGATGGCCGGTGCCCCGGTAAAGCCTTTCTCGGCCAATACCGCTGAAGAAATGCCAACCAACGCGCCCCAGCCCGAACCGTCATGCAGCATGGTGGGATTGGCGATCTCGCGCATCATCTGGCTGCGCGGGCCATGATATTCGGCGATCCCCATGGCCTGCCGCATCTGTTCGGCCTTCAAACCGCGCAAACGCGCCGCCACGGCCACCACGCCAATCGCGTTCCAAGCTCCGGATGTGTGATAATCGCTGACGGTGTCATGCAAAGAAATGCCCGCGCGTCCCGCGACCTCGTATCCAACGATCACCGCCGCCAGCGCTTCGAGGCCTGAAAAATCTTGAACGGTTTCAGCCAGTGCCGCCAGTGCGGGAACGACGACAACCCCGATGTGGCCTTTGGTCGGATTGTATCCATCATGCCCGTCCAAATTGTCGGTCTGTGTGGCCGCTGCATAGGCCGCACCCGCGACGCTGACGCGACGACCGTCGAAAAGCATGCGCGCGCTCAGCCCCGGATCGCCCGCGCCAAACAGCGCTACCGCACTCTCGCGCGCAATCTGTCCGGCCTGCATCGGCCCCGATCCTATGGTGATCCCCAGCGTATCCAGCAGCATCAACGCCGCTGCCTTGCGTGCGGTGTCGGGAAAATCCTGCGCGGCACGCTTCAGCGCAAAATCTGCAACGGTCTGAAAGGTATCTGTCACGGTGTCCAGTCGAGGTTTTTCTTTCGGGTTCCGGATACAAGAAAAAGCCTATGTGAATTTGCGCATAGCGGCACGAAAACAATCATGGGGCAATGGCCCCGGATTATTTGTGACTAGGACCAGATCGCGTTTCGAGGCAGAACCATACGTGTGAGTCGCTCATGGGCAAGACAGCAAGCCCTGGGCTTATTAGTTCTTTGCAACGTGCCTTGCCTGAGAAACATCCGTCATGATGAATCTTCCACACCTGACCTTTCTGCGTTCGTTCGAAGCAGCGGCACGGCACCTGAGCTTTACCGCTGCAGCCGAAGAGTTGAACTGCACCCAATCTGCCGTCAGCAATCATGTCCGCTCGTTGGAAGAGTTTTTGCAGCGCCCCCTATTCGTGCGCCATCCCCGGTCGCTGTCGCTGACGGATGTGGGTGAGGCCTATCTGCCGTCAGTGCGCCATGCCCTCCAGGAAATCAACGCTGCCACGCAATCGGTCATCGTGCGGTCGCATACCCGCAAAGTGGTGGTATCTTGCCCGGTCAGTCTGGCCGAGAACTGGTTGCCGGATGTGATCCGCGGTTTCAACGCGGTGCATCCCGATATTGATCTGACGGTTCACGGCACTGTCTGGGCTGATGTCGAACCAAATGTTTCGGACATCTCGCTGACGATCAATCATGTCGACGATGTGTTGCCCGACGCCCATCGTTTGTGGGTCGAAAAACTGGCCTTGGTCTGTGCGCCCGACTTTCTGGTCGATGGCGAGCCGCTGACCGACCCCAAGCAATTGCAGAATGCACCGCTGATCCATATCCTGGGCCGCCCCTCCTATTGGGAGCACGCGGCGCGGCAGTTCGGATTGTCCGATCTGAGCCAGAAGGGCGGGTTGCGGACGAATGTCTCGAATCTGGCGATGGAAATGGCCGCCAAGTCACTGGGATGCGTCGCCCTGCCCCGGTCGCTGGCCCGGTCCTATGTCGAGCGGGGGCTGCTGATCGAGCCTTTCCGGTTTGATCTGAACAGCCCCTGGACCTATTTCATGCGTCTCAAGGAAAAACCCGTTTCGCCACCGGTCCGGCTGTTTCAGAATTGGCTGTTGCAAGCCGCCGCTGAAATGGACAGCTGATCGACCTGTCATTTGCCGGGCCATGTCACGCGGCCCCTTTTATCCCTTACGCCGTCTTGTTGGTGGCGAGAACGCGCGATCACCCCCGCGCCTCATCAATACTTAAGGCAGGAGCTATTCCAGCCATCAACAACACCCTCTGTTCAACCGAATTTCAACACCAACCGGTCTTCCTGATCCCCGGCTCCGCCGAACAAAACGGACATGGTCGCGGTTTCGAAGGGCTTTGCACCGTCTGCGTTCTTATTGCCTCAATATCCGCAAGAATCTATGGGATGCACCACACAACTGCTGACGGCCATTGAAACCGGCGTCAGTTTCTTTGATTGTGCCCACGCCGTCCGTGGTAATTGGTAAGAAGGATTTTTGGATGCGTATTGCAATGATCGGCACCGGTTATGTTGGCTTAGTGTCCGGTGTATGCTTTTCGGACTTTGGTCATGACGTGATTTGCGTCGACAAGGCTGAGCAAAAGATCGACATGCTCAAGGCCGGAGAAGTGCCGATCTATGAACCGGGCCTGGATGTGCTGATGGCAAAAAACGTTGCTGCTGGTCGCCTGAGTTTTTCAACCGATCTGAAAACAGCAGTTGATGGCGCCGATGCGGTTTTCATCGCGGTCGGAACTCCGACCCGACGAGGAGACGGCCACGCGGATTTGACCTATGTGATGGCGGCGGCAGAAGAAATCGCCCAAGCGGTTACCGGATACACGGTCATTGTCACCAAATCGACCGTGCCGGTGGGAACAAACAGAAAAGTTCAGGAGGTCGTTGCGGCCGCCAACCCCGCAGCCGAATTCGACGTGGCCTCGAACCCTGAATTTCTGCGCGAAGGCGCCGCAATCGATGACTTCATGCGCCCCGATCGCGTCGTGGTGGGTGTGGAAAACGATCGCGCCGCCGAAGTGATGGCCGAGATTTACCGACCGCTTTATCTGCGTGACTTCCCGATCCTGACCACCGATCTGGAAAGCGCCGAGATGATCAAATACGCCGCCAACGCGTTTCTGGCGACCAAGATCACTTTCATCAATGAAATCGCAGGCTTGTGTGAAAAGGTCGGTGCGGATGTCAAGGAAGTTTCCCGCGGCATCGGTCTGGACGGACGAATTGGCAACAAATTCCTGCACGCGGGGCCGGGCTATGGTGGGTCCTGTTTTCCGAAGGATACCGCCGCGCTGGCGCGGATCGGGCAGAATCATGCATATCCGATGCAGATCACGGAAACCGTCATTCGGGTGAATGACGAGGTCAAGAAGCGGATGATCGAAAAAATCCGCGACGCCTGCGACGACCGCCTTAACGGCAAGACGGTGGCGGTTCTGGGTGTCACTTTCAAACCCAACACGGATGACATGCGCGACGCGCCATCACTGTCCATTATTCCCGCTTTGATCGGCGGAGGGGCCAAAGTGCGCGTCGTCGATCCGCAGGGCAAAGCGGAAGGCGATGCATTATTGCCCGGAGTCGAATGGTGCGACGATCCCTATGCAGCGGTTCAAGGGGCTGACGTTGTGGTGTTGCTGACAGAGTGGAACGAGTTCCGCGCGTTGAACCTGACCCAGCTGGCCGGTTCCATGAACTCTGCCCGAATGGTGGATCTGCGCAATATCTATTCAAAGTCACAGGCGCTGAAATCCGGCTTTGAAACCTATGTCGGCGTTGGACGCTGAACGCACACCGCCTGTTGGATCAAACGCGCCCACCGGACCCGCTTGGGTCCGGCAGGGATCTGCCTTCACGGGCTATTCGGTGGCCCAGATCTTGCGGCGGCGTTCCTTGACCATGTCATTGCCTTCATCGGTGCCGTCGTGGAATGTGTTGAACCATTCATCCCAAGGGGTTTCCCAGGTGCCGTAATTGCAGTCAAAAAACCGGTGATGCAGCTGGTGAAAGAAATCCCCGACCTGGAACTTGGCCTTGTTGCCGAACTTCACATGCTCGAACCCGGCATGAGAGGTCGGAGCGCCGATGCCGTGATGGAACAGCAGGAAAATGGCGTGGATCGGATGAGACGGCAGCAGGAAGAAGATCATCGTATCGAACATCAGAAAGAAACTTTCGACCGGATGCATCGAAAGCCCCGACCAAGGGCCGGTATTGATGTTGCGGTGATGCCAAGCGTGGACTTTTGTATAAAGCACACCCACATGCAGCAGCCTGTGCAGCCAGTAGAAATGGAACCCGGCCCAGATCGGCACGAAGACGGTCATGGCGATGAACCAGATCGGGTTGCCGTCTAACGTGATCATCGTGATCCAGCCATTGGCATAGGAATACAGGATCAGACATTCCCAGAACGTCCAGAACGTCAATGCCGGGCCCAAGGTCCAGAACATGTTGTCCCAGACCTGATTTTTGAATGTGAACACCTTGGCGCCCTTCATCATCGGGCGCATGTCATAGCGGTATTCGTCCTGCTGCGTGCGGAACTTCCAAAGGGCCAGATGCAAACCGCCTGCGACCACCATCAGGATACAGAAATTGCGGAACCAGATTTCCGCAACCCAATTCCAGCCGAAGGTCTCGATCCTGCTCAAAGAAGGCGTCAGATAGGTCCAGCTGATGACCGCAAAGACCAGCAGCAGCGCCCGCAATGCAAGCGGATTCCAGCTTTGCAGCAGGTATTTCAACGCGGCCAGAGGTTTCATCGGCCAATCCCAATAGGGCGCGGTCTGAATCGGCAATTGAGGCGTGTAATTCCAGATCTTGCGCTTGGCTCGTGGCAGCAGGGCGGGGTCTGACATAGAAGGCTCATTTCATCTGTTCACTGATTACAAGCCTAAGGCGGGGGATCAAAAGCTCAGACCTAATTGTCTTGCCGGTGAGGCTAAGTTCTGCTTAGCCTGTCGGAATGAACGCCCGCGTCCCTTCCCTCAACTGGCTGCGCGTATTCGAGGCTGCGGCCCGAACCGAAAGCTTTGCCCGCGCCGCGACCCAGTTGAACATGACGCCTGCCGCCGTCAGCCAGCAGGTCAAGGCGCTGGAGACAAGACTGGGCACACCCTTGTTTCACCGTCACGCGCATGCGGTCGCTTTGACCGAGACCGGGCGCGCCTATCTGCCGTCGGTACAGCAATCCTTGCTCATGTTGGAAACGGCAACCGCCGGTCTGTTCGGTGAAACCCGCGAGCAAAGGCTTTACGTGCAGTCGGTGCTGCTGTTTGCACATGGCATTCTGGCCGGGGGTGTTCCCGATTTTCAGGCGGCGCATCCTCAGATCAACCTTTCGCTTTCGACCGGCAATGTCATGTCGGATTTTGCCAATCGGTTCACTGACCTTCAGATCGTGTTCGGAAACCCCGCGCTGTTCGGCTCGGAAAGTGACGAGTTGATGCGCGAACATCTGTATCCCATCGCCCCACCCGAGGTTGCTGCCCGGATCGAGACGGCAAAGGACTTGTTCGACTTCACCTTGATCGAAGTTTCGACCCATCGGGCAAGCTGGCCGCATTGGTTCGAACACCAGCGGCTGCCAGCAGGCCAGGCACAGTATTTTTTTGCCGACAATTCGGTGATGGCGGCCGAGCTCTGCGCCAGCGGATGCGGCATTGCCTTGGCACGCGCGCCCGCGTCAGATCGCATTATGAAACTGTCGGGCTTGGTCCCTTGTCTGCCGGACATCTCCTGCCCGGGGCAGGAAGCTTATCATCTGGTCTATCCCTCCCGCACGGCGCTGCGCCCGGCAGCGCGTACGTTTCGCGATTGGCTGATGGATTACAGCGCCGCCGTCCAGACGCGGTAACGCCCCTGCCCGGTGACCTCGCGAACCAGACCCCGCTGCGCGAACAGGTCGAAATTGCGCTGTACCGCCGCGCGGGAAGCCTTGGTCAGGTCTTCGGCCAAAGGTGCGGATACCATGGGCCAGGCCGTCAATGCATTGATCAGCCGCGGTGGAGTGCGGCCGCTCAGATCCTGCGTGACGTCTTTGGCTTTCGCCTCCCACGCGCTGATCCGATCCAGATGCAGCAACGCCGCAAGGGCAGCCTGCCCTGCGCCGCCGATCCATGCGCTCAGTTTTTCCGCCGGATCCCCCGAGCCGCGCAGCGCACGCGGCCCGGACAAGGCCAAGGGCATAAACTGCGCACCGCCACGCCCCATGGAGGCCGCATGCCGCGCGGCTATGACGGCTGCTTCCGTGTCCTGTCCGATGCCTTGTGACACCGCCCGCCACGCGTGAAACGCAATTGCCGACTGCGTCACGGGATGCAGCCCTTCGGCGTTTTGCATGACCTCGGCCAGATCAATGATGGATTCCGGGGTCGCGTCGGCCCCCTGAGCCAGTCGGTCAAGAAACGCGGTCAGCCCCCGTTCCCAACCGCCGGCAGCAGGCGGCGCGCCCGAACTCAGGCGTCGTACAGCCCATCCGGCCCGGAACAGGGCCTGCACGTCATCATGAGTCGCGCCGATCCGCAAACCGGTCCACAAGGCCAATCGATCCACGCTGATCCGGTCTCCGGTCCACCACCCCAGATCGGACGTCTCCATCAATGCCAAGCGATGCGTCCAGCCTTCGGGGCCCGCTCGCAACCGTTCATCCAGCGCGCCAAAAGTCAGGGCCAGATCTGCAAGTTCCGCAGAAAGGTCGGACTGCGCTGCCCGCCAATCACGCGGATCGAACAGCAGGCGCTGTTCGCGTCGCGGCCCGGGCAAAAAGAATCCCTCGTCTTCCTCGACTTCATCCGGCGGCAAGAACCACAGGTCGTCCTCTTCGGACGGATCGCCGTCATAGATGCTGGCGGGGCCAAGATCTTCGGCCTCGTCTTCAGGAAGGGGCAAGGGTTTCTTCGACGTCATACCCCGCATTCTTCGGGCATTCCCGTTGGTTCACAAGGGGTATTCCGTCAGCCCGCAAAGGTTCGGGTCAGAACATCCAGTTCGCTGCTCAAATCGGTCTGCGGAGAGCTGCCCAGCAGCATGTAACCATAGCCATCCTGCGCCCAGGTCGCTGTTGCCAAACCGCTCAGAATGACCTGTTTGACCCCTGCCTTCGGGGCGTTCGGCCCCTGACGGATAACACAGAAGGCAAAAGGTTGACCCTGCTCATCGGCGAAAACGACCTGAACCAAGGGCTTTCCCTTGAACGAAAGAACCTGTGCTCGCTTCAACTCCAGCCCAGGCAGGGAGTCCAGCGCTTCACGGTTCAGAGACCTGCCAAGTGCTGCCTCGGCCATCGCGAACTGCTTGTCCAGCGATGCCTCGGAACTGTCCAGCGAGACAATCGTCTCGGGCACATAAAGCGACTGATAGATCGCCGCTTGCTGCGCCCAGCCCGGTTCCGCCGGACGCGTCGCCCAGAATGTCAGGGCGACGGCTGCAACCCCGACGCCCGCGGCCACGACCAGAAGGCGCAGAAACCCAGCATTGGTGTTTTGCGCCACGGGTTCCGGCAAATCGACCTTCGGCGCCGCGGTGGGCAGTTTCTCAAAGACCTGCCCAACGACAGGCGCAAACGGATCCAGCGCCATCAAGCGGCGTTCAAGCTCGACATCATCCTCAACCGCGGCCTCGATGGCGCGGCTCTGAGCCTCATCCAGCGTGCCTTCCAGATACGCCAACAGCGTCTCGTCGGAAAACGTCATTTGCCACTCCGTCGCGCGGTGTCTGCCGCCTCAAACTGCATCACGGTTTTCAGTTTCCGCCGGGCATTCGATAGCCGGCTCATGATTGTGCCGATGGGAACGTCCAGCAATGCAGCGGTTTCGCGATAGCTGTACCCTTCGGCGAACACAAGCATGACCGTTTCCCGCTGCGCTTCTGGCAGCTGCATCACTTGAGTAAACACTTCAGCCGCAAAAATATTCGTTTCTGAATCCGGCAAAGTTGCGACCAGTTCCGCTTCCGGGGTCACGGACAGCGCCTGTGCCCGCCGGACGGAACGAGACCGCACTTCGTTCAACCAGATTGACCGGCAGATCGTCATCAGCCAACTGTCCAGACGATCATGCGACGTTACCTGATGATGCCGCTCAAGCGCACGCAGGCATGTGGCCTGCACCAGATCGTCCGCCACATCTGATGCCCCCGACAACGCCAGAGCAAACCGCCAGACGCGTCTTGAGTGCATCTGTACGGCGTCACGAACGGCCTGTTCGGAAGTCATCTCGGCACTCATCGAATAAAACGCGACCTGTGTGTGTTTGTCAGAAACGGACCCGGCCCGCAGGGCCAAAACTGACATAAATTGCGGAGGAAAGAAATGAAACTTCTGTTGAAGGCAGTCACGTTTGCGTCGGCAATTGTTGCAACACCCATTTGGGCAGCAGATTGGACACTGGAGTCCGACCACTCGCATCTGGCCTATGGAACGATCAAGAAAAACGCGGTGGGCGAGGTCAACAGTTTCACCGGCCTGAGCGGACACGTGACGCAGGAGGGCATGGCCGAAATCGAAATCGACCTGTCCTCGGTCGAGACCAACATAGATATTCGCAACGAACGGATGATCGAATTTGTATTCCGCCAAGCACCCACTGCGCGCCTGACGGCCGAATTCGACATGGCGAAGGTTTCAGGGCTGGCCGTGGGTGAAACCACCGCTCTGGAAGCTGCTTCCGTGCTTTCGCTGGCCGGCAGGGAAGTTGAATTTGACGCGGAAATGTTCGTCGCACGCTTGTCCGAGACGTCAGTGCTTGTTTCGACAAACGACATGGTGTTTCTCAGCACGGAAGACGCCGGTGTGAACGCCGGCGTGGACAAGCTTATGGAATTGGCAAGCCTGCCCGGCATCACCCGAACGGTACCTATTACGGCCCGGCTGATCTTTAACACGGATGAAGAGCAGGCCTTGACGGCATCGGAAGCCACAGAGGATGTTGCTGCCGCAGATGTTCAGGGGGACGCGACGGCGGGCAAAAAGGTGTTTCGCAAATGCAGTGCCTGCCACAAATTGAAAGAAGGCAGCCATGGTGTTGGCCCGTCCCTGCACGGTATTATCGGCACAAAGGCCGGACAGGCAGAGGGATTCAAGTATTCGACAGCGCTGGAAAGTTCCGACATCGTTTGGACGCATGAGACCCTGAGCGCGTTCCTGACGGATCCCAAAGGGTATCTTCAGGGCAATCGAATGCAGTTTCGCGGCCTGAAAAAGAACGAAGATATTGTTAACCTTCTAGCATACTTGCAAGAAGAGGGGTGAAGGCAACGCTCGAGAGACCTGGCCGCAGCGCTGAATTTCGATTTCCAACAACCGGCCCCGGACAGGATCGGATACGATACTTGTGCCCGTTCCCTGTCTGGTTTTCGGATCAACACGTGTTCAATGTCAGGAAATACAGCCCTTTGTTAGCGGGTTCATGCCGGACATACGACTCGTTTGTGGCAAAAAAGCCCGTGTTTTACGGCGTTTTTTGCGAATCCTGTCACGCCACCAACCCTGCCTGCGACCGTACAAAGAGGCAAATCCCGGTTGTCCTTGCGCTTTCCAACTCTTGTCCGATCGTCAACCAGCCATTATTTAGCGGGCGTACAGCTCAGACAGTCGGGATGGGCCGCTCTGCCGCAGCTTGGCATCTGTCCTTTAGGCCCGACAAAATATAGGTTAACTGAGCGTGCGCACAGTTTCACGATTTGGAGAACGCAATGATAAAGCGCGCCTGGAACAAGTGGCGATCAGGCTATATGGGCCGCCTTGTAGGTGAAAGCTTTTACGCGCAAGGCAAGCTATATGGTATTGCGGTTCTGGCAATGATTGCCGTGGCGGTCACCACGGCCGGCTCCGCATATATGATGGAATACATTGTCGATGCCATGACCAGCCCCGACTTGCAGGGTTGGGCACATGTAATTGCGTTGGGGGTTGTCCTCCTGTTTCTGGTCAAAGCGGTCGCATCCTATATTCAGGCTATTTACCTTGCCCGCGCAGGCAATCGGATCGTGGCGGAACAGCAGGACAAGGTTTACCGCAAACTGCTCAAACATGGGGTCGCGTTCTTTTCGACCAATGAATCGTCGGACCTTCTGATGCGCACCACCCATGGCGCGCAGGCAGCCAGAAACCTGATCGATGTGCTGGTCACCGGGTTTGTCCGCGACGCTCTGACTCTGGTCGGGCTGGTTGCTGTGATGGTGTATCAGCAGCCCGTTCTGTCCGTCTTGTTCTTTGTCGTGGGTCCGATTGCCCTGTTGGGTGTTCGCTATCTGCTGAAGAGCGTACGAACGATCATGCAGGCCGAATTCAAGTCACTGGCGGAAATCATTCGGGTGCTGCAAGAGACCTCGGCAGGGATCAAGGTCATCAAGGTCTTCTCGCTCGAAGACCGGATGATCAACCGCATGGACACCGCCATCCGGAAAGTTGAACAGCGGTCGAACGATATCGCCAAGTTGCAGTCCATTGCCAGCCCTCTTATGGAGTTTCTGGCCGGCCTCGCCGTGGCGGGTGTACTTGTGGTCAGCACGATGGGAATTGCGGGTACGGAACAACCCAGCGCAGGCCAGTTGATGTCCTTTATCACGGCGTTGCTGATGGCCTATGAACCTGCCAAGCGGCTGTCGAAAATGCGCGTTCAGATCGAAACCTGCATGGTTGGTATCAGCATGTTGTTCGGCCTGCTGGATCAGGACGACACGATGGTGGAAAGCCCCGAAGCCCATGACCTGATCGAAGGCCCCGGCCAGATAACGTTGCGCGATGTGACTTTCGGCTATCAAGGTGCCGTACCTGTGATCGAAGACATGAACGTCACGTTCGAGGCCGGCAAGACCACCGCGCTCGTTGGTCAGTCCGGCGGTGGCAAATCTACGATATTCGGGCTGATCATGCGGTTCTACGATCCCGATGAGGGCAGCGTCGAGATTGATGGCCAGGATCTGCGCGAGGTCAGCTTTGCGTCCCTGCGAAAAAAAATCTCTTATGTCGGTCAGGATACGTTTCTGTTTTCGACGTCGATCATGGACAATCTGCGCTGCTCGGCCCCTGACGCAACCGAGGAAGAGGTCATTGCCGCGGCCAAAGCCGCACATGCGCACGAGTTCATCATGGACCTGCCGGAAGGGTACGAAACGCAAGTCGGCGAAAACGGAACCTTCCTGTCAGGTGGTCAGAAACAGCGAATTGCGATCGCACGCGCAATACTGAGAAATTCCGAGATCCTGCTTTTGGACGAGGCCACAAGCGCGCTGGACGCTGAATCGGAATCACTTGTCAAAAAGGCTCTGGACACCCTGACAAAGGATGTGACCGTCGTCGTCATTGCGCACCGACTTTCAACTGTTCTGGAAGCGGATAAGATTATCGTGGTTCAGGATGGCTCGATCGTGGAACAGGGCAATCTGGACGAGTTGATGAAAAAGAACGGAGCCTTCCGCAACCTGTTCGATCAGCAATTCAAAAAACACGAACCCTCGGCGGAAGTGGCAGAGTAGCCCCTGCATTCGGTCTGGCACATGCCTCCCTCCTCCGGGCAAGACCCGTCCGGAAGAGGGGCGGAGTATTCTTGTCACGCGCGTCCGTGCATCGAAGTCATCAGGCCCAAGCCGCCCAAGGGATATGGCCGCTCGGGCCGCACTTGGGGAAATAGACGGTCCTGTCTTACGTACGGGTTCGAAGATGGCGGTCTCGACGATAGCGACACAAACATGTGGCATGGTCGCCCACGCCGGCGCGCCGTTCCTGCCAGCGCTTGGGCACGGAGGTTCTCCGACAAGAAGTCAACGTCGCTTTTCTTGAGGCCGCCCTGTTTGCCACCGTCTCACACCAACGTAAAAACCTACTTGCATTACAAGGGGTACAGACACGCGACCTGATGCGTTTCTCCGGCCAGTTCAGGCAATGTTGCCCTGCACTGATCGGTTGCCAGCCAACATCTTTGCGCAAAGGCGCAACCTTTTGGAATATTCATTGGCGACGGCAGTTCGCCCTCAAGCTTGATCCGTTCTTTTCGGGCCATAGGGTCTGCTCGGGGCGTCGTGGACAGCAACGCCTTGGAATAGGGGTGGCGCGGCGCGGCGAACAGCTGTTCTTTGGGCGCCTTTTCAACAGCGCGCCCCAGATACATCACGATCACGTCGTCTGCAAAATGTCGAACCACGGAAAGATCGTGCGAAATAAACAGATAGGCGAGGTCAAGCCGTTCCTGCAAATCCACAAGCAGGTTCAGGATCTGCGACTGGATCGAGACGTCGAGTGCCGAAACCGGCTCATCCAGAACCAGGACCCTGGGATTCAACATGAGCGCGCGTGCAATGGCGATACGCTGACGCTGCCCGCCAGAGAACATATGTGGATAGCGATCATAATGCTCGGGGCGTAATCCTACCATCTCGATCATGTCGCGCGCTTGTGTCTCGCGGTCTGCGGCGGACATGTCCGGACGATTGATGATCAGCGGTTCCTGCAAGATCTGGCCGATGCGTTGACGTGGATTCAGCGATCCATACGGATCCTGGAACACGATTTGCACCGTTTCCCGCATCTTGCTCCACCGCGACGGGGTAATGTCGACACCATCAATCGTCAGCCTGCCCGACGTCGGCTCTTCAATCATCGTGACCAATCGCGCCAATGTTGACTTGCCACAGCCGGACTCTCCGACGATGGCCAGAGTCTTTCCCGGTTTCAGTTCGAAATCCACCCCAGAAAGGGCCTTTACCGTCGCTGACTTGGACAGCAACCCGCCCTTCACCGTGTAAAACCGGGTCAGATCTTTCGCCTGAACGATGGGGTCGGTCATGCCAATTCTCCGGCCGCAATTTTTTCTACGTGGTGACAACGCGCCTTGCCGAGGGCGTCGGCATGGGGGGTCGGCGGTATTTCAGCGCAAGTTGCATCAGCAAACCGGCATCGGGGGCTGAACAAGCACCCTGCGGGGCGATCGAATTGACCCGGCACAACGCCGGGAATCGTCGGGAGGATCTTGGAGGTCGCGCGCTCGGGCAAGGCGCTCAGCAGGGCCGATGTATAGGGATGACGCGGCGTGCGGAACAAATCACGCACGGGCTGCTCTTCGACTTTTTGTCCGGCATATTGCACCTGAACCCGTTCGGCGGTTTCGGCCACCACCCCCATATCATGAGTGATCAGCACTAGGCCCATATCGTGCTCGTCCCGCAACCGAACCAGCAGGTCGAGTATCTGCGCTTGAATGGTGACATCCAGCGCAGTGGTCGGTTCGTCCGCAATCAGCAGCTTGGGCTTGCAGGCGATGGCCATCGCGATCATGACGCGCTGGTTCATGCCCCCTGACATCTGATGTGGAAAGGTGGTCAGACGGCTTTCCGGGGCCGGGATGCCGACCTGGTCAAACAGCTCAATCGCGCGCTGGTGGCGGTCCTTGCGGTTCAAACCTAGATGGATGCGCAGGGCCTCTTTGATCTGGAATCCCACCGTGAAACAGGGGTTCAGCGACGACATCGGCTCCTGAAAGATCATTGCCATGTCCTTGCCGATGATCTTGCGGCGATCGCGGGCCGAAAGACCGGCCAGATCCAGCCCCTCAAAACGCATCTCGTCAGCGGTGATCGTCGCGGTCCAGGGCAACAACCCCATCAGCGCCAGCATCGACACCGACTTGCCCGAGCCGCTTTCGCCGACGATGGCCATCAGCTCGCCCCTGTCGACCGACAGATCGACACCGTCCACGGCGCGGAACTTGCCCGAGGCCGTGGCGAATTCAACAGTCAGGTTGCGGATCTGCAAAAGCCTCATGCGATCAGCTCCGTTTCAGTTTCGGGTCAAGCGCATCACGCAGGCCATCACCCATCAGGTTGATGGCAAGAACGGTGACAAGAATCGCCAGACCGGGGAAAGTAACCACCCACCAGGCGCGCAGTATGAATTCGCGCGCTTCGGCCAGCATGGTACCCCATTCCGGAGTGGGCGGCTGCGCGCCCATGCCCAGAAAGCCCAAGGCAGCTGCATCCAGAATTGCTGTCGAAAAGGACAACGCCGCCTGGACGATGATCGGAGCCAGACAATTGGGCAGCACGGTGATGAACATCAACCGTGACCTGCCAGCGCCTGCCACGCGCGCCGACGTGACATAATCCTTCTGACGTTCCGCCAGAACCGACGCGCGGGTCAGGCGCACATAGTGGGGTTGGAAAACGATGGCGATGGCAATCATCGCGTTGGTCAGCGACGGGCCAAGGATGGCCACCAGCACCAGTGCCAACAGCAGCGACGGAAAGGCCAGAACGATATCCATCACCCGCATGATCAGCGTATCGACCCATTTGGGGGCAAAGCCCGACAGCAGGCCAATCATCACGCCGCCCGACACCGCCACACAGACGACGACGATTCCAACAAAGAAGGAATAGCGCGAGCCCATGATCAGGCGCGACAGCATGTCCCGACCCAGCGGATCGGTACCCAACGGGAAAGCCCAGCTTCCGCCCTCCTGCCAAGCAGGCGGTTGCAGGATATGATCGCGGAACTGTTCGGTTGGGTCATAGGGGGCCAGAAGGGGCGCAAAAGCTGCACAAAACACAAAGGCTGCAAAAACCCAAAGCCCGATGACAGCGCCGCGGTTTTCGCTGAAGTAGTACCAGAACTCTCGCAGGGCGCTGGGGCGGTCTTCCGTTCTGGGCGGGGTTGAAGATAGTTCGGCCATCACCGCCTCCGAATTTTGGGGTTGATGATGCCATAAAGGACATCGACCAGCAGGTTCACCAGCATCACGATCACCGCGATCATCAGCAATCCGCCCTGAACAACCGGGTAGTCACGGCGAAAGATGCTGTCGACCATCCACTTTCCTATGCCCGGCCAACTGAAGATGGTTTCGGTCAGGATGGCCCCCGCCAGCAACGTGCCCACCGACAGGCCGATCACCGTAACAACCGGAATCAAAGCGTTTCGCAGCGCGTGCAATCCATTGATCCGCGAAGGTGACAAACCCTTGGCGCGCGCGGTGCGGATGTAATCTTCGCCCAGAACTTCCAGCATCGCCGACCGGGTCTGGCGTGCGATAACCGCCAGCGGAATCGTTCCCAGCACAATCGTCGGCAGGATCAGATGGCGCACGGCTGATCCGAATGCTCCTTCCTGACCCGACAACAGGCTGTCGATCAGCATAAAGCCCGTGACGCTGGGAAAATAATACAACAGGTCGATGCGGCCCGAGACCGGCGTCCAGCCCAGATTGCCCGAGAATATGATGATCAACAGCAGCGCCCACCAGAAGATGGGCATCGAGTACCCGACCAGCGCCGAGGACATCAGCGCCCGGTCAAAGAACTTCCCTCGGTTCACCGCCGCGATCACACCTGCGGGCAGACCCAGCGCAACGGCAAAGATCATGGCGCACAGGGACAACTCCAGCGTTGCGGGGAACAGCGAAAAGAACTCATCCCATACGGGTTTCCTTGTGACAAAGCTTTCGCCCAGATCACCCTGAAGCACTCCGGTGAGGTAATCCCAATACTGCTGCAACACCGGCTTGTCGAAACCCAGCTTTTCGACCATTTCCTGATAACGTTCTTCCGTCATGCCGCGTTCCCCGGCCATCACGATGATCGGATCGCCGGGCAGCACCCGGATGAACATGAACGAAATCAACGTCACGCCCAGAAATGTCGGAACAAACAGGCCAAGACGGGTAAGGAAATAGCCAAGCATCAGCGACCTATGATTGTAAGTTCTTTGGGAAAGCGGGTCAGTGACCGACAGCCATCCCCGGTGACGAGAACGTCATCTTCTATGCGAACGCCGAACTTGTCCAATGCATACAGACCGGGTTCGTTGGTCCAGACCATGCCCGGCAGGATTTTCTGGCTGTTGCCGCGCATGATATACGGCGCCTCATGCACATCCCGGCCCAGACCGTGACCTGTCTTGGTCCGGATACGATCGGCAAAGGGCGAGGCCTCAAGCACGCCTGTGACGGCGTCGTCGATGTCATGCGCTGTCACGCCGGGGCGGCAGGCTTCGAACCCGGCTTTGTTGGCGCGCAAAACCGTGTCGTAGACATCCCGGCCTTCGTCCGGGACGTCCTGAACGAAAAAAGTTCGCGTGATGTCGGCCGCAAAACCATGTTTTCGAGCGCCAAAGTCGAACAGCAAGGCATCGCCTGCTTTGATCCGGTAGTCGGCGCGCGCCTTTCCGTGCGGTCGTGCCGAGTTGTCCCCCGCAGCCACGATGGGGGAAAAGGCCAACGACTCGGCGCCTTCCGCAAAAAGCGCCTGTATCAGCGCCTGCTCGATCTGTTTTTCGGTCTGACCTGCACGAACACCTGCAATCACACGCTCCAACGCGCGTTCCGAAATATCGATGGCCGCTTGCAGCGCGGCGATATCTTCTTCGGTTTTGATGATGCGAAGGCCTGAGATTTCGCGCTCGCCGTCCACAATCCGCAGATCCGGAATTGCGCGGGTAAACGCGTCTGACACGAAAAACCGCATCACCTGACCTTCGACGGCCAACGATCTGATCGGACGATGCGCTGCCAGCGCGGAAAATGCGCGGTCATAGCCGGTCTGATCGCGCCAGTCGAATACGGCACCCTCAAATCCAACCAGATCCCATGAGGCGAGTTCCAGATTGGGCACGATCGCCGCCGGATCACCCAGGGCCGGAATCACCACGACAAAAGGGCGCTCGTGGCTCATGAAGGATTTGCCCAATGCGCGGGTGAAATTTGGACCCGGCACCAGGGCCACTGCGTCCACTGACATATCCATTGCCAATTGGCGGTATTCGGACAAATCCGGCATTCTGCCCGACCTCCTCAATAAGAAAGCCGGAGCCACCAATCAGGTGGCTCCGGTTTGTGAGTGGTGGTTTATTCGACGCTCACACCATAGAAGATGTGACCGCCCAGAGGGTGCACCTTATAGCCTTGCACCTTGTTGCTCATGGGCATGTAAACGACCGAATGCGCGATGGTTGCCCACGGAGCCTGCTCTTTGAACACAACCTGCGCTTCTTCATACAGTTTGGTCCGCTCGGCCTGATCCGTGCTTTGCTTGGCCTTCAGGATCAGGTCTTCGAATGGCTGATGGCACCATTGCGCCCGGTTGGATGCTTCGACCCCGTCACAGCCCAGCAAAACCGCCAGGAAGTTATCCGGGTCGCCATTGTCCCCGGTCCAGCCCAGCAGAACGGCACCGTCCCGGTTCAGTTCTTTCGAGCGGGACAGGTATTCACCCCATTCGTACGAGACGATTTCGACGCCCACACCGATCTTGGCGAAATCCGCCTGGATCAATTCGGCCATGCGACGGGCATTGGGGTTGTAGGGGCGCTGGACGGGCATGGCCCAGATTTTCATCGACAGGTCCGAAACACCTTCGGCCTCAAGCATCGCCTTGGCCGCTTCGGGATCATAGGGATCGTCCACGATAGCGTCGTTGTAGCCCCACATGGTAGGCGGGATCGGGTTCTTGGCCACCTGGCCCGAGCCCTGGAAGACCACGTCGATGATCGCCTGCTTGTCGATCGCCATGTTCAGCGCTTTGCGCACCTTCGGATTGTCGAATGGCGCCATGGTGGTGTTGTAGGCCAGATAACCAACGTTCAGGCCCTCTTGTTCCAGCATGTTGATGTCCGGATCATCCTTCATTGCCTGAATGTCGGCAGGGTTCGGATAGGGCATCACATGACATTCGCCTGCTTTCAGCTTTTGATAGCGCACAGACGCATCCGGCGTGATGGCAAAGATCAGGTTTTCGACCTGCGCCGGGTCGTTCCAATACGCATCATTGGCCGCGTAACGGATCACCGCGTCTTTTTGATATGCCACGAACGAGAAAGGTCCGGTGCCGATGGGTGCCGTATTCAGTTTTTCCGGCGTACCGGCTTCCATCATTGCCGCAGCGTATTCCGCCGACACGATTGAGGCAAAGTCCATCGCCATATTGGCGACAAACGGTGCTTCGGGCTTGGACAGGGTAAATTTCACCGTGTAGTCGTCGATCTTTTCGATGGACTCGACCAGATCAGGCATCCCCATACCCTGGAAATATTCCCAGGTTCCGCCTGACACTTGATGATAAGGGTGGTTTTCGTCTTTCTGACGCATGAAGGAGAAAATCACGTCATCCGCGTTGAAATCGCGGGTCGGCGTGAACGCGTCATTCGAGTGGAACTTGACGCCCTGGCGCAGCTTGAAAGTGTATTCCAGACCATCATCGCTGGCCTCGACACTTTCGGCCAGGCCGGGGACCACATTGGTCGTGCCCGTTTCAAATTCAAGCAACCGATTGTAGATCGGATGTGAAGACGCATCAAAGGTCGTCCCCGCGGTGTACAGCGCAGGATCGAACCCTTCAGGCGATCCTTCGGAACAATATACAAGTGTATTTGCCTGCGCCACGGCGCCCGTCAGGGCGATCGCAGTGGTTGCGGCCAGAAGTTTGAGGTTCATGATTTTCTCCCAGAAAAGGACTTTGAAAGACAATCGCATGGCTCTTTGTCGCCAGAGCATTCAGTGACAGCACAGGTCGTCGCGATCCCTCTGCCTAATGTATCCAAAATACAATATCTAATGTCAACAGTGTCTTTCTGCCGAAATCTTTGAGGAGTCTTTCTACCGTTGCACCCTGATTTCCGGATCTCATTCTCATCTTCGCTGCGAAATCGATACGACGACCCGAAACCCTCTCCCGGGCACTCAGACCTTTCTGTTAATGGGTGCTGTTAGCATGCGCTCATTGCCTGCACTCTCACGTCTTGTTCGTATGCGTAACCGCGCGCCAATCCCCCGAGGGAGGGTTGGTCAAAAGCTTGTTTGCGCGCAGCTTCATGGCGACGGACACAGGGTCCCCGCCCCGCGTTTTGTCCGCGGCCTCAAACGCAGCTATCGCCTGCTCGAACCGGCCGGAACGATAATGCGCAAGACCTTGTTCGTAGGTCTCGATCCAATCAAGGGATCCTTCAAAACCGTCGGCCATCGCAATCAGCTCATAGACCACCAGCTCCTCGGTCCGGCCAAAGACCGCGAGCGTGTCCAGCTCTCGGACGACAATTGCATCGGCGGCTTCGTGCCGGGTCTCGGGACCGATCAGAATGCGCGTACCATACTCCTTGTTGGCCCCTTCCAATCGGCTGGCCACATTCACGACGTCACCGATCGCCGTGTAGTTCAACCGCTGCTCTGACCCAATGTTGCCAACCAGTGCTTCACCGCTGTTCAACCCGATCCTGACACGCAGGGAATTTCCGGCCTCGTCTTTGATGCCCGCATCTTCCACGGTCGCGACAAGATCCAGCGCTGCGCGGCAGGCATTTTCGGCATGGAGAGCATCCTTGCGCGGTGCCCCCCAGATCGCCATGACCGCGTCACCCATGAATTTGTCGATCGTCCCGTCATGGCGCGCGACGGCAGCTGCGGCCGCAGAGAAAAAGGGCTCCATCAACTGGATGATTTTGGGGCCGAGTTTTTCCGACAACCCGGTGAATCCGGTCACATCGCAAAACAATACGGATATCTGCTTCATGTCGCCACCGGGCTGCGTTTTGATGCCTTCAGCGACCAGCATTTTCACAAGATCGGTCGGCACGTATTTTCTGAACGCGGACAATCCTGCTGCCATGCTGGCCGTTGCCGCAGACAGATTGGCAAGCTCGGAAAGGTTTGAAGGCCGGCGTGGAATGCGTTCGACGTCGAAGCGTTCGATCTTGCTCAGATCCTCGGCAATGCGCGCCAAAGGATTGGCTACAATTCGACGGATCAACCAGATCGCCAGAGCGGTTGAGACGATCACGACCCCGATCAGGATATAGATCAGGTCTATCAAGGTTGCATTGATACCCGACAAAAACGCCGCCTCCGGAATGACCGTAGCGACGCGCCACCCGTAAAAACCCAAAGGTGTCAGGGCCACCGCATAGGGGACGCCGTCGATCACCACGCGCTTCGTCGAACTGCCCGCTGTCTTGCCATCCGGATCGCCCAACAGTTTTTCCCCCGAGATCTGGGCAACCTCGTACAGTTCACCCTCGCCCATGCGCGCCGGTGTAACTTCGTCCGCTTTTGCGTCGGGAACGGCAATTACTTTGCCATCAGCATCCAGAATAAAGGCAGCTCCAAATTCGCCGGGCTCAAGCGTCGCCAGAAAGCGTGACAAACGGTCGGTTTCTATTGCGACCGCAAGGACACCCTGCCGTGCCCGGTTGACATCGATCGGCCCCGCAAATGCGTATACGGTCTTGTCACTGCCCGGAAGATCGCGCGCTTCGATCCATCCCATCGTGTCCAGGGACATGAAATTGTTGAACCAGGCATGATCGCGAGGATCATAAGAGGTCGGAACAAAGGTCCTTTCTTCGAACTGAATATCCCCGGGAACAAAAATGTATCGATCGGTTCGCAGGTTCCGGTCGCGGATGGCCTTGTCGATCTCGATCATCTCAAGCCCGCTGTCGCCCAACCGATGCGACGCGAAAAAATTGCCGTCCGGCCAACCGAAGAAAATCCAGGAAATATTCGGCTGCGCCTGCAACTGAGACAGAAACACGAACTCTCGTTTATCGGCCTGCCGTGTTGCGATGACATTCTGTACAAAAATCGTGCGCACCGCCGACCATGCGGCTTCGGCGGATCTGAGGGTTGCCCCGACTTCGATACGGACCGCGTTTGCAATCTGGCTGTTGATCTCAGCGGCAAGCATGCGGCTGTTGTCCCGCGCGGTCGTCCACCACAGCGAATGAACAACAAAGGTCGACACGCCGATGGATACGGCGACCAGCATAGATACAGCAATGCCGACACTGAACCGCATGAAAACCCCGAAAAGAATGTCCTGTACCACAGTATTCGGTTGAGATGGCAAGAAGAGCAAAGCTTAGTTTGCTCCAACCCCTAAAAATCACGCAACTGTTAAGCACATGTGTATGCCGGGACCGAAATCAACAGCACCTAGTCACTTGCCAATGGCCAGAGTACAAACCTTGTCCGTGGCGGAAATCAACTGCCCTTGGGTCCGGGTTTGCGACGTTTTGGAACTGCGTTGCCACCCTTGGCGGATTTGACGGCCGCCGCGCGTGCACGATTCTTCTTGCTGTTTGGCTTGCCTTTCGGTGGCGGCGGACCTTTCGGCGCGTCTCCGGCTTGTTTGGAACGACCCCTCTTTTGCTCGACACTGTCGGGCTTGCGCTTTTTAGGTTTTGCGCCCGAAGCCCTGAACTGGCTTTTTGCTTCGTCATCCGACGCTCGGCGGGTTTCGGTCGCGGGCACGGTCTGGGCAAGCTGAGCCTCGGGCTTGGATTGGCGGCGGTGCGCTTTCCGCTCAGCCGGAGAGTTTTCCTTTTTGTGTCCTGTAGGTCTGCCTTTGAACTTACTTTTGAGACCGGACCGACCGGTTGACGACAGGTCCGGTGCTTTATCCAACCGCACAAGGTCTTTGGTTTCTTCGATTTTCATCTCTGGACCAATGGCGGTCAAAAAGCGGTCGACACTGGCTTCACTGATTTCGAAATAAGTTACGTCCTCGGCAATCCGAATGGCACCAATGTCGTCTTTTGTCAGATCGCCCGCCTTGCAGATCATCGGCAGCATATGACGGGGGGACGCATTCTGATTGCGCCCTTCGGACAATGAAAACCAGACGCCGGGCCCAAAGGATGCCCGTGGTCTTGGGGTGGTCTGATCGACCGCCGACAGCTCTTCCGGGGCGGAATGGCGCAGTTTGTATTGCCTGAGGTAAGCGGCCGCGATTTGTTCGGGCGTGAAGCGAGCAATCAGTTTTTCAACAGACGGCCGTTCGCTTACCGTAATCTCTACCTGCCAGTCCTCTGATGCCAGCATCCGAACCTGATCACGCTCGTTCACCTCGTCGGCAGACGGGGCCAATCCCCATTCTGCTGTCAGCTTGGCAAATTTCAGAATGCGCTCTGCCTTTTTTCGCGATGATGGCGCGACGATCATGGCGCTGACGCCCTTGCGCCCGGCGCGACCTGTGCGGCCAGACCGGTGCAGCAGTGTTTCATGGCTGTTGGGCAGTTCGGCATGGACCACCAGATCAAGGTTGGGCAGATCGATGCCGCGGGCCGCAACATCGGTTGCGACACAGACCCGGGCCCGTCCATCACGCATGGCCTGCAACGCGTTGGATCGTTCGCTCTGGGTCAGCTCACCGGACAGGGCCACGACAGAAAACCCCCGGTTCGACAGGCGAGCGGTCAGGCGCGAAACCATTGCTCGGGTGTTGCAGAAAACGATGGCATTGGGGGCCTCGTAATATCGCAGCACATTGATTATCGCGTTTTCACCATCACGCGGCGCCACCGTCATGGCCCGATACTCGATATCCGCGTGCTGGGTCTGTTCGCCGACCGTGCTCACACGTACCGCCTCGCGCTGATACCGCTTGGCCAGATTGGCAATTGCGCGTGGCACAGTGGCAGAAAACAACAAGGTCTGACGATCTGCGGGTGTTTCATCAAGGATGAACTCAAGATCCTCGCGGAACCCCAGATCCAGCATTTCATCCGCTTCGTCCAGGACAACCGCTCGGATAGCTGTCAGATCGATTGAACCTCGATTGATATGGTCGCGAAGTCGTCCCGGAGTGGCCACAACGATATGTGCGCCTCGGGCCAACGCGCGACGTTCATCCCGAATGTCCATGCCCCCGACGCACGAGGCCAGAAACGCTCCCGCTCCGGAATACAACCAGCCAAGTTCCCGTTTTACCTGAAGTGCCAGTTCGCGGGTCGGTGCGACTACCAGCGCCAACGGCGCTTCGGGTTTGCCGAGCGTTTCTTCATCGCCCAGCACCCTGTGCGCTATCGCCAGACCAAACCCAATGGTCTTCCCTGATCCGGTCTGTGCCGAAACCAACATGTCGCGCCCTTCCAGTTCGGGCTGGGTGACGGCTCGCTGAACTTGGGTCAATGTATCATAGCCCTTGCGCGCTAGCGCATCTGCAATGGTTTGTTTCACGGTGGTGGTTCTTTGTATCGGCCAGGTGATAGGCGCTGTGCGGAATTGCGATCAGCGGATCATCCAAGGGTAAAGACAGCCCCTTACCGGCTGCCATCCCGGTTGTATAGACGGGAAAACGGGCATTTTCGCCGAAAAGCTTCCAATAAGGGAACACCCTGACAGGTCAGACCCTGACGCAACCGCCAGGGCCGGGCCGCGTCAAGCCTGGGTCAACGCGGGTACAAAATTCGACATCTTGCTGGCAGATGCCTGCCGTTGGGCGTCGGAGAAACGCACCGGACACACACAATCGTGCCGATCATTTCGATGACATGACCGTCGTCGATGCGACATAGGTCAAACAAGAGCCCGAGCTGGTTCGTTCCTGATCTTGTTGGCCCGATCTCAAGCGCTTGTTGCCCGATGAAGTACTCTGCCACGGGTCAAACCATTCACTTTTTCGATGATGGCATCGGCATCAATGCAGTGGTGGCGATAGAGATCACCGATCGTTCCTGTCTGGCCAAAATGTTCGACCCCCATCGGAATGGTCTGATGACCGCGCACAGCGCCCAGCCACGACAATGTTGCAGGATGCCCATCAATCACGGTGACCAGATTGCAATGCGCCGGCAGGCCAGACATCAGGGCCTCGATGTGGGAAAGTGCGGCGGGGTTGCCCCGCGACCGCACGCGTTGTGCAGCCGTCCAACCGGCATTCAGCCGATCCGCGGACGTCACGGCCAAAACGCCGATATCGCGACGGCCCTCGCCGATGATACCGGCGGCCCTGATTGCCTCGGGCGCGACGGCACCTTGATAGGCGATTACAACTTCGCAATTGGGCCCCGGTTTTCGCAACCAATAGGCCCCATCGATGGCACCTTGGCGGAACTCGTCATCCACGCGTTTGCCCGGCTGCTCAATCGGGTTGGTCGTCAGACGCAGATAGACGGAACCGCCGGTTTCATCGCGCAGCCATGTGCGCTCGTCCGGTTGCCCTTCACCGTCGCGTTGCAGATAGTCGAAGGCCCATTCCATGATCACCGCCAGTTCATCAGCAAAGGCGGGTTCGAATGCGGCCAGCCCGTCCTGGCTCATGCCGATCAGGGGGGTACCAACGGATTGATGCGCTCCGCCTTCAGGTGCCAGTGTCACGCCCGATGGCGTACCGACGAGAATAAAGCGTGCATCCTGATAACAGGCATAGTTTAGCGCATCGAGGCCGCGACTGACAAAGGGGTCATAGACGGTGCCGATCGGGATCAACCGTTTGCCAAACAGGGAATGCGACAGACCCGCCGCTCCCAGAAGTAGCATCAGGTTCATTTCGGCGATCCCAAGCTCGATATGCTGCCCTTCCGGAGTGAACTCCCATTTCGCCGTCGAAGGGATCCGATGTTCTATGAAGGCATCGGCTTGCATGGATCGGGCAAACAGCTTGCGCCGGTTAACCCAAGGCCCCAGGTTCGTCGTGCCGGTGACATCCGGAGAGGTTGTCACGATGCGTTCGGTCAACGGGCCATCACCTTTTGACAGATCGTCAAGGATCTTGCCAAACGCCATCTGGGTCGAGATTTCACGGCTGGTGTCGACCTCGATCCGTGGCACGTCCAGCTTGTCATCGAAATAGCGGCGCGGACCCTTGGCAAAGAACGGTGCCTTTGCCAGAAAATCCTTGAATGCGGCTGGGTCCTGCACCGTCGCAAGCGGCTCCCATTCCTCGCCCTTCGGCACGCCCATATGCGACTGCCACGCGGCGAACTGGCTGTTGTTCATCAGCCCGCCGTGATTGTCCTTGTGACCTGCGATGGGGGTGCCCCACCCTTTGACGGTGTAGGCCAGGAAACAGGTCGGGCGATCATGATCGATGGCGGCAAATGTCCGGGCCATGGTCTCGACGCAATTGCCGCCAAGGTTTTCCATCAGGGCAGCCAGCTCTGCATCCGTCCGCCGTTCGATCAGGGCGGTCACATCCCCCTGATCCCCCAGATCGTCCATGAGACGCTGCCGCCAGACTGCGCCACCCATGAAGGTCAAAGCCGAATATTCCTGATTGGGGCACGCATCGATCCAGTCGCGCAGGCGATCGCCACCTGGTTCTTCAAAGGCCGCGCGTTGCAGAACCCCATATTTCACGCGCACGACATCCCAACCGAACGCATCGAAGATCTTTTCAATCCGTTCGAACAGCCCTTCGCGGACGATGCCATCCAGGGATTGCCGGTTGTAGTCAACGATCCACCACGTATTGCGCAGGTCGTTCTTCCAGCCTTCCTGCAATGCCTCGTACACATTGCCTTCGTCCAGTTCTGCGTCGCCTACAAGGGCCACCATCCGCCCCATCGGAGCATCCGAGCCCCAGCGCTTGGCCTTGATGTAATCCTGAATGATCGAAGCAAACGAGGTGATCGCGACACCCAAACCCACAGACCCGGTAGAAAAATCGACGTCGTCGATATCCTTGGTCCGGCTGGGATAGCTTTGCACACCGCCAAAACCACGGAAGTTTTCCATCTTCTCGCGCGTTTGATTGCCCATGAGATACTGCATCGCATGGAAAACCGGCGAGGCATGGGGTTTGACCGCCACCCGGTCTTCAGCGCGCAGGGCCGAAAAATAGAGCGCGGTCATGATCGACACCATCGAAGCAGACGACGCCTGATGGCCACCAACCTTGATCCCATCCACCTTTGGTCGGATCTGGTTGGCATTGTGGATCATCCAATGCGACAACCATAGCAGACGTTGTTCAACGATCTTCAACTGAGTGGGATCAATGTGCATGGCGGTCTCCGGGTTCAGGCGGCGCTGCGGGCAGGATACGGCAAAGCTTGCTCCAGGTCTGCGAGGATATCTTCGACATCCTCAAGCCCGACGGACAAACGGATCAAACCATCGCTGATCCCATGCGCGGCCCGTTCTTCCGGGGTATAGGTCGAATGCGTCATGGATGCAGGGTGCTGGATCAGCGTTTCGGCATCGCCCAAGGACACCGCGCGCTGGATCATGTTCAGGCGGTTCATGAATTCGATCCCACCGGACAGGCCGGACTTGATCTCGAACGCGATCATGGCGCCGGGTTGGGACATTTGCCGCTGCGCGACATCATGCTGGGCAAAGCTTTTCAGCCCGGGAAAATAAACCTCACCGACGGCGGGGTGCGCCTCGAGAAAATCAGCGACGACCTTGGCTGACGCGCAATGACGATCCAGACGCAGGTTCAGTGTTTTTAGACCACGCAGGATCAGCATCGCGTTGAAAGGGGCCATGACCGCACCGGTCATATCCTTCATTCCGACCAGGCGGATTTCGGCGATCTGTTCGGCGGTGCCGACAACCAGACCAGCGACCACGTCGCCATGCCCACCGAGATATTTGGTGGCAGAATGCAGAACGATATCCGCCCCGTGCTCGATCGGGCGGGTCAGATAGGGGCTGGCATAGGTGTTGTCGACGACAGCCGTTGCACCGACCGAATGCGCAATTTCGGCGCTGGCGGCGATGTCCACCAAGCGCATGTTCGGATTGGCCGGAGTTTCGAAATAGACAACGCGGGTTTTGTCAGAAACGGCAGCTTTCAGGTTCTCTGGGTCTGTCATGTCGACATGGGTGATCGTGACCCCCCATTTTGCCAGACCGTGGCGCATGAAGGCGAAGGTGCAGCCATAGAGCGTTTTGTCCACGATGACTTCGTCCCCCGGCGACAGCAGGGTCCAAAGCACTGCCGTGATCGCCCCCATGCCGCTGGAAAGGGCCAGTCCGGCCTCGGCCCCTTCAAGCACCGCAATGCGTTGTTCCAGAAGGTCACATGTGGGGTTCGAAATACGGCTGTAGATATGACCTGCGCGTTCACCGGCGAACATCTCTCCACCAGCCTCTGCGGTTTCAAAGGTAAACGTGGACGTCAAATGCAGCGGTGGGGTAAGGGCGCCGTCATTTTCCAGAGGGTTGTAAGCGTGGTGAATGGCGCGGGTGGCAAATCCGGTTGAACGAGTCATTGCAAGCTCCTGTTTCAAGCTGACGCCAGTTTGCACTTTTACTTTGGGCTTGTGCTTGCAAATAGTATCAAAACAGCGATCTATATTGGCAGATTCTGCCAATTTTAAGGTTGAAATGGACGATAAAGACAGACAGATCATTCGGGCGCTGCAAAAGGACGGGCGCATGACGAACCAGGACCTTGCCGACGAGGTGAACCTGTCTCCGTCGCCGTGTCTGCGCCGGGTCAAGAACCTCGAAGCGCGCGGGATCATAAAGGGTTACAGCGCAGATGTGGACGCCGCCGCATACGGCATAGGCATTACCGTTTTTGTGCGGGTCCGGTTGGAGCGACACAATGAAACGGACGTACAGAATTTCGAAAAACGCGTTCGGATGATCGACGAAGTTCTTGAATGCCACGTGCTGACCGGGGCAATGGACTACCAGCTGCGGGTGTTGGTATCGGATCTCGAGGCATATGAAGAATTCATACGAAACAGAATTCACCCGATCGGTGGGATTGCTTCGATCGACACCAGCTTTGTTTATGGAACGGTAAAGAAGACCGCCGTTTTTCCACCCTGATGGAACGCGCCCGGCCAATCTGCGAACTCAGGTTGATGTGCATGTTTAACGCGCGCCGGGATAAGGTTTCACAGCCAACTCATGGCGGCGCGGGCGAGAGGACCTTTGAGCCTCGGTCGCAAAGGGTCGTGGCGCGCAGCCAGCCCTTGATTCTGTCGAACATTATCTTGACGCGATTGCGCCGCTTAGCGTGCTTTGCAGGCAACCCGCACTGTTTGCGCCCCCGGATTCTGGCACGCATCCCGAAGATCAGACATGTTCACCGCTCGTTTTTCGAACCGTGAACACGCTGACCTGCCGAATTCAATGGGTTCCGGGCCTAGTAGGCGACCATCGTCAAAAGCTCATATTCCGCAACCATTTCATCATCCTGTTGGGTCAGGGTGACATGCCAGCGGACTTCGCCGTATTCTTCGTTCCGTTTGGTCTTGGCCTTGACCGTCAACCGCACCTTGATGGTATCACCCGCCTCGACGGGCTTCATGAATCGCAACCCGTCAAGACCTGTGTTTGCCAGAACCGGGCCTTCGTTCGGTTCAACAAACAATCCGGCTGCAAATGACAGAAGCAGATACCCATGGGCCACACGGCCCGGGAAGAACGGGTTCCGTTCCGCCGCTGCCTGATCCATATGTGCGTAGAACGTATCGCCGGTGAAATTGGCAAAGTGTTCGATGTCTTCCATCGTGATTGTACGGGGCGCCGTGTGGAGGGTCTCGCCAATCGCCAGCTCGTGGAACCGGCGCGTGAACGGATGGGCTGGCCCTGCGACCTCGGTCGCGCCGGGAACCCATTTGTTCCCGATCGCGGTCAGCAAATCGGGTGACCCCTGAATGGCTGTCCTCTGCATGTAGTGCTTCACGCCACGCACACCGCCCATCTCCTCGCCGCCACCAGCGCGTCCGGGTCCGCCGTGAACCATATGCGGCAGAGGAGAGCCGTGGCCGGTGGATTCCCTCATCGAGTCACGATTGTTGAAATACAGCCGCCCGTGATAGACCCCGGCCCCAAGGGCAACTTGCCGCGCCACATCCACGTCACGAGTTATGACCGATGCCACCAGCGACCCCTGCCCGCGGTTCGCCAGATCGATCGCATGGTCAAGATCGCGATACCCCATCACCGTGCTGACCGGGCCAAAAGCCTCGGTGTCATGGACGCGTCGGGCCGCATCCGGATTGGCACAGTGGTACAACATCGGCGGCAGGAACGCGCCTTTCTCGGCATCCGCCCCATCAACCTGAAAATCGTCAGGGTTGCCGAAAACGCGCTCGGCTTCCTGCCCGATGATTGCCGCCTTTTCCAGAACATCGCGTTTCTGACCGTTCGAGACCAGCGCGCCCATGCGTGTGGTTTCCAGCCGCGGGTCGCCGATGACCGTTTTTGCCAACCGCGCGGACAGGGCTTCGATCACCGCCTGCACCTGAGGCTCTGGGGCAATGATCCGGCGGATCGCCGTACATTTCTGCCCGGCCTTCGTGGTCATCTCGCGCTGGACTTCTTTGACGAAAAGGTCGAATTCCGGCGTTCCGGGCTCGGCATCAGGGCCCAGGATCGAGCAGTTCAGACTGTCCTGCTCGGCCACGAAACGAACAGAATTCTCTAGGATGACCGGGTTGGAACGCAGTTTCGACGCCGTTTCCGCGGATCCGGTGAAACTGACCACGTCCTGCATGGTCAGACGGTCCAGCATATCGCCCAGACCACCCGAAACCAGCTGCAACGCGCCTGCAGGCAAAATGCCGGAGTCCAGCATCAGCCGGACGCATAGTTCGGTGACGTAACACGAGTTCGTCGCCGGTTTTACGATGGCCGGAACGCCTGCCAGAAGGGTTGGAGCCAGCTTTTCCAACATCCCCCAGACAGGAAAGTTGAACGCGTTGATGTGAACCGCCACCCCATGCAACGGGGTGCAGATGTGCTGCCCCAGAAAAGTGCCATTGCGCGACAACTGCTCGACCTCACCGTCCAGATAGACATATCCGTCCGGCATCTCGCGTCGACCTTTCGAAGCGAAGACGAACATCGTGCCGATACCACCGTCTATGTCGATCAAGTGGTCGGACTGGGTCGCACCTGTGCTGAAAGACAGGTCATACATTTCCTGTTTGTGCTGACCCAAATGAACGGACAACGCCTTGAGCATCTTGGCCCGCTGGTGGAACGTCATCTGCCGCAGCGCCGGCCCGCCGACATTGCGCGCATAGTCCAGCATCCCCTGCACATCCAACGCGCTATTGCCGGCCTTGGCGATCACCTCGCCGGTGACTGCGCTTGTAATATTGCGGGCACCCGCACCGGGCGCAACCCATTCACCGGCCGCGAAGCTGGAAATCTGTTGGATTGTCATGAGCGTCTCCTCATTTGTTGTGTGAACTTCGCGCGGCCATATGCCCGTCTCACGAAACCATAATATAAACCGTACGGTCGGTCAATAAATTGGCGAATTGTCACCCAAACCGCACATCTCAGACTTGCGCTGGCAGTCGCGCGAAACCCCGAAACCGGATGCGCCCGCCCCGTTCGGCGCCGTCAGTGATGCGATAGGTCGGGAATCGCGCAAGAAACCGTCCGACGGCCACGCGCCCCTCCATACGGGCCAGGGTCAGGCCGACGCAGGTATGGGGACCTCCGGCAAACGCGTGATGCTTGTTGGGGCGCCGATCCAATACAACCTCATTAGGTTGTTCAAACTGCCGCGGATCGCGATTGGCCGCGCCGATACACAGGTGAATGTCCGTACCTGCCGGAATGGTCTGACCGTGGAACGTTACATCTTCGGTGGTCAGACGATTGCCAAACTGATTTGGGCTTTCCAGCCGCAGAAACTCGTCCACTGCCGTGTTGATCAGATCCGGATTGGCCAGAAGATCGGCCCGCTTGTCGCGGTGCCGTTCCAACAGTTCCAATGCGTTGCCGATCAGGTTGGTGGTGGTCTCGTGCCCTGCATTCAGAATGAAGATGCAGTTCTGGTACAGCTCGACCTCGGTCAAGCCACCGTCGGTGTCATCCTGCATCAACCGTGTCAGGACATCCGTCGCAGGATCTCCGGGGTTGGCCCGGCGATCTTCGATGACATGCCGAAGATAGTCCTTGAAATCAGATACCGACCGGTTGCCCCACTCTTCCTGCTCGGGCGTCAATTGGGGTTCCAAAGCGCCCAGAATAGCCAAAGACCAATCCCGCAAAGGGCCACGTTCCGATCTGGGAATGCCAAGCAGGTTGCCGATGATCTCGATCGGGATGGCACCGGCGAAATCCTCGATCAACTCTACCGAGCCCTTGGCCTGCATCTCGTCCAGCAGCCCATCCACAAGTTCAATCAGGCCCGGTTCCATCTGCGCCAGCGCCCGTGGGTTCATAGCGCCGACCATGACCTTGCGGACGCGGGTATGCAGGGGCGGATCGTTGAACACAAGGCTGGTGGTATGGTGTTCGTACAGCGGGCTATCGATACCGTATTTGGGGCCGAAAACCGCCTTTTTATCCGAAATGAAACGCTCGGTATCCCGGTACACCAGATCCAGATCGTCATACCGCGACAGGACCACCGAACCATCGGGCTGCCAGCAGACGGGCGTGTTTTCGCGCAACGCGGCGTAGGTTGGATAGGGATCCGCATGAAACCCGTCCGAAAGCGCAGTCAGAGAGAACATCAGTGACCCATCGCTCCCATTTGTTCGGGAAGGACCAGAACCAGCCACGGCACCAGAACGATCAGAGCCAGACGGAAGATGTCTGCCACCCAGAACGGTGTGACCCCCTTGAAGATTGTTCCGGTCGATACGTCCCCGACCACGCCTTTCAGAATGAACACGTTCAGACCCACGGGCGGCGTGATCAAACTGATCTCGGTCACGACGACGACAACGATGCCGAACCAGATCGGATCGTATCCCAATGACGTGACCAGAGGGAAAAAGATCGGAACCGTCAGCAACAGCATCGACAGCGATTCAAAGACGCATCCCAGAATGATGTAGATCCCGAGGATCATCAGGATCACGACGAAGGGCTCCACCTCATATGCGGTGACCAGGGCGATCAACGCTTCGGGCAGACCGGCCAGGTTGATGAAATTCGAGAAGATCTGCGCGCCGATCAGAACCGAGAACAGCGCTGCGGCGGTGAAGCTGGTTTCCTTCAGCACTTCAAAGGTCGATCTTAGGGTCAGCCCGCCGCGCGACAATGCGATCAGGAACGCCCCCATCGCGCCCATACCAGCGGCTTCGGTCGGACTGAAGGTCAGGTTCAAAGGATGGAAATCGAACACTCCGTACAAGCCGCCGATCACCAGGAAGAACAACAGCAACACCGCCCAGACCGAGCGCAGGGCCGACAGGCGTTCGCCCCAGCCGTGGCGTTCACCGGCGGGGCCGGCCTCGGGCCTGCGCCAAACGGTCCAGCGCACCGCGAACAGATAGAAGAGGATACCAAGTACACCGGGAATTATGCCCGCAACGAAGAGTTTGCCGATCGATGTTTCGGTCAACAGGCCGTAGATCACCAAAATGACCGACGGTGGGATCAGGATACCCAGCGTGCCACCGGCGGCAATCGACGCGGTCGACAACTCATCCGCGTAGCGGTACCGGCGCATCTCGGGCATCGCGACTTTGGACATGGTCGCAGCCGTTGCCAGCGAGGAACCGCAAATGGCCGAAAAGCCGCCGCACGCGGCAACCGTCGCCATGGCGATACCACCTCGGAAGTGGCCCAGGAAGGCGTTTGAAACCGCGTATAATTCGCGCGCGAGCCCGCCCTTGTTCACGAACAGACCCATGAGGATGAACAGTGGCACGACCGAAAGGCCATAGTCCTGTGCCGTATCGGTAATCTGGCGACCCACCATCGACATGGCGGCCTTCAGCCCGCGCTCGGACAGGATGCTGCCACCGCGTTCATATGCGAACCCAAGCGTCCCCACGAGGCCCATCGCAAACACAATGGGCAAGCGTACCAACACAAGAACCAGGACAAGGGCGAAACCGATCAGTGCGGCAGTCATCAGGCGTGCTCCGACAAGGTTTGGGGGGCAAAAATGTGCAAAAGACCGGTGATGACCATCGCAACGGCCGTTATTGCAGTGAAGGCGGCGATGAACCAGCCGACATAGAAGACAGGGATCGACAGGTATTCGGTGACGTCCCCGTAATCCCGTGCACGTTCAGCCAGAACCCAAACGCGCTGAATCGGCCAGATCAGCATGATGCCAGACACCAGATAGACAATTGCATCGCGTGCCCTGCTCAGCCGCAGGCGGGAAAAAATTCCATCGGTCAGGTCAACGGCGATTTGCCCTTTCCCGGCCGAAATCATCGGCAGAACCGAGAACACAAGGATCGCCATCAGAATCCGCGTCAGTTCGGTTGCCGCCTCGATCGGAGCATTGAAGACTGAGCGTAGGATGACGTCAAAAAAGGTCATCACCATCAGGATGAACAGCGCCACACAGGCCAGCACCGTCGGAATGATACTGACGCGACGCGCGAAGGTCACGATAGATTGCATGATTGGCCCCCAACGGGTGAAGATGGCTGGCGGGTCAACCCCGCCAGCCGGGCTGTGTTACTGGGCAGCCATTTCGTTAACGATCATGTCATAAGCGGCTTGCGCATCAACACCGGTGCCATTGACCTCTTCGATGACCTTGGCGCGCACATCGGCAGCAATCGCGTTGAACTTTTCCAGATCTTCAGCAGAGGCTGCATTGATCGCGTTGCCCTCGGTCTGTTCGGTCGCCTCACGGCCGATCGCGTCGATCTCATCCCAGATTTTACCGATTTCGCGGCTCAGCGGTTCGCCGAAGACCTTTTCTTCCAAAGCGGCCTGCACATCGGCGGGAAGATCCGCAAAAGTGTCTTCGTTCATGATGAACGCAAATGAACCGCGATACAGGCCACCCGGAACTTCATATACGTTCTGCGCCACTTCAGTCAGCTTGAAACCCTTACGGGATTCAAATGGCATAACCACACCATCAGCAGCTTTCGACGCGAGTGTCTCGTATACTTTCGGCGCGGGAACCTGGATTCCGGTTGCGCCCAGCGCCGTGCCGACATCTCCGCCCACACCACCCGGGATACGCACCTTGAGGCCTGATACCTCGTCGAGGTTGGTCACGGAGCTGCTGGAATGAAGCTGTGCCGGGCCGTGTGTGTGCAGGGCGATCACTTTCACACCGCGATGTTCGTCCGCTGCCTTGAGATACTTGTCGTATGTACGCCAATACGCGACCGAGGCCGCTTCGGCCGAGCCCTCATATCCGGGCAGCTCAATCATCTTGGTGGTGACGAAACGACCGGGCTGGTAACCATGGAAGATGATCGACGCATCCGCCGCGCCATCCATGATCAGATCCATCTGCGCCGGCGGCGGGGCAATTCCCAGCTTCAGTTCAGCAGTGACTTTGCCGTCGGTGGCTTCTTCGACCATTTCCACGAATTTCGGCCACATCTTCGCGTTGATGCCGTGGGTCGGCGGTGCCCAGCTGGAAATCGTCAGCGTATAATCCGCCGCCAGCGCCACTGTGCCCGAAACAGCCAGCGCGGCCGAGGCCAAAAGAGTGCTCAACTTGGTGAACTTCATGGTTTTGTCTCCTCCCTGTGAAACATGACTCGAGAATGCGTTAATGGTCACTTTTGTAACCATCAACATGTTAATTGTTTTCCAATTGGCCCGCGAGGCGCCACGAACCTGGGCTTTCTTTCACTACGGTTAGCATATTTGCGGCGCACCGGCTGATGCCGATTTCGTTGCAATAGTTCATCGGTCCTCCTCTCCAGCGGGGAAAGCCATATCCATGGATTTGAACCATATCGACAGCTTCGGCGTTTTCCGCGATCCCCTCTTCAATGATCAAAGCGCCCTCGTTGGCCAAGACCGCCAGCAACCGCGAACAGATTTCCTCGTCCGAAAAATCCCTGCGGGTGATGCCCTGCTGGTCGGAATAAGCTTCGATCAATGCCTCAACTTCGGGATCACGAACCGGATCACGACTGCCCTCTTCGTAGCGGTACCACCCTTTGCCGACACGCTGGCCGAAACGCTCACGCTGACAAAGCTGGTCCGCGATGGTGACATAACGTTCGTTCGGGTCGCGGTTGGCGGAATTGCGTTTGCGGTTCGCCCAGGCAATTTGAAGACCGGTCAGATCCTGAAGCTCGTAAGGCCCCATGGGCATCCCGAACGCCCGCATTGCACGGTCCACCTGATAGGGAAGCGCCCCATCTGCCAGCAGATAATCGGCCGCGCGCCGATAGGCGGCCAACATGCGGTTGCCAATGAACCCATCGCAGATACCCGACAGCACCGAAACCTTGCGAAGCTTCTTCCCAAGCGCGACCGCGGTTGCGACCACTTCAGCAGACGTTTGCGGAGCTACCACGACCTCGAGCAACTTCATGACATGGGCCGGGCTGAAGAAATGCAGCCCGATGCATCGGGCCTGATTGCCGACGTCCGCGAAAATTTCGCGCGGGTCCAGATAGGACGTATTGGTGGCCAAAATCGCATCGCTGCTCATATGGCTTGCCAGCTCGTCAAATACCTGTTGCTTGACGGACAGGTCTTCAAAGACGGCCTCGATCGCCAGTTCGGCATCCGCAGCGTCTGCATAACTGTTCACCGCACGAAACGCAGCAAGGCGATCCCGAAGCTGCGCCTCGGACATCTTGCCTCTCTTGACCGCGCCTTGCAGCAGACCCTCGACCCGATTGTGCGCCGCGGCCGCGGCGTCAGCGTCTCGCTCGATCAACGTCACGGACAGCCCGCCGTTCAGGGCGGCAGTTGCGATCCCTGCCCCCATCAACCCACCTCCGACAACGGCGATCCGTGTTATGTCACGGGCGGCCACGTCTTTGATCAAAGAAGGTTTGGACACGGCCCGTTCAGCAAAAAACGCGTAGCGCAAAGCGCGGCTTTCCGGGCTTTGGCGCAACTCCAGATGGCGCGCGCGCTCTTTCGGTTGTGCGGTGGCAAATGGCTCAACCGACCAACCAAGCGCCGTCAGGTTTTCCAACGGCGACTTCTGCCCCTTGGCGCGTTTCTTCAAAGCCTCGCGGCTCGTCTCCAACAGATCCGGCGCAAATTCCGCCACAGCACGCTGGCTGACGGGTATTGGGCGTTCGGGCAGATCCGCTACCAAGTCCAGAACAGCAGCCTTGGGGTCTTCGGCGACAAGGTCGACACCGCCAAGCTCGGCCAGTGTCTCTGCCTTGAAAATTTTGCCCGAACAAGCCATGTCAATTGCAGCCTGCATCCCGACAAGACGCGGCAATCGTTGTGTGCCCCCTGCCCCGGGGATCAAGCCCACATTGACTTCCGGCAGACCAAAACCCGTTCCCGGCGCTGCGATCCGCCACGCACAGGCCATGGCGATTTCGAACCCACCACCCAGCACGTTGCCATGCATGCAGGCAATGAACGGAACCTCGCTGTCTTCGATTTTCTGAACCACGTCGGGCAAGTGCGGCTCGACCGGCGGCGCATCGAATTCGGACATGTCGCCGCCTGCGACAAAGGTTTTTCCAGCGCAACACAGCACCGCCACCCGCGCCCCCTTGACCGCATCAACGGCGTCAGACAGCCCTTGGCGAACTCCTGTCGACGTCGCGTTTACCGGCGGGTTGTCAACGGTGACCCACGCCACGTCGCCCTTAAATTCAACGCTCACCAGCGACGACTGCGACATTTGCAATCCCTTTGATCGGTTCAGATTCGGTTCGGGTTTATATATTGACCAACCGTTCGGTTAATGCAATGATTAAGTTGAAACGAGACCAGATGAGACAGTCATGAGCGATACGATTCTTGTACAAGACAACGGGAACTGGGCCGAAATCACCCTGAACCGCCCGGACAAGCTGAACTCGTTCAATGAAGAAATGCACCTGGCGCTTCAGGATGCGCTGAAAGCCGCGCGCGACGGCGGGGCCCGCGCGATATTGCTGACCGGTGCCGGACGAGGCTTTTGTGCCGGTCAGGACCTCGGCGATCGCGACCCGTCGAAAATGGATGGCCCGCCGGATTTAAGCAAAACGGTACGCAGATTCTATGCCCCTCTTGTCCGGTTGATCCGGTCAGTGAATATCCCGGTGATCTGCGCCGTGAATGGAGTAGCCGCCGGGGCGGGTGCAAATCTGGCGCTGGCCTGTGATATGGTTCTGGCCGCGGAAAGTGCAAAATTCATTCAGAGCTTTTCCAAGGTGGGCCTGATTCCCGACACGGGCGGCAGTTGGCACTTGCCGCGCCTGTTGGGCGAGGCGCGCGCCAAGGGGCTGGCCCTGACAGCCCAACCCCTTCCGGCCAAGCAAGCCGAAGATTGGGGGCTGATCTGGAAGGCGGTGGCCGATGATCAATTGATGACCGAAGCGCGCGCACTTGCCGCGCAATTGGCAAACGGCCCAACCCTCGGGCTCGGGCTGACAAAACAGTGCATTCAAACCGCTGCCACCACGTCGCTCTCGGATCAGCTTGAGATCGAAGCAGACGCAATGAAGACCTGCGGGGAAAGCGCGGATTACGCCGAAGGCGTATCCAGTTTTCTTGAAAAGCGGACACCGAATTTCCAGGGACGCTGATGATGACACCCAAGGAACGTGCCACGAAATCCGCTGAAGCGATGTGGGCGAATGACCAAGCCAGCAAATGGTTCGGGATGGATCTGGTCGAAGTCGACGAAGGCCGTGCAGTTCTGACCCTGACAGTCGGGGACCATCACTGCAACGGGCATGGCATTTGCCACGGGGGCGTCACTCATGCCCTGGCCGACAGCGCGTTTGCCTTCGCCTGCAACAGCCGCAACGTGGCAACCGTCGGCCAGCATACGATGATGAGCTACCTCGCGCCCGGAAAAAAAGGGGACCATCTGACCGCAACCGCGTCAGAGGTTGCCGTCACCGGCCGCAGTGGCATCTATGACGTGCGCGTCACCAACCAAGACAACACCCTGATCGCCGAGTTTCGCGGAATGTCCCGCGCGGTCGGCGGGCAGAATTTTCAGGAATAGCTTCGCGACTGGAGGAGTGACGCGATGGAAGACCTTTCCCCAAACAAAGCGGATCTGGACCCGATCGAGATCGCCTCGATCGACGAAATCCGCGCGACGCAGCTTGAACGCCTCAAATGGTCCGTTCGCCACGCCTATGAGAACGTTCCGATGTACAAGCAACGGTTTGACGAATCCGGTGTGCATCCCGACGATCTTCAGCAGCTTTCGGATCTGGCGAAGTTTCCGTTCACGTACAAGACTGATCTGCGTGACAACTATCCGTTCGGCCTGTTCGCCGTTCCACGCAGCCAGATCATTCGCCTGCACGCCTCGTCCGGTACGACGGGCAAGCCGACTGTGGTGGGCTACACGAAAAACGACATCGACAATTGGGCGGATCTGGGCGCAAGGTCCCTGCGCGCATCGGGCTTGCGTAAAGGTGACATGGTGCACAATGCCTATGGTTACGGGTTGTTCACCGGCGGTCTTGGTGCACATTACGGGATCGAGCGGCTTGGCGCGACCGTCGTCCCCATGTCCGGCGGGCAAACCGAAAAGCAAGTCAACCTGATTAACGATTTCCGCCCCGACGGGATCATGGTTACGCCTTCCTATATGCTCAATATCCTTGAACAGTTCCACAAGGCCGGACTCGACCCGCGTGAAAGCTCGCTGAAGGTTGGCGTATTCGGTGCCGAGCCCTGGACGGACGCCATGCGTGCCGAAGTCGAGGATGCGTTTGATATGCATGCGGTCGACATCTATGGCCTGTCCGAAATCATGGGGCCCGGGGTGGCCAATGAATGCGTTGAAACCAAGGATGGCCCGGTGATCTGGGAAGATCACTTCCTGCCTGAAATCATTGATCCTGCAACCGGAGAGGTCCTGCCCGATGGCGAAACCGGCGAGTTGGTGTTCACGACCCTGACCAAGGAAGGGTTGCCGATGATCCGCTATCGCACGCGCGATCTGACCTGCCTGTTGCCGGGGACAGCACGATCCATGCGCCGGATGGCCAAAATCACCGGTCGCAGCGACGACATGATGATCCTGCGCGGGGTCAACGTCTTTCCCAGCCAGATTGAAGAACAGGTCATGGCGACGGGGGGCCTTGCCCCTTATTATCAGATAGAGCTGTACAAATCTGGCCGCATGGACGCCATGCGGGTTTATGTTGAATCGTCCCCGGATTCCACCGACGAACTGTCCAAGACGGCCGCGGCACGGATGCTGACCAAGCGGATCAAGGACGTCGTTGGCGTCTCAACGGAAATTGTTGTAGGTGACCCCGGCGACGTCGAACGCTCTCAGGGCAAGGCGAAGCGCGTCGTCGACAATCGCGATAAGGAATAAGCCGTGGCCCGTACAATCGCCAAAGATCACGACCAGAAGCGGAAGCAAATCCTGAAAATGGCCGCCAAAGTGTTCGCCGACCAAGGGTTTGATCGCGCCTCGATGACCCTGTTGGCAAAAGAGTGCGGGATTTCCAAGGCAAACATCTACCACTATTACGACAGCAAGGATGCCATCTTGTATGACATCCTTGAAACCTACCTGCGCGAGCTTCGCGACCGTATCTGCAATGTGGATCTGAACGGTCTTACGTCTGAACAGAAGCTGCGGAAAGCGGTGCGCGAAATCCTGTTTGCCTATCAAGGCGCAGATGACGAACACCGGGTGCAGATCAGCGGCATGAGCGCCTTGACCGAGGAACAGCAGAAACTTCTGCGCGGGTATCAGCTGGAATTGGTAAATTTTGTGCGCGACATCCTGAAAGAGCTGGCCCCGACAGCCTTCAATGATGACAAGGACAAGCTGCGCGGCACCACGATGTCAGTTTTTGGGATGCTGAACTGGTATTACATGTGGAACACCGGCGCGGGCCCCAAAGCCCGCGAAGACTATGCCGATCTGGTCAGTACGCTGACCGTCCATGGTATCCACAAGCTCTAGTTGTGGCCTTTCGGGCAAAACCGTTTCAAATCCAACGCAGGTGTGCCTGCCTTTGTCCTGTTGCCACAGAGCCGGATTCAGGGCCGCAACGTGTTTTCCTCATCCTGACCAATCAATGCGGAACTCTTCCCGAAACGCAAAACGCGCCAGATGAGCCTCGATGACCTGTTGCCATCGGGCCAGATCACCGCGCGCCCGGGTGGCGGCGGTTACGGTCAGGCTGGTATCACCTGCCGAAAGCGTGACGCGGTTCCCGTCCGGAAAGCTCACGCTGCCTTGCGTTTCATCAAATGTTACCTGAGCCTTGCGCGACCAGTGTTTGCAAAGCTGTTGCAGGTATTTCGACGCCGCGCCTGTCTGTGCGCTTCCCGAAGCCACCTGATCGGGCAGCAGGCTGAGCCCATCAGCAGCAGCGGCCCGGATTGCCTTGGCGAACAAAGTCACATCGATGTCCGTGGCCACGAATGTTGCCCCCAGATCCAGGCATTTTCGCTGCATGACCGGGTCCAGTGACAATATCCCTGCCGGCTTGCCTGCCGCAACGATGCGCCGGATCGCATCAAGAACGGCCTCGATCACGTCCGGGTGCCCGGCATCGCCGATATGGCCCATATCTGCGGCCAGATCCGACGGGCCGACGAACACCCCATCGACGTCGGTCGCCAGTATGTCGTCCAGCGCCTCCAGCCCAAGCCTGTTTTCGACCTGCACCAAAAGACAGATCTGCTCGTCCGCCGTTTTCAGATAATCCGGGATAGCCGCAAAACGCGAAGCCCGCGCCAAAGCGGAACCTACGCCCCGAACGCCACGAGGTGGATACTGCACGGCCCGCACCAGTTCGCGCGCCTGATCGCCGCTTTCCACCATCGGCACCAGTATGTTCTGCACACCGGCATCGAGATATTGCTTGATCATCCAGGTTTCGCCAATCGGCAGGCGTGCGACGGGGATACTGCCAGATCCTTCAATCACCCTCACCTGCTCGAGGATCGAGCGCAGATCGTTTGGTGCATGCTCTCCGTCAACCAGCAGCCAGTCAAACTGCGCCGTTGCGGCGATCTCGGCCGTATAGGCATTGGCCAGCCCAACCCAACACCCGATCAAAGGGGTTCCCGCCCTCAGCGCGGCCTTGAACGTATTGCTTGGCGCGGGCATTGGCGTTCCTTTCAGGCGAAACGGATATCGACTGAGCCGAACGGTCCGAAATCAGCTTGGATTTCCGTTCCCGAGGGGCATTCGACCGGGCGGATGAAGCTGCCGGACAGAACGACCTGGCCCGGCGCGATGCTCTGACCGTATTGCGCCATGCGACGCGCCAGCCACACGACGCTTTCGACCGGATCGTTCAGCACCCCCGCGCCCAGACCGGTTTCCTCGATCTCGCCATTGCGGAAGGTGAGTGCCCCGACCCAGCGCAGATCAAAGGCATCCACCCTGTGGCGGTCGTTGCCCAAAACGATACCGGCATTGGCGGCATTGTCACTGATCGTGTCAAAGACCGTGCGCGCCTTGCCGGTTTCGGGATCCACGCGTTCAATCCGGGTATCCAGAATCTCGATGGACGGCGCGACGCATTCCGTCGCCGCGATGATATCTTCGCGGGACACGTTGTCCCCGCCTATGGCAGACTTCATGACAAAGGCAATTTCGGCCTCGATCCGGGGCTGGATGAATCGCCCGGCCGGAACGGTGGCACCCTGTGCAAACACCATGTCGTCAAACAGAATTCCACTGTCAGGAATATCGATGTTCAACGCGTATTGCATGGCTTTCGAAGTCAGGCCGATCTTCCACCCGATCACCTTGCGCCCTTCGGACAGTTTCTGGCGACAGATGGCTTTCTGCACCTCGTAAGCGTCATCCATGCCTATCTCGGGGTGGCGCAGGCTGAGCAGGCCAATCTGTTCATGCGTTCGTTCCGCCTGCAACAGATCAGCGGCCGCGCGCGCATGGTCTTCGGGCGTCATACTATTTCATCCTCAACCGTGTTTCGCAGAGTACCGATACCGTCGACCGAGACCTCGACCACATCACCGGGTGCCAGGTATTTCGGCGGATCGAACCGCGCGCCCGCCCCGGTCGGTGTACCGGTCACAATGATATCGCCGGGCTGAAGCGTCATGAAAGTCGAGATGTATTCAATCTCGCGCCGGATCGGGAACATCATGCGGTTCAGCGTATCATCCTGCCGCAGCTCGCCATTCACATGTGTCTGAATACGAGCGTCATCCAACTGGGCCGCATCCGTGAAGGGAACCAGCCACGGGCCGATGGCCCCAGAGCGGTCCCAGTTCTTGCCTTGGGTGACATTGAACTTGGCGTGCCGAACCCAGTCGCGAATGGTTCCTTCATTGCACAATGTCAGCGCGGCGATGTGATCATACGCGTCTTCCTGTGGAATGCGGCGGCCAGCCTTGCCAATCACGATGGCCACTTCGCCTTCGTAATCCAGCGTATGGTTTTCCGGCGGGCGGATCAGAGGCCGGTCATGGCCTGTAAAGCCACTGGCGAAACGCGGAAACAGGGACATGTATTTGGGTTGCGCGCTGCCATCTTTGTATTCTGCGTTCCGGTCAGGAAAGTTCACCCCGACGCAAAGGATACGTCGCGCGTCCGGCATCACCATGTCGTAGATGAAATCGGGATGGGTGACAGGTTTCCCCCCGGCCGCCTCTGCCAGTTGATCGAACGCCCCGGCCGCGATCACCTCATAAAGGCTGTCGTGTTCCGGGAATTCCTGGTTCAAGGCAATGGCACCACCGTCGGTGATTGCCCCGAAGAAACGTTCTTCGCCCGATACGAAAGTGGCAAACCTCATTTCATGGTCTCCCACACGTCCCGGATCACGTCCGCAGCCATCAACACGTCGTCGCGGGTGGTATCGAACTGCCCGACCTGAAAGCGGATGATCTTGCGGCCGTCGAACATGCCCTGCGTCAGGTAAATCCGGCCATCGTCATTCAGCGCGTCCACCAGACGCTGCTGCTGAGCATCGTCCCCTGGGCAGCGGAAGGAAAACAGGCTGAGGATAGGGCCGGTTGTGATCTCGAACCCCTCGATCGCACCGATCTTCTCCGCCAGTTCGCCGGCCCATGTCACGTGATTGCGGATGCGTTCGCGCAATCCCTCCAACCCGTATGACCGCAACAGGAACCAGATTTTCAACGCCCGGAACCTGCGGCCCAGCGGGATAGTCCACTCTGAGTAATTCGTCACCTCGGCTCCGGTCGTCTTGAGGTATTCCGGCTCGATTTTCAGCGTATCGAGCTGCGGCGTGGCGTCCCTCAGGAACTGGATCGCACAATCGAATTGCGCACCCATCCACTTGTGCGGGTTGAAGACGATGCTATCATAGCGGTCGGCGCCCTGCCACAAAGCCCTGCGGAATTCGGGGCAGATCATGGCCGAACCCGCCCAGGCGGCGTCAAGATGGGTGTAGAGGTCGTATTTTTGGGCGATATCAGCCGCGGCCATCAGATCATCGCAGGCCCCCACACCTGTGCCACCGGTAATTGCAACAATTCCGGCCGGGATATGTCCGGCGGCGACGTCATTCATAATGGCGGCCTCAAGCGCCGAGGGAACAATCCCGAAATTCGGCCCCTGCGTGGGCAACTTGACCAGATTGTCCTGACCGATCCCGGCAACCCAGCATGCCCGGTCAATCGACGAATGCACCTGATCGGAACAATAGATCCGCAGCGCCCCCTTGGCGTTCAGGCCTTCCCGGTTGCCGGTAAAGCCGGTGGCCCGTTCCCGCATGGTCAGTACCGCCGACAAGGTGGCCGAAGAGGCGCTGTCCTGTATGACGCCGGTCATACCCTCGGGCAATCCGACGGCCTGCCGCAGCCAGTCGACCATGACGCCCTCGACCTCGGTCGCGGCAGGCGAGGTCTGCCACAACATGCATTGGGCCGCGATGGTCGTCACCAGCATCTCGGCCAACATGGACGGGGGTGCAGCGTTGGCCGGGAAATACGCAAAAAAGCGCGGATGCTGCCAATGGGTGATGCCCGGCATCACGATCTGTTCGAAATCGGCCATGATGGCGTCCATCGGCTCGCCTGTCTCGGGTGGAGTTGCAACAAGCTGGGCCGCGATTTCCCCCGGCGCGGTCTGCGCCCGCACGGGACGTTCAGCAAGTGTCTTGTGATAATCCGCCGCCCATTTCGAGATGTGCTGACCCCAATGCGAAAACGTGTCCCAGTTCATCTGCTGACTTTCCTTTGTGACGGGATCACCGCCAAACCCTTTTGTTCCGTTGCGTGCGTCACACCGAAAAGCTGACATTGGCCTGACCGGTGCCAGAGCTGCCGAAATACGGGGTGTAAATGTCGATCTCACCCTTGTAGCTTCCCCACCCCAACGCACCAAACAGCAAAGCAGTGTCATTCATGGCGCATTCACCGGTGCATTTTTTTGCATAGTCCGGCAGCATTTCCAGAAACTCTTCAAATCGGCCCTGCTGCCACAGCTCAAGAACGCGCATGTCCATCTGGCGGTTGAACTCGCCATTCACGGCATTCAGCCCGTCGACCGAGCGTTCATTCGGCGTAAAGTCGTGGCTGAGCGAGCCGGACGCCAGAATGGATACATTGCAGTCCGAACGTCGGATACCCTCGGCAATGGCCTCGCCCCAGGCCCGGTTTTCCGCAATCGACGAGAATTGATTGACCGCCACCGGCAAAACCCGGGCATTCACGCCATCATTGATGAAATGCATCGGCAGCAGGGTGCCGTATTCCATGCCCATGTCGGGGTGCGAATGGCCCAGCGCCCGCTCTCCCCGTTCGCGCAGAACGTCAAGGATGGTTTCCCCAAGTTCATGATCGCCGCGATAGTCGAACTCCATATCCGCCAACATATGCGGCAGTTCGTGACTTATGAACCGGCCCTTGTGATGTTCCTTTGTGTTCAGGTGAAACCCTTGATTGGTGATCCAATGGGTGTCGAACACGATGAACGTCTCGACCCCGCGGTCGATCGCGTCCTGACGCAGGCGTGCATATCCATCAATGGCGGATTGCCGGATGCCCTTGTACTTTGGCATCGTGTGGGACATCCAGATGCTGGGCACATGCGTGATCTTTGCGGCCTGTACTATCTTTCCCATGGCAATTCCTCCTCGTGTAATGGGGTTGCCCCAGCCGGGGTCGACCTGCGTGATCTATTTACCCAACTGCATGATCTTGTGATGACCGGTGGCAAGGCCGATATGTTTCTGTTCCATATAGAATTCAAAGCTCCAGTCACCGCCATCCCGGCCGATGCCGGACGCCTTGACCCCACCGAACGGCGTGGGCAGGTGACGCACGTTCTCGGAATTCACCCAGATCATTCCAGCCTCCAGCCTGTCTGTAAACCGAAGCGCGCGGGTCAGATCATTGGTCCAGACATAGCCGGTCAGGCCATACGGCGTGTCGTTGGCGATCTCCAGCGCCTCATCCTCGGTCGAGAACGGGATCGAGGTCAGGACAGGGCCAAATATCTCCTCACGCGCGATGCGCATCTGGTTGGTGGCATTGGTAAACAGGGTCGGCCGGACGAAATAGCCCGCATCCCCCACCGTGACGCCGCCAGCGGCGACAGTTGCTCCATCTTCCTTGGCGATGTCGAAATAGCTCGTGACCTTGGTGTAGTGTTCTTCGGTCACCAACGGCCCGATCTCGGTCTCGGGGTCCAAGGGGTGCCCCACCTTGATGTTGTTGACGCGCTCAATCAATCGGGCTTCGAAGTCTTCCTTGATCGTGTCCTGCACCAAAAGCCGCGAAGACGAGGTGCAGCGCTCGCCATTGATCGAATAGATCATGAAGATCACGGCATCCAAAGCACGGTCCAGATCCGCATCATCAAACACGACAACCGGGTTTTTTCCACCCAGTTCCAAATGGTTGCGCTTATGGGAATCTGCGCCTTGCTTGACGATCAGACTGCCGGTACGGCTTTCGCCCACAAAGGCAATGGCCTTGATCAGCGCATGCTCGCACAAAGCCTTGCCAGCGTCGGGGCCAAACCCGTTGACCGTATTCAGCACACCTTTGGGCAGCCCTGCCTGCTCGGCGATTTCCACCAGAAGACGGGCCGTCAGAGGGGAATCCTCGGCGGGTTTGTGAACCACCGTGCAACCCGCAGCCAGGGCCGGTGCTATCTTCCAGGTCGACAGCATGAACGGCGTGTTCCACGGGGTAATCACGCCAACCGGGCCAATCGGCACACGGGTCGTCACATTCATCAGCGTCGGAGACTTCAGGTGCTGCCCATCCCGCGCCTGAATCACCTGATCCGCGAAATACCGGAAGTTCTCTGCCCCGCGCAAAGCTGCCTTTGACATGAAACGCAGGGTCTGCCCCGTGTCCCAGCACTCGCACAGTGCAATTTCCTCGGCGCGCGCTTCAATGGCATCAGCCACATTCAACAAGATGCGACGGCGTTGGGTGGCGGGCATGTCTCGCCACTCTGCAAAGGCTGCGTGGGCGGCCTTGGCTGCCGCGTCGATGTCATCTGCCGTGCCATGGGCAACATCACAGATCACGGATTTGTCGACGGGTGAGACCGACTGAAACACTCCGGCGGATCCGTCCCGGTCTTCACCCGCTATACGGTTGTGGATGCCCGTTTCCCGGAACCGGTCCAGAAAGCCGTTCAGCTTTTCGATGTTTGTGTCCAGTGCGCTCATGCGTCAGGTCTCCTGCGTGGTCGCCGACAGGTGGTCGCGGATCGTACCGGCCTTGGGCGACAGCTTGGGGTCGATGTCACGCATCTCAAGCGAGAGCGCGATGGAATGCTGTGAAAAAACCGGCGCCAGATATGTTTTGACCGCCTCGAATATGCGCTGTGTCGCATCTTCCTTGACATCCGCGGATCGGCCTGCCCGCAGGCGGATCGAGATATCAATGAACCCGTGCGCCGGGTTGCCGTCCGCTATGGCGTAATGATCGACCCGTGTCGCGCGCACACGAATACCGGGCATGGGAAAGGTCTCGATCCCGGCCGCCGTTGACCGAATGCACTCGCACAGGCCATCCATGTCGATCCTGTCTTCAAGATTTCCGGAATATTCGACATGGAAGTGAGGCATAGTCTCTCCTTTATTAGTTAACATGTTTAGTTTTTAATGCGCCCCCTGTCAAGAGATTGCTTTGTTAATCTTTGCAATTCCCAAAACGGCGTTCTAGAAGGCCGCATGAACACTCAAAGCCACTCCAAAAGCACTGCCCGGTCCCTTCCGATCGCGTTGCTGCGTGCCCGCGAAACCGTCATGGCTCCGATCCGGGATATGCTGCAAGGCATTCAACTGACCGAGCAGAAATGGCGCATCCTGCGCGTTCTGGACGAGTTGGGCGAAGTGGAGCAAAGCACCATCGCGCACGAGGCGTGCCTGTTGCTGCCCAGCGTGACCCGCATTTTGCGCACGATGGAGGCCGACGGCCAGATTACCCGCCGTCAGGATAGCGAAGACAAACGCCGCACCATGGTCAAGATCACCGAAGCAGGCCGCACCATCCTCAGGGAAAACCTGGCCACTTCACTTGCGATCTCCAGCAATATCGAAGCGCAGATGGGCAAGGAGAAACTGGATCAGTTGCTGGACCTGCTCGAGGATCTGCAAGCTATCAAAGTCTGACCCCGCCAGGTTCCGAAGGGGTCGGTTGACCGCCTACAAAGTGGCAAGACCGGTATCCAGCGCCGACAGAATTTTGGCCACGTCTTCCGAAGTGACGATCAGCGGCGGCGACAGAATGATGTTGTTGCCAGACACACGCACCATCACGCCATCTTCATATGCGGCTTTCTGAACCTGAAGCGGCAGGTATTTTGCGACAGGCGCCTTGGTCGCCCGGTCCGAAACCAGTTCCAATGCGCACATCAGTCCCTCGCCGCCCCGCACGTCCCCGATAGCGTCATGCTTGTCGGCCAGCTTTTGCAAGCCGTCAAACAACTCATCCCCACGCGCAGCAGCGTTTTCCCAGATCCTCAGCCGGTTGATCTCGGACAGGGCGGCCAAGGCCGCGGCCGCCCCGACCGGATGGCCAGAATAGGTGTACCCCTGATCCACGGATGCCAGGCCCGTGGTATCGCTTTCAAATACCTCTGCGACCGCACCGGAAATCATGGCCGCGCCAAAAGGGAAATACCCGTTGGTGATCGCCTTGGCCGTCGTCATGATATCGGGCTGAACACCCCAGTGCCGCGCACCGCTTTCGCTGCCGGTGCGACCAAAAGCGGTGATGATCTCGTCCGAGATCAGCAGGATGCCATGTTTCGAACAGACCTCGCCCACCATGGGCATGAAGCTCTTGTGTGGCGGGATCACACCGCCCGCGCCCAACACCGGCTCCATGATGAAGGCGGCAACAGTGTTTGCACCTTGAAAAGCGATCTCGGCCTCAAGCGCCTTGACGCAAAGCTGCGCCAGACGCTCGGGGTCGGTTTCGTCAAACGGGTTGCGATAGGTCCACGGCGCCGGCACGTGAAAACAGCCGGGCATCATCGGCTCATACACCGCGCGGAATTTCTGGTTGCCGTTGACGGAAGCGGCGGCAAAATGGGTGCCGTGATAACCCTGCTTCAGGCTGATGAACTTGGTGCGCCCTGCTTCACCCCGAACCTTGTGATATTGACGCGCAAGCTTCAGCGCAGTTTCGACGGAATCCGACCCGCCCGACGTAAAGAATGAACGGGTCAGCCCGTCGGCCTCGAAGAACTGGGCCAGCTCATAGGACAGCTCGATCGCCTTGTCGTTGCTGGTGCCGCGAAAGGTCGAGTAATAGGGCAGCGCGTTCAGCTGATCCGCTATGGCCTGTTTCACCGGTTCACAGGAATAGCCCAGATTGACGTTCCACAGCCCCCCTACGGCGTCCAGCGCCGTGTGACCATCGACATCAGTGATGTTGACCCCTTCACCACCGCTGAGAATGGTCGGCGGGTTCTTCCGGCTGTCGGCGGGGTGCGCCATCGGGTGCCAGAAATACCGGGCGTTGTTTTCCTTCAGAAAGTTGGAGTCTTTCATGTCGCGGGTCTCCGAGTATTGAATCCGCCCCGGGTCACGGGTGGAATCCGGTTGGAAAGGAGTCGGGCAACTGGCCGCCAAAACCAGCAGTCAGATCAACCGAAAGTGAATGCAACGTGGACAGTATTGCCGGAAGGCGGTCGCTGGTTGCCCGGGTTTCCGGGACAGCTATCGCGATGGTTCCCAATGCGACCTGATCGATGCCGAAGATCGGCGCGGCATATCCAAAAACACCTTCTTCGTAACTGCCACGGCTGTCGGCCCAGCCTGAAACTCTGATCTTTGCGACCCGTTCCCTGATAAGCTTCGGATCAGTAAGCGTCGCTTGCGTAAACCGTGCCTGCACGTGCTGATCCAACTGCTCCAAAAGGTGAGCCGGCCCGAAACTGAGCATGCAAAGACCTGATGCCGTTGCATTGAGCGGAAGCATCTCGCTGGGATCCAGACTGACGCGGACACTGTGCTGCGTTGTTTCCACCACAAGCGCCGTCTGCAACCCCGTTTTCTCAAGCAAAGACAGATGCAGGGATTCACCGACCACCTGCATAGCGGCCTGCATCTTTTGGCGCGCGCCCTCAATGCCGGGCCTGGCGATCTCTCGCAGCGCGGCCAAACGCAAAGCCGCCGGCCCGATCGCATAGGATTTCGTCATCGGATTCTGTTCGATCAACCCGAACTCCTCAAGCGCGCGCAGGTGACGCAATGCCGTTGCTTTGTTCAGCCCGGACAACCGCGCAAGGTGACTCAACCCGATCTCTGGGCGGGCATTGGAAAAGTAGTCCAGCATTTTTAAGGCGTTAAGGGCTGTACCCATGTGCGTGTGGTCCTCTTGCTCAGGTATTACTTGACAGAACTAACTTAACAAAGCAACATTATTATTGTTAACGCGGTTCAATTAATGAACCAGTATCGGGAGGTGTCAATGAAGAAATTTCTAACAGCCGCCGCTTTTGCGGCTTCGGCCACTGCCGCACTGGCTGAATACCCTGAAAAGCCGGTAAGTTTTGTCGTCCCCTGGCCTCCGGGTGATCTGGAAGATGTCCTTACCCGGATGATCGCCGACGAATTCCAGGCCATGTACGGTGTGCCTGCCGCTGTCGTGAACAAACCCGGCGGCGGAGGCGGCCCATTCCCCGGCGCGGTCGAGGTGGCAACCGCTCCGGCGGATGGCTACACCATCGGCTCATTCGTCATCGGCGTACCTGTCATCGGCCCCGAAATCGGAATTCCCGAACTCAACCCGAATCCTTTTGATCCAATTGGTATCTTCCTGACCTATCCCTTCGTCATCGCGGCCAGCAAAGACGCGCCGTTTTCAAGCTGGGAAGAACTGGCCGAACACGGCAAGGAAAATGACGTAGCGCTTGGCCATTTCGGATCGGTTCTGCCCCCCACTCAGGTCACATTTGCAGCTGCGGTCAGCAGCGGGTTCGACTTTGCCAGCGAAGCGGCTTTCGACGCCCTGGATTGCAACACGCTGGCCTCAGGCGACGTGGATGTCATCAATACGACGCTACAGCTTATCCTTCCCTGCCTTGATCAGGTGAACGTCCTTGCCAGCATCGGCGGCGAGCGGATTTCACTGGTTCCGGATACGCCGACGATCGTGGAACTCAATCCGGATCTGCCATTGGCCCTTTGGAACGGGCTGTTCGTGCACAAGGACACGCCCGCCGACGCGCGTGAAAAGATCTCGGCTGCCGCGCAGAAAGCGTTGTCCTCGGACAAGGCCAAAAAGCTGGCTGAGGAAACGGGCGCCCTGATCTACTGGCAGGACCCGGACGCTTCGAATGCTCAGATCGAGCAGGACAAAGCCTCTTTCGCCAAGATCGAAGAGATTCTGGGCGAATAATCCGAAACAGGCCCGGCCAGATCGAACAACGCCGGGTCTGTTTGATTCAAACAGGAGGCCAAGATGATAGCAAAGACGCTGCAAGACATGTTCCGACGGTATCGACGTCCTGGCGATATTGTCTTTGCCTTCCTTTTCTTCGGCTTCTCCCTGTTCCTTCTCAGCCAGATCGGCGCTGAGACTCAGGCCGTCAAACGAACCAAGTGGTTTGCCCAGCCCGCCCTTTGGCCCAAGATCGCGATCTGGGGCATGGTTTTGTTCAGCGGCCTCCACTTGCTGGGCTCCTTCCTGTCCCCACGCATTCCCGGACGGTTGCGAGAGGTGACGTTCTGGTTGATGTCCCTCGAATACGTTGCCTACTTCCTGATCTATGTCGTGGCGGTTCCGTGGCTTGGATACCTGCCATCGACCATGCTTTTTGCAGCCCTGCTGACGATACGATTGGGGTTTCGATTGCCCGGGGCTTTTTGCGTTGCACTTGGCTTCGGCGCGGTCGTGGCAGTCGTTTTCCGCGCGTTGCTTCAGGTGAACATTCCTGCGGGTCGGATATACGAATATCTGCCCGACGGGCTGCGCGCCTTTGCGCTGACCTACTTGTGAGGCCAAGATGGACAATCTGATTTCCGGCTTTGCAATTCTGGCACAGTGGCAGGTCGTCGTGGCACTGATCATCGGATCGGTGGGCGGGGTCATCATCGGCGCGTTGCCCGGCGTCGGCGCCGCTGTCGCAATTGCCATCCTGCTGCCCGCCACCTTCGCGTTCGAGCCCATCGTCGGCCTGACCCTTCTGTTGGGCATCTACGGGTCGTCCATGTATGGCGGCGCAATCCCCGCCATCCTGATCAACACGCCCGGTACGGCCGTCAACGCACTGACCACCTATGACGGCTATCCCATGACCAAGCGCGGGGAGGGCCACCGGGCCCTGTCGCTGGCCTATTCAGCGTCGTTTTTCGGCGGCATCTTCTCGATCCTCTGTCTGATCATCCTGTCGCCCGTATTGGCTTGGGTTGCCCCGCATTTCGGCAGCCGCGAGATTTTTCTGGCCGCACTCATGGGCATCCTTCTGGTGATCCTGGCCCATCGCGGGCAAACCTTCTCGGCCGCGATGCTGGCGTTCTTCGGCATCTTCCTCAGCACCGTCGGTCTGGAACCCGTCAAATACACCAAACGTTTTACCTTTGACCAAACCTGGCTTTCGTCAGGTGTCGATCTGATCGTGGTCGTTCTTGGGCTGTTCGCCATCAGTCAGGCGCTGCTGTTGCTGGTCGACAAAGAACACGCGCCGGGCGAAGCCCATGTGCGCGGCAGCATCTTCGCGGGCCTCAAAGAGCTGCTGGACCTGAAACGCATCGCGACGGTTTCGTCATCGCTGGGTGTGCTCATGGGCATGATACCGGGCACAGGCGAATTCACATCACAGTTCCTGTCATACACATACGCACAGAAAACCTCTCAGGACCCGGACAAATTCGGCGATGGATCACCCGAAGGTCTGGTGGCGTCCGAGGCGGCCAACAATGCCGTTCCCGGGGCCGCGATGATTCCACTGCTGGCGCTGGGTATTCCGGGCGAGGCGCTGACCGCGATGATGCTGTCCGTCTTCTACGTTCACAACGTGATCCCCGGACCGCAGCTTTTTGCCGATCAGATGGATTTTGTCATGGCGCTGTACATGTCGCTGATCCTGCTCAACGTGATCGTTCTGGTCTTTCTTTTGTTCTCGACCAACCTGCTGCTGAAGATCATTCAGATCCCGACGCGCTTTCTGGGGATCATGATCCTGACGCTGTCCTTTGTCGGGGTATTCAGCCTGCGCAACTCAGTCACGGACTGCGCTATTGCCGCCGGGTTCGGCGTGTTCGGGCTGATCCTGAAGCGCCTGAACCTGCCCATTGTTCCGATCATTCTGGGCATGGTTCTGGGCGGGATCATGGAAGTCAAACTGCGCAGCGCCATGGCGCGGGTGAAGTCGCCACTTGATTTCATCGACCGACCGATTGCAGCAATACTTTTCATCATGATCCTCGGGATCCTTCTGCTGCACGTTCGCTCACTGATCAAGGAACACAAGGAACGTATCAGACCGCAGCCGGTTCTCGACGAAGACTCAACTCAGCAAGGATAACCCCATGGACCAATCCTCGATTGATGCGCTGCGTGCGCAGGACATTGCTCCGCGCGGGCATTTCATAAACGGCCGCAGTCAGGATGGCGAAACCGGGGCCCGGCATCAGGTTCTGTCTCCGATCAACGGCCAACCTCTGGCGCTGATCGCCGAAGGCACACCGGCCGATGTCGACATGGCCGTGCGCGCGGCACGCAGTGCTTTCGAGGACGGGCGATGGTCGCGCATGGCCCCTGCCGGCCGCAAGAAAGTGCTTCTGAAGCTGGCCGACCTGATTGAAGCCCGCGCGCTTGAACTGGCCGTGCTGGGCGTGCGCGACAACGGAACCGAAATCACCATGGCCTACAAGGCCGAGGCGCTCTCGGCGGCGGCCACTTTCCGGTACTATGCCGAGGCGATCGACAAGATCTACGGACAAATCGCCCCGACAAGCGGTGACGTCCTGGGTCTTGTGCATAACGCTCCGGCCGGGGTTGTCGGGGCCATCGTGCCCTGGAACTTTCCACTGATGATCGGCAGCTGGAAAATTGCACCGGCACTGGCCGCAGGCAATTCCGTCGTGCTGAAACCTGCCGAAAGCGCCTCACTCAGCCTGCTCAAGATTGCCGAGCTTGCCGCAGAAGCCGGAGTGCCCGATGGGGTGTTCAACGTCGTGACCGGGCGTGGCTCGGTCGTGGGTGAGGCGCTGGCCCTGTCGATGGATGTCGACATCATGGTGTTTACCGGGTCGGGTACAACCGGGCGGCGGCTGCTGGAGTATTCGGCGCAGTCGAACCTGAAACGCTGCTATCTTGAACTGGGCGGCAAATCCCCGAACATCGTTTTTGCCGACGCCCCTGATCTGGCCGAAGCGGCCAAGGTTTCCGCGGCGGGCATCTTCCGCAACTCTGGTCAGGTCTGCGTCGCCGGATCGCGCCTGTTGGTCCAGCAAGAGATCTACGAGGACTTCGTGACCGAGATCAGCCGCCACGCCGAAGGCTTTCGCGTCGGCGACCCGCTGGATCTGAACAGCCAGATCGGTGCGGTCCACAGCCTGCCAGAGCTTCAGGCCAATCTGGATTTCGTCACCAAGGCCGAGGCCGAAGGCGCCGAGCGCCGGACCGGCGGAAACCGCATTCTGACAAAGACCGGAGGCTATTACATGGCGCCGACCGTAATGGCCAACGTGAAAGAGACCGACACCCTGTTCCAAAATGAGGTCTTTGGCCCTGTTCTGGCCGTCACACCCTTTGCGGACGAAGACGAAGCGCTGCGCCTTGCCAATGCCACCGTTTATGGGCTGGCCGGTGGTGTCTGGACCTCGAACCTCAGCCGCGCGCATCGCATGGTGGGCGGCATTCGCGCCGGCGTTGTGCATGTCAATACATATGGCGGTGCCGACCTGACCGTTCCGCTGGGCGGCGTTCGCCAATCCGGAAACGGGCACGACAAATCGCTGCACGCGATCGAGAAATACTTCGATCTGAAAACCGCATGGATAAAACTCTGAGAAAAGGCCGCCCGCATGACCCTTTCAGCGAAATCCGCGGAACTCATTGAACGCAGGGCCCGGTTGCTGGGGCCCAATGTATCGACCTTCTATGACGAACCCGTTCATTTCGTGAAAGGGGAAGGCGTCTGGCTGTGGGATGCGGACGGGCGCAAATATCTGGATTGCTACAACAACGTGCCTCATGTGGGGCATTGCAACCCGCGCGTGGTCGAGGCGATCTGTCGTCAGGCGCGCACACTCAACACGCACACCCGGTATCTGCATGACGGGATTCTGGACTACGTGGAAAAACTGACCGGAACGATGGACGAATCCCTGGATTCGGCCATCCTCACCTGTACCGGCTCCGAGGCAAATGACATTGCTCTGCGAATGGCCGAGGCGATGACCGGAAAACGAGGGATCATTGGCACCGACGCCACCTATCACGGCAATACCGCGCTGGTCAGCCAGTTGAGCAGATCGAACATCCCGACAGTCGGCTTCGGTCTGGGCCGGTACTTCCGCTTTGTCAGCGCGCCCGACAGCTATCGCCATCCCGACCCGGACGGGTCAAAATTCGCCGATGCGGTGGCGGAACAGATTGCGGAACACGAAAAGGCCGGCATTGGTTTTGCCGCATTGATCCTCTGCCCTTACTTTCTGAACGAGGGGTTTCCCGACAACCCGGACGGTTGGCTGGCACCCACGGCCAAGGTCGTCCGCCAGGCCGGGGGCCTGTTGATCTGCGACGAGGTGCAATCAGGCTTTGGCCGAACCGGCACCCACATGTGGGCGCATCAGAAGTTGGGCGTTGTGCCGGATGTCATGACCTTGGGCAAACCCATGGCCAACGGCCATCCAGTGGGCGGCGTGGTCACAGGTTCCGAGATCATTTCGGCATTCCGCAAGGGATATAGGTACTTCAACACGTTTGGCGGAAACCCTGTTTCCTGTGCCGCTGCGATGGCGGTTTTGGAAGAGATCGAAGACCAGAGCCTGGTCGCACATGCCAGATCCGTTGGCGATCACGCGCGAAAACGGCTGAATATTTTGAAAGAAAAGTATGACGTCATCGGAGACATACGCGGCTCGGGGCTGATATTCGGGGCTGAAATGGTCCTTGATCACGACAGCAAGGAACCCGCCGGTGAATTCACTGACCGTATCATCAATGCCATGCGCCAGCGCGGGATCATTCACTCCAAGCTTGGGCGTCACAAGAATACTCTGAAAATTCGCCCGCCCATGACATTCTCTGTCGAAAACGCGGATCTTCTTTTCGACACGCTGGACGACGTGTTGGCGGAAACGCCACGGGTCGCATGAAGCAGATCGTGGAACATGCGCTGTCCCTTTGGGGGCTGGCTGATGGCCAGGCGTCTCTCGTGGCGGCTCGGGAAAACCGTGTCTATCGCGTTCAGGCAGGCCAGACCGTCTATGCCCTCAGACTGCATCGCAAGGGCTTGCGAACGGATGCCGAACTCCGGTCAGAGCTACAGTGGATGGCCGTTCTCGGCAAAAACGGGGTCCGGGTTCCAACGCCCGTCGCGGCCGCGGATGGGCGCTATCTGCATCTGGTGGACGGCTTTCAGGTCGACATGCTCGACTGGCTGCCGGGCCGCCCTCTGGGTGCGACCGAAAAGGCTTTGACGCATCAGGACCGGACAGGCGTCTTTTGTTCAATTGGCCGGGAAATGGCACGGCTGCACCACATCAGCGACCAATGGGCACCCCCTCAGGGCTTCGTGCGTTGGTCATGGGATCGCAGCGGGCTGCTTGGAGCCGCCCCTGTCTGGGGTCGTTTCTGGGAAAACCCAACGCTTGGAAAAACGGACCGGGCCCTTTTCCTGGCGTTTCGGGATATCGCAGATCGTGACCTTCGGCGCGTGGAAAATCAGTTGGATTACGGGCTGATCCACGCCGATCTTGTCCGCGAAAACGTCATGGTTGACGGTGACAAACTGTGGCTGATTGACTTCGACGATGCCGGGTTCGGTTTTCGCCTGTTTGATATCGCAACGACGCTTCTCAAGAACCTGCACGAACCTGATTTCAACCGGCTGCGCGGTGCTTTGCTGGCGGGGTATCGATCTGAACGAACGATCTGTACCCAACAACTCGACCTGTTCATGGCACTGCGCGCCGTAACCTATGTGGGATGGGTTGCATCCCGACTGAACGAAGATGGATCGGGCTTACGCAATGAGCGGTTCATTGAAACCGCCCGGGCGTTGATGTCCCAATACCTTCAACAGCACATCTAGACAGGAGGCACCGATGGCCGAAAAGACAATCCTGCTGATTGGTACGTATGATACGAAAGAGCCCGAAATGCGGTTCATCGAAAAGGCGGTCAGAGCGCAGGGCGCTGACGTGCTGACCATGGATGTATCGGTTCTGGGTGATCCGTCCGAACCGACGGATATCTCGAAACACGACGTTGCCGCTGCCGGTGGCATGACAATAGAACAGGTCATCGCGCAAGGAGACGAGAACAAAGCCTTTCGCGTGATGTCCGCAGGGGCCGCAAAAGTTGTTGCACAGGCCTATTCAGAAGGTCGATTTGACGGGTTGCTGGCCACGGGCGGGACCATGGGCACAGACCTTGCACTTGATTGTGCACAGGCTTTGCCGATGGGGGTTCCCAAATATATCGTGTCAACGGTCAGCTTCTCGCCTCTGATCCCTCCGCACCGGTTGGCGCCGGATGTTCAGATGATCCTGTGGGCCGGCGGCCTGTATGGCATGAATTCGATCTGCAAATCGTCGCTCAGCCAGGCTGCCGGGGCCGTCGTGGGCGCAGCCAAGGCGGCGACCGCCCCCGATCGCAGCAAACCTCTGATCGGGATGACCAGCCTTGGTTCGTCCTGCCTGCGCTACATGAAAATTCTGAAACCGGCACTGGAAGACCGCGGCTTTGAAGTGGCCGTGTTCCACTCTACCGGCATGGGCGGCATGGCCTATGAAAAACTGGCGGGCGAAGGCGCGTTTGCCTGCGTGATGGACTTCTGCATGCAGGAATTTGGCAACCTGATGGCGGGCTCTGTCGTATCCAGCGGCGATGACCGGGTCACCAATGCCGGGCGCGTAGGAACGCCCCAGATGGTGGCGCCCGGTGCGCTGGATCTATTGGATTTTGCGGGTTGGCAGGACATCCCCGAACAATATGCCGATCGCCCGTTCCACGAACACAACCGCCTGATCAAAAGCTCGGTCTTCAACGGCGCCGAACGGCGCGCCTGGATTCGGGAACTCGCCAAACGGCTGGAAGCCGCAACCGGGCCGGTGCATTTCTTTTTGCCCGTTCAGGGTGTCGAGGCCTGGGACAGGGAAGGCGAAGAGGCGCATGATCCAGAGGCTCTGGCCGAAATGGTGGACGAGGCGCGCAAGGTCATGCCCGGCCGGGTGCCGATGACCGAGCTGGATGTTCACATCAACGACGCGGCTTTCTGTCAAGCTGTTCTGTCGCGATTTGACACGTGGGTGGAAACCGGCGTCATCCGAACAGACTGAACGCCATTGGCAGCATCGGGAAACGGAAAATCTCCCTGCGCTTTGTCTGACAGCGAATTGTGGCACCTGTCCGGGTTGTGCATGTCGGTTCCGTGAACCTTGGGCACCCAGTCTTCTGGCGGACGGTTCCAGAACGTGTTGGGGTTGTCTTCATCCATCCTGGCCCGGTGCAAGCTGCGCCACGCGGACCGGATCAGAATGACCGGTTCTTCATGCGGATGTTGCGTAAAAAGCGTCTCCACAACGTTTTGAACGATTGGATCATCGGCTTACCGCCACCCCCAAGACGATCAATCAGCCAAGGGCGTTTCTTGAACAATTGATCCATGCTTTAGCCGGGTACGGGCCCGTGTCCGTTGCCGGTGGAATTTTTTTATGGATGTTGGATCCAATATCCTTTATTCGTGATCGCATCTTTGATTCAGGGAGGATCACATGCTCAAGAAACTCGTCGCTTTGGCGGCCTTCACCACTTTCACAACAGGTCCTGCGATGGCGGACACGCTCGACGATGTCGTGGATCGCGGTACTCTTCGCTGCGGCGTTGTTCTGGACTTTCCGCCGATCGGGTATCGAGACGCCAACAACGAACCGGCGGGTTTTGACGTGGATTACTGCAATGATCTGGCCGCGGCGCTTGAAGTCGAGGCGGAAATCCTGCCTTTGACCTGGGCCGAACGCCTGCCAGTCATCGTGACCGGGCGCGCCGACGTCGTGTTCGGCGCAACCTCGGACAGCCTTGAACGGGCGCGGACCGTGGGCTTCAGCATTCCCTATGCAATCTACTATGCGCAGGGCGTCGTGAACGCGGACAGCGGGATCGAAACCTTCGAAGACATCCGCGGCAAACGCGTCGCCGCCGCGATTGGCACCGTGCCGGAACAGGAATGGCTGAAGATTGCCGCCGAATGGGGTGAGGAAGGCAATTATCAGGGCTATCAGTCGGAAAACGAGGTGTTTCTGGCGGTCGCGCAGGGCAAGGCCGATATCGGCATCACCACCAACACCGCTGTTCTGCCGATCACCCAGCAGTATGAAACGGTGCTGGCCGGCCCCCGTATGCCCTGGACGACCGACTATACCTCGGTGGTGGGCAAACGACAGGACGTCACCTGGCTGAATTTCCTGAACCTGTTTGTCACCCATCAGGTGCGTTCGGGCCGGTATCAGGAACTGTGGGGCAAATATGTCGGTGGCGAAGCACCCGAGCTGCGCATCCCCGGCGTGATGTACTGATTTCACCCCCCAGTGCTCTTTCGTCGGGTTTCGGCCGGGCGAAAGAGCCGGTCAATTCGGAAAAAACCTGTGTTCGATTACAACTTCCACTGGCGGCCGGTCATGAAAAGCCTGCCGGACTTGCTTGAGGCATCGCTGCTGACTCTGCAAGTCGCGGTTCTGGCGATGATCCTGGGCATCCTCATCGGCCTGTGCCTTGCACTGACGCGGCTGCACCTGAAGGGGCCGCTGTGCTGGTTCGCCTCGGCCTGGGTCGAACTGGCCCGAAACACGCCCGCCTTGTTTCAGCTGTTCTTTTTCGGCTTCGGGCTTGGCGCATTCGGCCTGCACCTGTCGCCATATTTCATCGTGCTGGCGGGTTTGACCTTCAATTGCGCCGGCTATCTGGCCGAAAACTTTCGCGGCGGTTTTCAGGCCGTCCCCGAGACGCAGTTGCGGGCCTCTCGCTCTCTGGGCATGACTGCGTGGCAGGCTTACACACGCGTGGTGATCCCGCAGGTGTTTCGCATCGTCTATCACCCGATCACCAATCAGATGGTCTGGGCCGTGCTCATGTCCTCGCTGGGCATGCTGGTCGGTTTCCGCGAGCTGTCCGGCGAGACGCAGTTCTTTGCCTCGCGCACCTTCCGCATCTTTGAATATTTCGCCGTCACCGCGGTCATTTATTACGTGATCGTCAAAATCATCCTTCTTGCCTCGCGCCTGCTGGCGTCCCGGCTTTTCCGCTATTGAAGGAGGCACAGATGCAACCCACTGTCAGCTTTTTCAGCGGCTTCACCATCAATGATCTGTGGTTCCTGGGCGAAGCTGCCCTGCGGACACTCTGGATTTCGGTTCTGTCGATATCCATCGGAACGCTTCTTGGCGTGGTATGCGGGTGGATCCTGTACGAGGGCAAGCTGGCCGCAGCCCTGACAGTGGCCCCGTTTCTGGATGTTTTCCGTTCCGTCCCGCTGATCATCCAACTGGTGCTGTTCTACAACTTTGCGCCCATCGTCGGGCTCAATCTGGACCCCTTCGCCTCGGGCGTGGTGATCCTGTCGATCTACACGGCCGCTTTGGTTGCGAATGTCGCACGCGGAGGGATCGAGGCCGTCGGTGCGCCGATGCGCCGTGCCGCGCGCAGTCTGGGCATGACCTATTGGCAGGATCTGCGCTATGTCGTCTTCCCGATTGGCGGGCGCGCGGTGTTCCCGGCCTGGGTCGGTGTCGCACTGGGAGTGATGAAGGACAGCGCGTTGGTTTCGGTGCTGGGCTATGTCGAACTGCTCAAGGCCAGTCAGATCCTGATCACCCGGACGCAGGAACCTTTCCTGATCCTGACAATCGCGGGCGCGTTCTATTTCGCGCTCAGCTATCCGATTTCGCGCTATTCCGCGTCTCTTGAAAAAAGGTGGGCCCAATGATCGAAATTCGCGACCTGCACAAGTATTTCGGCGCGCTGCATGTGCTGAAGGGCATCGATCTGGATGTGCAGAAAGGAGAGGTCCTGTCGGTGATCGGCGCATCGGGCTCCGGCAAATCGACCCTGCTGTATTGCATCAACGGGCTGGAACCGATCCAGCAAGGCTCGGTCAGGGTCGATGGCACAGATGTTCATGCCAAAGGCACCGATATCAACAAGCTGCGCACAAAGCTGGGAATGGTGTTTCAGCAATGGAACAGCTTTCCTCACCTGACCGCATTGGAAAACGTCGCGCTGGCCCCCAAGATCGTCAAAGGACTGTCAAAATCAGAAGCCCGCGATATCGCCGCCCGCCAACTGACCCATGTTGGCCTGGGCGAAAAGCTGGGCGTCTACCCATCTGCCCTTTCGGGTGGCCAGCAACAGCGTCTGGCCATCGCCCGCGCGCTGGCGATGGAGCCGGAATACATGCTTTTTGATGAGGCGACGTCAGCGTTGGATCCCGAACTGGTGGGCGAGGTTCTCGACACGATGCGCCTTTTGGCCGAAGAAGGGATGACCATGATCTGTGTCACGCACGAGATGGGTTTTGCACGCGATGTGTCGGACCGGGTTGCTTTCTTCCATCAGGGCGTGATGGAAGAGATCGGCCCGCCCAGGCAGATATTCGGTGCTGCGCAATCCGAACACACCCGTAAATTCCTGGCCAACGTGCGCTGAGTGCACTGGCCCCCAGAAACAACGAGGAAGATCACCTTCATGTCCAAGAATATCTTCACCGGCACCATGCCAGCCCTGATGACCCCGTGCAAAGCCGACCGGACCCCGGATTTCGATGCCCTGGTGAAAAAGGGCAAGGAAATGATCGAGGCCGGCATGTCGGCCGTGGTGTATTGCGGTTCGATGGGCGACTGGCCGTTGCTGTCGGATGCCGAACGTATGCAAGGTGTCGAACGCCTGATCGACGCCGGCCTTCCTGTCGTCGTCGGCACTGGTGCGATAAACTCGAAATCTGCCGTAGCGCTGGCCGCACATGCGCAAAAGGTCGGCGCGGCAGGGCTTATGGTCATCCCACGTGTGCTGTCGCGCGGATCGTCCATCCCGGCACAGCGCAACCACTTCAAGGCAATCCTGTCAGCCGCGCCGGATATCCCGGCCATCATATACAACAGCCCCGTCTACGGCTTCGCCACCCGCGCTGATTTGTTCCTGGAATTGCGTGCAGATCATCCGAACCTTGTCGGGTTCAAGGAATTCGGAGGCAAAGGCGACCTGCGCTACGCCGCGGAACACATCACCTCGAAAGATGATCAGGTCACGCTGATGGTGGGCGTGGACACCGAGGTTTATCATGGCTTCGTCAACTGCGGTGCCACGGGTTCGATTACCGGTATCGGCACCGCCCTGCCCAAAGAAGCATTGCTGCTGGCCGCCCTGTGTCAGAAAGCGGCGGCGGGCCATGCCGAAGCGCGCCTGCGCGCGCGCGAGCTTGAAGAAGCCTTTGGCGTGCTGGCCAGCTTTGACGAAGGCACCGATCTGGTGCTGTACTACAAGCACCTGCTGGTCTTGAACGGTGAAGAGGAATACCGCTTGCACTTCAACGAAACCGACGAGCTGACGGATGCCCAGCGCAACTATTGCGAACAGCAATACAAACTGTTCCGCACCTGGTTTGCCGACTGGTCCAGCCAGGGCGGGGTCATCGCTGAATGCATGTGATCGACAGCCACACCGGAGGCATGCCCACGCGGGTTATCCTGAACGGCGGCCCCGATCTGGGGTCGGGACCGCTGGCCGAGCGCGCGCAACGCCTGGCCACCGAGCACAAGGCTTTCTACAAATCGGTCCTTCTGGAACCACGCGGTCAACCCGGCATGGTCGGGGCGCTTCTGGTCGCCCCGGAAACGTCTGGCTGCGAAACCGGCGTGATCTATTTCGATGCCGACGCCGTTCTGGGCATGTGCGGTCATGGCACCATCGGCCTTGGGGTCACTCTGGCCCATCTGGGCCGGATCGGTCTTGGGACGCACAGGGTCGAAACGCCGGCCGGCGTCATCTCGGTTGACCTGTTGGACGCCAATACGGTGCGCGTCACCAATATCGAAAGCCGCCGGGTCAAGGCTTCGGTGTCGGTTGACGTCGAAGGCCATGGAAAAGTGACCGGCGATCTGGCCTATGGTGGCAACTGGTTCTTCATTGTCGATCCCAGCCCGATGGACGTGACGCCCGGCAACATCCGTGCCCTCACCGATCTGACCATTGCAATTCGCAAAGCCTGCATCGACCAGAACGTGCGTGGCGAGAACGGGGAACCGGTGGACCACGTGATCTTGCAGGACAAATCCCCGGACAAAGACGTTCACAGCAGGAATTTCGTCCTGTGCCCGGACGATCAATATGACCGATCGCCGTGCGGGACCGGCAGTTCGGCGCGTCTGGCCTGTCTGGCGGCGGATGGGGTTCTGGTTCCGGGGCAAGAGATCGTGCAGGAAAGCGTGATCGGCAGCTCTTACCGGCTGAGCTATCAGCCCGGTCCCAACGGCGGCGTCATTCCGACCCTGACCGGGCAGGCGCATATCATGGCCGAGGGCACATTGATTTTCGCGCAGAACGATCCGTTTCGCGGTGGGATCCTTCTTTGACAAAATTATCGGGGACTGGCGCAATCCAGCCCCCGGAACCGAGCCACAGTTTGAGAAGATCTGGCCATGCTGCAAGACAACCCGACGGATATCGTTGTGATCGGTGCCGGTATCATCGGCATCAGCACCGCACTTGAATTGCAAAAACGCGGCCGGCGCGTGCTGGTGCTGGATCGCGAAGGCGTTGCAGCCGGGGCGTCAAAGGGCAACGCCGGAGCCTTTGCCTTTACCGACATCGTGCCATTGGCCACCCCCGGGATCATGCGCAAGGCTCCGAAATGGCTGTTTGATCCGCTGGGTCCGCTTTCAATTCCACCCTCCTACGCTTTGAACATCGCGCCGTGGATGCTGCGGTTCTGGCGGGCCAGTTGGCAGGATCGCTATGCTGCGGCCTTGTCTGCGCAGGCTGCTTTGATGGATCACAGCCGCACGGCGCTGGAACGCCAGATCGCGGATGTCGACGGCCAAGCGCTGATGCAACGCGACGGCCAGTTGCAGGTGTTCGAGGGTGAAGGTGAATTCCGCGCCAGTCTGCCCACATGGGACAGGCGCAAGGATCACGGCATCCCCTTTGACCTGCTGGACAGCCCCGACGCGATTGCGGAAATCCAGCCCGGGCTTGACCCACGATTTACCCATGCGGGTTTTACGCCCACCTGGATGAACACGGTCGATCCGGCCAGTTGGACAAGACATTTGGCCACCCGGTTCACCGCCCGTGGCGGTCAGGTCGAAATCGCGACAATCAGCGCGCTCACGCCCATGGATGCGGGCGTTCGCCTGACGACTTCGATCGGTGAAATTGATGCAAGACAGGTGACCGTGGCTGCCGGGGCGTGGTCTCATCACTTGGCGAAAACCCTGGGCGATCGCATCCCTCTGGAAACCGAGCGCGGGTACAACACGACCCTGCCCCAAGGGGCCTTTGATCTGCGCACCCATCTAACATTCGGTGGCCACGGCTTTGTGGTGACGCGGATCAACGGCGGCGTGCGCATCGGTGGCGCGGTCGAGTTGGGCGGGCTGGAACTGCCACCCAATTACAAACGCGCCGACGCGCTTCTGGCAAAGGCCGGGCGCTTCATGCCTGGCCTGAACTTGGAAGGCGGCACGCAATGGATGGGCTTTCGGCCGTCACTGCCCGACAGTTTACCGCTGATCGACCGCTCGGCGCGTGCGCCACAGGTATTTTACGCCTTCGGACATGGCCATCTGGGTCTGACGCAATCCGCAGGCACGGCGGAACTGGTCGCGGATCTGGTCACGGACACAAAGCCCGCGCTCGACATGAAGCCTTTCGCATCCACACGCTTCTGATCAGGAGAACACCTTATGAAAATCACTGCACTGAACGTATATCAGGTGGATCTGCCGCTGAAGGAAGGCCGCTACAGCTGGTCCAATGGCAACTATGTCGAGGTCTTCGACAGCACCGTTCTCGAGATCATCACGGATGAAGGTCTCAAGGGGTATGCCGAATGCTGCCCGCTGGGATCGGCTTATCTTCCGTCCTTTGCCCTGGGCGTCAGGGCCGGGCTGGCGGAATTGTCGCCACATCTGATCGGGCAGGATCCGCTGAATATCGGCCAGATCAATCGCACCATGGATGCAGCCCTGCGTGGCCACCCTTATGCCAAGGCGCCTGTTGATATTGCCTGCTGGGATCTGCTGGGCAAGGCGACCGGGCAACCCCTTTACACCCTGTTGGGCGGCGACGCGCAACAGGACGTGGTGCTGTATCGCGCGATCAGCCAGGAAGCACCGGAAATCATGGCGCAAAAGATCGAAGGTTATGCGGCCGAAGGCTATACGAAGTTTCAACTGAAAGTGGGCGGCGACGCCAATGACGACATCGACCGCATTCACGCCACCCGCGCGGTTCTGAAAAAGACCGACCTGCTGGTGGCGGATGCCAACACTGGCTGGACCCGGCACGAGGCCGCGCGTGTCGTAGGCGCCATCGCGGGCATGGATGTCTATGTGGAACAACCCTGTTTGACCTATGAGGAATGCGTGTCGATCCGCCGGCGCACCGCGCTGCCCTTCGTGATGGATGAGGTCATCGACACGCCCAACACATTGGTCCGCGGCATAGCCGAAGACGCCATGGACGTGATCAACCTGAAAATCTCCAAGGTAGGAGGTTTGAGCAAAGCAAGGCTGATGCGCGATCTGTGCGTCGCGCATGGTATCCCGATGACCATCGAAGACACCTGGGGGGGCGATATCACCACCGCCGCCATCGCTCATCTGGCGCGGTCGACACCGTCCGAGTTCACGTTCTCGGCCACCGATTTCAATTCCTATGGTACCGTGGACATCGCCGAAGGCGCGCCAAAGCGTGTCAATGGCCAGATGACCGCAGCAGATCGTCCGGGTCTGGGCGTGACACCGATCTTCGACGCGCTGGGTGCCCCCGTCGCGCAATATAGCTGAGGTAAACATGCGCAGCAGAAAAACCGTACATGTGATCTCGGCCCATGCCGAAGGTGAGGTTGGAGATGTCATCGTTGGGGGTGTCGCCCCACCGCCGGGCGACACTCTCTGGGAACAGCGAAGCTTCATTGCGCGGGACCAGACCCTGCGCAACTTTGTTCTGAACGAACCACGCGGCGGTGTGTTCCGGCATGTCAACCTTCTGGTTCCGCCAAAACACCCCGAGGCAGACGCCGCCTGGATCATCATGGAACCCGAAGACACGCCGCCCATGTCGGGGTCCAACTCGATCTGTGTCTCAACCGTGTTGCTGGATGGCGGGATCATTCCAATGCACGAGCCGGAAACCCACATGGTGCTCGAGGCACCGGGTGGGCTGGTCCGGGTACGTGCGGAATGCCGCGATGGCAAGGCACAACGCATCTTTGTCCAGAACCTGCCCAGCTTCGCCGACAAGCTGTCCGTCCCGCTTGAGGTATCCGGACTGGGCACGATCACGGTAGACACCGCCTATGGCGGTGACAGTTTCGTGGTCGTCGATGCGCAGGCGCTTGGGTTCACAATCCTCGACCACGAGGCCCGCGACATAGCCCGGCTGGGGGTAAAGATCACAAACGCCGCCAATGAGCAGCTTGGATTCTCGCATCCCGAGAACCCGGACTGGGATCATATATCGTTCTGCGCCTTTTGCGGCCCGTTGAATGAAACGGAAACCGGTCTGAGCGGCAAGTCCGCCGTGGCAATCCAGCCGGGTAAGGTCGACCGTTCGCCGACGGGCACCGCAGTGTCCGCGCGCATGGCCCTGATGGCGGCCAAGGGGGTGATGAAACCCGGCCAGACCTTCGAGGCTGTCTCGATCATCGGATCACGATTCACCGGGCGGATCATTGACACTGCGCAGGTCGGTGGCCGCGCGGCGATCGTTCCTGAAATCAGCGGTCGCGGTTGGATCACCGGAATTCATCAGCACATGTTGGACCCCGCAGATCCATGGCCCGGTGGATATCGTCTGTCTGACACCTGGGGTGTTTGATGTCAGCAGGCACGTTTTTTAAAAATGGAGAAGTCTGAAGATACGCGTCCTCGTTACGGTTTCATCATCAGATTCAGGCTTTTTCCAAATCTCGGACAGGATTCGAACATGGGTCGAAATCCAAGTTCGGCTTGGAAAAGTTGGTGATTACGGGTAATTGTATCCAAAAAACCGTGGCGGGATATTGGAAATGGCAGGAAAACGCGCGATCACGAAACAAAGCCTACCGGACGTCATCGCAAATGATCTGCGTGAACGTATCCTGAGCGGCGAACTCGCCGAGGGTGAAACGATCCGGCAGGAAGCACTGGCCGAGGAATATGATGTCTCTCGCATGCCGATCCGCGAGGCGCTGAAACGCCTGAATGCCGAAGGTCTGGTGCAATGGGCCAACAATCGCGGCGGCTCGGTGACCAAGCATTCCCTCGACGAAATCGGTGAAATTTTCGATCTTCGCATCCTGATCGAAGTCGATCTGTTCCGCAGGGCCATCCCGAATATGGGCCCAAGGGAATTTGCGCGTTGCGACGAAATCCTCAAGCAGATGGAAGCGTCATATGATGAAAATGACGTCGGCAAGTGGGGGATATTGAACTATCAGTATCACTCGGCGCTTTATGCGGCATCACAGCGGAAGCTGACCAACGAATTGCTGGACCGCGTCAACCTGCAATCGGATCGCTATGTCAGGATGCACCTGAGCGTGATGAAACAGCGCGAACCCGCAAAAAAGGAACATCGTGATCTGTTGCGGCTAGCCCGGGAAGGCAATGTGGACAAAGCCTGCGAGGTCTTGGCGCAGCATATTCGCCGGACCAAGGAACAGCTTCTGGAAATGATCGCCTCGAAGCGCGGGACAGACGAACCCTAGGGCGGTCTTGCATGTCCTGTCATTTTGGATACATTATCCATTAATCTGGACATCCCGAAATACGAGGCCCAAATGACCTTTACTCCGCATGGCAAACATCTGATCGCCGGCAACTGGCTTGCCGGTGACGATTTCTTTGCATCACAACCCGCACATGGGCCATCGCATGACTTTTCGAAAGGTCGAATTTCAGACGTCGACGCCGCTGCGCAGGCCGCGGAAGAGGCGTTTTGGAGCTATGGCTATTCCACTCGGGAAGAACGCGCCGTCTTTCTGAACGCCATTGCCGACGAGATCGAAGCGCGCGCCGATGAAATCACCGAGATTGGCACTCAGGAAACCGGCCTGCCCGAGGCTCGGCTGCAAGGTGAACGGGGCCGCACGTCGGGGCAGCTGAGGCTGTTCGCAACGCATATCCTCAGCGGCGATTATCTGGACCGGCGCCACGACAGCGCGTTGCCGAACCGTGCACCCCTGCCCCGGCCCGATCTGAAAATGATCCAGCGCCCGATCGGCCCGGTCGCTGTGTTCGGCGCATCAAATTTCCCGCTGGCATTTTCCACCGCCGGGGGGGACACGGCCGCCGCACTGGCTGCCGGCTGCCCGGTCGTCGTCAAAGGCCACGGCGCCCATCCGGGCACCGGCGAGATCATCGCCGAAGCCATCCTTGCGGCCATTCGCCATTGCAACATTCATCCCAGCGTTTTCAGCCTGATCCAGGACGGCGGCTTGGCTGTGGGTTCTGCCTTGGTGCAGCACCCTCTGATCAAGGCGGTCGGGTTCACCGGATCGCTTGCGGGCGGCCGCGCCCTGTTAGACCTGTGCGCCGCGCGCCCCGAACCGATTCCGTTTTTTGGTGAGCTTGGATCGGTAAACCCCATGTTCATTCTGGACGCGGCACTGGCAAACCGGGGTGAAGATATCGCCAAAGGCTGGGCCGGCTCGCTGACGATGGGCGCTGGTCAGTTCTGCACCAACCCGGGCGTCGTTGTGATGCCGGCAGGTGAAGCAACGGACCGTTTCGCCGAGATCACACAGACCGCATTGACCGAAGTTCCGGCGCAGACCATGCTGACCGACGGCATCGCCAAAGCCTATCGCAACGGTCAGACCCGTGTTGCTGAAACCGCTGGCGTTCACGAGGTTCTGGCTTCGACATGCGATCAGCGCAATGCGACCCCTTTCCTTTACCGAACAAGCGCCGCAAACTGGCTGGCCAACACATCCCTCGCGGAAGAGGTGTTCGGCCCGCTGGGCATCATCGTGACCGCCGAGACACCCGACGAAATGTACGACGTCGCGCGCGGATTGCACGGGCAGTTGACCTGCACCCTGCATATGGACGAGGCCGACTTGGGCATGGCGCGGTCCCTGTTGCCGATCCTTGATCGCAAAGCCGGGCGCGTGTTGGCCAATGGCTTCCCCACAGGGGTCGAGGTATGTGACAGCATGGTCCATGGCGGCCCCTACCCGGCTTCGACCAATTTCGGAGCCACATCCGTGGGCACATTGTCGATCCGGCGTTTCTTGCGTCCTGTCTGCTATCAGAATCTGCCGGATGCATTGCTGCCAGAACACTTCTCATAGGGAAATCAGTCGACACGCGCCGATACTCTAAAAGCACGATGCGCAGCAGGGTGTCGGCGGGTGTAACTGCCGAGCCTCAGGGGAATGAGGCACACGCCTCTGGATTCAATTGCACAGTTTCATTTGGGTAACAGTGCTTTTGTTCATTCTGTTCAGGGCAACGCAATCACGGCCCCATCCGTTGGCACTTTGGTGAACTGCCTGTATGAAATGACCCGTGTTGCCCAGTACCAAGACCAATTCGCCACGACCCATGAGATGATCGCCTCGTTCGAGATCAATTTCCTCGCTGCATCCACCTCTCTTTTCATATCTCAAGAAAGGTAAACCTGATGGCTAACCCTCTGTATGAAGGCCTGTTCGGCATCCACGCCGGCAAAGGCACACCTTTTTTGCAGTTGCTGGACGGGACAACGATCTCTCACCAGGATTTCCTCGGCAAAGCGGCGCAGATTGCGCATGTGGCCACGCATCTGGGCCTGAATCCCGGTGACCGCGTTGCGGCGCAGGTTGAAAAAACCCCCGAGGCGCTGGCGCTTTATGCTGCCTGCGCCCAGGCCGGTCTGGTGTTCCTGCCGCTGAATACCGCCTACACGGTCGATGAATTGACCTATTTCATCGAAAACAGCGGGGCCTCGCTGATTATCTGCGACACCGAAAGAGAAGGAAAACTCACCCCTGTCGGCGCGCAGCTGGGCGCCCGGGTTGAGACGCTGAACGCGGATGGCACCGGGTCTCTGACAGATTTGGCCGCGACCATGCCGACACGTTTCGAAACCGTCGCCCGCGATGGCGAGGATCTGGCAGCGTTCCTTTACACGTCGGGAACCACAGGCCGGTCCAAGGGCGCCATGCTGACCCAGAACAATCTGCTGTCGAACGCACGGACACTGGTCAAGGAATGGCGCTTCACCTCGCAGGATGTGCTGCTGCATGCCCTGCCGATCTTTCACACGCACGGGCTGTTCGTCGCGACCAATATCATGCTGGCCGCAGGTGGATGCATGATCTGGCTGCCGAAATTCGATCTGGACCAGATCATCGACAAATTGCCCAGTGCCACGTCGATGATGGGCGTCCCAACCTTCTATACGCGCCTGTTGGACGACCCGCGTTTTACCAGGGAACTGGCCACCCATATGCGCCTTTTCGTTTCCGGATCGGCACCGCTGCGGGCGGAAACCCATGTGCAGTTCGAAGAACGAACGGGTCATCGCATCCTTGAACGCTATGGCATGACTGAAACCAACATGAACACGTCAAACCCATATGACGGCGAGCGGCGCGCCGGAACGGTCGGGCACCCGCTGCCCGGGGTCGAACTGAAGATCAGTGATTCAGACGGCAATACCCTGCCTGCGGGCGAGATCGGCATAATTGAAGTGCGCGGGCCCAACGTCTTCAAAGGGTATTGGCAGATGCCCGAAAAAACCGCTGCCGAACTGCGCGACAACGGCTTTTTTATCACCGGTGATCTGGGCCGCATCGACGAGGATGGGTACGTCCATATCGTCGGTCGCAACAAGGATCTGATCATTTCGGGCGGCTACAACATTTACCCAAAAGAGATCGAGATGGTTCTCGATGATCAACCCGGTGTTCTGGAAAGCGCCGTGATCGGCGTGCCACATCCCGATTTCGGTGAAACGGTTGTTGGTGTCATCGTGGCAGAGCCCGGCCAGACCCCTGATCCGGAGGCGATAACGGGCGCGGTCCGCGAAGGTCTGGCCCGGTTCAAGCATCCGCGCAAGCTGATCGTTCTGGATGAACTGCCCCGCAACACGATGGGCAAGGTTCAAAAGAACATTCTGCGTGACCGATACAAAGATCTCTTCATGACCGTGTGAGCGAGTCTCGGCAAAGCGGGGATCAGCGGATGCAGCCCCCTGAAAAGAAAATCAGGCGAGGGTGTCCCCGCCTGATTTACTACATGATTCAGGCAACCAGATCGAACCGGTCGTTGTTCATGATCTTGGTCCATGCCGCCACAAAGTCGCGCACGAACTTCTCGGCGTTGTCGTCCTGGGCGTAGACCTCAGCATAGCTGCGCAGGATCGAGTTCGAACCGAAGACCAGATCTGCGCTGGTTGCGGTGAACTTGACCTCACCCGAGGCGCGGTCGCGCAGTTCAAAGGTGCCTCCGTCAACCGGATGCCAGCTCAGCGACATATCCGTCAGGTTGACGAAAAAGTCGTTTGTCAGTTGGCCCAACCGGTCGGTGAAGACGCCATGCGGCGATCCGCCATGGTTGGCACCCAGCACACGCAGACCACCGACCAGAACGGTCATCTCGGCCGCGGTCAGACCCAGCAGTTGCGCACGATCCAGCATCATCGCCTCTGGCGAGACCGCGTATTCCTTCAGCTGCCAGTTGCGGAACCCGTCCGCCAGCGGCTCAAGTACCGAGAAGCTGTCCACATCGGTCTGCTCGATCGACGCGTCGCCGCGACCGGCCGAGAACGGAACCGCCACGTCAAAGCCTGCGGCCTTGATCGCCCGCTCAAGCCCGACATTGCCCGCCAGAACGATCACGTCGGCAACCGAGGCGCCGGTTTCCGCCGCGATCGGCTCCAGCACACCCAGTACTTTCGCCAGACGTTCGGGTTCGTTGCCCGCCCAGTCCTTTTGCGGCGCCAGTCGGATGCGCGCCCCATTTGCGCCGCCACGCTTGTCCGAACCGCGGAAGGTTCGGGCACTGTCCCAGGCGGTGGTGATCATCTCGGCGATGGTCAGACCGCTGTCTGCGATCTTGGCCTTGACGGCATCTATGTCGTAATCTGTCGAACCAGCCGGGATCGGATCCTGCCAGATCAGATCTTCTGACGGCACGTCCGGGCCATAATAGTTGACGCGCGGACCCATGTCGCGGTGAGTCAACTTGAACCAGGCACGTGCAAATGTATCGGCAAAATAGTCCGGATCCGCCATGAATTTCTGACAGATCGCGTTGTAGGTCGGGTCGACCTTCATCGCCATATCCGCATCGGTCATCATCGGCATGCGACGAACAGTGGGGTCGGTCGGGTCGACCGGCTTTTCGTCTTCGGGCATGTCGACGGGCTGCCACTGATGGGCACCTGCGGGTGATTTTCCCAGTTCCCACTCGTAACCGAACAGGTAGTCGAAATAGCCCATGTCAAATTTCAACGGCTCTTTCGTCCACGCCCCTTCGATCCCCGAGGTAAAGGCGTTGGCCGCTTTACCGTTCTGATCAGGGTTTTCCCATCCCATACCCTGGCTGGACACGGGGCAGGCTTCGGGCTCGGCGCCGATATTGTCACCGGGCATCGCACCATGGGCTTTGCCGACGGTATGACCCCCGCAGGTCAATGCTGCGGTCTCTTCGTCATTCATCGCCATACGCGCAAAGGTTTCACGGATATGCAGCGCGGTTTTGGCCGGATCCGGATTGCCGTTCACGCCTTCGGGGTTCACATAGATCAGGCCCATATGCACCGCACCCAGAGGGTTTTCCAGCGTGCCGGGGGTTTCCAGATCGCCATAGCGATTCTCGGACGGGGCCAGCCACTGGTTTTCAGAACCCCAGTAAACATCTTTCTCGGGGCCCCAGATGTCTTCGCGACCAAAACCGAAACCAAAGGTCTTCAATCCCATGGATTCATAGGCCACCGTGCCCGACAGAACGATCAGATCGGCCCAGGACAGCGCGTTGCCGTATTTCTTTTTCACCGGCCACAGCAGACGGCGGGCTTTGTCCAGGCTTGCATTGTCCGGCCATGAATTCAGCGGCGCGAACCGGATGTTGCCCGAACCGGCGCCACCTCGACCATCCCCCAGACGGTAAGACCCGGCCGAGTGCCACGCCAGACGGATCATCAGCCCGCCATAGTGACCCCAGTCAGCCGGCCACCAGTCCTGGCTGTCGGTCAGCAACGCCTCGACATCGGCACGAACTGCCTTGAAGTCCAGCCCCTTGACCGCTTCTCGGTGATTGTAATCCGCATCCATCGGGTTGGTGCGCGTGTCGTGCTGGCTCAGAATGTCCAGGTTCAGCGCATCCGGCCACCACTTGGTGACGGAATTGCCCGTACCAGTATTGCCGCCATGCATGACAGGGCAGCCGCCGGATTGATGATTGTGGGGGGTACCGTCCATTGTAAATCTCCTGAGTATTTACCTAGGGGTTCAGATATCTTGACTCGTACCCCACGGCTTCGATAATTGGAAATTTGTAATTACTATCGTTGTGATTAATTTTTCATATGAAGGCACTCACCCTCAAACATCTGCGCTATTTCGAGGCGCTCGCCACGCACGGCCACTTTGGCAAGGCCGCCGCGGCCAGTGCAATATCGCAGCCCGCGCTTTCCATACAAATCAAAGAGCTGGAGGCAATCATGGGGGGGCCGCTGGTCGAACGCGCGGCCCGGCAAACCCGCCTGACAGCACTTGGCGAAGACGTGCTGAAACATGGCCGCGAAATCCTGACCCGGGTCGAGGATTTGGGGAAATTGGTGCAATCTCCCTCGGGCGCCCTGTCCGGCCGCATCAGAATCGGGGTCATTCCCACGGTCGCGCCCTATCTGCTGCCCTCGATCATCAAAGCTCTGTCGCAGCGTTTCCCACAACTGACCATCGAACCCAAGGAAACGATAACCAAGACGTTGATCGGCGAAATTCTGGATTCCAAACTGGATTTCGGTGTCGTTGCCCTGCCCGTCTCGGAACCCAAACTCCGAGAGTTCTCGCTGTTCAACGAAGATTTTCTGCTGGTTCGCCCGGCGCAGGATGCCAACCTGCCGATGCCAAGTTCCTCGCAGCTCAGAACCATGCGCCTGCTGTTGCTGGAAGAAGGGCATTGCTTCAGGGATCAGGCCCTGTCCTTCTGTTCGATCCGCAACATCGAACCGCAGCACATCATGGAGGGCAGTTCGCTTTCCACACTGGTTCAGATGGTCGGCGCCGGCATCGGTGTGACCCTGATACCGGAAATGGCGGTCGGGCTGGAAACCCGATCCGCGGATGTGTCCATTGCCCGGTTTCAGGACACGCCGCCGACACGGACGATTGGTCTGATCTGGCGAAAGACCAACCCGCTCAGCGAAAACTTGTTGAAGATCGGTGCGATCATCCGCAAAACAGCCGAAGAAAACACGTGGGGCGTGAAACCGCCACAGCCTGAAATAACAGGCTGACCCGCCCGAAACGATGTTCCTCGGCACGAAGGCCAGACCCGGCGTAACCCGTCAGTCGTCACCTTTGTAATAGCCGATCACATCATTCTCGGTCGTTGCACCCAACCCGTTCAGCAACCGGTTTGAATAGTTGAAATAGGCGCAGACCTGATTGACCTCCAGGATCTCGCCATCCTCACAGCCTGCAATCTTGAGCGCTTCGAAGTCGGACTTGACCATTTTGCCAACATCCGTCGTCAGCTTGGCGGCATAGCGCAGCAGCGCCAGTTCCTTGCCCTCGAATTCATCCTCGGGCCGATGCGCCTTGAGCGCGACGAAAATCCGGTCGCTGCGCGGCTGGTCCTTCAGCAGGTTGCGCACGTTCATGAAGTGATGGGTCAGTGAATAGGTGCAATCGTTCAGGATCGAGGTATAGCTGGCGACAACCTCGAGAAACCAGAATGGCAACCGGTTGTCATCAGAATGCAGGACCGAACGGTACAGCGTCACATGCCCGTTCATCGTTTCGGGCCGCAATGAATGCACACGCATAACCGTGTCCACGGTGCCATGAGGGGTGCGGGCCTTGTCCAGCAGCTCTTTCAGGCGGCCGTTGGCCTTGTCGTCCGAGATCATCTCGATCCAAGCGCTCATTGCTGTGTCTCCTGTCCTGTTCGGGCTCAGCTTATGTACAAAGCCCACAGGCATGTCAGTTAATTTTTTTCTTAAGGTGAAATTTTTCTGGATCACAGAAACGTGAAAGATGTAAAATATCAGCGCGAGGGATTTGTTGAGGATCGACGCGAATGCACAGTCCAGAGCTTATGGCGGGTGCCGAAAACCTGTTGTTCAGATGCGCTGGCCTGACGGCGGGCGACCAGTTGCTTGTGGTCTGCGAAGATGCGGCCAACGGGTATTACGATGCCGAGATCACCGAGGCTATCGTGGACTGCGCCCGGGAAAACCGGATCAAGACCGCAGTTCGAAGCCTTGCATTTGATCCCATGGGTGCATCGCTGCCAGCGGATCTGAAAACGGCGATGGAAACGGCGGATCGCACCTTGTTTCTGTCCCGCACCGGCGATCAGATTCGTTTCGACGCGGGAATGAGGGACGTTCGACCCATCATGTCATATGCGCTGGACGCCGGAATGCTGGCCTCGGGTTTTGGGCGCGCCAACTACACCGGGTTCGTTGAACTGAAAAACGCGGTCAACCGGCTGCTGGCCAGTGCCGGGCACATCCACGTAACCTGCCCATTGGGCACCGACTTCGCTGGCCCCGGCGCCGCCTTCCCCCCAGCAGGTGCCGCGGATGTCAGCGTGGCGCGTTTTCCGATGTCGGTCTTTGCCCCGGTTCCCGTGCAGGGGTTTTCCGGAGTGCTGGTTCAGGACGGGTTTCTGGTCGGCACCGGTTCGAAATTCTACGAACCATACGGCTGTGATCTGCGCGAACCGCTGACCATACGGTTCGAAAACAACCGCCTGACCGGCTTTGAGGGCCATCCCATGGATGTGCATTGCGCGCAGATGCATTACGAAAAAGTCGGCAAGATGTTCGACCTTGACCCCCTGACCATGCATTCCTGGCACGCAGGCATCCACCCGGGCTGCGCCTACACGACCCCGGCCCGAAGCAATTTTGAACGTTGGAGCGGGTCGGCCTTTGGCAATCCGCGTCTGCTGCACTTTCACACATGCGGGCATTACGCGCCGGGTGAGATTTCGCTGAACGTTCTGGACCCGACGATCCGGGTGGATGGCGTTGCGATCTGGGATGCCGGTGTTCTCCGGGCCGATCTGTTGCCCGGTGGGGCTGAAATTCTCGACCGGTATCCCTGCATCAAAGCGGTGTTCGACGCCCCGGCCCGACACGTGGGCCAGGGCGCGAACGGGCGCTTGTCGGCCTGATGATCAGCCGGCCTGCTGCGCGATCAGCTTTGCAACCCGTGCGCGAAACCGCATCGCGCCTGCGTCCAGCCCGAGGTTGATATAGCCGGTCTTGCGCCGCGCCATGCCGGTTTGAACGTGTTCCAGAACCTCTTTGTCCTCGTTGAAAGCCATGACCGCGCCTTCGAACATGCGCTGCGACATGGCTGTGTCATCCGCGTGCATGTTGCGGTGCTGGAACCAGAAATACCGAGATGTTTCCGCATCTACCGGTGTGATGAAGTTGTACGAAATATTGACAAAGGCATTGGGCGACATCGGCCGGTCCGCCCCTCCTTCTCCGGCCGGAGTGTAAATGGACATGTTGATCGCAGTGGACGGCAGACGGCATTCGTAATGCTGCTTGCGGTCGCAGCTTGGCCCGAACGGCAGTATCGGCGCATAGTAGGGCGGCGCGGGTTCATCCGCGATCCAGCGCGAAACAGTGACGCCGCTTTCGGTTTCTTCAAGATCCAGCGGGCGGTTGTCGGTTCCCGCCCCGGCAAACGAGGTCAGATGCACCCAGGCCACATGGCTTGGATCCAGCAGGTTATCGATAATGTAAAGGTAGTGGCACGCCATCTCCATCGCACCGGTCCGGGTCCTGGCCCAAGACGGGTTGTCGAAATTGGGGATGTCGATGATATCGTCTGTGCTGGCTTTGTCCGAATCCCCCATCCAGAGCCAAAGAAATCCCCAGCGGTCTTCGGCCGGGTATGCATGCACGGCGGCGCGGCGCGGAGGATTGTCCAGCTGTGTCGGGGCGCTGACACATTCACCGCCGCAGCCGAATGTCAGACCGTGATAGCCGCAAACCACATGATCCCCTTCGATGGTGCCCCGAGACAGCGGCAGCTTTCTATGCGGGCAAGCATCCTCCAACGCGATCGCTTTGCCCGCTGTGTCACGATAGATTACGATCTCATCGCCCAACATTCGCACGGCGCTCAGGCTGCGGCCAAAATCCTCGGACCGTCCGGCGACGTACCAGTTGTTGCGAATAAACCCCTCTGCTCCGGCCAGATCAGGACGCATGTTTCTTACTCCGAAAACTCATCAAAAGCCTTGAGCGCCTTGGCGCTGTAGGCATAGGACGGCCCCCCGCCCATATAGGTGGCCATGGCCAACGCCTCGCACATTTCTTCGCGGTTGGCGCCCAGCCGAACCAGCGAACGCACGTGGAATCCGATGCAGCTGTCGCAGCGGGTCGCGATCGCAATGCCGAGCGCCATGAACTCTTTGGTTTTCTCGCTCAGCGCCCCGTCAGTCTTGGCCGCCTTGCCCATGATGCCAAAGCCGCGCACGGTTTCCGGCACTTCTTTCGAGTAGGTTCCGATATTGGCCTCGGTCTCGGCCATGAAATCTTTCCAGTTCATTTCTTCACTCCTTATCCGCGCTCGTCCGCGCCCATGCGACGCTCCAGCCAGCGCACTCCGGCTGAGATGATCAAAACCAGAATCAGGTATTCGAAAATCAGCAGGGTATAGATTTCCAGCGGGCGGTATTCCGTCACCACCAGTTCATTCGCGCGGCGGGTCAGTTCCTGCATCCCGATGACGCTGGCAAAGGCGCTCATCTTGACGATGTAGATGAACTGGTTTGCCAAAGGCGGCAGAATGCGCCGGATCGCCTGCGGCAGGATCACATAGCGCATGGTCTGCACATAGTTCAGCCCGATGGTCTGCGCCGCCTCGCGTTGTCCACGCGCAATGGATTGAATACCTGCGCGATAGATCTCGGCCGTAAAGGCGCTGTCTGAAATCGCCAGCGTTATGATTGCCCCCCAAAAGGGATCGATGGGGATGTTCAGACCCATCGACTGAAACACGATGGGCAAGCCGTAAAACACCCAGAACAGCATCGGCAACAGGGGAATGGCGCGGATGAACTCCACGTAAACCCGGTTCACAACCCGCCAGCCACGTTTTTCGGACAATCCCGGCAGGGCGACCAGCAATCCGATGACGATCGACAGAACGGCGGCGATCAGGGAAATCTGGATCGTCGCGCCCATCCCCGAGATCAGGAATTTCACATTGGTCCACCCCGAGGCCGTGGTCGGATCGATAACGTACCAGCCCCAGGTCTGTGACGACGAACAGCCTGCCAGCAGAAGCAGAGGCAATATGAGAAGAAGTTTTTTCATCGGCCGCTCTCAGTGTTGCAGGATCTGGGACAGGAATTTGCGACACCGATCGGACTGAGGATTGGTGAAGAAATGTTCGGGGTTGCCTTCTTCGACGATTTCACCGGCATCCATGAAGATCATCTTGTCGGCCACCTTTCGGGCAAACCCCATCTCATGCGTGACAACCACCATGGTCATCCCCTCATTGGCCAACTCGACCATCACGTCCAACACTTCCGAGATCATCTCGGGGTCCAGTGCCGAGGTCGGCTCGTCAAACAGCAGCACACGCGGCTCCATGCACAGCGACCGGGCGATGGCGACGCGTTGCTGCTGACCACCCGACAACTGAATGGGCTTTTTGTCGGCCTGATCGGGAATGTGCACCCGGTCCAGATAGTGACGTGCTTTTTCCTCTGCCTCTTTGCGGCCGAGACCGCGCGCCTTGATCGGGCCCAAAGTCAGGTTTTCCAAAACGGTCAGATGCGGGAACAGGTTGAACTGCTGGAACACCATTCCAACCTCGGACCGGATCCTGGCCACGGATTTCTCGTCATCCGTCAACTCGATCCCGTCTACGCGGATGGTTCCTTTCTGATGTTTTTCCAACTGGTTGATACATCGCACAACGGTGGATTTTCCTGACCCGGAAGGCCCGCAAATCACCACCTTTTCGCCGCTGTTGACCGTCAGATTGATGTCCTTGAGAACGTGAAACGTGTCGAACCACTTGTTCACGCCCACAAGTTCGATTGCGGCGTCTGGCATAAGATGAACTGCCCCTGTTTTTAGTCCCAGTATAATATTTTCTTGAGGTTATCTTTCCCTTTGGGCTTAAATCAATGAAGAATACGGCCACAAGGTAGAAATGCCACCAACGGGAGAAACCGATGAACACATTTTGGAAAGCTGCGGCAGCCGCTGCGCTTGGACTTGTCTTGTCAGGCGCTGCGCAGGCGCAATCTGCACTGAACGAGGTGCTGGATTCCGGCGTGCTCAAGGTGGGCACCACGGGCGATTGGAATCCCATGTCGCTCCGCGACCCTGCAACCAACAGCTACAAAGGGTACGACATCGACATCATGAACGAGTTGGCCGCCGATCTGGGGGTCGAGGTCGAATATGTCCCCACCGACTGGAAAACACTGGTCAACGGTGTGGTGGCAGGCAAGTATCACCTGACCGGATCGGCATCGATTTCGCCACCGCGCATGAAGGTCGCGGGCTTTTCCGACAGCTATATTTCGGTGGAACTCTTCCCCTATACGACCAAGGACAAGGCCGACCAATTCGACGGTTATGACTCGATCAACCAGCCCGGAGTAAAAGTCGCGACCACCCTGGGCACAACGTTCGAAAAGCGCGTCCGCGAATGGTTCCCGAACGCAGAAATCAAGGTGGTCGAGGCCCCGGCCCGCGGTTTTCAGGAAGTAATCGCAGGACGCGCGGATGTCTTCATTACGTCGAACATCGAAGGTTCGACCCTCGAGGCGAAATTTCCGGTGGTACGCGTGAAGAACGCAGGCCCGCGTTCGCCGTCACCCATCGCGATGATCCTGCCACAGGCCGATCAGGTGTGGATCAACTATGTAAACAACTGGATCGAAGTCAAAAAGGCGCAAGGGTTCTTCGAGGAAAACCGCAAGAAATGGGGTCTCTGACTCTTCTCGGATCACCTTGATTCCCAAACGCCCGGCCCGGTCGCCGGGCGTTTTTCAGTTGTCGCCCGACACGGCCTTGGCAACCACGGTGACAAAGCTGACCGTGTCAGTTTTCAACTCCAACGGCCCATGAGTGGCGTTTGAATCAAAACTCAGACTGTCGCCCGGCCGCATGTGATAAGCGGCTTCACCGCAGCCATAGACCATCTCGCCGGCGGTGACGTGGATGAATTCTACACCCTGATGTTGGTAAAGCGGGCGTTCGTCCAGCGGACCTTCCAATGTAACGCTGAAACTCTCGAAACTGACATGTTTCGCTTCCGCCCGACCGATCAGCTTATAACTGTGCCCGAAACCGGTGCCCAACCGTTGCACGGATACACCTTCACCCGCAGCCACAAATGACACATCCGTGCGTTCGACCGTGCCGGCAAAGAAGTTGATCAGCGGAACGCCGATTCCGCCGGCCAAGGCCTCAAGTGTCGCCAGTGAGGCTGACACCTGACCGCGCTCGATCTTGGAAATCATCGCCGTGGACACGCCGGACCGCTGAGACAGTTCGGCCAGAGTCAATCCGGCCAGCGCGCGATGCGTTTTCACTGCGGCCCCGACCAGGTGATCCAGCGGCGGTTTTTCGGCGGAAAGCACAGGTGAATCTTCCATTTGCGAAGCCTATCGACACGTATGAAAAAGGCAAAAGAAATGTCACCGAACCACTCGCACCAGTTCGGCGGCAAACACTCAGCGTCCGTTCAGGATGTCTCCTGTAAGATCATTCAACTTTGCCAACCCGTTGCGCAGATGATCTTCGGGCAGGGCCGAGCTGAACCGAAAATGGTTCTCGACCCCGAACCGTGACCCCGGAATGACCAGCACATCTTTTTCGCGCAACAGGCGCATGCTGAACGCCTCGGATGCGATCGGTAGATTGAACCGCACGAACGACATGGCCGACGCCTGAGGTGGTACAACGGAAAACACCCCCTGATGCCGCGCCAGTTCTTCCGTCAGAACGTCGAACCCCGTGCGGATCAGACGGCGCGCGCGGGCCTTCAACTTGGACCGTGCCGGTTCGGCAAGCGCATTGTCCGCCAGCTCCATCGACAACATGGATGCCGCGATCGAGGCATATTCGTGCCGCCGCCAACAGTGCTGAATGATGTCTTCGGGCCCAACCAGCCATCCCAGCCTCAGCCCCGGAAGCCCATAGGCCTTGGACATGGAATTCACCACAAGAACCCTGTCCGTACTTCCCCAGAACGAAGGGGTTTCTGTGTCACCTTCCCGCTCGGTTCCGGCATAAACCTCGTCTGAAACGATCCAGGCGCCAACGCGCTCGGCAGCCGAAACGATACGGGCGCGATCCGCTTCGGTCAGAATACGGCCCGTTGGATTGTTCGGGTTCACCACATGGATGATGCGGGTCCTGTCATCGACCGCCCGCTCAAGCGCCTCTGCGTCTATGGCCCACTCTTCGGATTCGATCAGATCTACCCAACGCACTTCGTTGCCTAGATTGGCGGCGTTTCCTGAAATCTGTTCATAGGTCGGTCGGAAACACACAACATTGTCGCCGGGCTCCAACAAGGTGTTGGCCACCAGAGTGTTCGCTTCGGTTGCGCCGACCGTGACCAATACCCCATCTGCCGAGGCCCCCGGATACAAGCCTGCGACGGTGTCGCGCAGGGATTGCTTTCCATTGACTTGCGGATAGTCGATCATCGTCTTCAGCAGAGCGCCGAGATCAATCCCGGCCAGTTCTACCAATCCCTGCAACGACATGGGATGAACGCCGCTTTCCGAGAAATTGAAGACCACCCCGTGTTCCGTCTCGGACAGGAACTGTTCGACCCGAAATGGTTGAAAATTTCGGTTGATCATGATGCATCCTTTGCTGGGCCGTGCTGCGCACCTGACAGCCTCAATCGGCTGCGTTTACATGAACCGTTCTGATACTGGGATCGACGCGGCTATAGGCGGCCAGCAAACGTGCCGTCCACTTCTGTGCAATGTAATCAGCCATGAACCGCGAGGGGGCAACCAAAATGACGCGCCCCCCTGCCCTTTCCGACTCGGACAGATGCTGGAACCAACTTGCCCACAACTCGGGATCGCGCCCGTGAAGGATTGATTGCACCTGCGACCAGACATCCTCGGGCTTGGCTTCGGGGGTGTTGATTTCAGGCCCCGGGGGTTTTGCCGCGAAAGGCACGACATTTGTAACGGGTTCGGAATCCTCGCTCATCCGGGCCTGGAAATCGGAACCTATGATCGACCAGACCTCCTGTGTATCGATCATGATCTGTTTGAGGTCGATTTCATAGACCGCGACCCGACCCCGTGCAGCAGGCCGTTTGACCGTTACCCAACCTAATGCGCGAAATCTGGCCATTTCGCGCTTTACAGTCCTTTCATTCACTGACCAAAGGCGCGAAATTTCTTCGCGCCCAATCGATACTTCGTTGTTTCGCCAGTTATATCGTGTCGTAATCAATGCGATGATACGAAGTACGCTGCGTTGCCGATGCTTGTCGCCTGACAACGCATATATGGTGAGCGCAGAAAGTATATCGTATTTCAAGGCCGCCGCGTTTCGCCCGACCGGTTTAGCCAGCTGCATACCCGTTCTCACCGCTCTGTCTGCCTCAGACGGGTGTGTCCCGCCGTTCTTGCGCTGTTTGCCAACGCTTTTCGTCATCTTGGCCTAATTAGCGTCCAAAGCTTCGATTCTGTCAAGAAGAGTCTGAAACAGGTCAGAAAATTGCGCCAATCCAGATCAAAAAATAAAAGAAATCTGGTGAAGTATTGGTGATGGGGGACATTCTGTATGACCCCTTATTTGCCTGTTATGTCCCCCTATATGTCGCCGGTCCTGGAAGAATGCCCCCCTAAATACGGTTGAGGACGTTTTGCGAATCGTCACCCTTCTTCTTCTGCACTGCCGAATCGGCGATGGCCTTGCAGGGCCTTGTTTTCTTACCCACGGGTAAGATTTGAGTTTCATCATATTTTCTTTTGCGTAAAGCGCAAATCGGGCGTAAATAAGAAACGAACATAAATTTACGTTCCAAACAAAGAGACATGAGGCATGTACACGCACGAAGACCTGAATGCATTGCGCAATCAATCTCTCAAACTCCAGGGGTGGATTCGTCAGCAGACCTTTAGCCCGGAGATGGAGAAGACACTCCGCCGGTTTTCGAGCTGGGAAGTGTCCGAGCTGATCTTCCGGGTCAACCAGTCAACCTTTCGCGGAAAGCTGGCCGCTGATCCGTCTCTGCCCGGAGGCGAGGTTGAGCCCGAGGGGCGGCAGCGCTGGTTCAGCCTGGAAGAGGTGAATGAGTTGCGGCGGCGGCTCAAGGTGAACCGCAAGTCCCTCATGCCGCCGCGTCCCGAGGGCAAGCGGGCTATTCGTGCAGCCGTGGCGAACTTCAAGGGCGGGGCGGGCAAGTCAACGGTGGCATTGCATCTTGCGCATGCCGCCGCGCTTGATGGGTACCGTGTTCTTGTCGTTGACTTCGACCCGCAGGCCACGCTGAGCCATTCAATGGGCCTGACCGATGTCGCCGAGGATTACACTGTCTGGGGGATCATGGCGCGTGACCTGATCCGCGAGACCGAGCGCATGAACAACCGGCCTGCCGCGGCCGAGTCCGGCACCGCCCTGCCCCGCCGGGAATTGCCCCCGGCGATCACCGATATGGGGCTTGGAGATCTGCGGATCAGCGATTTCATCAGACGGACGTCTTGGTCCACCATCGATGCGATCCCTTCCTGCGCGAACGCAGCCTTCGTCGAATTTGCCTCGGCACAGTATCGCCACTTGAACCCTGAATGGTCTTTCTTTGCCGCAGTGTCCCGGTATCTGGATCAAATTCCCGACGACGCCTATGACCTGATTCTGTTCGATTGCCCGCCGGCCATTGGGTATCAGTCCATGAACGCGGTGTTCGCGGCAGACATGTTGTACATCCCGTCCGGACCGGGATACTGGGAATACGACTCGACCACGTCCTTTATAGGTCAGCTGGCAGAAGCGTTGGAGGACCTGGCCTACGGGTTCGACAAAACCTTACCCACGGGTAAGATTGGTCTTCCCAAAACCTTCTGCGAGCTGCGATTCCTGCTTACACGGTACGAGCCCGGAAACGCGTTGCATCTGGCGATGTTCGACGCGTTTCAGAAGGTTTTCGGAGACCACGTCGCCCAGCACCCTGTTGAAATGACCCGCGCGGTCGAACAATCCGGCCGTTTTCTGAGCTCGGTTTACGAGATGGATTACCGAGAGATGACCCGTGAAACCTGGCGTCGGGCCCGCTCGACATTCGACAATGTTTACGAAGAATTCCGGGGAGTGATGCTGTCTGCCTGGGACAAGCTGGAGGATGACGCATGAGCCGCAAGCGCAGAATGTTTGATATCGACCTGCCTGCAATGGATGACATTCCTGTCGGCAAGGTTCCGGACAAGGTTCTTGAAAAGCGGCGGGGCCCGATGGCTGCGGCCATTTCGGAAAATGCCGATGCGCTGCGCGACCAGCAATCGACGGAAGAAACCATTCGCGCAGAAAACGATCGTCTTGCGCATGAACTTGTGCGCCTGCGTTCCGAAGGTCTTGTGACCGAACGCGTAGCACTGGATGACATTCTGTTTGAAAAGCTGACGCGGGATCGCAAACCAGGGCCGGATCCGGAACTGGACGAGCTAAAAGCGTCAATTCAGGAAATTGGATTGTCCAACCCCATCCGACTTGAGCGACGCTCAGATGGACGATTTGAACTGATCCAGGGGATGCGGCGCCTGTCTGCCTATCGGGCGTTATATGAAGAAACGGGCGATGAGTCCTATGCCGGAATTCCAGCGGGAATTTCAGAGGCGGGCGATCTCGACAGCAGCTACCGGCGCATGGTGGATGAGAACCTGATCCGCAAGGATATCTCGTTTGCGGAAATGGGTGCTTTGGCACGCGCGTATGCCGAGGACCCGGCAAATGATTGCCCGGATGTAGACAAGGCGGTGTCCACGCTGTTCAAATCCGCCAGTTACACAAAGCGGAGTTACATTAGGTCATTTGCCAGTTTGCTGATGATGTTGGACAAGGTTCTGAAACATCCGAACGACGTTCCGCGCAACGTAGGCGTAGAGCTGAAGCGCAAACTGGATGCAACGCCCGGTTTGGTGCGCCAGGTGAGTGCTGCGGTCATGAGCGAGCCGGACCGTGACGGAGCGCGTGAGGTTGCTATCCTCAGGTCATTTCTGGGCGCGCCGGAAACAAGCGTGGCGAAGAAGGCTCCGGTTGAAAGCGCCGATAAACCACGACGTGCAAAGACCACGTTTCAGGTATCAGGGCGGGCAGGGATCGCCAAGTGCTCGGCATCCAGTGGTCGAATTGAGTTGAGATATGATTTGGACTTTACGCGTGTTGATCGCAGCAAACTTGAGGCGGCAATAGCTGCTTTCATCGATGCTCTTCCCGAGGAAGACGATCTTACCCACGGGTAAGGTTTGGTTTGAAGGTCTGAGAAAAGGCGCCGGTCGAATCCGGCGCCGTTGTCTTGTCGCAAATGCCAGGGCGTTCTCAGCAGTGGATTCCTGCCATATGTCTTCTTGCCTTGAAGCTGTGACCTGAAACCGGCGGGGCAGGGGCTTGAGGTCGAGGCATGTGGAGTCAGCCATTAACGTTGGTTCTGGAACAGTCGGTTTCGCGGAGTGCTGTCGGGGCCTAACATCACGGCGTCTTGTCCGGGTTCGTACGTTCAGGTCACGGTAGGAGCCTCGATTCTGGCTCGAGATTGCAATTTGCAATATGTGACGCGAGAACACGGGTGACATGGCGGCCACTCTGCGCGCAAATCGGCGGGAAATCAATCACATTTGATAAGCGATACTTATCAAGTTTAATTGAAATTTGATGGCATGACGAAAGTAACGATCAAAATAGTCTGTTTTTGCACGTAAAGCAGGTATGGGGATTGCGACACGATAATTTTTGGGAAACGGTTTCTTGGGTATTGCCAAGTTGTTGACCCGAGCATGGGTTCTGTCGCAAACTTTGTTCCCACCTGTCAGGTCAAGCTTAGTTTTGCTAGCGCATGCTCTAAATGACAGGAGCAGACTGTGACAATCTCATTCAAAGGCGCA
>NZ_WVQU01000007.1:0-203833 GCF_013110575.1 Ruegeria sp. HKCCD7559
TGCCGCCAAGCTCGACGTGAAGGTCATACAAGGGCGTGCGCTTCGGTGTGGTCATGATCCGGTCAACTTCCGATTATCCAAAGGTCAAAATGCATAACCGTCAGTCTGCCCCAAGCCGCATAGAATGCAATGATTCCACCCGGTTTTTAGTGAAACACCGATCCGTAGAAGAGGCGGTATACAGACGCATGCACCATGAATGTTCCTATAGGAAACTTTTTTCCGTTAGGCAACAATCCTTGTTTCCATCGCGTGAATTCCCTGGCGTCCGACCGGATACCAGAGGGAAGGATTTCACCGTCGATACATACCTTCTTCGGGATTTCTCGGCGCAAAGTGACGTTCAGACAGAGAGGGACCGCACCGCACGCACCAGACCTTCGAGCCCGGCAATCAAATCGACCTCTGCCGTATCTTCTGCAAAATCATGGCTGATACCGTCGATCGAGGGCGTGAACAGCATCGCGACCGGCATCAGGCGAGACACATTGGTGGCATCGTGCAAGGCCCCCGAGGGCATCCTGCGCCACCGACCCGGTGCGACCTGTTCTGCACCGCGTTCAAGAGCGCAGCGCAAGGTCGGATCCATGGCAACGGGATCCAGCCCCAGCATGGGGCCGTAATCCAAGCTCACCCCCATTTGCTCAGCGGTTTCTTGTGCTGTCGCCCGAATGATCTCCTCCATCCGGGCCAAACGGTCTGCATCAGCATCGCGCCATTGCATCGAGAACCGAACCCGTCCCGGCACGATGGACGAAGCGTTTGGATGCAGGTTGACCCGCCCGATGGTCCAGACCGTCTGCGGCGTGACGACATTGCGAAACCTCTCATTGAGCCGGGTGTTGAACAGGGACAGGGCCTGAAAGGCGTCGCGGCGCAGGTGCATGGGGGTGGTGCCGGCGTGGTTCTGCTGACCTTCGAATGTGATCGACATATCGCGGATGCCAACGATATCGGTGACGACTCCGATTTGGTCTCCGGACGCGTCCAGTGAGGGGCCCTGTTCGATATGCATCTCTATGAAGCCATTGAAACGGGACGGGTCCACGAATCCCTGGGACAGATCTGCCATGGACGATCGGGCCTGGCCAAAGCTGACGCCCGCCCCATCGGTCAACACATCGGCTTTTTCCAGAGACAACCCGCCCGACCAGACAGCAGAACCTGTGGTCACGCCAAACCGCCCCTCTTCGTCCTGAAAGCTGACAACTGAAATGGGACGGTCGACGGAACGTGCAACTTCCAGTGCGGCGATGACGCCAAGGGCGCCGTCCAGCCAGCCGCCTTCGGGCTGACTGTCGGAATGTGATCCCATCAACAGCGAAGGGCCGGACGCCAATCCGAACAGGTTTCCCACCGGGTCAAACTGCGGAGTCAGGCCCGCTTCACGCATACGTCCGGCAAGCCACTGGCGCGCAGCGATATCCGCGTCGGAATAGGCAGGGCGGACAACCCCCTTGCCCACTCCCGCGGCACCGAATGTACGCAACTTATGCAGGTCGGTCAGAAAACGCGTGTGATCGACGGTCATATACCCCTCCGAAGGTTTGTTCGGGGCGAACCATAGCCAGAAACAGAAAAGGAGCGAGGTTTTTTTCGACAGGCGTGAAACCCCTCTGGCACCAGAGGGGAACCTGCCCTAAGACTTCGGCGCAAGAGGGACCGACATGTCACATATCACATTGGTGCGTCACGGGCAGGCAAACACAACGGCGCGGGACGAGGCAAGTTATGACAGGCTCAGCGACTTGGGGCATCAGCAGGCGCGTTGGCTGGGGGCGCATCTGCGCGACACCCGCAGCCACTATGCCCGGGTCTATTGCGGCACCCTGACCCGTCACGCCGAGACAGCGGACAGCATGGGATTGCACGATCCAATCCGTGACGCGCGACTGAACGAGATCGAGTATTTCACGCTGGCGCAACTGTTCGAGGACCAACACGGCGTCGCGATCCCCACCGACCGCGAAGGTTTCGTCGAACACCTGCCCAGAACATTTGCGGCCTGGGCCAATGGCGAAATCAAGAACCCGCCGGAAACCTTCGAAGAATTCGAGACGCGCGTGCGCGACGCGCTGCACGAGATCGGGACCGAGGGCGGACCGGCCATCGTCGTGACCTCGGGCGGGTTGATTTCGATGGTGGTGCGGCAGGCGATGGGGTTGGATATCCCGTCAATGGCACGGGTGGCCCTTGCCATCATGAACACGTCGATGCATCGTCTGCATCCGATTGGCGCTCAGCTGAGCCCGGTTCTTTTCAATGCCGTTCCGCATCTGGAAGCCCCTGATCGGCAGTTCGCGCAGACCCACCTGTAACCAGATCGGAGACGCCTGATGCAGCTCTACTATGCACCCCGAACCATCTCGGTCGCTGTCGCGATCGCACTGGAAGAGGCCGGGCTGGAATACGAAGCGATCAAACTCGACTTCTCCGGGGGCGAACAGACGAAACCAGCTTACAAGCAAATAAACCCCAAAGGCCGCGTTCCGGCGCTGGTGGTGGATGGCGGCATCCTGACTGAAACCGGAGCCCTGCTGGAATTCGTTGCGGCCAAGGCCCCCGAGGCCGGGCTGGTGCCGGCTGATCCGGTGATGGCTGCCCGGATGCGCGAAGTGATGTTCTACCTTGCCTCGACCATGCATGTGAACCACGCGCACAAGCTGCGCGGGCACCGCTGGGCCGACAAGAAATCCAGCTGGAAAGACATGAAAGACAAGGTCGCGCAGACGATGACCGCGTCCTGCGATTATATCTCGTCGAACGGCCTGCGTGGTCCATTTGTGCTGGGCGAGGCGTTCTCGCTGGCCGATGCCTATCTGTATGTGGTGTGCAGCTGGCTGGAAGGCGATGGCGTGGACGTTTCGGCCTTTCCCAAAATCGTCGCCTTCCGTGAGGCGATGGAGGCACGCCCTTCGGTTCAGGCAGTGCGTGCTGCCGGAATGCTCTGACAAAAGGAAATAAGATGACACATCTCTGGGTCCGGGCAGAACAGCGCCCGAACGAAGAACGGGTTGGGCTGACGCCGGAAGGTGCCGCCGCGCTGATCGCGGCCGGCATCCGCGTGACGGTCGAGGAAAGCCATGCCCGCGCCATTCCACTGGACGGCTACACGGAAGCAGGCTGCGAGATCGCGCCCGAGAATTCCTGGCCCGAGGCCCCGCTGGACGCGATCATCTTCGGCCTCAAGGAACTGCCCGAAGACGGTACACCCCTGCCCCACCGCCACATCATGTTCGGCCATGCCTTCAAGGGCCAGCATTCGGGCCGGGCTCTGCTGGAACGGTTCAAGGCGGGCGGCGGCACGCTATATGATCTGGAATACCTTGTGGATGAAGATGGTCGCCGGGTCGCCGCATTCGGCTATTGGGCAGGCTACGCGGGCGCGGCGGTGACGCTCAAGACCTGGGCGGCGCAGCAACGGGGCGAGATCTGCGGCCCTGTCGGCGTCTATCCCGGCAAGGACGCGCTGAACGCCGAACTTCTGGCAGAATTGGACGCCACAGGCGCGCCCCGGCCCCGCGCCATCGTCATCGGAGCTTTGGGTCGTGTAGGCACCGGCGCCGCAGACCTGTGTGAGGCGATGGGCGTCGCGGTCACCAAGTGGGACATGGCCGAAACCGCGCGCGGTGGGCCTTTCCCGGAAATCCTCGACCTTGATCTGTTCCTGAACTGCATCTTCGCGCGCCCCGGAACGCCTGTCTTCGTCCCGCGCGAGGCATTGACCGCCCCGCGCAAGCTGACCGCCATCGGTGACGTGGCCTGCGACCCGGACAGCGATTACAACCCGGTGCCCGTCTATGACCGCGCCACCACGTGGCAAGAACCCGCCCTGCGCGTGGCCACCGACCCGGTGATGGACGTGATGGCGATCGACAACCTGCCGTCGATGCTGCCGGTCGAAAGCTCGGAAGACTATGCCGCGCAACTGCTGCCGTCCTTGCTGACTCTGACCGATCTGGACAGCGGTGTCTGGGGTCGGGCAGAAGCAACTTACAAAACGCATATTGAAGGACTCTGAACGATGACCATTCATTGGTGTGGCACCGGCCTCTCGGCCATTCCCGGCCTGCGTCGCCTGATCGAAGGCGGCCACAAGGTCACCGTGTGGAACCGGACCGTCGACAAGGCCAGGGCCGAGGTCGGAGACCTGACCGACGACATCCGCGCCTTCGACATCGACGCGCTTGGCGCCGTACTGGAGAAGGGCGATGTGATCGTCTCGATGCTGCCGGGCGACTGGCATGTGCCGCTTGCGGACCTGGCGATTTCGAAACAGGCCAATTTCGTCTCGTCTTCGTATATCGCGCCCGAGATGCGCGCGCTGGATGACAAGGCACGCGAGGCCGGTGTCGCACTGGTCAACGAGGTCGGGCTGGACCCGGGCATCGATCACCTGATGGCACACGCCCTGATCGACGACTACCGCGGCTCCGATGCCTTCGACCCGGAAAACCACCTGAGCTTCATTTCCTATTGCGGCGGCATTCCCAAGAACCCTAACCCGTTCCGCTATAAATTCAGCTGGTCGCCGCTGGGCGTGTTGAAAGCGCTGCGGTCGCCGTCGAAATCGATCCGCGATTACGCGCCGCTGGACGTTGCCCGCCCCTGGGATGCGATCAGCAGCTACATCGCCCCACTGCCGACACCGGAAAGCTTCGAGGTCTATCCGAACCGCGATTCAATCCCCTTCATGGCGCAGTATCATTTCGAGGATCACTGGCCGGTCAAGGAATTCGTCCGCGGCACTTTGCGTCTGAACGGCTGGGCCGATGCGTGGTCGGATGTGTTCACCGAGATCGAAACCCTGTCCGGCCCGGAAGGGGATGCGCGTCTGAAAGAGATGTCGGACCAGTTCTGGGAGGAAAACGCCTATGACGAAGGCGAGCCTGATCGTGTTGTGTTGTGCGTGGGATTGAAGGCCGAGAAAGAAGGCGTCGAAGTCTGGCACAAGACCTATGTGATGGATGCCTGGGGCGACGAGCGCGGCACGGCGATGGCGCGTCTGGTGTCGATTCCGGTCTCACTTGCGGTCGAGGCCGTATTGAACCGCGCCATCCCGGCCGGTGTTCACGCGGCCCCCAGCGATCCAAAGCTGGTGCAGGGATGGATGGGTGAAATCGAAAAGCTGGCCCAACATCTGCAAATCGTCGATCACACGGCCTGAATGCAAAAAAGCCATTCCAGACTGCCTGGAATGGCTTTCATTGTTCCACTTTACGCATGTTGTCCTCGTTCGGGTTTCCCTCACCCGGACTTCAGATATACCGCTGGATGGTATCTTCGATATCACTGCGGTTGATGCCCAGCTCGGACAACTGATGATCGGTCAAAGCATTCAGATGCTGGGCTGCGCGGACAATATCAGGGCTGATCGAACGGATTCGCATGGCACGATCGAACAGCAAAAGCGCAGTGGCGGCCGGAGCCGGTTGATTGGTGGGCGGTACGACGTCGAACATTCTGGTAACCTCGCTAACATGCTTTTGGGGATTGTCTCAGTTCACGCTGAATGCTTGATCACTGCCGGTATGGCTTGTTGTGATACACACTTTCATATGCGCGTCTTTTGATCTGATCCCGCTGGATGCCGATGTCGGCCAGTTGTACGTCATCAAGCTTTTCCAGATCCCGCACGGTTTTCGAAAAAATCCGGCGGCGGAAATGCTCGACCTTTGCTTCTGCATAGTTTGAAAACAGACCGTCAAGCAGGCCACCCCGGCCTTCGAATGTTTGTGTATGTGCCATGTCTTTCTCCTCCTGAACTCAATGTCTTTGTCTTCCTGACATCAGATTTGGGAAGGCTGCCTTAACGTTGCCAAACCGGTTCATTAAGGTTTGTTAAGACTGTATTGGAGGGAAAGTTCGGGCTGGACCGGCGCGTTGATTACAGTCTTCGATCCAGGCCCGCGACATGTCTTTTCAGTGGCGGATCAAGATAACGCGAATGTCGATCCGTCGCAGAAACCGCCCCTTTGCAGGCAGGTCACATCAGATCGTTTTCAACGTCCTCGGCTGATATCCCCAGCGCGTCCAGACCGTTCTCAAGGTGGTCTGACATGTGCGGAGTGCCGATCAGGTAGTCGGCACAGGGGGTCGAGGCCTCGGCCTTGGCAGTGGCAATCGCTTCGGCCAGATCCTCGGCGAAAAAGCTTTCGCGGCCGATCCACATGATGGCAACCAGTTCGGCTTGCTCGTCTTCGCTCATACGTTCGATGAAGGCGCGCATTTCACCTTCTGCCCGGTTCAGCTCGCGCCCCATCATGGCAATCTGAGCGACCTTTCTTGCCGATATTTCCAACATGCATCAGCTCCTCGTGTTCGCGGTTGTTGTGCCATCACAATCACCGAACGGGGGGCGAGTCTTTGATCTTACGCAAACAACGGCCCTCGTTCCGCGCACGCGAAATCGGCCGGTCCGGTACCGGTTGCCTACGAAACGGGCGAAAGGTGGCTTTTTTCAACCACAGCCTGAAAGCCTGCCAGACGATCAGTGCAAAGGTTCTCCGGGCGCCGAATGGCCGCCTCAGCAAGGACCACAGAATCACGCGGTTCGTCAGGGGTTGCCGCGGGCCGGTCAGCGTCGCGATCAGCCCACCATTAGCGCGCCCGTAATCAATCCAGACACCGACGCGATCCGCGCGATAGTCGAAGCGGAACGTATAGCTGCCTTCGATTTTCTGAAACGGTGAAACATGCATCAGCTTGTCCGCCACCACCCTGTCAGTCGGTTCGATGACCGAGAAATCGGGTTTGTGACACAGGTAACTGTGACGGGTGCCATAGGTATTGGTGACCTCGGCCACCACCGCATAAAGGTGATCGCTGTCGTCAAAACAGAACCAAAAACTGACGGGATTAAAAACGTGCCCCAAAACGCGCGGTTGCGTCAGCAACTTGAAACGCGCCGGTTGTTGCACCGACATTTCATCAAATCGCGCGCGGAGCCACTGGGCCCCTTCCCCGTGACCCGGCTCTCCCCCATGGTCGGTGGTGCGCCAGTTCGTGACATTCGCGCGATCAACCGAAAACAGCAAAGGGGTGTCCAGCTCTGCTTCGGGGTCCAACAGGATGTAATCGACCGAGTATCGGAATGCGTTTTCAATCGCACCCTTGCGCCCGTGATAGGTATGACCCGCGATATGGTCTATTTCCTGCGTCATCCGCTGCTTTCTGGCCTTCCCGTAAACGCCTTGAACTGCACTGATTTCCCTCAGATGCTGGCAATTCTGATACGGCAATTTGCACAATTTGGATCATAATGTCCCGATAAAGTGATCCGGCTTGGGGAACGCGCCGTAATGAGGTTATGTTTACCGAGATCGATACCGTGACCTTGGACGAACCTGCGGCTGAACCGGCCGCCCTTCAGCCTCGGCGCGAAAAGAAACGCATCAAGGGTAGACGGGTGAACGGAAGTAACGGCGGGCGCGAGACCAGAACCGAATGGGTGGATCACGTCAGGCGCATCCGCGACGCGCAGGACCAGGCGGCATTTGCCGAACTGTTCCAGCACTTCGCGCCACGGATCAAGGCGTTCCTGATGAAGTCAGGATCAGACGCCACGATGGCCGAGGAGTGTGCGCAGGAGGTGATGGCGACCTTGTGGCACAAAGCCCATCTGTTCGACCCGGCGCGGGCAACAGTGGCTACTTGGGTATTCACGATTGCTCGGAACAAGCGCATTGACGTTCTGCGAAAGCAACGCCGCCCCGAACCCGAAGAATTGTGGTGGGGTCCCGAGGCCGAGCCTGAGCAGGACGATGTCATCGCGCTGCAACAAGAAACCGCGCAGCTTCGCACCGCTTTGACAGCGTTGCCAGACGCGCAGAGAGAGCTGATCGAAAAGGCGTATTTCGGTGATCTGAGTCACCGCGAAATTGCGTCTCAGACCGGGTTGCCCCTGGGAACGATCAAATCACGAATCAGGCTGGCGCTGGACCGCTTGCGCCATGCAATGAACTGAGATGAGTATGATGAGTAAGTCGATCAAACATCACCTGACAGATGACCTGCTGATGGCATACGCAGCAGGCAGTCTGCCCGAGGCATTCGACCTGATGGTCGCGACGCATCTGTCGCTCTGCGACCATTGCCGTGCGCGGGCGGAAAGTTACGATGCCGTAGGTGGGCATGTTCTGGAGGAACAGACTGTATCCATCGCCATGAGTGATACATCTCTGGCCGCGACTATGGCGTTGATCTCCAAAGGTGCGCCAGCGGCCAAACCGGCGCGTCCGAACTGTTCGGTATTGCCGGCCCCGTTGCAGGATTATGTCGGCGGTACGGTTTCAGATATCCGATGGAAACCGATCGGCATGGGTGTGAAACAGGCCATTCTGCCGACCACAAGCGAGGCCTCGGCCCGGTTGCTGTTCATTCCAGCCGGAACGGCTGTACCAGATCATAGTCACAACGGTATAGAATTGACGATGGTGCTTCAGGGCGCATTCTCGGACGAAGTGGATCGCTTCGCCCGTGGCGACGTCGAGATCGCGGACGAGGATTTGGAACACACGCCTGTGGCGGACATCTCGGAAGACTGCATTTGTCTGGCGGTTACGGATGCACCGTTGAAATTCACCAAGCTGATGCCACGCCTGTTCCAACCCTTCCTGCGCATCTGAAATTGCCCGCGAGGGCCGCGAGCGGCGTGTTTGAAAGGAATGATCATGTTCGCAAGACTTGCTGTGTGCGCCCTTCTCGTTGCTGTCGCGCCCGTCGTATCGGCCCAAATGTCGGCCGAGGTTCAGTTTCAGCCCGGCAATTTTGGCACCATGGTCAGCGGAACCATCTCAGGAGATGAGTACTTCGACTATTCGCTGGGCGCCAAAGCCGGGCAGGAGATGTTTGCCGATCTTCAGGTCAGCGACACCAATGGTAACGGCGTGATCTATTTCAACATCCTGCCGCCGGGCAGCGACGGTGTGGCGATTTATAACGGGTCGATTGACGGCAATACGGCTCGGATCACCCTGCCCGACGATGGAGACTATACGATCCGCGTCTATCTGATGGGCAATGACAGGGATACCGGAAAAACCGTGGGGTACAATCTGGACCTGTCCATCCAGTAGATTTCAACCTTCGTGACGAGCAAGGGGCACAACGCCGTTTTCGGCCTTCGTCTCGATTTCTTCAAAGTCGAAATTGTCCAAACGCTGCGCGCGGCGGCCAGCCTTTTCGGCGCTGATCTTGATTTCCGAGATATCCTTGGCCGCCTGCCCGAAATGACGATCCAGGTTCGAGACTCGATCACCCAGGCGGTCCACATCCTTGTGCAGCAACCCCAGCTCTTTGCGGATCGCGCCGGCCTGTTCGCGCATACGCGCGTCTTTCAGGATCGCCCGCATGGTATTCAGCGTGGCCATGCACGTCGTCGGGGACACGATCCAGACCCGCGCGGCGAACCCTTCACGCACGACATCAGGCAGACGCGCGTGCAGTTCGGCGTAAATCGCCTCGGAAGGTACGAACATCAAGGCGCCGTCCGCGGTTTCCCCGTCCAGGATGTATTTTTCGGAAATCGCCTTGATATGCACTTTCACCGCAGCGCCGAAGGCCCGCAGGCATCTCTCGACATCCGCCTTCGTCTGCGCAGCGGCCAACGCCTCGAAATCCTCCAACGGGAACTTTGCGTCGATCACGATCGGTCCCGGCGGGTTCGGCAAGTGAATCAGGCAATCCGCCCGCCTGCCGTTCGACAAAGTGGCTTGCAACGAATAACTGTCAGCGGGCAGCGCCTTGGACACGATATCGTTCAGCTGGATTTCCCCGAACATCCCGCGCCTCTGCTTGTTTGACAGGATATCCTGCAAAGACAGCACATCGCCTGACAGTTTGGTGATATTGTCCTGTGCCTTGTCGATGGCGGCCAGACGTTCCTGCAATTGGGTCAGCGAGGTCGCCGTCTGTTTCGACGAGCCATGCAACGTTTCTTTCATCCGTTCCTGCATCTCGGCCAGCGCACGCGCCGATTTCATCGCATTATCCGCCAACCGGTCATTCATCTGTTGCTGGACCGAAGCCAAACGCGCCTCGACCGTCTGAATCACCTGCATCTGCGCGTTGGCCTGAGTGTCTGAGACATGCTGAAGCCCGCCGCGCAACTGTTCTTGCCCCTGGCCCAGTTGCTGAACATGCTGACCCAGATGCGCCATCTGCCGCGCCAGAGGTTCCGCCATCCGGGCCGAGCGGTTGGCCGCCCGCAACGAAAGGAACAGCAGCAGCAGAATCAACGCCACCACGCCACCCACGGTCAGTATCACGGGATCATTCAACGCCATCTCAGTGCCTGCAATCTGGATCATGGGGGTCAGTTTGTTCTCGTTTTGTTTCTATCTTTTTAAACCGTGTTTGAAACCAGATCAACTGCGTCCGAACAGGCGTTCGATATCGCTGAGTTTAAGTTCCACATAGGTTGGTCGCCCATGGTTGCACTGGCCGGAATGCGGCGTCGCCTCCATCTCGCGCAGCAGGGCATTCATTTCCTCGGCCCGCATTCGACGGCCGGATCGGATCGACCCATGGCAGGCCACCCGGCTGAGGATCGCCTCGATCCTTGCCTGCACCATCTGGCTTTCACCCTGATCGGCGAGTTCATCCAGGATGTCGAGGATCATGGCGCGCGCATCGACTTCGCCCAGAATGGCGGGGGTTTCGCGTACGGCAATGGCGCTTCCGCCGAAGGGCTCGATGGTCAGGCCAAGGCGCGTCAAGTCATCTGCGACGGCCATCAGGCGGGCGCAATCCCCGTCGGACAATTCCACGATTTCCGGAATCAGCAGGGCCTGCGCCGCGACGCCATTCTCGGCCATCTGCGTTTTCAGCTTCTCATAAACCAGCCGTTCATGTGCTGCGTGTTGATCTACGATCACCATGCCATCGGCGGTCTGGGCAATGATGTAATTCTCGTGCACCTGTCCGCGGGCTGCACCAAGCGGCAGATCCTGCGCCTGAGGCTGCTCCTGCATCTCGGCGACCTGCGCAACCGGGGTCGGCTCGACAATGCTGCCGCTATAGTCATTGGCCAGCTCGGCAAAACCCGGAGCCTGCGCGCGATACGCCGCCGTGCGCGCGGCAGGCGACGGACGATCCATCTGGTAAACCCGCGCCGGAGCAGGCTGTGCAGGTTCTGGCCGCATCGCGCCCAGCGTCGCATTCGCCACGGTCGAGGATGCCCTGTGCCCGGCTTCCGCCAAAGCATGACGCAGACTGGACACGATCAGCCCCCGCGCGACGCCGGGATCCCGGAACCGAACCTCGGATTTCGCGGGGTGGACGTTCACGTCAACCAGCGTGGGGTCGCAGTCGATGAACAACGCCGCAGCCGGGTGGCGGTCGCGGCTCAGGAAATCGAAATAGGCCGCCCGCAGCGCGCCGGTCAGCATCTTGTCGCGCACGGGGCGTCCATTGACGAAAAGATACTGTGTTACGGCAGCCCCCCGCGAGTAGGTCGGCAGGGCGGCATAGCCGTACAGCCGGATGCCATCACGCGAGGCATCAATCTGCAAAGCGTTTTCTGCGAATTCGCGCCCGATCACGCGGGCCAGTCGGGCGTGGAGCGCATCAAACAGATCTCCGTTCTCGCGATCCGCGCGGAAGGTCACGCGACCCTCTCCGCCGCCGGATACATCCCGCAGAGCGAATGTCACGGAAGGTTCGGCCATGGCCAGCCGTTTCACAATATCGGTGATCGCCTGCCCCTCGGCCCGGTCCGTGCGCATGAATTTCAGGCGGGCCGGTGTGGCGTAGAACAGATCGCGCAGTTCGACCACAGTCCCCGCGCGCAGGGCGGCGGGTTTGACCGCATCCATCTTGCCACCCGCGACGTGCACCTGCGCCGCATCCGCGCCGGGAACACGGCTGGTGATGGTCAGACGCCCAACAGCACCCAAGGATGGCAGCGCCTCGCCCCGAAAGCCGAAAGTGTGGATGTTCAGCAGGTCCGAACCGTCAATCTTTGACGTGGCATGGCGGGACAAGGCCAGCGGCAGATCTTCCGCCGCGATACCGCAGCCATCATCCGTGACCCGGATCAGGGTCTTGCCGCCATCCGCGATATCAATGGCGATCCGCGTGGCCCCGGCATCGATTGCATTCTCGACCAGTTCCTTGACCGCCGAGGCCGGTCGTTCCACCACCTCACCAGCCGCGATGCGGTTGATTGCGGCATCGTCGAGCTGCCTAATTACGGGGCGTTTTTCGCCGATATTGGGGTTTGCCTGCGCCATACCCCTACACCTAGCATAGTAGCGCACGATTCTGCCACCGGTTTGAACCGCAGATTCTAAAAGAGAGGGGGCGCCCGGGTATCCGCGAACGAGAACTCATTCCGGATCACCCGGACGCGCCAAGTGAGTGGTGTGTTTCAGCTAATTTATGAGACCGCATGTATCACGCACCTGTCGGAAAATCTGCTTAAGATTCTCGGGCTCAGTTTCTTGGCAGAGATTGGCCGATGACGTGTGGGCCTGTGTGGCGGGAAGATGCCTGATCAGGCAGATATGCGCGCACCGATCCTGCCCCGGCAGGGTCCGAACATCGCTGCCGCCGCAAGAATCAGGCCTGACATCGTGGCGATCATACCCGCCGCGCTGACGGCATCCGCGCCGCCCAGCCACAGCGGGCCATAACCTGCCAGCACATAGCCCGACACCGCCGAGGCAATGGCGAACACAACGCTCCAGGCGATCTGCGCTTCCAGCCGGTTGGTCAACATCCGCGCCGCGGCAGGCGGGCAGATGAACATGGCGATCACGATGATCGAGCCCACCGCGTCAAAGGCCGCCACCGCCGCGATGGCCGCGGTGATGACCAATGCCATGCCCAGAACGCCGGTGCGAATGCCAATGGTCCGGGCAAAGCCTTCGTCGAAGGTAGAGATCTTCAGCGGCCGCCAGAACAGCCAGGTGAACAAAGACACACCGAGCAGTGTCAGCGCTATGCGGGGTAATTCCGGGGGCAGCCCGGACAGCGCCTCTGTGTCCAGCAAGGACGACCATCCGGTGGCGTCCAGCCAGATCAGGCTTTCGAGATTGCCGTAAAGCGCATGTTCCACATCCAGATGCACCGTCGACGTATCCGTCTGCTCAAGCAGCAGGACGCCCGCGGCGAACATGGTGGTAAAGACCACGCCCATGGCGGCCCCCGGTTCGATCTGACCCAATCGGCGAATGGCTTCGATCAGCACCACGGCCACAACGGCAGCGCCCGCCGCGCCCAGCATCATCGGCCAGGTCGATATCGCCCCTGTGATCAGAAACGCCACGACGATCCCCGGCAGCACCACATGGCTGATAGCGTCTCCGATCAATGCCTGTTTGCGCAACACCAGAAAATTGCCGGGCAACGCGCAGGCAATGGCCGCAAACGTACCGATCAGCAACGGTGTCAGAGACAGAGGGACAAATTCTTCACCACTCATACCGGCACCCCCATTGGCCCGCCGATGCGGCGGTCTATCTCGGCGATCTGGTCTCGGGTCAGGACGGTTTCGATGTCCCGTAACCCGTCATAAAGCGCGGCTGTTGCCTCATGCGCCTGATCTGCGCGCACGATTTCCCAGCGCTTTTCGTCCCGCAACGCCTTGGCCGCGCGGGCTTTGCCGATATCGGTCGCAACGCCGTCCGCGCGCACCAGCCCAGCGCGGCGCAGCAAGCGCAGGGTCAGGGGCTCGTAGATCTTTTGCCCCTGCGCCAAGGCCAAAAGACCCTGACGAATATGCACCCGACGCTGAAAGCGTAAATGGCGCAGCACCGCCGCCAGAACGCCACGTATCGGTGCCAGAAACAAAGACACGACAAAAAAGGCAAAGCTGACCAGAACGATAATCGGCCCCGTCGGAAGGTTTGGCGCCGAGGCCGAAATGGCCGCGCCAATGTACCCCGCCAACCCGCCGGCCAATCCCGCAAGCAGAACCACATGGTCCGAGCGTTCGGACCAGAACCGCGCGGTCACGGCGGGAATGATCAGCAAAGCCACGATCAGAATCAGACCTACGATTTTCAGGCCGACCACGGTCACGGCCATGACCAAACCCATCATGGCCAGATCGATCCTGTGCACCGGCAACCCGCGTGCTGCGGCATATTCAGGATCGAAGGCCACAAGAATCATCGGGCGACGAATGATCATGACCAGCAGCAGCGTCGCAGCGCCGCCGACCGCAATGATCATCGCATCAGCCCAGAGCATCCCGGCAGTGGATCCCAAAAGGAAGCCTTCCAGCCCGGCCTGACGGCCTACGCCCATCGTCTGTATGACCGTCAGCAACACGATGCCAAAGCCGAAGAAGACCGACAGGACCGCTCCGATGGCGGCATCTTCGGCCAAACGCGTGTGACGCGTCAGCCAGTTCATGCAGAGAAGGCCGATCCAGGCCGAGATGGCCGATCCTGCCAACAGGCCCAGCAGGTTGCGCCCGTCTCCTCCCAGTGCGACCAATACCATGAAAGCCAGACAGACGCCCGGCAGGGTTGCGTGGCTGATTGCGTCACTGACCAAGGCGCGCTTGCGCAGAAACAGAAACGTCCCCGTCACACCGGCTGAAACACCCAGCAAGGTTGCACCGATGGCGACCAGCGTGGCGTTGTAGCCAAGTTGCAGGGTCAGAGCATCCCAAAGCATGCGTTACCCCAGCGCGCGCGATATCTGATCGATCTGCGCGGTTGCCAGTCGACCCCCATATGCTGATTGCAAGGTTTCCGCCGTGAAGGCCTCGGCCACTGGTCCCTCGGCCACCTTGCGGGTGTTGATCAGGAAGACATGGTCGAAATAATCGGTCACGGTCGCAAGGTCGTGATGCACCACGACAACCGTCTTGCCCGCCTCTTTCAGGGATTTCAGCACCGAGATGATGGCTTTCTCGGTGGCGGCATCGACACCTGCAAAAGGTTCGTCCAGAAGATACAGATCCGCGCCCTGCGCCAGCGCGCGCGCCAGAAAGACACGTTGTTGCTGCCCGCCGGACAGCTGCCCGATCTGGCGATCCGCGAAATCCCGCATTCCCACACGGTGCAAACAATCCATCGCGCACGCCTTGTGGCGGGCACGCAAGCGGCCCAGCAAGCCAAGTTCGCGCGACAGGCCCATCAGAACCACGTCGATGACACGCGTTGGAAAATCCCAATCCACGCTGGCACGCTGAGGAACATAGGCAATGCGCGCGCGCTGCGTGTCCAATGGCTGGCCAAACACGGTCACTTGACCTGACAAAGGGGAAACGATGCCAAGCGCCGCCTTGAGCAATGTGGATTTCCCGGCCCCGTTCGGCCCGATGATCGCCGTCATCGCCCCGGGCTGTACGGTCATGTCGACTGAAAACACCGCAGGTTTCTGCCCGTATGAAACCGTCAGGCCGCGCAGGGCAAGGGGGCTGTCGGCCAACCCCTTGTCACCCACGGTCACGCCTTCATTGCTGATCAGGCCCAGCATCGATCAAAACCCCGCCGACAGTTTTCCGTCCATGCCACGATCTGGCACATCGCCACCCAAAGCACTGGCAATGACCGTGATGTTATGGTCCAGCATACCAAGATAGGTACCTTCATAGGTTCCTTCTTCACCCATGGCGTCCGAGAACAACTCGCCCCCCACGTGCACTTCATGACCCTTGGCGGCCGCGCCCTCGATCAGCGCGCGGATCGAACGATCCGAGACCGAGCTTTCGACGAAAACAGCCGTGATCTTGCGGTCAACCAGCAGATCGACCAATTCGCCTATCCGGTTCAGTCCCGCCTCGGACTGGGTCGAGATGCCCTGAATTCCCAGAACCTCGAACCCGAAACTTTCACCAAAATAACCAAAGGCATCATGGGCGGTTACAAGAACCTTGTTGTTGTCGGGAACGGACGCCAGAACTTGATCTGCATAGGCTGTCAGACGATCGATATCTGCCAGATGTGCCTGCGCATTCGCTGCAAAAACCTCGGCCGCTTCAGGACGCACCTCGGTGAGGGCTGCCTGCACTTCAAGTACCACGTCCCGCCACAACTCGGGCGTCATCCAAACATGCGGATCATATTTGTCGGCGTAATCGTCATGGGCGCGCAGCTTCGACGTGTCGATACCTTCGGCAACTGCAACTACGGTTCGCTTGCGTTCAAGGTCATGGAAGAAATCTTCCATCTGCGCCTCGAGGTACAAACCATGCCACAGGATCAGATCCGCACGCGTCATCGCCACGATATCGCTGCGGGTCTGACGATAGGCATGCGGGTCGACGCCCGGCCCCATCAGCCCCTTGACGTCTACCTGATCACCACCGACCTGACGTGCCGCGTCAGCAATCATGCCCGTCGTGGCCACAACCTTGAGGGGTGCATCGGCCCAGGCCGTGACCGGCAGGGAAAAGGCCAGCGCCAATACCGCAAGAAAATTCCGGCGAATCATCTTCTACCTCAGTTTTTGCTTCTCGTTCGAACTGAATATGAGAACCATTCGCAAGTAAGTCAACGCTAATGCGAATTATTCGCAAGAAAGCGGTTGCATTTTGTCCATTTGGTCAAAAATTATCCAAACATTGCCCGCCTGCATCTTCCATTCCCCGGTCTCCCGTGCGATTTTGTCGCAAACCTCCCAAAGGACGTGACAATGGATACGCAGAGCTCAGAAAGCCCCGTGCGCACCGCGCATCTGCCGCAAGTGACCGAAGCCCGGAATCCCGGCATGGATCTGGACCTGGACTGGGTGCGCGCCGTGCACGCCAACACCTCGGCCATTGAGCGCCGGGCCGCGACCCTGCCCGGGCGCCGGTCGGTGAAAAAGGAACATCAGGCCGCGTGGCTGCTGAAGGCAATCACCATGATCGACCTGACCACCCTGTCGGGCGATGACACCGAGGGCCGCGTGCGCCGCCTGTGCTCCAAGGCCCGGCAGCCCGTGTCGCCCGAACTGCTGAAGGCGCTGGACATGCCACCGATCACCACCGGCGCGGTCTGTGTCTATCACGACATGATCGAAACGGCGGTGGATGCGCTGACAGGCACCGGCATTCCGGTCGCGGCCGTCTCCACCGGCTTTCCGGCGGGCCTGTCGCCCTTTCACCTGCGCGTGGCCGAGATCGAGGAAAGCGTGAAGGCCGGGGCCGAAGAGATCGATATCGTGATCTCGCGCCGCCATGTGCTGAAAGGCGACTGGCAGGCGCTCTATGACGAGATGAAGGCATTCCGCGACGCCTGCGGCGAGGCGCATGTAAAGGCCATCCTGGCCACGGGCGAGCTGGGCAGCCTGCGTAACGTGGCGCGTGCCTCGCTGGTCTGCATGATGGCGGGGGCCGATTTCATCAAGACCTCGACCGGCAAGGAAAGCGTCAACGCCACCCTGCCCGTGTCGCTGGTGATGATCCGCGCGATCCGTGACTATTATGACCGCACCGGCTATCGCGTGGGCTACAAGCCCGCGGGCGGGATTTCCAAGGCCAAGGATGCGCTGGTCTACCTGTCGCTGATCAAGGACGAGCTGGGCGACCGCTGGCTGCAACCCGACCTGTTCCGGTTCGGCGCGTCGTCCCTGCTGGGCGATATCGAGCGGCAGTTGGAACATTTCGTCACCGGGGCATACTCGGCCGGCTACCGGCACCCGATGGGCTGAGGACAGGAAAAATGACAGTCAAAGAGATTTTCGAGACCATGGAATACGGACCCGCCCCGGAAAGCGCCGCCGAGGCCCTGGCATGGCTGGTCGATCAGGGCGACACGTTCGGCCATTTCATCGACGGCACCTTCACCAAGCCCGGCAAAGGGTTTGAAAGCCGCAACCCGGCCACGGGCGAGGTTCTGGCCAAGCTGACCCAGGCCACACAGGCCGATGTGGACGCCGCCGTTGCCGCCGCCCGCAAGGCCCAGCCCAAATGGGAAAAGCTGGGCGGCCCCGCCCGCGCCCGATACCTCTATGCCATCGCGCGGCTGATACAGAAGCATGCCCGCCTGTTCGCAGTGCTGGAAACGCTGGACAACGGCAAGCCGATCCGGGAATCGCGCGACATCGACATTCCGCTGGTGCAGCGGCATTTCTACTATCACGCGGGAATGGCCCAGCTGATGGAAACCGAGCTGCCCGACGCACAGGCGCTGGGGGTCTGCGGCCAGATCATCCCGTGGAACTTCCCGCTGCTGATGCTGGCGTGGAAAGTGGCCCCAGCGTTGGCCATGGGCAACACGGTGGTTCTGAAACCGGCCGAATACACCTCGCTGACAGCGCTGCTGTTTGCCGATATCTGCATGCAGGCTGGCCTGCCCAAGGGCGTGGTCAACATCGTCACCGGCGACGGCGCGGTGGGCGAGATGATCGTGGCCGCAGACGTGGACAAGATCGCCTTTACCGGCTCGACGGTAGTGGGTCGCCGCATCCGCGAGGCCACCGCCGGGTCGGGCAAGTCCCTCACGCTCGAGCTGGGCGGCAAGTCGCCCTATATCGTCTTCGACGATGCCGATATCGACAGTGCCATCGAAGGTCTGGTCGATGCGATCTGGTTCAATCAGGGCCAGGTCTGCTGCGCGGGCTCGCGCCTGTTGGTGCAAGAGGGCATTGCCGAGCGCTTCTATGCCAAGCTGCGCGCCCGCATGGACACGCTGCGCATCGGCAACCCGCTGGACAAATGCATCGACGTGGGTGCCGTGGTGGATCCGGTTCAGTTGCAGACGATCACCTCCATGGTCGACAGCAATACGGTGGGCCATGTGCATCAGGCTGCCTGCGAATTGCCCGCAAATGGCTGCTACTACCCGCCGACGCTGATCACCGGGCTCGAAACCTCGGACCCGTTGATGCAGGAGGAGATATTCGGCCCGGTTCTGGTCTCGTCGACCTTCCGCACCCCGGCCGAGGCGGTCGAGCTGGCCAACAACACCCGTTATGGATTGGCGGCCACGGTCTGGACCGAAAACGTCAACCTTGCGCTGGACATCGCACCCAAGCTGGTCGCGGGCGTGGTCTGGGTCAATGCCACCAACCTGTTCGACGCGGCCGCGGGCTTTGGCGGCGTGCGCGAAAGCGGCTTTGGCCGCGAAGGCGGCTGGGAAGGGCTGGCCGCGTATACCAGACCTAAGGGCAAGGCCAAGCCGCTGACAAAGGTCGAGGCAGCCATGGGCGAAGGGGCACCGATCGACCCGATTGATCGCACCGCCAAGATGTATGTCGGCGGCAAGCAGGCGCGACCCGATGGTGGATATTCGAAACCGGTCTGGGGCAAGGCGGGCCTGCTGGGCCATGTGGGTCTGGCCAACCGCAAGGACGTGCGCAACGCGGTTGAGGCCGCGGCGGGGGCCAAGGGCTGGTCCAAGACCACCGGCCATCTGCGCGCGCAGATCCTGTATTACATCGGCGAGAACCTGTCGGCCCGTGCTGACGAGTTCGCCGCGCGTATCGACGCCATGACCGGTCGCAAGGACGGTGCGAAAGAGGTCGACGCCGCGATCCAGCGCCTGTTCACCGCCGCCGCCTGGGCCGACAAGTATGACGGCCAGGTGCATGGCGTTCCGATCCGGGGCGTGGCGATTGCGATGAAGGAACCGGTGGGCGTGATCGGCGCGCTGTGCGCCGACGAGGCGCCGCTGCTGGGTCTGGTCTCGGCCATGGCCCCGGCGATCGCGATGGGCAACCGGGTGGTTCTGGTGGCGTCCGAGCCCTACCCGCTGGCGGCGACCGATTTCTATCAGGTGCTGGACACCTCGGACGTGCCCGCAGGCGTGGTCAACATCCTGACGGGCAGCCACGCGGAACTGGCCAAACCGCTGGCCTCGCACCTGAACGTGGACGCGGTGTGGTCGTTCTCATCGACGGACCTGTCGGCGCAGATCGAGGTCGTCTCGGCCGGGAACCTGAAACGGACCTGGGTGAATAACGCGACGGCATTCGATTGGGGCATGGACCATTCCCGCCGCTTCCTTCAGGCTTCGACCGAAGTGAAAAACATCTGGGTGCCCTACGGCGAGTAGGGCTCCCGCCAAGGGAGGCCTACATGGATTTTTCGGGAAAAACCGTCATCGTCATCGGTGGCACCAGTGGCATCAACCGGGGCATCGCCGAGGCCTTCGCGGCCTCGGGCGCGAAACTGGCCGTGGCCAGCCGCTCGCAGGACAAGGTGGATGACACCGTCGCTGCGCTGAAGGCGGCAGGCGCGGCCGAGGCGATCGGCGCGGCCTTTGACGTGCGTGATGCCGAGGCGGTCGCGGAGGGGCTGAAACAGTTCCACGCGGCGCTCGGTGATTTCGACGTGCTGGTTTCGGGGGCGGCGGGCAACTTCCCGGCGCTGATGGCGGAAATGTCGGCCAACGCCTTCCGCACCGTGGTCGAAATCGACCTGATGGGCACCGTGCATGTGCTGAAAGGCGCCTATCCCTATCTGAAACGGCCCGGCGGCAACATCATCAACATCTCGGCGCCGCAATCCTACCTGCCCTACGAGGGCCAGGCCCATGTCTGTGCCGCCAAGGCGGGCGTCGATCAGATCACCCGCACCCTGTCGATGGAATGGGGTGTGGAAGGCATCCGGGTGAACTCGGTGGTGCCGGGCTTCATCGAGGGCACCGAAGGCGCGAAACGGCTGGCCCCCACCCCAGACGCGGGCGAGCAGCTGCGCCGGGACGTGCCGCTGGGCCGCTGGGGCACCCCGCAGGACGTAGCCAATGCCTGCCTGTTTCTGGCCTCGGACATGGCCAGCTATATCAGCGGTACGGTTCTGGCGGTGGACGGGGCGTTGTATCAGCGCGGCTCGGGCCAGTTCGGCCAGATGATGGGAGACATGCTGCGCAGCATGAAAAAGGGGTAAGCCGCAGCTTACCCCCGAAAGGTTCAGTTCGTTGTTTCCAGGCCCACCGGCTTGCCAACGACGACAAAGTGCAGACCGTCCGGGTCAAGCAGTTCGGCAGCAACGCGGTTGACATCTTCCAATGTCACCGCGTTCACCTTGTCATTGCGGGTGGTGATATAGTCGATCGGCAGGCCTTCCATCTGCATTCCGACCATGATCGAGGCAATCTGACCATTGCCATCGAACCGCAGCGGATAGGCGCCGGTCAGATAGGTCTTGGCGTCGTCAAGTTCCTCTTGCGTCACACCCTCGGTGGCCGCGCGCGCCCATTCATCGCGAATTACGTCGACGGCTTCGGCGATACGGTCATTGGCCGAGGACACGGACCCGAGATAGACCGAAGCCAGATCCTTGGGCACCAGATAGGTCCCGACCCCATAGGTCAGGCCGCGCTTTTCGCGCACCTCCTGCATCAGCCGGCTTTCAAACCCGCCCCCGCCAAGAATGTGGTTCAGAACGAAGGCCGCAAAGAAATCCGGGTCATCCCGATCAATCCCGGCCTGACCGAACAAGGCCACGGACTGAGGCGTGTCGAATTCGACAACACTGACGCCGCCGGGAATGTTCACCTGGGCCTTGCCCGGGATGGGCTTGCCGGTGTCCGGCAAGTCGCCAAGCAGGGTATCAAGCAGGGTACCCAGTTCCTCAGCCGTGATATCGCCGACGGCCCCCACGTACAGACGATCCTTGGCGAACACGCCTTTGTAAGCCGCGACCACGTCATCGCGGGTCAGGGCCGAGACGCTTTCGATGGTGCCTTTCCCCTCGGATCCGTAGGGGTGATCGCCGTAGGCCATCTGCGCAAAGGTGAGGCCTGCGAGTTCGTTCGGGTCAGTCTGGTCCGAGCGCAGGCCCGACAAAACCTGCGCGCGCACGCGGTCAACCGCATCCTGATCAAAACGCGGTTCGTGGATCGTCGTGCGCAGCAAATCGACCACTTCATCCCGGTTTTCGGACAGAAAACGCGCGGAAATCGAAACTGAATCGTCGCCGGCATTGTATCGGAACGAAGCCGCCAGAGCCTCCAGCTCGCGGGCATAGGTCCGCGCATCCATGTCGCCCGCGCCTTCTTCGATCAGCCCGCTCATCAGGTTGACCGCGCCGCGTTTGTCAGGGTCGTCCAGCGACGTGCCACCACGGAACCGCAACTCCAGCGCGGTGAATGGGATGGAATGATCCTCGACCAGCCAGGCTTTGATACCACCGGGCGAGGTCACTTCTTCGATCTGGATCTCGGCCAAAGCCGGCAGGGCGACCAGGCAGGCAATCAGCGTTGCAACAAACCGTTTCATTGCGTCACCTCGTCATCGCGCATCAGCCAGCCTGTGACCGATGCCTCGGGTTGCAGAACTTCGCGGGCCGCGGCGATGATCTCATCTCCGGTCACGGCCTGAAGGATCTCGGGCCAGGCCTGAACATCTTCGACCGTCAGGCCGCTGGTCAGGGCCCGGCCATAGCGGTTGCCGATGCCGTCCACGTTGTCGCGCGCATAGGTCTGGGCGGCGCGCAGCTGCATCTTGATGCGCTCAAGATCGTCTTCGTTCACACCTTCGGCGATGAAGTCGGCCACGGCCTGGTCCATGGCGTCTTCGGCCTCTTGCAGGGAAACACCCTCGGACGGAACGACGATCAGATCAAAGGTCGTGTCATCCAGCGAAACACCGCGATAGAACGCTCCGGCATAGACGGCCTTTTGCTGATCAAACTGCAACTTTTCGTTCAGGTAAGACGTCGTGCTGCCGCCCAGCAACTCGGCCAGCAGAAACAGAGCCGCCGCTTTTTCCTGTTCGCCCGGATCGCGTTCCGGGGCCAGATAGCTGCGCTGAACGTAAGGCTGGGCCACGCGCGGGTCTTTGAAGGTCAGGCGACGCTCGGCCGTTTGCGGCGGCTCTTGGGACCGAACCCGCTCGGGCAGGTCCGGGTTGGCGGGAATCACACCGTAATACTGATCGGCAAGCGAGCGGACTTCAGCGGGATCGACATCGCCCGTGACCACCAGAATGGCGTTGTTGGGCGCATAATGGGTCTGGTAGAACGACAGCGCGTCCTCCATGTCCAGATCCTCCATCTCGTGCATCCAGCCGATGATCGGCACGCCGTAGCGGTGGTTCAGATACTGGGCCGCGCTCATCTGTTCGCCGAACAGGGCGCGCGGGTTGTTTTCGGTGCGCTGGTTGCGTTCCTCGAGAATCACGTCGCGTTCGGTCAGAATGTCCTCTTCGCTCAGCCGGAGGTTCCGCATCCGGTCGGATTCCATCCGCATCATCAGCTCAAGCCTGTCGGCGGCGACACGCTGAAAATAGGCGGTGTAGTCATACGAGGTGAAGGCGTTGTCGTTGCCGCCATTGGCAGCAACGGTGGCAGAGAACTCTCCCGGGGCCAGCGTGTCGGTGCCTTTGAACAGCAGGTGTTCCAGGAAATGCGCCACGCCGGATGATCCGATCGGCTCATCAGCGGATCCGGCCCGGTACCAGACCATATGCTGCACGACCGGGGCACGGTGGTCTTCGACCACGACGACATCCATGCCGTTGTCCAATGTGAATGTGGTGACCGCTTCTTTCCCGTCCTCGGCAAATACCGGGGCGGCAGCGATCAGGGCAGCCGACAAGGCCAGGGCCCGAACCATAGGGCATCCTCCGTTTCGTTTCTGGTATTCAAACTACGGTGACGTGGCCCGGGTTCAAGCCCGATGACGGAAAGTTAAGAATTATTCACCCGGCGGCGAAGAAGGGGTTTCGATCCCGGCCCGACGGGCGGCTTCCGTTTCCGCGAACGGATCGATCGATTGTTTTTCGTAAACCTGACCATAGCGGTCGACCGGGAACAGACGCAGGCCGGTCCAGCGCCCCCGGCGTTTGCGGAACGCGGCGTCATCAGCCTCGACCACCTGCCGCGCATCGGGAGAAACACCATATCGACTGGAAGCCGTGACAAGCGCTGCATCCGAGGATGGCACAGCCGCGTTCGGATTCAGCGCTGCAGCATTGCCGCCCAGCGCAGCCACCGCATCGGCATTTGGGTTCGGATCCGTCAGGTTCGCGCCACCCGGCGTGGGTGCAGGCAAGAACGCATAGTCCTGAGGTTGGGTCAGCGGCTTGACCGGCAACACAGAAAACTCATCCGGCCCCGGGCCTGGAGGCGCCAGATCCCGCAGACCGGGATTCGAACACGCCGCAACCGCAGCGGCAACAGTCAAAACAAATAGGGCGCGCGGCATCCGCATTGGTGTCTCCAGCCTGTTTCAGGCGCTTTTATCGCATATCATTCCGCGCGTCACGAGGCCTTTTTGCCGTCAAACAGCACCAGCCCGAAGGCTCCTGCAAATATGAAGACATCTGCGAGGTTGAAAACAAACGGATTGTTGATGCCGCAACAGGACATGTTCAGGAAATCCAGAACAAAGCCGTAAAGAACCCGATCCACCACATTCGCCAGCGCACCGCCGATCAGCAGGCCACCGCAAAACAGCGTCAGCCCCGAATGGGCTGCGCGGCTGAGCCAGACAAGCACGCCGACACAGATCGCCACGGAAATACCGATCAGAATCCAGCGCGCAGCCTCCGAATTTCCTTGGAACAGGCCGAAATTGATTCCCCGGTTCTCGCCGTATTTGAACACCAGAAGCGGTGGCACAACATTAATGCCGCCGGGCTGATCGGCCACGCGCATGACATGAACGACCAGATATTTGCTGATCTGGTCGATCGCAAAGGCGGCCAGGGCCGCCCAGAGAAGCAGGCGTGACCGCATCAGTGACGGAAATGGCGCATGCCGGTGAAGACCATGGCCAATCCGGCCTCATCCGCAGCGGCGATCACTTCGTCATCCCGCATGGATCCGCCCGGTTGAATGACGCAGGTTGCACCTGCCTCGGCCGCTTCCATCAGCCCGTCAGGGAAGGGGAAGAACGCGTCCGAGGCCACGGCAGAGCCGATGGTCAACGGTTGGGCCAAGCCCAGCGCGTCGGCCATGCGCTCGGCTTTCTTGGCGGCGATCAGGGCCGAGTCCACACGGCTCATCTGGCCCGCGCCGACGCCGACGGTGGCGCCGTCTTTGACATAGACGATGGCGTTGGATTTGACGTGTTTGGCCACTTTCCACGCGAACAAAAGGTCACGCATCTGTTCGTCGGTAGGGGCCTTCTTGGTCACAACCTTCAGATCATCCAAGCCGACAAAGCCGTTGTCCTTGTCCTGCACCAGCAACCCGCCAGCCACCTGACGCACGGTTTTCCCGCCGGCGGCCACATCCGGCAAAGCTTCGGTTGTCAGCAGGCGCAGGTTTTTCTTGGCGGCAAAGATTGCCTTGGCCTCATCCGATGCGCCGGGAGCGATCACGACTTCGGTGAAAATCCCGGTGATCTCCTGCGCGGTTTCGGCGTCCAGGGGCTGATTCAACGCCACGATCCCGCCAAAGGCCGAGGTGCGGTCGCAATCGAATGCCGCCTTGTACGCCTCAAGCAGGGTTGCACCCCTTGCCACGCCACAGGGGTTGGCGTGCTTGATGATGGCACAGGCGGCGCCCTCAGTGGGGTCAAACTCGGCCACCAGTTCAAAGGCCGCATCCGTGTCATTGATGTTGTTGTAGCTCAGTTCCTTGCCCTGATGCTGGATCGCGGTCGCCACACCGGGCCGATTGGTGCCGTCGGTGTAGAACGCAGCCTGCTGATGGCTGTTCTCGCCATAGCGCAAGGTCTGTTTCAATTCACCGGCAAATGCGCGGCGCTTGGGGGCTTCAAGCTCCAGCGCATCGGCCAGCCAGTTGGACACTGCCGTGTCATAGGCGGCGGTACGGGCATAGGCTTTCTGCGCCAGCTTGCGGCGGAATTTCGGACAGGTCGCGCCGTCGTGCTGATCCATATCGCCCAGCAGTTTTTCGTAGTCTTCAACATCCACGACCACATTTACGAACGCATGGTTCTTGGCCGCCGCGCGGATCATCGCCGGACCGCCGATGTCGATATTCTCGACGCACTCATCGTAACCTGCGCCTTTGGCCACGGTTGCTTCAAACGGATACAGGTTCACAACCAACAGATCGATTGCACCGATGCCGTGTTCGTTCATGGCTGCAACATGGGTGTCGTTGTCGCGCAGGGCCAGCAGCCCGCCATGCACCATCGGGTGCAGGGTCTTGACCCGGCCATCCATCATCTCGGGGAAGCCGGTGATCTCGCTGACATCCTTCACCGAAAGCCCTGCATCGCGTAGCGCCTTGGCCGTGCCGCCGGTCGACAGCAGCTCGACCCCGCGTTCGGCCAGCGCCTTGCCCAGCTCGATCAGCCCGGTTTTGTCGGATACGGAAAGCAACGCGCGGCGCACGGGGTGAAGATCGGTCATGGGTCCAAAGGTCCTTTTGGCGTCAGTCTAACTCGGGCTCGTCCCGGTGCGTATCGCGCACGGCATAGGCTGTGTCCTGTGCCTTGCTCAGAGTCCACCGGGTGCGCGTCGCATACTCCATTGCGCGCCCGGATAGAACGATCTGTTTTGTCGCGCGTGGCTTCAAACGCCCTTTTTCAAGGTAAACGCTTGGCTCGACGGACAATTTTCCAACGCCGTCATGTCGGAAAACCCAGATTTCACCGCTTTTGAGCGCCATCGACACTGCCGCCCCGCCCAAATCCAGCGCCGCATCGACATCCGGATGCAGGTGAAACCGGATGTCATAGCCAATGCCTTTGAGGCCCGAAGCGTCCATCGCCTTGTCAAATTGACGCTTTGCCTTGTCGGTCGCCGTCAGCAGAATATCCTCGACCGTCAGCTCGCGCCCGTCAAATCGCAACTCAAAGGTCCGCGCATGGGTCAGACCAAAGACCTTTGCGTATCCATCGTGCCCCGCCATGAAGCGGATGCCCTCGAACGCATCCTCGAAATCAACGGGCACCTCCTGTGGTGCGTCCACCAGCGCCTGCGCTTCACGCCCCGGCACCGGTTTGGCCAGCCGGGCGCTTGAGAACCCATCCAGGCAAAGCGTCGAGTGCGACGGCGTCGCCCGTCCTGCGCGGCGCCATTCCAGCCCGAAACTGGCCCCCGACCCGCAATTCACGATCAGCGGCCGCCGCCCCGAGGTCAGCTCGAACGCCAGAGTAGAGGCATGCGCATTGTAAGAGGCCGCCCCCGACGGCGGTATGCTGGCATCCACGATCACCGTGGTGCGCGCCGCAGACAGACGGGCATAGCCCATTGGCAGTTCGGTCGCTGCCTTGTGCTTGACGCCGCTTTGCGCAAGGGCCTGTTCCAGTCGCCCTTCGACACCGCGCCCACCGCCATGGAACCGCGCCAAGGCCCCATCCGCATGGCGCAGGCTGCGCAGGGTCGGCGCGATCCGTTTGATCGCATTGGCCTGAGCGGCAGGCGTCCCGCGACCAAGATCATTCAGCGCAGCCGAAGTCCAGCTGAGCAGCGTGAATACCTCGAGCAATTCTTCCGGATTGCGGGTTGGAATTCCGCCCTGCGCATCCACCTGACGGTCGCATTCCCCGGCCAGGGCGCGCAGGGCCGGGTCGGCCATTCGCTCCAGCCCCTCCAGCGCCAGCCCGGCCTGCACCAGTCCGGCCAGCGCCTCGAACCGGGGCAGTCCCGGGGTCGCGGCATGCCAGCGTTTGGACAGGAACCATGTTTGCTGGGCCAGCGAGCGGAAAAACAGTTTGCTTTGTTTTTCATCCGCCCCTCGCAGCAGAAAAAGCGCATGGTTGATCCAGCGCATCACCCGACGTCCGGTCAGATCAGGCGCCCAGCCGGGCCCTTGCCCGCGGCCATGAGATTCGATCCATCCCCACACCCAGCGCTGCGCCTTTTCCCGCGCACGCATGTCTCCGACCGCCGCCAGATCATCCAGCCACGCAAAGCCGTGACGTTCTTCGTCAAAGCCGGCACTGGGGGCGGTGACGTCCCAAAGCCCGGTATCTTCGGCCTCGACCAGATAGCCCGCGAACAACAGATTTCCGGCAACCAGTTGCCGGCCACGTGCGAACGAACCCACCGAGCGCGGATCCGGTTGCGCAACAAACCCTGTGACCGCCTTTTGCCGCTGGCTCAGGCGCGCATAGAAACGGTTCTGAAACCGCATCCACCGACTGGCCATGGTGTCTGAATTCGACATGACGCGTGTTACTCTGCCCCTTGCGCTCTGCTGGCGCTTGAGACCCAACGATAGACCGCGCCGATCGTCAAGTCACCGAAAAGCGTGCGTTCAGACGGATTTGATCAGACACGCGATATAGAACCCGTCCATACCACCCCGATCCGGCCAATAATCCGGTCGCAATCGCAAGCCGCCTTCTTCGGTGATCCAATCCGTTTCGACACCGGGTACGTTCAGCGCGTCGCGATCCACGCTCATGTCCGAATACATGCCCAGCGCCTCTTCAACCTGAACTTCCCCCTCGTCCGGCAGCAGGGAACACGTGCAATAGGCCAGGCGCCCACCGGGTTTGAGCAAGCCCCACGCATGGGCCAACATGCGCGTCTGGAGCTCGATCAGGCCGCCGAATTCCGAACCGTCCTTGGCAAACGGCAAGTCAGGATGCCTGCGAATCGTACCCGTGGCCGAGCACGGCGCGTCCAGCAGGATCGCGTCGTACCGGTCTTCGTGTTCCAGCGCATCGCCCACGATGACCTTCGCCCTGAGGCCGGTCCTTGCAAGGTTCTCGCGCACCCGTTCCATCCGTGATTCCGACACGTCTAGCGCCGTGACATCAGCCCCTGCGGCCGCAAGCTGCATCGTTTTCCCACCCGGCGCCGCACACAGATCCAGCACTTTCTGGCCCGACTTCGGGGCCAGAACGCGAACCGGCAATGCGGCCGCCGCATCCTGCACCCACCAGTCTCCGGCCTTGTACCCCGGCAGGGTCGAGACCTGACCCGCATCGTGCAACCGCACCGACCCGGTCGGAAGGATCTCGCCTGAAGGGCCTTCCGCCCCGGGTTTCAAGGTAAGGTCCAGTGGCGCACCCGCGAAATGTGCCTGCTCCATTCCGGTAACGGCATCCGTGCCCCACGCTGCGATCAGCGGTTCACGCAACCAGTCCGGCAAACGCGGAACGCGCATCTTCGGCCACGCCTCGGGGCCTTCTGCCGCAACCTTGCGCAGAACGGCATTCACCAACCCCTTGAGGCGACCATGCTTGCGCGAACGGCTGACGATCTCGACCATGGAATTGACGACGCCATGGGCGGCTTCGCCGTTGCAAAGCTCGACCGCACCCAGTCTCAGCGCGTTGTGGACCGTCAGAGCGGGTGTTCGGTTCAGGTGGTTGGCCAGCAGGCGGTCGGCCCGTTCCAGCCCACGCAGTGTTTCCAACGCCAGTCGCTGGGAACGCGCGCGATCCTCGGGTTCCAACCGATCCACTGCGCCCGCCGCCAGACACTCGGCCAGCAGGCGACCTTCGCCCAGAACCTGATCCAGAAGATAGATTGCGCTGCGCCGTGCTGCTGTCGCGCTGTTAGACATGGTACCGCCTTCATGTGACCTGCGTCCGCATTGCCAATAGCGGACGCGGGCGTATATCAAGACTGCGCAAGGAAAGGAACCCGATGTCATGAGTGACGACCGCAAAGACTTGCCCCCCGCCGCCCAGCGCGCCCTGGCCGAAGCGGAAGAACGCCGCCGCAAAGCCAAAGCCGAGGCCCGGGAATTGCCGAAAGAGCTGGGTGGCCGAGACGGACCGGACCCGGCCCGCTACGGTGACTGGGAAAAGAAGGGCATCGCCATCGATTTCTGAACGGTCAACCACGCAGCGCCTTGAGGAAATCCTTGATCAGCGCCCGTTGTTTTCTGGACTTCGCCCGGTCTTCAGGCCAGGTCAGCCAGTACCCGTCTTTGGTGTGCAACTCGGGTAAATCCAACCGCCGCAACCGACCCTCTTGCAAGTCGGCAAGGGCCAAGGGCACCGATCCCAAAACCACACCCATGCCGCGCTGCGCAGCCGAAATCGCATGTTCCATCGAATCAAAACTGATTTTTGATTGCGGCAGGTCCTGCTGGCCGTTTTTCTGGCTCCACTCTCTCCAGCCGGGGCGTTCTCCGCGCAGGTCAATCAATTGGGCGCCCCAGTCGACACCCGGCGGCGCCATGGGGGCAAGGACCTCAGGCGCGATCAGGGCGGCATCACGCCCGGCCCAGATGCCCCGACCATATCGGATTTGCAGCCAGGTTCGTTCTTCGTCCAAAGACGACCGGCGCGCGACCGAGTCGGTCATCACCCGAACCCCTGGCTGCATCTCGTGAAACCGGGTCAGCGCCGGCAGAACCAGTGCGTGGATGTTCGACGACAAGCCGGCCACGCGCAACTCGCGCGGGGATTTGCCAAACAGGTCCTCGGTATTGCGCTCCAGCGCGCGAAGGCTGTCCTGCACCAAAGGCAGATAGCTTTCACCTTCGACCGTCAGCGACACGCCCCGCGCCTCGCGCACGAACAAGGATCGGCCCAGCCAGGCTTCGAGGTTGCCGATCCGCTGGCTGACAGCGGCCTGCGTCAGCCCGAATTCCTTGGCTGCTGCCGAGAACCCACCAAGACGCCCCGCGGCCTCGAACACGCGCAGCCAGTCCAGTGGCGGTAGCCCGATCTTTTTCTTAGCCATTAGATTTTCCAAGCCTCAGCCGAAATAAGGATTAATTGTCGTAATGCCATGAACGGCGTATCTGCTCAACCAAAGCTCGCGCCGAACAGGAGACCCCAAATGCTGCGCACCGCCACCCATGACACTTCGATCGTCACCGTCGCGTTCGACACAGGAACGCAAGCCCGCTTTCACGCCGTCTGGTTGCGCGACAACGCGCTGGACCCGGAAACCCGCGCCCCGGGCAACGGCCAGCGGCTGATCACCATCGGCGATATCCCTGCTGACATCTCGGTCAGTTCAGCCGAGGTTGTCGCGGGCGGCCTTCAGGTCACGTTCCAGCCCGAAGACAAAACCGTTACCTTCCCGGCCGAATGGCTGATCAAACACAACTATGATTGCAAACGGGACGATACGCTGGGCCGCACCGCCCCCGGCATCATCACCTGGGAAGGCGGGATCGCCGCACCCTCTGGCGATTGGAACGAGGTTCATGCCAGCCCTGCGGCCAAACGCAACTGGCTGGCGTCTGTGGCGAGTTACGGCTTTGCCAAGCTGACGGGCGGGCCAACCGAACCAGAATCGCTTTTGAAAGTGGCCGACCTGTTCGGCTATGTCCGCGAAACCAACTATGGCCCTTATTTCGAGGTTCGGACGGAAGTGAACCCGACCAACCTCGCCTATACAGGGCTTGGCTTGCAGGCCCACACCGACAACCCCTATCGCGACCCTGTGCCGACGCTGCAAATCCTCTATTGTCTGGAAAACAGCGCCGAAGGCGGCGACTCGATCGTGGTCGACGGCTTTCGCGCTGCCGAAAAACTGCGTGCGCAGAACCCCGAAGGTTTTGCGCTGCTGGCAGGCTACCCGGCGCGGTTTGAATATAAGGGGTCAGACGGTGTCTGCCTGCGGTCTCGCCGTCCGATGATCGAATTGTCGCCGGATGGAGAACTGGTTGGCATTCGCTTCAACAACCGTTCCTCAGCGCCATTCGTGGACGTGCCTTTCGACAGGATGGAAGCCTATTACGCGGCTTACCGCCAACTGGGCGAGATCATCGACGACCCGGCCATGGGCGTGTCGTTCAAACTGGAGCCGGGCGAAAGTTTCATCGTCGACAACACCCGTGTCCTGCATGCACGGCTGGGCTATTCCGGTGCCGGTTCGCGCTGGTTGCAGGGATGCTATACCGACAAGGACGGGCTGCTGTCCACACTGGCGGCGATGAAGATGACGCAGCCGGAGGCAGCGGAATGAAGCCCGATTTCTCGACCCTGAACCGGGACAATATCGTCGCCTTCATCGGGGATATCTTCGAACGCCGCGGCGGTGAGGAATATCTTGGCGAACCCGTCACCATGGCCCAGCACATGCTGCAAGGCGCCACCATCGCCGAACAGAACGGCCAGCCTGAAGAGATCATCGTCGGCGCCTTGTTGCATGATATCGGCCATTTCACATCCGAGTTCGGGACCTACCACCCCGATGATACCGAAGACCGCCACCACGAGGATGCGGGTGCTGAGGTGCTGGAACAGTTCTTCCCTTCGGTCATCACCGATTGCTGCCGCTATCACGTGGCCGCCAAACGGTATCTCTGCGCCACCAAGCCCGAATATTTCAACCGCCTCTCTGCCGCCTCGGTCCATACCTTGGAACTGCAAGGCGGCCCGATGAGCGCCGAAGAAGTCGCCGCCTTCGAATCCAATCCAAACCTGAAAGAGATCATTCAAGTCCGGTACCTGGATGAGGCCGGCAAACGGGCGGACATGGAGACACCGGATTTCGCCCATTTCGCACCGATGGTGCAGCGCATGGTCGACAAGCACCTGGGGGCATCATGACCGCACCCGAGTACATCTTCGAGGCCAGTTCCAAGCCATCCCTACCGTGGCACGAGGTTCCCCTGATCCGGGCGACGGACAACACGGTTAGGGGGTACGGCTGTTTGGTCGACGACCCCGAGACCTTTGAAATCGAGATCGTACGCTGGCCGCAGCAGGGCTGGCGACCGATTGACGACGGCACGGGTGACGAAGGCGGCTGGGTTGAAGGCACGTTCAAATGCGATTGGCAGGGTGACGTGCTTTACGGTGAGAACGAGGCGGTCAAAGGCCATTACGTGCTGGGTTGGTCCGCCGACCCTCAGCACGCGCAAACCGACCGGCAAACGGCCCCGCGGGATCAGGTGTTGCTGTGGCATATGAATTATCACCCCGATGGCGGGCAGATGTTCTGGCCGCTGGACAACAAGCCCTTCATCGTGCCCGCGGCCCTGCCTGGCGACAATCTGACCCCGGACAAGGTGGTGGCATTCTGGTGTGACGGGTCAAAGGGGCTCTATATCCATCCCGGCATCTGGCACGAGGGGATTTTCCCGGTCGAGGACAACCAGCGTTTTCTGGATCGTCAGGGCCGGGTCCACGCGCGGGTCAGCGCCGATATCGGCAAAGAGTTCGGCGTTTATCTGGCCTGCCCGCTGCGGGCGGACAAAGTCAGGGATTTGTGACCAACGCCCCCTGATGCCTCTGGCGCCGGCGCGCAATCCAGATCTGCACGGCCAGCAGATAAGGCACAAAGAACGCGAAATTCTGCACCAGATCAAAAGGGCCCGAGAAATCGGGCTCTGACCCCACCCCTCCGGTCAGCAGATACCAAAGCGTATAGTGGACTCGGTAAAGCCACGACCCCAACGCCAGCCAGAACAGCCGCAATCCCCATGCCCAATGGCCTGCGCGATCCCCTTCCAAAGCCCTGCGCGCCACCATCAGCGCAGCCGTGAAAAGACACAGCCCGTACAGAAAAAAGGCGGCAGACATCAGCGGCCCACCGATGGTTCCGCGCAGGGGAATATAGCTCATGCCCGCCAGCCCGGTGATCCATGCCAGCGCCACCAGACAGGCTCCCAACATGCGGTGAAATCGATTGTACTTGAGCCGCAGCCCCTTCAACAGTTGAAGCGGGACGAGTGCGACCAGAAAAGTACCAGCCAGAATGTGTACCAACATCGCGGCATTGCCGACATTCTCACCATCAGCGAACAAGTAACTGTGCCGGGCAGCGTCCTGCGACAGGCCTTTGCCGATCATTCCAACGCCATGCGCAACGAATGGCAACAGTGTCAGGTAGAACACCGCAAGCAAAATGCCGGTTGCCAGTCCAGAGCGCCGAATCCTCATGAATCAAAGCTTAGCGTCGGCGACCGCTTCGTCTATGGCTCACAGACCCAGCACATCCACCATGTCATATTGGCCGGGTGCCTTCCCCTGCCCCCACAGCGCCGCCTTCAGCGCGCCGCGGGCAAAAATCGCGCGGTCGCTGGCCAGATGGCGCAGAACGATGCGCTCGCCGGGCGCGGCGAACAGGACGTCATGTTCACCAACGATGTCTCCGCCGCGAATGGCGTGGAAGCCAATGTCACCACGCTTGCGCGCACCGGTGATGCCATCCCGCCCCCGGTCGGCCACATCCGACAGTTTGACGCCACGCCCCTCGGCGGCGGCCTCGCCCAGCATCAGCGCGGTGCCGGATGGTGCGTCCACCTTGTGATGGTGATGCCCTTCGATGATTTCGATATCAAAATCCTCATCCAGTGCAGCCGCGACTTTCTTGGTCAGTTGCACCAGCAGGTTGACGCCAAGGCTCATGTTCCCTGCCCGCACGATCACCGCGTGGCGCGAGGCCGGTTCCAGCGCGGCGATCTGCTCATCCGTCATGCCGGTCGTGCCGATCACATGCACGCAACGCGCCTGCGCGGCCAAAGCGGCAAAGTCCAGCGTCGCCTCGGGCGCGGTAAAGTCGATCACCGCCTGTGCCTGCGCAAAAGCTTCCAGCGGGTCATCGGTAACTTTGACGCCCAGCGCCTGGCCACCCATGGCTTCGCCCACATCCTGACCGACCCAGTCATGCCCCGTGCGCTCGACCACGCCGACCAGACGCGCCTGATCACTGTCGGTTACGGTCTTGATCAGCATCTGCCCCATACGGCCCGAAGCCCCTGTGATGACGATACCCGGAATATGGGTCATGGCGGTATTCCCTTGCTGCAAACTGCTCAAAGCCTCCTACCCCGTTCGCGCCCGCTTGGCAAAGCCCCGGTTTGCGCTTAGATCGGGGATTATGGCAAAGAACAAATTCCACGATGGCCCCGGCCCGTCCCAACGACAGCTGCGCGTCGGCGAACTGATCCGCCGCACCCTGTCCGAGGTTCTGGCGCGCGGAGATGTCCACGACCCCGACCTGAACCGCATGTCGATCACAGTGGGTGAGGTGCGCACCTCGCCCGATCTGAAAATCGCCACCGCCTATGTGCTGCCCTTGGGCGGCAAAGGGCAGGAGGACGTGATCGATCTGCTCGCCCGCAACAAAAGTGAACTGCGGCGCATGGTCGGCAAAAAGGTCGGCCTGAAATTCTCGCCCGATCTTCGGTTCCGCCTGGATGACACTTTTGACCGTCTGGACGACACCCGCCGCATGTTCGAACAGGACGCGGTGCGCCGCGATCTGGACGAGTGATCCGGGCATTCGTCACATTGGGCGCGGTTGTCTGGGCCGCACAAGCCTCTGCGGTCACTTGCGAAAAGCTGACCCATGATGACAAGCGCTATACCGTCTGCGAGGTCGACGCGGAAAACGAAGACCTGCGCCTGTTTCTCAACGACGAAAACGAGGATCTGCTGGGGCATTTCTCGTCGGTGAACGAGGCGCTGGCCCCCGGCGGCAAGCGTCTGGCCTTTGCCATGAACGCGGGCATGTACCACGATGACCGTTCGCCCGTCGGCCATTATGTCGAGAACGGCAAAGAGGTCATGCGGGTGATCTCCAACCCCGGCCCCGGCAATTTCGGCCTGCTGCCCAACGGCGTGTTCTGCATCCGCGAGGGCCGCGCTGACGTGTTCGAGACGCTGGATTTCATCGACCGGGCCCCCGACTGCCGGTTCGCCAGCCAATCCGGCCCGATGCTGGTGATCGATGGTGACCTGCACCCCCGGTTCCTGCCCGATTCGACTTCGCTCTATGTGCGCAACGGGGTGGGCACCAGCGCCGATGGTACCCGCGCGGTGTTCGCGATTTCCGAAGATTACGTCACATTCCACGAATTCGGCCGTCTGTTCCGCGACGTGCTGGAAACTCCGAATGCGCTGTTCTTCGATGGCAATATCTCTCGCATGTATGACCGCGCGAACAATCGGTCCGATCTCGGGTTTTCGCTGGGGCCGATCGTGGGTGTGGTCGAAGACGCACCTTGAAATTGACAGGACGATGGCGATCCGCTAGGTCGCGCGCCTCAGCAAGATTGAAGGTGCTATATGGGACGCAAACGCAAGGGTCGCGACATTTCCGGCTGGCTGGTGGTGGACAAGCCCGCGGGCATGACGTCGACCGCTGTGGTCAACAAGGTGCGCTGGGCGATGGATGCCAAAAAGGCGGGCCATGCGGGTACGCTTGACCCCGAAGCGACCGGCGTTCTGGCCGTGGCTCTGGGTGAGGCGACCAAAACCGTTCCCTACATCACGGATGCTCTGAAAGCCTACACCTTCACTGTCCGTCTGGGCCAGGCCACCAACACTGACGATGCCGAGGGCGAAGTGATTGCCGAAAGCGATGCCCGCCCGTCGGATGAAGACATCAAACAAGCATTGACTCCATTTCTGGGCGACATCATGCAGGTTCCGCCCAAGTTTTCCGCCGTGAAAATCGACGGCCAGCGCGCCTATAAACTGGCCCGCGACGGCGAAGACGTGGAACTGACAGCCCGGCCTCTTTGGGTCGAGGAACTGATCCTTGTCGACCGCCCCGACGCAGATCACGTGGTGTTGGAGATGACCTGCGGCAAGGGCGGTTATGTCCGCTCGATCGCCCGCGATCTGGGTGAAGCGCTGGGATGCCACGGCCACGTCCGGGAACTGCGCCGGATCTGGTCCGGACCGTTCGAGGCCGAAGACGGGTTGAGCATCGAACAGATCGACGAAATGGCAAAGACCACGGCGCTGGACGACTATCTGCACCCGCTGGAAGCCGGCCTGTCCGACCTGCCAGAGCTTAAATGTACCCCCGAAGGCGCAACCCGCCTGCGTAATGGCAACCCGGGCATGGTGTTGGCCTCGGATGTTGAATACGGCGACGAGGCATGGGCCTCGCTGGATGGCAAGGCCGTGGCCGTGGGGGTTTACAAATCGGGCGAATTGCATCCCAGCCGGGTGTTCGCCGCCTGAACCGCGTGTTAGGCGAAAGGCATGATCACCCGAACGCACACCAAGGGCGATGCGCCCTCGACCGCCATCTACTCCGACTGCGAGAAATACCGCTATAGCCTGACCCGCGTGTGGGACCCGGCAGGGCGCAAGGCGCTGTTTGTCATGTTGAACCCGTCTACCGCGACCGAAGTGCAGAACGACCCGACGGTTGAACGCTGCGAACGTCGTGCCCGGGCGTTGGGGTTCGGCGCGTTTCAGGTGACCAACATCTTTGCCTGGCGCGACACCGATCCGCGCAAGATGCGCGCTGCTGCCGATCCGGTAGGCCCGGAAAATGACGCCGCCATTCTGGAAGGTGTTCGGTGGGCTGATCAGGTCATCGCCGCCTGGGGCACCCATGGTGCGCATCTGGACCGGGGCCCGGCGGTGGAAACCCTGCTGCGCCGGACCGGCCAGCCGCTGTTCCATCTGGGCTTGACCAAAGACGGTCACCCCAAGCACCCGCTTTATATCGCCTACAGCCAACAGCCCGAGCAATGGTGATAAAGTATTTACCATTTCAATAACTTGACTTTGACCCGATTGCCGATTGCATGGGATGTTCACCCTCGGAGCATTCTGCGATCGGAGAGGTGTCATGTTTCTGGCCGGATTGATCGGACTCGCCGCCATCGGCGGTGCCGCATACGCGATGAGCGACATGCTGATCGAAGACGAGGACGTTTCAGAGGACGGGCCCAACGAGGACCCGGAAGCGCAACCCTACACCGGAGAGTTTCTTGAGATTGGCGAAAACGTCGAAGACCCGGTGAATCCCGACATCGAAACCCAGTCCACTGGCACCGTAATCTCTGAATTCGAAGGAGACCTGGTGATTGCCGGCAGCGATGGCCCTGACCAGATCACCGGTCAGGACGGTGTTGACCAGATCAACGGGTTTGGCGGCGATGATACCATCGACGGCGGCAAGGGCGATGACGTTCTGCACGGGGGCGAAGGTACGGACACGATTTCGGGCGGTCAGGGTGATGATGTTCTGCACGGAGAGGCGGATGACGACATTCTGTTCGGCAATGAGGGGGACGATGCCCTGTTCGGCCATTTCGGGGACGACACCCTGGATGGCGGCGAAGGCGAAGACGAACTTTATGGCGGTCAGGGCGACGACACTCTGACGGGCGGGGCGGATGATGACGCGTTGCAGGGCGGGTTCGGAGACGATGCCCTGAACGGTGGCGCGGGTGAAGATACGGTCTTTGGCGGCGACGGCGATGACTTTGTCTTTGGCATCGAAGAGGGCGCAGCCGAAAAGGACTTCCTGAATGGCGGCGCCGGTGACGACACCATTGTGGCAGGCGGCGGGGATGTGGTTAACGGTGGTCAAGGCGCCGATGACATCGTGCTGAGCCCGGGTGACGAAGACGTGACCGTCATGGGATTCCAACCCGGTGAGGACAAGCTGCTTGTCACCTGGGAGGATGAGGCCGACCCGGAGATTGAGGTGGAACCCGACGCTGAAAACGCCAACCTGACCCGGGTGATGATCAACGGTCAGGAAGTGGCGCAGGTATACGGGGCTCAAGGCATGACGGTGGCCGACATTCAATTGATCACCGAAGCGCAACTGGCCCAGTACGGGCAGATGGTCTGAACCCGCAAATTCCCTTTGCCATTTGGTGAAAATGCGCTTATACGCGCCCATCCGCATCGGAATCGGTGCGGTTTTCTCCATGGGCCTGTGCTGGACGACATCCCGGCCTGCGCCATCAACTCTAACCTTTGAAGGAGACCCCGATGTCGATCACTGCTGAAGAAAAAGCACGCGTCATGAAAGAATTCGCAACCAAAGAGGGCGACACCGGTTCGCCTGAAGTACAGGTTGCCATCCTGACCTCGCGCATCACCACTTTGACCGAGCACTTCAAGACCCACAAGAAAGACAACCACGGTCGTCGCGGTCTGCTGAAGATGGTTGCCCAGCGCCGCAAGCTGCTGGACTACCTGAAAGGCAAAGAAGAAGCACGTTACCAGGACCTGATCAAAAAGCTGGGCATCCGCCGCTAAGCGCTTTTTTGCAGATGACCTGAAACCGGGTTTTCCGGTTCAACGCCCGCCAACCGGCGGGCGTTTTCCGTTGGATCCGCCGCAAGCGATACATCCCCCTTAACTTGCCAGAACAGCAGAGCATTCCGTGGCGATCAGGGAATGCCGCGGCCGTCAGGGATCGTCCGTTGCGGCACTTGGTTCTAAGCTTTCTGCGTGTTTTCCCAGCGCGTGGCATAGTCGCTTTGCGACACACTTGCACTTGTCTTGGTGCCGGCAACAGGTTTTCGAACCACATAATCCAGAAGGACAGGCAATCCCGGACCAAAAGATCCCAGCGGTCGCGGACGTTTCTTTGTCTTGTTGGGATTCGTCATCTTCACCACGTCACGGGCGGCATATGGCCTTAACGGCTGCCACACACATTTCAGAGCCTCATAGTTCATGGCGTTGACCCAAAAGCCGTACACGATCTCTGGGCAAATCTGATAGAAGCCGTGATTGATCCAGTTGTTCGATGGCGAATGTGCGATAAACACACCCCCGGGCTTCAGCATCTTGTCGATGTTCCGGTATGCGGTCGGCAAGTCGAACACGTGCTCGCATGTTCCACCGTCATAGATAACGTCAAACCGACCAACCAGGTTTTCAGGCAAATCCCCCGCGAGATCCTGAACGATGCTCGCACCTTCGAAATCCGAAAAATCCAGCGAATCCACTTCCGAGAACCCAAGTTTCCGAAAGAATGTTTCCGAATATCCATCATCCGGGTTGCAAAGGTCAGCTTCGGCCACTCCGGGCAGGTATTTCTGCAAGGTTTCCCTGAACAATGCGGCGGACGCAGACCGGCGCGCACCGATCCAATCCTGCCGCCCAAGCATCAGAAAGCTACCTGACAGGTCATTGGATTTGACATCTTCGATCAGGCGCGCAGCCAGGACATCAACAATTGACACTCATTCCTCCGGGGTGGTCGACAGCAGATCGTTTTGCAGTACAAATCCTGTTCCGAGAGTTCAATGTCAACGCAATAGCAGCGCCGAAGAACACTCGACAAGGCGGGCAAGTTCCCTGTTTGGGCAAGGATGGAATCGTCCCTGCCTCAACAGTATCTTGCAGCCATGGTTATTGGCATCTGGAAACACTCGCTGCGCCAGCCACAAGCCTTGGCACATCATCAGAACCAGCGGCTTTACCGGTATCAATTCCACACCACAGCGCCCTGCAGGGAGGCTGGACTTTCTAGTATGAACCGGAACACAAAACCGATACCACCCAATGCCCAGCTTGATTGTTAAACGCAAATGAGCTTTGTGCTAACTCAGGCTTATACAAAATTCAGAAATTTAGATGACCAGCTTCAGCATATCAGACGGTAACAGTACCACATATACAGATACTTCTCCCGGTGGCGGTGTCGTTATCGATTTCGATACGCTCGACAACAGCTTCAGTGCTCAAATCAACGGTGTTGACCTGTTTGTGGGCGGACCCGGATCTTCGCCCAATGAACTTCAGTTCCAGATTTCTGGAACCTCGGGGCAAACAGTTCGGTTTGCCGACGGTCAGAGATATGAAGTCAACACGCCAGCTGTTTGGCAGTTGGGGAATACAAACGGTGATCCCGTGGTCCGCCTGATGATCAATCCGGATGGGACGGTCGAACTCTACGGTGTGAAGACAAACAATGGTCCGCTTGAACCTCTAGAGCTGTTCAACGGAATGACAGTCAATACCGATGCGATTGCAGCGGCCTGGAACGACAGCGGTACCAATACTATTGAAATTGACCAGATTTTAACCGGCCCGACCAACGCAAGCGGTGAGTTTGTGGACGTTCTGTGCTTTGCATCTGGGACAATGATTGAAACACGCCACGGATCAGTGGCGGTCGAAGACCTGCAGATTTCAGATCAGGTGTTGACCTTTGACAATGGCTACAAACCTATTCGATGGATCGGTACGCGACGCCTCAGCGCTGCCGAGCTTCATGCGCAGCAAAGGCTAAGACCCATTTTGATCCGCACCGGAGCTTTAGGCGACGGATTCCCCAAACAGGACCTTGTCGTCTCACCGCAGCATCGCGTTCTTGTGTCGTCGGCAGTTGCACTGCGGATGTTCGATTGCAAGGATGTGCTGATCCCCGCAAACAAGTTGTTGCCACTGGACGGCGTGGACATTGTGCAAGACACAACTGACGGTATTGAGTATTTCCACTTGCTGTTCGATACCCATGAAATCATCTGGTCCAATGGGACACCGACAGAAAGCCTGTTTACCGGCCCCGAAGCACTCAAATCAGTCTCGGCTGACGCGCGACAAGAAATCATGGACTTGTTTCCAGAGTGCTGCGCTCCGCAGTTTCAAGCAACTTCTGCGCGTTTTATTCCGCAACGGGGCAAGCTAATGCGAAAACTGGTTCAACGGCATCAGGCAAATCGCAAACCCCTCTTGGAAAATGTTCACAGGTAAACGCCCGTGCCCATCTTTACTTGGAGTTACGAGTAACGAAGGTCCAGGATTTCTTAAATCGACCCGAAAAAACGCCCACCATGCGGCAGGCGTTTTTTGGGAATTCGGTGTATAATCTACATCTTTGCCCGCTCAGATTTCAACGCCAGCCACAGGCAGTAGCACATTATCAGAACCACCAGCGTAAAGGGGATGCCGGTTGAAACCGCCGCGCCCTGCAATGCGGAAAGACCGCCTCCCAACAGCAATGCGATGGCAACCAGGCCTTCCAAAGTGCACCAGAACACGCGCTGAACCACGGGTGCGTCCATCTTGCCGCCTGCAGTGATCGTGTCGATCACCAAAGATCCGGAATCAGACGAGGTGACGAAGAAGATCACGATCAGGACAAGGGCGATCGGGGCTACGATGCTGTACAGCGGCAGCTCCTTCAGGAAACCGAACAACGCTCCCTCGGGGGCGTAGCTGTCGATCACGGTCGCGCGGACGCCTTCCGCTCCGCCTGCGTTCAACATGTCGATGGCAGCGCCGCCGAAGGTCGACATCCACAGGGCACAGACGGCAGTTGGCGCAAGCAGCGCACAGATTACGAACTCGCGCACTGTACGGCCCTTTGAAATGCGGGCAATGAACATCCCAACAAACGGTGACCATGCGATCCACCACGCCCAGTAAAAGGTCGTCCAACCGTGGAAATAGCTGGTGTCTTCCCGTCCGAACGGGTTCGACAGCGCGGGCAGGTGCAGCACATAATCAGTCATCACGTTGAAATACCGTGCGATGGCGGTGCCAATGCCCGTTACAGCGATGACGAAAAGGAACAGCCCCACGGCCATGATCATATTGATCTCACTCAGCCGTTTGACGCCCGCATCCATGCCCAGCAAAACCGAGCCCAGCGCGATCAACGTAATGCCAATGATCAGCAGAACCACGACGGTGGGGCTGGGTTCGATGCCGAAGACCTCGTAAAGGCCAGCGGCAACCTGCTGAGCACCCAGACCGAGCGATGTGGTCAATCCGAACAACGTGGCAAAAACCGCCAACGTGTCGATGATATGGCCCCACCAGCCCCAGACCCGTTCACCCAGAATTGGATAGAAGGCCGAACGCAAAGTCAGGGGCAGGTTCAGATTGTAGCTGAAGATTGCCAGGCTCAGGCCGACTGCGGCGTAAACCGCCCAGCCTTCCAGCCCCCAATGGTGAATGGTACCGACGATGCCGATATACTCATTGCCCGGGACAGCGATATCGATACCCAGTGGGCGCGCATTCCCGTCTTCGGCAAAGTTGTAGTAGACCGGCTCCATCACTCCAAAAAACAACAGGCCGATACCAATACCGGCGGCGAACATCATCGCGATCCATCCGGCGTAGGAATAATCAGGCGTGGCGTCCTTGCCGCCGATCCGCACACTGCCGACGGGCAGGATGATCAGTACCAGACAAAACAGAGTGATTGCATCTACCGAAAGGACCAGAAACCAATCGAACGTGCTGGTTAGCCAAGGCCGGAGCCAGCCGAAAAACGTGGCTGCGGCCTCTTGGTTGGCCAATGCGATCAGAACGAACGCAAAGATCATGATACTCGAGATCAGAAAGACCGGGTTGTGAATGTCCAAGCCAAACGGCCGGACGTTATCCTGCCCCAGTTCATATTCCGTTTCGAAGTCGTAAATCCGGGGGTCCGGATCCAGCATCTTCTTTGTTTGTGCCATTCGATTGCCCTTCTGTTCGCTGTCTGCAAACGCCAAGGTATTCGGTCGGCGGACGGGAATGAGTTAGTTAACCCCCTTGGCGCGTTTCCGTCATTTCGACCGCAGGCTTAATGGTAAGAGCTTATACTGCCTTCATATTTTTACAAAATGCATTCGACTGCAGATATGTTAGCGCTACAGATTGTTCTGTGTTCCCGTAATCCCGCTCGTGAAAAACGAACCGCGACTTGATAAGTTGATCGTTGTTCGGGCTTGAATCTTTTGCACCCGGTGGCAGCACAAGCCAGTCCCGGCATGAAACGGCCATCCGATGCAGTTTCTCTTTCCTTCCAACGCATTCTCATGTATGCGCGCGGTATCTGAGACGTTGTGCCCTGACCTCGGCACTCGAATGGAAGATAAATTGGGGTCGGCGGCAATGGGGCCGCCACGCAAAACGGGAGACCCGCAGGGGCGGGAGTGCTCCCATCTAGGATACGCATATGTTTGATGTAACGAAGAAATCGATGCAGTGGGGCGAGGAAACGCTTACACTGGAAACCGGCAAGGTTGCCCGTCAGGCTGACGGCAGCGTGATTGCCACCCTGGGCGAAACCAGCGTCATGGCCAACGTGACCTTCGCCAAGGAACAGAAGCCCGGTCAGGACTTTTTCCCGCTGACCGTGCATTACCAAGAGAAATACTATGCCGCCGGCAAGGTTCCGGGTGGCTTCTTCAAGCGCGAAGCGCGCCCGACCGAAAAAGAGACGCTGACCGCGCGTCTGATCGACCGTCCGATCCGTCCGTTGTTCGTTGACGGCTTCAAAAACGAAGTCCTGGTGATGTGTACCGTGTTGAGCCACGATCTGGTCAACGATCCCGACATCGTTGCGATGATTGCTGCTTCGGCTGCTCTGACCATCTCGGGCGCACCGTTCATGGGCCCGATCGCGGGCTGCCGCGTGGGATACACCGACGGTGAATATGTCCTGAACCCGACCGTGGACGACATGCAGGATCTGCGCCTGAACCCCGAACAGCGTCTGGACCTGGTTGTGGCCGGCACCAAAGACGCCGTGATGATGGTGGAATCGGAAGCGTACGAACTGTCCGAAGCGGAAATGCTGGGTGCGGTAAACTTTGCGCATGAGCAGATCCAACCGGTCATCGACCTGATCATCTCGCTGGCGGAAGAAGCCGCGAAAGAGCCGTTTGACTTCCAGGCCCCGGATTACTCCGAGCTTTATGCCGCCGTTAAGGCCGCCGGTGAAGAGCAGATGCGCGCCGCCTTCGCGATCACCGACAAGCAAGAGCGCACCGCCGCTGTTGCCGCCGCCCGCGAAGCGATCAAAGAGGCGCTGACCGAAGAGCAGCTGGAAGACGGCAACCTCGGTTCCGCGATGAAAAAGCTGGAAGCCGGCATTCTGCGCGGCGACGTCGTCAGGGGCGGCAAGCGGATCGACGGTCGTTCGACCACCGATGTCCGCTCGATCGTTGCAGAAACCTCGATTCTGCCCCGGACCCACGGTTCTGCCCTGTTCACCCGCGGTGAAACACAGGCGCTGGCCGTGACCACGCTGGGCACCGGCGACGATGAGCAATTCATCGACGCCCTGCACGGCAACTTCAAATCGAACTTCCTACTGCACTACAACTTCCCTCCGTATTCGGTGGGTGAAGTGGGCCGCGTTGGTTCGCCCGGCCGTCGCGAGATCGGCCACGGCAAACTGGCATGGCGCGCGCTTCAGGCGGTTCTGCCTGCGCCGACCGATTTCCCCTACACCATTCGCGTGGTGTCCGAGATCACTGAATCCAACGGCTCAAGCTCGATGGCCTCTGTCTGCGGCGGTTCGCTGTCGATGATGGATGCGGGTGTTCCGCTGAAAGCGCCGGTTGCCGGTGTGGCCATGGGGCTGATCCTAGAAGATGACGGTGAATACGCTGTTCTGACCGATATCTTGGGTGACGAAGACCACCTGGGCGACATGGACTTCAAGGTTGCGGGCACCGAAAACGGCATCACCTCGCTCCAGATGGACATCAAGGTTGCCGGCATCACGCCTCAGATCATGGAAACCGCCCTGGCACAGGCCAAGGAAGGCCGGATGCACATTCTGGGCGAGATGGGCAAAGCCCTGTCCGAGACCAACGATTTCTCGGTCCACGCCCCGCGCATCGAGACCATGAACATCCCGACGGACAAGATCCGCGAAGTGATCGGCTCGGGCGGCAAGGTCATCCGCGAGATCGTCGAGGTTTCGGGTGCCAAGGTCGACATCAACGACGATGGCGTGATCAAGATCGCCTCGCCCGATGGTGAGTCGATCAAGAAGGCCTATGACATGATCCATTCGATCGTGGCAGAACCTGAAGAAGGTCAGATCTATACCGGCAAAGTCGTCAAGATCGTCGATTTCGGCGCCTTCGTGAACTTCTTTGGCAAGCGTGACGGTCTGGTCCACGTGTCGCAGATCGAAAACCGCCGCCTGAACCATCCGTCGGATGTTCTGAAAGAAGGTCAGGAAGTCAAAGTCAAACTGCTGGGCTTTGACGATCGCGGCAAGGTGCGCCTGTCGATGAAAGTCGTCGATCAGGAAACCGGCGAAGAGATCGTTCCGGAAAAGAAAGAAAAGAAAGAGGAAAACGCAGAGTAATCTGCCCCTCTGACAGACAGCGGAAGGCCCCGGTTTCATCCGGGGCCTTTTTGCTTGCGCGGCACAGGACGGTTAACTGCGCCGCAACTTTGGTAAATCAATTATTAACACTTATTGCGTGTATTAGCTCAACCTTAAGGGGGATATTGCCGTTTTCAAGGAAGCTGTTCGACCGTGGCATCGATTACTGTTTACGAAATCAGCGCAGACCCGTTCAGCAACCACAGTGTTGATATTACTGCTGCGTATTCGGTCGAAGTCACGGATAATGACGCCCTGCTGCAAGATCCCGACCCGGATGGCAGCTCGCAACTTGACCTCGCGTCTCTTCCCGGCTTTTCCGGCTCGACCCAGAATTTCAGTACTTTCGAAAACTACACAGGCACGGTCGATGGCGCGCCGGTCACGTTCATCCTGATCCAGTTTTCAAACCCGCGTTACATCATAGTCACTTCGGGTCAGACCGAACTGAATGACACGATTTCAGATACCAGTTTTGCCGGCACCGCGCCGTCATCCGCGTATGACACTTTGCCTTCTTTCGTGTGTTTCACCACAGGATCTCTGATCCAGACACCGACTGGGCTGCGCAGGGTCGAGGCGCTGGAGCCCGGCGACCCGGTCATCACCGCCGGCGGCCATGCACGCCCGGTCCGCTGGATCGGCAAGCGCCGGTTGTCCGCGGCTGAGTTGCGGCGAAACACGCACCTGTCCCCTGTACGGATCAAGGCGGGCTGTTTCGGGCCGAACAGCCCAAGCCGCGATCTCGTCATTTCCCCACAGCACCGGATTGCCGTGACCTCGACCATGATGGAGCTTATGCATTGCGAGCCGGCGATGCTGGCCCCCGCAAAGGGGCTGATCAATGGGCATACCATCGTTCAGGAAACGCCCGCACATGGGGTGGAGTACATTCATATCCTCTTTGATCAGCATGAGTTGGTGAATGTCGAAGGACTCTGGTCCGAGTCCTTTTACCCCGGTGACACAAGTCTTAGGGCAATGGCACCCGCCACCCGAAGCGAGCTGTTCGAACTGTTCCCGGAACTGGCCAATGGTGAAGGCTGTTACGGTTCGACCGCATTGCCGGTCCTCAAACCCTTCGAAGTCCGGGTGCTGTCGGCGGATCTGGCGGTTCCGGGCTGGAAAATCCGCCCCGATGAATCCGCGAAAGCCGCCTGACCGCAGGTCAGTGCGCGACGCCACCGGGGCCATGTTTCAACAGGTGCCACTGGCCGTAGCTGTCTTTCAGATCCAGTTTGATCGCCGCATAAGCTCGGGTCGAGGCGCTGCCGATCTCGGCAATGGTGAATTCGATCCCGCCGGGAATATCGATGCGTACACGGTGTTCGCCGCCACCATGCGGGGCCTGAATCGGGCGCCCGGTCGACTTCAGAACGTCGCCAACGGCAACGCTGGCCGTTCGTCCTTCGATATCCATCTTAAGCTCGATCGGCAGGTACAGCGTGTCGTGCACCGTCTCACACATGGCTCGGAACACGTACCAATGGGTTGCCATCTCTTCGGTTTCTTCGCCGTGAAAGACTTTTTCCAGCGCATCGCGCTGCGCCGGTGAGGCCGCGGGGTCGACGATCACCTGCATTTCACCGCCACCCTCGAATATTGGCCCGGGCCATGCATAGATCAACGCAGCCTTGGTTCCACTCAGATCCGTTTCGCCAAAATATCCGGTGGATATTTCAAGCACCTCGAAGCCGCGGCAATCGCCATGCGTCGGCAATTCCTCGAACTGGCAAGGGCAGGCATAGCCGCAGTTGCAGTTTCCGAAGCTTTCTCCCTCGACGTACCAATCTGTAAAAGCCATGGTTTTCTCCTGTTCAGGACAGTCAGAAAGCCCGACATCGTTGGTCCCATGCCCGTATGTTTCCGCAAAACAAACTAGCACAACTTGATTGCAATCTGAACCTGACGCGCGCAAACGGCTGCGAATGGCCTAAACCTTGGTTCTATTCACCCTGTTTCAACCAAAAACCAATCGCAGGGCGCCTCTGCCATCCCCAGTTCCACTGCATCGCCACAACGCAAAAAGGAGATGCGATATGGAAACCTTGAAACTGCTGACACTGACGGGATTGATCGCAACCGCACCAGTTCTTGCTTTGGCCAATGTCGGACTGGGCGACAAATTGGGCACAAGCGAAGCCGATATACGCGCGGCGCTTGAAGCCCAGGGGTACCAGATCGAAGAGATCGAATTCGAAGGTGGGAAGATCGAGGTTGAACTCACCAAGGATGGCGTGGAAACTGAACTGGTTCTGTCTGACACGGACGGGGTGGTGACAGCCATCGAGCTCGAAGAGGACGACGACTGAACCCGCAACGTCCAAGGGGCCGCATGAAAGTACCTCAAACGTCTTTGCTCTGGCTTCTTCTGGTGGTGCAGGCCCTCTGCGCCGCCTTTTTCATGACGGATGCGCTGCTGGATTGGACAGGCGGCGACGGCGCGGGATTTCGTCACCTTCATTCGTTCGAGCTGTTTTTGTCGCTGGCGCTTGTCGGCGGCCTGAGCGCCACGATCGCCCTGATCCGTTCCCAGTCCAGACGGGTGCGCGACATGCAGCGGCAACTGCAAGTGGCGCAAGGGGCTTTTGCCCAGGTCATCGAAACCCAGTTCAGCGCGTGGCAGCTTAGTGAGGCTGAGCGTGACGTTGCCATGCTGACGATCAAGGGGCTTTCCATCGCGGAAATCGCCGGAATGCGACAGACGAAAGAAGGGACGATCAAGGCCCAAAGCGCTGCGGTCTATCGAAAGGCAGGCGTTTCCAGCAGGGTGCAGTTGCTCAGTTTCTTTGTCGACGAACTCCTGTCAGAACCGTTGGTCAGGGATGTGCCCTGAAACAGTGGCAGAGCCTCGTGCCTATTCACTCACACATTCCTAAAAACCTGTGAAACGAAGTGAAGGCCCGGCGCCTTTCTTTTTGGGCCAGCCTCGTCCACATCCATGGCATGCGGACTTTGGAACACTGGAGATGGTTATGTTCACGCGCCTCATTCTCGCCTCTTCGGCTCTGGCGATCAGCGCAACGGCGCTTGCCGCGCAGAGCCTGGGCGACGGCACCTATATTCACGGCTTCATCGGCTACAGCCAGCTACAGGACAGCGATTTCACCGGGACGATCGGTGGCGCGACGCAATCGGTCGATACCGAATTCGACGCAGGTTTCGGACTGGGCCTCGCGGTAGGCAAGGAAATCCCGCAATGGTCCAACGATATCATCGGAACGCGGATCGAGCTGGAACTGTCATATCGCGACAGTGACGTGGATGGTGTAAACTTTACCGGCAATGGTCCGGGGCCCGAGGGCAATATCTCGGGCGACGTCACGCAGACCTCGTTATTTGCCAATCTGCTGTTCGATTTCAAACAGGCCGGCGCGCTGACACCGTTTGCCGGGTTTGGGCTGGGTGCCACCTATTCGAATCTGGTTTTTTCTTACGGGCCGGGTGTGGCGCTGGACGACACCGACACCACCTTGGCCGCCCAGCTGATCGCCGGTGTGGCATATGACATCAACCCGTCGACAGCGTTCACGATTGACGCCCGTTACGCCCGCGCCTTTGATGTTTCGTCGCAGCGCCTGGCCCCCAACGGAGCTTTGACCGGCAACGTAGAGAACGATCTGGATACTTTCAGCATCAATTTCGGACTTCGCCATAATTTCTGATTGCTTCGGGTGTCAGGTTTCTCTCCGGTTTCCTGCACCTCTTTGCCCTCGCGCCTCAGGCGCGGGGGCACCCGGAAAACCCCGAAAAATGCAGTACGCGCAGGACATTTCGGTGGTTGCTCGACCTGCAACAACCGCCTGCTTCATCTGGCTAAAAATATCCTCGGGGGGAATCGTGCCTGCGGGCACGATGGGGGGCAGACAGCCCCCCTGACCCGGCAACCGGCTTACGACGGCGCTTTGGTCTTGCGCAGATAGGGGAAGATCGTTTCGAACTCGCCAAACTTGGCCTTGGCGTCTTCGTTCGACACGGTTGGCGGGATGATCACGTCTTCGCCCGGCACCCAGTTGGCAGGTGTCGCAACGCCCTTGGCCGACATCTGCAAACCGTCAAGCGCGCGCAGAATTTCGGCAAAGTTCCTGCCCACGGTCATCGGGTAGGTCATCGACAGCTTCAGCTGCTTGTCCGGTCCGATGATAAAGACGGAACGCACCGTGGCACTGTCAGCCGGTGTACGGCCGTCGGGCAGATATGCTTCGGCGGGCAGCATGTCGAAAGCCTTGGACACAGCCAGACCGTCGTCGGCGATGATCGGAAAGCCGGGTTCGGCCTTGCCGTATTCCTCAATGTCCTTCTTCCACTTTTTGTGGTCTTCGACACCATCGACCGATACGCCGATCACCTTGGTGTTGCGCGCGGCCCATTCGTCATTCAACTGCGCAACGGCCGAAAACTCGGTGGTGCATACAGGTGTGAAATCCTTTGGGTGCGAGAACAGAATGGCCCAGCTATCGCCAATCCAGTCGTGAAACTGAATGGTGCCCTGATCCGTTTCTGCCGTGAAATTCGGAACGGTGTCGTTGATACGCAAACCCATGGGGCATCTCCTTCTCTGTGAAAAACCTGAATCGGTTGTTTGGAACCTAATCACTTTGTGTGCAGGTTAAACCGTCCATCGCGCTTGAGGATACGGATTTCGTGGGCATTGCCAGAAAATAATTTGATCAAATTCACTATTGCTCAGCCTGTGCATGGGTGACAGAGTGGCCCCGAACAGCCGATTTCAGGCAGACCTTCAGGAGGGCTCAGGATGATCGAAAAGCGGGATTTCTATATTAATGGTCAGTGGGTGGCCCCATCGCAGCCCAATGACTTCGAGGTCATCAACCCGTCAACCGAAGACCCCTGCGCCGTGATCTCGCTTGGCGCCGAAGCCGACACGAATGCGGCCGTTGCCGCGGCCAAGGCCGCCCTGCCGGGCTGGATGGCCACGCCAGTGGAAACCCGCATCGCGCTGGTGGAAAAACTGGTCGAACTCTATGCAGCCCGGGCAGAGGATCTGGCGCAGGCGATGTCGCTGGAAATGGGCGCCCCGATCGATCTGGCGCGCTCGGCGCAGGCGGGTGCCGGCATCTATCACCTGAAGAACTTCATCCGCGCCGCCAGGTCGTTTGAATTTGAACGCCCGCTGGGGGATCATGCGCCGAATGATCGCATCATTTACGAGGCGGTAGGCGTTGCCGCTTTGATCACGCCGTGGAACTGGCCGATGAACCAGATCACGCTCAAGGTTGGGGCTGCTGCGATTGCGGGCTGCACCATGGTGCTGAAACCGTCGGAACAAAGCCCGCTGAACGCTATGATCTTTGCCGAGATGATGGACGAGGCAGGCTTCCCGCCCGGTGTGTTCAATCTGGTCAACGGCGACGGCGCGGGGGTTGGTTCGCAACTTTCGGGCCATCCGGATGTAGACATGGTCAGCTTCACCGGCTCGACCCGCGCAGGCACCGCGATTTCCAAAAATGCGGCTGATACCCTCAAGAAAGTACATCTTGAGCTAGGAGGCAAAGGGGCCAACGTCATCTTTGAGGACGCGGAGGAAAAAGCGGTCAAGCGTGGGGTGCTGCACATGATGCAAAACACCGGCCAAAGCTGCAACGCCCCCAGTCGGATGCTGGTGCAGCGCCCGATCTATGACAAGGCTGTGGAAACCGCGGCCGAGGTCGCAAACATGGTCAAGGTTGGCCCTGCCTCAGAGGAAGGCCGCCATATCGGACCGGTGGTGAATGAAGTTCAGTGGACCAAGATTCAGGACCTGATCCAGAAGGGCATCGATGAAGGGGCGCGGCTGGTCGCAGGCGGCACCGGACGGCCAGAGGGGCTGAACAAGGGCTACTATGTCCGCCCCACGGTCTTTGCCGATGCAAACAACCAGATGACCATCGCCCGCGAAGAAATCTTTGGCCCGGTTCTGGCCATGATCCCCTTCGACACCGAAGAAGAGGCTGTCGAAATCGCCAATGATACACCCTATGGCCTGACCAACTATGTTCAGACGCAGGACGGCGCGCGTGCCAATCGCATGGCGCGGGCGCTGCGGTCGGGCATGGTCGAAATGAACGGACAATCGCGCAGCGCGGGCTCACCGTTCGGCGGCATGAAGCAATCCGGCAACGGGCGTGAAGGCGGCGTCTTTGGGCTTGAGGACTTCCTCGAGATCAAAGCTGTCGGCGGTTGGGCGGCAGAGTAACTTACCTGCAAAGCAGACAGATCGGGCGGGGCAACGCGGTTGGCCCCGCCCGCAACCCCCTATAGGGGCCGCACCACAAGCTGGGGTACGCCATCGGACGTGCGGCGCTGGGATTGACCGTCCCACCCAATCTCGCCGGTGACGCGCTGTCGAAATGCAGAAAAGCTGTCAAAGCGCACCACATCGACCGGCGTATCGAAATGCAGGGTCACTCGGCGACGCGCGCCATCGCCAAGCATGGTCAGACCGCGAATTTCGGCCGTGAACGCCTGACCCAGATAGCGCCCTTCGACCCGATCACCCACGCGCAGATGCATCCGGTTTCCGGCCATTGCGTGCAAGGTGTTCCAGTCTCGAACGCCATGCTGATGGGCCAGCAGTTCCAATGCCGCACTGTGCGACAGCGAAACGCCCTTCGTTTTCAAGTCTTCCCGCAGGCGTTTCGCCTGCGCTTTCAGCTCTTCAACCGGAGCAACGGTTTGGGATCGTATCATCATGTGCCTCGTGTCCTTGAACGGGCGCGAAGTCAGGACGGGGCTCGCATTTCCATCCGCGCGCCGGGAAAGGGCAACAGATGCTTTTCAAACCGGGTTTCACCAAAGCCAATGGCCGCGAACGGCAGGGGACCCGAACCTGAGGTGCCTTTTGGCAGCGGCCGGGCCGTCTGTCAATCAGGCGTCTGCCTGCGCCGCCTCATAGGCCAGCATGGCACGCTTGACAGGCAAGCCCCAGTGATAGCCCCCCAGACCACCTGATTTGCGCAATGCCCGATGGCAGGGGATCAACCAACTGACCGGGTTGCGGCCAACTGCCGTTCCCACGGCGCGAACGGCTTGCGGCGAGCCGACTCGCTGGGCGATCTCGGAATAGGTCGTGACCTGCCCGGACGGGATATGCATCAGCGCTTCCCACACCTTGATTTGCAAAGGTGATCCGATCAGGAAAAGCGGTGTCGGCTCCAACCGGTCGCTGGCAGCGCCAAAAGCACTCAGCGCCCAAGGACGCAGACGCATCGGATCTTCGACAAACGTCGCCTTGGGCCAGCGCGAGATCATGTCTTCCATCGCGGCCTCTTCGCCGGTCTCGGCGCCGAAGGCAATGCCGCAGATGCCCTTGTCGGTCCCCATGACCAGCGCAGGGCCAAAGGGGCATTCGAACCACCCCCAATAGATCGTCAGACCTTCGCCTTTGCGGGCATATTCGCCGGGGCTCATGGATTCCCACGTCAGGAACAGGTCATGCAGACGTCCGCTGCCGGACAGGCCCACATTGTGGGCCGTTTCCAATGTCGTAAACCGTTCACGCAACAATGCCTTCGCATGGCCCAGCTTCAGGTATTGTTGATACCGTTTCGGTGACACTCCGGTCCAACGCGAGAACAAACGCTGGAAATGGGCCGGGCTCATATCCATCTGGCGTGCCAGTTCATCAAGGCTCAGGCCTTCACCACCCTGATCGATCAACTCGATTGCCCGGCGCATGACGTTGTAATGATAACCGCTTTCTGGGGTCTGGACGTTCATGGTTCCACCTCATCATCTGACAAAACCATAGCGCGCTGGCCACGCTGTCGCGACCCGGAACTTGCGCATTGGCTTTGTGCTTGTGTCAGGGCGCGGTGGACGGCATTAAGGCCCGGATGGCAAAGCAACTCGACTATCATACGATCCGCGAGATTTTCACGCGCTTTCAAAAGGCCGACCCGGAACCCAAGGGCGAGCTGGAGCATGTGAACGTCTATACTCTGGTCGTCGCCGTGGCCCTTTCGGCGCAGGCCACGGATGCGGGTGTCAACAAAGCGACGCGCGACCTGTTCAAGATCGCCGACACGCCGCAAAAGATGCTGGATCTGGGCGAGGACGGCCTGATCGAGCACATCAAGACCATTGGCTTGTTCCGCCAGAAGGCCAAGAACGTCATCAAGCTCAGCCGTATCCTGGTTGACGAATATGGCGGCGAGGTTCCCAATTCCCGGGCTGCCCTGCAATCCCTTCCGGGTGTGGGCCGCAAGACGGCCAACGTGGTTTTGAACATGTGGTGGCGGCAACCGGCGCAGGCGGTGGACACCCATATCTTTCGCGTCGGCAACCGCACCGGTATTTGCCCCGGCAAGGATGTGGACACGGTCGAACGCGCCATCGAAGACAATATTCCCGCTGACTTTCAACTTCATGCGCATCACTGGCTGATCCTGCATGGCCGGTACCACTGCAAGGCGCGCAAGCCGCAATGCCCGACCTGCATCATCCGTGATCTCTGCCAATTCGAGGACAAAACCCTATGAAGACTTATCAACTGACCGGCATCGGAAATGCCGTTGTGGACGTGATTTCCCAGGCCGATGACAGCTTTCTGGAGCTGATGGGCATCGAAAAAGGCATCATGCAGTTGATCGAACAGGAACGCGGCGAGGTGCTGTACGCCTCGATGGAAAGCCGAGTTCAAACGCCGGGCGGCTCGGTGGCCAATACCATTGCGGGCGCAGGCGCGCTTGGGTTGGATGCAGCATTCATCGGCCGGGTACACGATGACGCTCTGGGCCGGTTCTATGCAGATGCGATGAATGAAGATGGCGTCGACTTCGTGAACCCGCCTGTTCCGGGTGGCGAATTGCCGACGTCACGCTCGATGATCTTTGTCTCGCCAGATGGTGAGCGGTCAATGAACACCTATCTGGGCATTTCCTCGGAACTGTCGTCTCAGGACGTTTCGGATGAGGTCGCTGGAAACAGCCAGATCATGTTCCTTGAGGGATATCTGTTCGACAAAGAGAAGGGCAAGGCGGCATTCCTTGAGGCCGCACGTGCCTGTCACAAGGGTGGCGGCAAGGCCGGAATTGCCATTTCCGACCCATTCTGTGTGGAACGGCATCGGGTGGATTTCCTGCTGCTGATTGAAAACGAGCTGGATTTCGTGATCGGCAACGAGGCCGAGATCAAATCCCTGTTCGAAACCGACGACCTGGAAGAGGCGCTGCGGCGCACGTCGGCGATCTGCCCGCTGGTGGTCTGCACCCGGTCGGGCGACGGGGTGACGGTTATGAACGGCGACGCTCGCATTGACGTACCGGTCGAGAAGGTCGTCCCCGTTGATGCAACAGGTGCGGGCGACCAGTTTGCCGCCGGGTTCCTGTTTGGCATGGCAACCGGCCGCGATTTCGAGACCTGCGCCCGTATTGGCAATGTCTGCGCCCGCGAGGTCATCAGCCATATCGGCCCGAGACCCGAGGCGGATATGCTGGAATTGCTGCGGGAGGAAGGGCTGCTTTGAGCCCAAAGCCGACAATCGGATCCCGTGGTAAAGACCAGTAAACGCATCATTCCCTGGCCGACAAGCACATCAACTTGCCGCAGCTTCTGAACTATTTCTTCCGGCTTATGTCTCTTGTTCGTCATTCTCGGTCCTCCGTTTCTCAAACATAACGGTGGCCCAAATCAAATGGGGCACTCCAGTTGGTTGCGCGTGTAATGGTTGACTGAACGCTCAAGTAGCGAATTCACTGCTTTCAAAGAAAACCGCCTGTTTGAAGGAGCGGTCTCTCGACAATGTTGGGCAAGGGCTGATTAGATGTCTACTTTGCCCAGCACAGGGCTTATGCGCAACTTTGGTCTTGTCTAGCTGACTGCCGGGGCCACCGTTCTTGGCGAAACGGTTGAGCAACTGCGAGATATTCTCATGCTCCGCCACCTCATGGCACCAAGCGTTCCAACTGCACCAATGAGCAACAGAATGCTTGTAGGTAGTGGCACTGGCGCAGGCGCAACCGTGCCGTAGTTGCTCAGCGCAAATGGACCCCTTCCGGACTTTGTGAAACTAACCGTATCAGAAGCAGAAGACAGGAAGAATGCGGTCGCTGTACCGTACTTAACAAAAAACAACCCTTTGGACACATTGAACGAGTAGTTTTCGCTGTTCCCGGTGCCACCAAGGCCACCTCCACCTAAATCAAATTTGACTACATCCGAGGAAACGCTCGAATACCCGATGTTGGTTAGATAGGATGCGATATTTGCTTCATTAGCGCTGCCGATAGACAGCCCGTGAGAAAACATCGAATCCAAACTTCCGTCTTCAAGAATTCCGACGCAGGAGTTACAATTCACGGAGAATGAAGCCGACGATTGATCGACAATGTTCACAGTCAGTGCATTTGATGCTGTGACTGAAAGCATCAACGACATAGTGGCCGCAAGGACCCTGGAAAAAGCACCAGCAAACAACTTCATGAATCACACCCCCCAAGACAACACCACTTTTGTAACACAAACTGTTCTGAAATAGAATTTTTTTAAGTCTGCGACCACGGGATTAAAACATTGACATAATTTGCATATTTTGTGGAAACGATTTGTTTCCAAATGGCGAGTAATATACTATCGAACTCGCTGTCATTTTTTGTTCCTCGCTACGAGAGATGCCGCTTCCCTGCCGCCATCTTGCGACAATCTTCCTTGCAATACTTGGCATTGATCCGCTTCTAATCCGGCATCAGATTAACCGTCATCTGACCAAATCGCTCAGATGACCGCACCGAGCCCAGCAGAGACATCTCCAAACCCTCGAGCTACAATCGTTCGCAATGGAAATAGAACGCCATACCGGAAAAGTATCTAGGATTGTCCGAAGCAGGATTGTTGTGCCGGCACAACTGTCGGCCAGTGAGCGTCGAACTCTGTCGCACAAACTGTATTCAGTACATCAAAAGATCTTTGCGGGTGTTTCCGCCGAAGAGTTTCATCAGCACGTGATAGAACCACCGGCAGAAACAACATCCATCCAGCTTTACTGCGCGGCAGACCAACGTGTTATTGGTTATTGTGCAGTTCACCGATATCGACGCCAAGTGCATGGGCGCAGCGCCATAGTACTGCGGGCAGAGGCTGGGTTGGAACCTGGGTTTCGCGGACGCGGCGCAACCTACGGCTTCGGGATCGTACGTGCTTTAAATGAAAAGCTCAGCCATCCATTCACCCCGGTGTACTATCTCGGCACACTCGTTCACACGTCGAGCTATCACCTGTTCTGCAAGTATTTTCGGCGAATTTTCCCGCACCCGGATATTAAACAGCCCGCTGATATTCAGGAAATCGCGCGCCAGCTCATAGAAAGTTTCTCTGATCCGGCAGTTCGTCCAGAAGACCCGTTTGTGCGCGACGTCGGCTGGGTCACTATCGAAACACCGCAAGAAAAACGTCTCAATGAACAGCTTGATACATCAGATGTGCAGTTCTTTAAGCGACGCAATCCAAGTTTCACAAAGGGTCATGGCCTTGTCGTTTTAGTTCCGATGACCTGGGTCAACCTTTTAGGAGCACTTCTTTCACGTTTTTACGAGCGCGCGCGCATCGCTTCCGGACTTCATAAACCCGACCTTTGATTGAACGGCGACTTTGTCCGCCTAGCGGATCAATCTGAAACGCAACCCAAGCGATCAGAATTCGCTTAGATAGTCGGAAAAAGCCTCGACCACGCGCTCATACACATCACGCTTGAAAGGCACGATTTCAGCGATCAGCCGGTCTGGCTCCTGCCATTTCCAGCAGGTGAACTCGGGGTGGTGGGTTGCGATGTCGATCTGATCGTCGGTTCCCAGATACCGCATCAGGAACCATTTCTGCTCCTGCCCGCGGAAGCGGCCCTTCCATATCTTGGGCACGATGTCATGCGGCAGGTCATAAGGCAGCCAGCCCTCGGTTTCCGCGATGATTTCAACCAGATTAGCCGTGACTCCGGTTTCCTCCAACAGCTCTCGCAAGGCCGCATCACGAGGGTCTTCGCCCTTGTCCACACCGCCCTGCGGCATTTGCCAGGCGTTCGCGTGGCGGTCGTTGCGCTGTCCGACAAAGATCTGGCCCTGATCGTTCATCAGCATCAGCCCGACGCAGGGGCGGTAGGGCAGTTTTGCAATATCTTCGGGGGTCATGCGCGGCCTCATCGGGTTGTTCCGCCCACCTCTAGCAACCACCGGCGCAACAGCAAAGAGGGTGACGTGGGGTTTCGCGTGACAAAGTTTACGCGAACGTCAATCTATCGCACAAATTCAGGAGGGAGAGTTTTGCCATGACTGTGTACCCAAACATGCTGGCACCACTGGATCTGGGCTTTACCACGTTGAAGAACCGGGTCCTGATGGGCTCGATGCATACCGGGTTGGAAGAAACCGGCGACTGGAACCGGGTGGCCGAGTTCTATGCCGCCCGCGCGCGCGGTGGCGTGGCGCTGATGGTCACGGGGGGAATCGGGCCGAACCTTGAAGGCTCGGTCCTGCCGGGGGCGGCGATGATGACCAGCGACAAGGACGTGGCCAATCATTCCGTCGTCACCGACCGTGTGCATCAGGCAGGTGGCAAGATCGCGATGCAGATCCTGCATGCGGGCCGCTATGCCTATGGGCCGAAATGCGTGGCGCCCAGCCCGGTGAAGTCTCCGATCTCGCCCTTCCCCCCCAACGAGTTGGACGAGGACGGCATCGAGAAACAGATCAGCGACATCGTCAACGCCGCCGTGCTGGCCCAAAAGGCGGGCTATGACGGGGTCGAGATCATGGGGTCCGAGGGTTATTTCATCAACCAGTTTCTGGTGACCCACACCAACAAGCGCACAGACCGTTGGGGCGGGTCCTATGAGAACCGCATGCGCTTGGCTATCGAGGTGGTTCGCCGCACCCGCGCGGCGGTGGGAACCGATTTCATCATCATCTACCGGCTGTCGATGATCGATCTGGTACCCAACGGCTCGACCCATGACGAGGTGGTGCAACTGGCGCAGGAGATCGAAAAGGCCGGGGCCACGATCATCAACACCGGCATTGGCTGGCACGAGGCGCGGATTCCGACCATCGCCACCAGCGTGCCGCGCGCGGCCTTTTCCTGGGTGACCAAGAAGCTGATGGGCAAGGTGGGGATTCCGGTCATCACCTCGAACCGGATCAACACGCCCGATGTGGCCGAGCAGGTGCTGGCCGAGGGCTGTGCCGATATGGTCTCTTTGGCGCGGCCGATGCTGGCGGATGCGGATTTCGTGGCCAAGGCGATGGCCGGCGAGTCGGCCAGGATCGCGCCCTGCATCGCCTGCAACCAGGCCTGCCTGGATCACACCTTCAGCGGCAAGCTGACATCCTGCCTTGTCAACCCGCGCGCCTGCCACGAGACCGAGCTGGTGATCGAAAAGGCCGCCACGCCCAAGCGCGTGGCCATCGTGGGCGCGGGTCCGGCGGGCCTGTCCACGGCGATGACGGCGGCGGAGCGCGGCCATAACGTGACCGTGTTTGACAAAGCCGACGAGATCGGCGGCCAGCTGAACATGGCCAAGCAGGTGCCGGGCAAGGAAGAGTTCTGGGGCTTGGTGGACTGGTACCGCACCATGCTGAACGATCTGGGCGTCAAGGTCGAACTAGGCCGCAAAGTCGGCGCCGACGATCTGGTCGGGTTCGACGAGGTCGTGATCGCCACGGGCGTCAACCCGCGCGACCCGCAGATCCCGGGCGAAGACAGCGACAATGTCGTGAACTATATCGACGTGCTGCGCGACAAGGCCCCGGTGGGCAAATCGGTGGCCGTGATCGGCGCCGGCGGCATCGGCTTCGACGTGTCGGAATACCTGTTGGAGGAAGGCCATTCGCCCACCACCGACCTGCCTTTGTGGATGAAGGAATGGGGCGTCGCCGACCCTGAACAGCACCGCGCAGGCCTGGCGCCCGAAGGCCCGCAACCCGAGGCGCCCAAGCGGCAGGTCACGCTGCTGCAGCGCAAGAAGCAGGCGCATGGCAAGGGGCTGGGCAAGACCACCGGCTGGATCCACCGCGCCACGCTGAAGATGAAGGATGTCAACTTCGTGGGCGGCGTGAACTATGAACGCATAGACGACGAGGGGCTGCATGTCTCGTTCGGAGAAGAGCGCGCCGATCCGACCGTCATCAAGGCGGATACGATCGTTCTGTGTGCAGGACAGGTGCCCGAGCGGTCGCTGGCCGACGCGCTGATCGAACGCGGGATCACCCCGCATGTGATCGGTGGGGCGGACGTGGCGGCCGAACTGGACGCCAAACGCGCGATCAATCAGGGCACACGCCTTGCCGCAGAGTTCTGAAGCCACTCGTTCAGAGTGTCTTCAGTCCGACAGCGCGAGCTTTGCACCCAATGCACCAAAAGCGGTTGCGAAACACCGCTTTATCCACGCCATCACAGCAGGGCGCCGGATCACATAGTCCCGCGCCAGTGCGGCGCATGCCCCATACCCGACAAAAACAATAAATGTCATGGCCATGAAGGCCAGCGCCAGTTTGGCCAGCTCCATTCCTGCATTTGCTGCATTCGCCGGCAGGAATTGAGGCAGAAAGGCCAGGAAGAATAGCGACAACTTTGGGTTCAAAACGTTGATCAGCGTTCCTGTCACGGCAATTCTAAAGTCGCTTTTTGCGGATTTCTCCGCCGCGACGTCCATGGCACCACCGTCCTTCAGGATTCCCCATGCCATGTAGAACAAGTACAAGACGCCAAGATATTTGATGAGTTGAAACGCGACGGCACTGGTGTGCAGCAAGGCTGCAAGTCCGATGATGCTGGCCAAGGCCGCAGGAACGATCCCAAGTGTGCATCCGAAGGCTGCGGCAAGACTTGCGCGAAACCCGCGCCCAAGACCGACAGCCAAAGTATAGATGACGCCGGTACCCGGCAGCAAAACAACAATCAATGATGTGACGAAGAATTCCAGCGACATTATTACCCCCTGCAAATGCAGGCAGATTCACTAAGTGCGCCGAAAATGTAAATGCCTTTCCATCACATGAACCGAACGGACGGTTTCAACGACCTGCGGCTATTCCACGGTGATCGTGATCACTTCGGATACAATCGGCGGGGAATGCGGCACATGCCCGGCATCGCCCAGAACCAATTGCAGGGTGTGTTGGCCCGGCGACAGATCCAATGCTACTTCGGTCTGACCGCCTCCGAAGTGCATGTGATTATCGTCGGCGGGCAGGCCATTGGCCAACTCATCCGCGCCATCCTCGCCTTCACCCAGCGGGGGACGGTCAAGCAGCAGGTGGTGGTGCCCGGTGTTTTCTTTGTCGGTTCCGGCGGGCGCGACGCCCATGCCGCTTAGGCCAAAGACAACCGTGACCGGTGATTGCACGGTATCGCCATCCGACAGGTTGACGAAATAGACTTTTGCATCAGGATTCGACGGGGTCTCTCCTCCGGCATGCGCAAAGCCCACAGAAAGGCAAAGCGCAGCAATGGCGAAAAAGGTTCTCATGATCTCCTCCCTGGTCACAAAAATGCCATTCTCAATGAGAGATCTTAGCGCGATTGCCTGAAAAACACAGCATCACAATGCCTGAGGTGAGTTTGGAAACCACTGTTTCTGCGTTTCTCATACGCAAACGATCCGATTCAAATCCCTGATATTATCCCATGTCTGCCCCGTTTCCGCCCAGATTCAGCGCCATAGTCAGGACGGAAATCAAGATCTGGGGAACGAGTATGGACCGACTGACCGAAATGGAAGCCTTCGCCAATGTGGTGGACCAGGGTGGCTTCACCGATGCGGCCAAAAAGATGGGCATCTCCAAATCAGCTGTGTCCAAACACGTATCGAGCCTTGAGGCGCGTCTGGGAGCGCGGCTGTTGAACCGCACCACGCGCCGGGTTTCACCAACGGAAATCGGGCTGGCCTATTATGACCGCGCGCGGCGCGTGTTGAATGATGCCGGAGAAGCGGATTCACTGGTCACGTCAATGCAATCGGCCCCGTCTGGTCTTTTGCGCATCAGCGTCGCCACGGATTTCGGCGTCAATCACCTGTCACCTGTTCTGTCCGAGTTCCTTGCAGCCTACCCCGACATCACCGTGAACATGGTTTTGAACAACCGCTATGTCGAGCTGATTTCCGAAGGATTTGACGTGGCCGTGCGCATTGGTGAGCTGGAAGACAGCACGTTGCGCGCCCGCAAACTGACCGAGACGGTCAAACGCATGGTCGCCGCGCCCAGTTATGTCGAAAGATTCGGCCGGCCGCAGAAGATCGATGATCTGAACGAACACAAGCTGCTGCATTATTCCAGCCAATCCTCGGGCAATGTCTGGAAACTGACCGCGCCGTCCGGCGAAAAACGTCAGGTTCGTACCGCCGGGTGGTTGAGTGTCAATGATGGCCAATCCCTGTTGAACGCAGCGGTTTCCGGCCTGGGTATCGCCTATCTACCCAGCTATCTTTACGCCGAAGCCCTGAAGGCCGGGCTGGTTGTCGATGCAATGCCGTCCCTGCCTGACGAAGTTCAAGGCGTTTACGCCGTCTACCCGCCGGGCCGCTTTACGCAACCCAAAGTGCGGGCCTTCATCGATTTCCTCGTTGATTCCTTCCATGGGAAGGGTCCGATGGACTGGTAATTTCTCCCTGAAGACCAACCTTTGGCCCGCGTATGAAAGTGCGGGCCTTTTTTTACGGGTCGATCACTGACAGTCCCATGGACCGGGCGGAAGTGCGCAAGCTGTCCGTCAGCACATTCTGACCCGGCGGTGGGGTCTCGGAACTGCGTGCCAAAAGAGCAATATCGCGATTTGCATTGGCGATGGACAGCGGTCGCAAGCGCACCTCGTCGCGGTAGATCCCCTGTCTGCGAGCATAAAGATCAGGCAGTACCGCAACACCAACACCCGAAGCCGCCATCAGAACAATGGAATCAAGCGTCGTGCCTTCATACTCATCCGAAACAACCCCACCGCATTCCGCCGCCAATGCATAGACGATGCGCGACAGGCGGTGGCTTTGATCCAGGGTGAGGAAGATCCGGTTCTGAAGATCGGTGGCACTGACACCCTGCAAGTCCCGCGCCAGAACGTCATCAACGGCAACCGCGACCCAAAGAGGTTCGTTGAACAACCGGTGTTGCACGGTATTCGGATGGTCTTCGGGCGTGGACAATATCAGATCAAAGCGACCGGATTTCAGACCCTGTTCCAGATCCAGTGTGTTTTCCTCGCGAACCGCAATACGCAATCCGGGGCGAATCCGGTGCACCTGTTTGATGGCTTGCGGCAACAGATAAGGCCCGATCGAAGGCAAAACCCCCAGTCGCAATCGTCCTCCGACGGGCATATCGTTCGACATGGCGTGGCGAAGGTCCTTGACCTCTGCCAGGATCTTCTGTGCGCGCAAGATGAATTCTTCTCCTTTCGCCGTCACCTGGATACCACCCCGGTTACGCTCAAAGATCCGAACGCCAAGCTCTTGTTCTACAGTCGCAATTTGCGTCGACAGGCTGGGCTGGCTGACATTCAGCACCTCGGCAGCCAAACTGAATCGCCCAAGGCGACTGACCGTAACGATGTATTCCAACTGTCGCAATGTGGGACGCATTTCATAGCCTGAAACTATATATAACTTAGAAAGATAGTATTTGGCGAAATCAGTTTTGCAAGGCACCTAACCCGAAAACGAGGGATCAGGAGTCAATTATGCCCGGAGTGATCGAGACGCTTTCCAGCAACCTGCTTGTGCCGACCATACTGTTTTTTGCCCTTGGGCTTCTGGCTGCCTTTGTACGCAGTGACCTGTCCATTCCGGCGGGCGCGGCCAAGTTCATGTCGCTTTACCTGCTGCTGGCCATCGGGTTCAAAGGCGGTGCCAGTCTGGCCGCGCATGGCATTCACCTGCAACTGTTCCTGACGCTGCTGGGCGGTGTCGCCTTGTCCTTTACCATCCCCTTCGTGGCCTTTGGCCTGCTCAGGGTGATGACACGGCTGGATGCGCTGAACGCGGCGGCGGTGGCAGGGCACTATGGTTCGATCTCGATCGTCACCTTTGTTACGGCCACCAGCCTGCTGGATCTGGTGGGGCTGACCCATGACGGATTCATGGTGGCCGTTGCGGCTGCGATGGAGGTGCCCGCAATCCTGTCGGCGCTTTGGTTGGCGCACAAGACCGGAAGCAATGGCGTCAAGGATGACAAGCTGTGGCGCGATCTGCTGGCCAACGGCTCGATCGTGCTGCTTACCGGTGCCTTCCTGATCGGAGCCATCACCGGTGGTGAAGGCATGCAGATGATCGCGCCCTTCATCGTGACTCCTTTCACCGGAATTCTGTGCCTGTTTCTGCTGGATATGGGCCTGTCGGCAGGGCGCAGCCTGATCAGCAACCGAGACAAGCTGTCGGTTGGCCTGTTCGCCTTTGGTGTCTTGATGCCCCTGATCGGCGCATTTATGGCCTGGGCGGTAGGTGCCGTGATCGGCTTGCCACAGGGCAGCTTGTTCTTGTTCATGGTGCTGTCAGCCTCGGCTTCGTATATCGCGGTTCCCGCCGCGATGAAGATCGCCCTTCCAAAGGCCGAGGCCGGGATCTATCTGACCTTGTCGCTGGGGGTGTCGTTTCCGTTCAACATCACCGTCGGATTGCCGCTGTACCTGTGGTGGGTCAGTTGACCAGCAATACGGCTTCGACCCGACGGTTGAGATCGCGCCCTTCCGGAGTTGCATTCGATGTGAGCGGAGACAGATAGCCAACACCCTGCGCTTCGATCCGGTCGGGTGCCACGCCATGCGCATCGATCAGGCGGGTCCGCACCGCCTCGGCCCGGCTTTTGCTAACCGCAATATTTGCCTGTAAGGCACCGGTATCGTCAGTGTGCCCTACCAACGCCAGGCGTGTGTTCGGGTTGTCGGTCAAGTATCCGGCCAGCAAGGTCAGCGAGTCAAACGGCCCTTCGCCCAGGGCAACCTCGCCCGTCGGAAAATGCAGGTCATCCAAGATCACGTGGCCCGTTGTCGCCAAGGCCTCCAACACCCCGACCGAGCCTTCCACGGCTTGCTCTACCACCACAGGGTCCGGGTCCGGCGCGTCCTGGGGTGTGACCCGGATCATCTGCACATAGCCATCCGGCGGGTTGCGGCTGACCAGCAGGCTAAGGGCAACCGGCCCCTTGGTGGCCGACAAAAAACGGTAATCCTGAATGGCGACATACATGTCCGGGGTTGGCACGACCTCGGTGCCAAAGCGGAAGTCGAAACCACCGCAAACCCGCGCGTCGCATTCGAACAGGATCTTGTAGCCCTGCGCCTCGATCTGGTCCCGCAACGGTGCCAGCAGCTGCAATGTCGTGCTCGACCCCGCCTGAAGCCGCCACGTATAGCGTTCCACGCGCCCTTCGCGCGTTTCTGCGGGAACCGAGCCATTTGCATAAGGCCCCGTCGGCAGGTCATAGCTGTCCAGTGGCGATGTTCGGTCGCTGATCTGTCGGGCACTGGCCGGCAGGGTCAGGTCCTGCGCGGCAACAGGTCCTGTCATCAGCAGGGCAACAAAGGCGGCGGCGCGGATCATCGAAACTGTGCGTGATATTCTTCGTTGGGCACCATCGCAGTCGCGCTGGCCACCCGGTTTGACATGTTGAAAAACCCGGCGACATTGGCGATGTCCCAGATGTCGCGGTCGGAAAAGCCTGCATCGCGCAGGCGCTGGCGGTCGGGCTCTTCGATCTCGGCGCTGGCGGTGGTCATCTTTGCGGCAAAGTCCAGCATCGCCCGTTGACGCGGCTCCAGCGGGGCGACGCGATAGTTCATCACCAGCATTTCGCCCAGTTGTGGATTGCCCGAAAGCTGACGCACCGCCGCCCCATGGGCGACCAGACAGTAGAAGCATTTGTTGATCGAAGAGACGACGACCGCGATCATCTCGCGTTCCAGTTTGGTCAGCCCGCTGTCAGCCAGCATCAGGTCGTTGTACATCGCGGTGAAGGCGTTCAGCTTGTCGATGTCGAATGCGTTGGCTTTCAGCACATTCGGCACCATGCCCAGTTTTTCGACACAGATATCAAAGTATTTCTGCGTTTCCGGCGGCAGCGGATCGACCATGGGCAGGTTCAGCGCGGTAGGCATGTCTTTTTGTATCACGGCGGCCTCTTCGGTTCAGACAAGATGACGGTAATGGTATTCGCCCGCGATCTCCATCCCGAGGGCACGATAAAGACCGTTGGCGCCCTCATTGGCCTTGGTGCAGATCACGCTGAGGTTCTGCGCACCGTGATCACGCGCCCAGAATGCCGCCGCGCGCATGGTCCAGTGGCCCAGCCCCTGACGACGGTGTTCGGGCAACACTTCCAGCGCGTGGACCATCGCAGTGTCTGCATGCATCGCCACAAAAGCCACGCCGCTGGGTTTGTCGTTGTGACGCAGCAAAAATCCTGTCTTGGGTCCCTTGGCACGTTCCATCACCGCGATCCGCTCGGGTCCGATCCCGCCCGAGGCCCAGATTTCGCGCATGATCTCAAGCGGTTCCCAGATCGAAAACACCATGACCGGTGGGATCGGCTGATCGATCAGCCGAGAGATGGGGCAGACATATATGTTGACCGGGTCAAGAATGTCGTATCCCCGCTGGGCCAGCATTGCATCCAGGGCTTCATCCCCGGGCCGCAGGCAGAAGATGCGTTTTTGCCCCATGGACAACATCGCGGCCTCGGCGGCGTCGATGTCGTCTTCATTGGCCGGGCCCAATGCACTGGCCGCTGATACGCGCGACCCTCCGCCCTGCCCCTCACGCAGCAGAAACGGGCCAAGCCGCTGATAGCGTGCGGCGGGCCATGTTCCGTCGACTATTTCCGCCCAGCTATTGCTCAAAGCTCAAGCTCTTTCGCCAGGCGGGTGGTGGCCGCGTCGATCCGGCCCCCGTCGGTGCCGCGCACAACCACATTGGCCCCGAAGGCACCGTTGATCTGAAACGGGTAGCACCCGATGGACAGGTCGCTGAAATCTTCGGCCAAGGCCGCCAGGGTTGCGGCGATATCACCTTCTCCGCGGTCCACACGCAGAGTTTGCGACAGCAAAGGGCGGCCTCCGGTCAATGTTGGCAAAACGCTCGCCACCATCGCCTGAAAAACCGACGGCACACCCGCCATGACATGCACATTCGCAAGCGTGAACCCGGGCGCCGTCGAAACCGGATTTTCGATCAGCGTCGCACCGTCCGGAATACGCGCCATGCGCAGGCGGGCGGCATTCAGTTCCAGCCCGGATTTGTCGTAATGAGCCTGCAACAGCGCGCGCGCGTCATCGCGCACATCAATGGGTGTGTCAAAAGCGCGGGCAATGCAATCGGCCGTGATATCGTCATGGGTCGGGCCGATGCCGCCGCTGGTGAAGACATTGTCATAAGCGTCGGACAGCGCTTTGACGGCCGCTTCAATGGCAGGGGCGTCATCGCTGACAATGCGGACCTCTTTCAGGTCGATGCCGTGTTTGGTCAGTTCCTGCGCCAGAAAATGCATATTCGCATCGCGGGTGCGACCCGACAGGATTTCATCCCCGATCACCAGCATCGCTGCGGTTGGATTGCCCATGGCGCTGTCCCCTCTTGATCGTTCTCAGGGGCAGGTATAGGCCCTGAACCATGCGATTTGAAACCCCTCTTGTCCCCGCCCGGCTGATCCGCCGCTACAAACGCTTTCTGGCTGATTGCAGGCTTGAGGACGGGAGTGAGGTAACGGCCCATTGCGCCAATCCGGGATCGATGATGGGGCTGGCCGAGCCGGGTGAGAAAATCTGGCTGGAACCCAACGACGATCCGAAGAAAAAGCTGAAATTCGGATGGCGGCTGGTGGACCACGAGAACGGGCATTTTACCGGGGTCGATACCTCGGTCCCGAACCGGGCGCTGCGGGCTGCTTTGGAAGCCGGTGAGATTCCCGAACTGGCCACCTATGACACCATCCGGCCCGAGGTGAAATACGGCGACAACAGCCGCATCGATTTCCTGCTGACGGAGCCGGGCCTGCCGGATGCCTATGTCGAGGTGAAAAGCGTGACACTGTCACGCCAGCCCGGACTGGCCGAGTTTCCCGACAGCGTCACAGCCCGTGGCACCAAGCATCTGGGCGAGTTGGCCGCCATGGCCGCGCAAGGGCACCGGGCGATCATGCTGTATTTGGTTCAGCGAACCGATTGCGACCGGTTTGCTTTGGCGGCCGATATTGATCCAGCCTATGCGGCGGCATTTGAGGCGGCGCAGGCGCAGGGGGTCGAGCGGTTAGTGTATGGGACGAAGATTTCACCAGAGGGGATCGCAGTCTTACCCAAACCGATCTAAAGGCTATTCAGCGGCGCGTACTAGAATCAAGAAAGCCTGGCATCTCGGGTCAAACCTAAAGCTCACTATAAATATTCTTAAAATACTATTTGTTGATTCATATCAATGTTAATCAGCATAAAAAAAGCTTTGCTATTCAGCACGACAATTTCGGGGGGAGATTTGTCATGCGATACAAAACCATTGGTATGACCGTTCTGTGCGCCGTACTCCTGTACACGGCCTCTTGCTCGGGCATGAGTTACGCGATGAAGACATATGGCGACGTCGACCCAGTAAACTTCGAAGCCTATGGCAGAACCTGGCGCGTCTTCGACAAGCCTGAAAGCGGCTTGATTATGCTGACACCTAGCCTGGGAGATGCCGCCTTGGCCGGTGCAGCAGAAGGGGCAACATTCGGCTTGGCTGGCAGTATGGACCCCACGCAGTTGGTCTTTCAATCGGCGGCGACAGAATACCTGAAGTCAACCGGCAGAACATGTGACATCCGTTCTGCCAGACTGGTCCTCGACCCTCAGTGGGAGTTCACCTATACCTGTTGAGTCTCCGCGAAACTGTCGCCTTATGTCAGAATCCACGGAGTCCAGCATGCCAAAATTTCTAATCACATTGGCCGCCATTCTCGCCGCCACAGCATGTGCGGAACAACCAAGTTCGATCGCACCGGTTCCAATCGGGGATGTCTATAGCAACGTATCCTGCGCAAAGGCACGACAACTCTACCAACAAGAGGTCGCCAGAGTGCCCGCCTTGATTTCCGCCCAGAAACAAGCAGTTGCCGGTGACGCTGTCGGCGTGCTGTTGATTGGAGTTCCTGTATCCAGTTTATCAGGGGATGATCTGGAGGGCGAAATAGCCGCGACCAAAGGCAAATTGATCGCCCTGTCCGCTCGTTTGGAAGTTTGCGGTACTCCGCCCCCCAGAATAGCCTGGGATTGAGCCTGTTTCGGCATAGGGTCGTAGTGCCAGCATGAGAGAGCGGCTGTTGAAAGTCATGAACCGTCGAACTACTTCGCTGAGTGAGTGTGACCCCGCGCCCTCTGGTACTTTCTGCACAAGCAGCGTAAAAGGAATGCTGCGCGCAACATTTGGAGCTTAGCGTCGATGAAAGAGCATCGTGGCCGCCTGACCAAGGACGGCATTCGCATCTATGAACAAGGTGACTTCGCCGGGATGCACGCGGCGGGGGCTTTGGCGGCGCGGATTCTGGATGATATTGCCGAACATGTGTTTCCCGGACAAACCACGGGCGCCATTGACGGGCTGATCACGCAGATGGTCGAAGACGCCGGTGCGACCTCGGCCACCATAGGTTATAAAGGCTATCAGCACGCCAGCTGCATCAGCGTGAACCACGTGGTCTGCCACGGTATTCCAGGTGAGAAAAAGCTGAAGGACGGCGATATCCTGAATATCGACGTCACCGTCATCGTCGATGGCTGGTTTGGCGACACCTCGCGCATGTATGTGGCGGGCAAGCTGCCGCGCAAGGCGGAACGGCTGATCCAGGTGACCCATGACGCACTGTTCAAGGGCATCGAGATGGTCAAGCCGGGCAATACCTTTGGCGACATCGGCCATGCCATCCAGTCCTATGTCGAAGCACATCGGATGAGCGTCGTGCGTGATTTCTGCGGTCATGGTCTGGGTCGTGTGTTTCACGCGCCACCGAACGTGCTGCACTATGGTCGCCCGGGCACCGGTGCCGTTCTGGAAGAGGGTATGTTCTTTACGATCGAACCCATGGTCAATCTGGGTCGCCCGGAAACCAAGACTCTGGCCGACGACTGGACAGCCGTGACCCGCGACAAATCGTTGTCGGCACAGTTCGAACATTCGGTGGGCGTCACCTCGGATGGGGTCGATATCTTTACCCTGTCACCCGCTGGCAAATTTCACCCGACCTATTCCTCCTGATCCGCGGCCTGTTCGCGAAGGAGTTTCAGCAGCATCGTTTCGTCCGCCCACGGCGTAACCGCGTCGTGGATGAAGACCGGCGCGCGCATGGGTTTACGCTCGGGGCCGGTTGAGGCTTCGGTGTCACTGGAAAAGGTCCAGGCAAAAGGTGTCAGGGTGCGGTCCATGCGTGCACACTAGCACAACCGCGGGTCAAAGTCCCAACAACCCATGCGCCTGTGACATGTCCGTGATCACCTCGGCCCCCAGATCCGCCAGCTTTTCACCGCCTCCATGAGGCGCATAAGCAAGGCAACGCATGCCGGCGCGGATCGCCGCCGTGACACCACTGTGGCTGTCTTCGATCACCACCGGAGCCGTCGCGCCAAAGTGCTCGGCGGCCAGGCGGAACATCTTTGGGTCCGGCTTTCCGGTGCCCAGCACATGGGCCGAGAACATCACGTCTTTGAAACGGTCCCAAAGCCCGTTCTGACCCAGAGTGATCTTCATCTTGTCCGGGCTGCCATTCGACGCGACGCAACAGGGGATACCCTTTTGATCCAGCCCCGCAAGCAGGTCTGCGATGCCGGGGACCAATGGCACACCTGCGCGTAGGCGGTCGTAGGTTTCGGCATAGACCTGATCTATCCAGTCTTCGGGCAGAACGGCGCCCATCGCGCGGGCCTTGTCCCGCACCCCCACCATGGTTCCGCCCACGAACAGGGACATGCATTCACGCAGTGCCAGTTGCAGGCCATGATGCGCCAGATTGTCCACCAGCACCTGGTTCGAGATCACCTCGCTGTCCACCAGAACGCCGTCGCAATCGAAAATGACAAGATCGTGCATATGGGATTCCTGCTGTGCCTCGCGCTCGGCCTATCCAAGCTGTCCCGTCAATGCAAACACAGGCCCCGGGCCAAACCGCACGGAACATCTCAGCCTGGCACATCTTTCCACATCAAGGAAATATGCGTGTCGCCATATTTGCGACTGTCTTGCAATGTGAACCCGGCCGGCGCCTGCATCGGGGCATTTTCTTCCCAGACCAACAAGGCATCATCCGCGATCCAGCCATTGGCCAAGGCGGCGACGGCCTTCTGCCCCATGGATTTCCCGTAAGGCGGGTCCAGAAAAACCAGATCGTATGGAGCGCCGGGATTGTCGCCCAACCGGGTCGCATCGCGACGGACCAAGTCGGTACGGTCGGCGCTGCGGGTCAGGTCGATATTCTTGCGTATCAACCCCTGAGCCACCCGCCCGTCATCGACGAAGGTGACATGCGACGCCCCCCGCGACAGCGCCTCGAGCCCCAGCGCCCCGGTTCCCGCGAACAGATCCAGCACGCGCAAACCGTCAAAATCGATCTGGTGGTTGAGCACATTGAACAGGCTTTCACGCACGCGGTCGGTGGTGGGGCGCAGATGCGCGCCCGCATCACCCTTGCCAACCGAGGCGAGGGCGCGGCCCCGGAATTCTCCGGCTATGATCCTCACGCCTTGAGCAGCGGTTTCAGGTCCGCGTTGGGGTCTGCCACGACTTCGGGATCAGCGGTCTTGCCCATTTCGATCAATCGCTTGCCGACCATGTATGCCCGCGGGTCATTCATCGCGTCCACAGCAATCAGCCTGTCGCCTTTGTAATACCAGAAAGACACGGTCTGACCCTCGCCCTTGCGGGTCACCACGCGATCATATCCGGTGTTCAGGCCCGCGATCTGAAGCTTGACGTCGTACTGGTCCGACCAGAACCATGGGGTCGCCACATAATCCTTGGCGGCACCTAGCATGTTCTGCGCCACAATTTCGGCCTGGTCGATGGCGTTTGGGACGCTTTCCAGACGGATACGCCCTTCGCCATGCGGAAAAGAGGCGCAATCGCCCGCCGCCCAGATCGACGGATCAGACGTGCGACCATGGGCATCGGTTTTGATGCCGTTGTCCAGTTCGAGCCCTGCCATCTCGGCCAGTTGGGTTGAGGGGGTGATGCCCACACCAACCACGACGAAATCAACGTCCAGCGTCGTGCCGTCCGTCAACACGGCCCCCACAACCCTGCCATTTTCGCCAATCAGACGATCCAGCCCGACGCCTTCGCGGATGTCGGCACCGTATTCGCTGTGTAACGCGCGGAAATACGCGCTGGTTTCTGGCGCAGCGACCCGTTGCAGGATGCGGTCGGCCATCTCGACCAAGGTGACCTTGACGCCGCGTTTCGCGCAGACGGCGGCGGCCTCGAGCCCGATGTAACCGCCGCCCACAATCAACGCGCGGGCGCCTTCGGTCACTTTGGGTTCCATCTCGTCAATATGGGCCAGGTCGCGCACCACGTGCACGCCGTCCAGATCACCTCCGATGGCGGCAGGCAGGCGGCGCGGATCTGACCCGGTGGTCAGCGCCAGTTCGTCATACGGGATGACTTCATCCCCAACAGTGACCGTCTTGGCCTTGGGGTCGATGCCGGTCACGCGCAGGCCAAGCCGCAGAGTGATGTTGTTTTCGGCATAGAAGTTTTCGGGTCGCAGGAACAGGCGCTCCAGTTCCATCTCTCCAAGAAGATAGGCCTTGGACAAAGGCGGGCGCTGATACGGCAGATGCGGCTCGGCCCCGATCAGAGTAATCTCTCCGTCGAACCCGTCCTTGCGCAACCGCGCCACCAAGGACGCTCCTGCCTGACCCGCGCCAATCACGACAATATGGCTCATGCTTTGCCCACCCTGCAGATTTCCCGTGGTCTCTCTGATTTGACCACCTATATTGCGGCTTAGCCCAATTCTGCAAATCCAAACGACAGGAGCTGAAAAATGATTTCAACAGGAGACACTCTGCCCGAGGCCACACTGATCCAGATGGGGGCCGACGGGCCAGAGGAAGTTCGGATTTCAGACAAGACCAAAGGGCGCAAGGTTGTCATTTTCGCTGTGCCCGGCGCCTATACCGGCACATGCACCACCGCACATGTGCCAAGCTTCATTCGCACCAAAAAGCAGTTCGACGACAAGGGCGTGGACGAGATCATGTGCCTGTCGGTCAACGACCCGTTCGTCATGCAGGCCTGGGGTGAATCCACCGGCGCGGCCGCAGCCGGACTGACCATGGTTTCAGACGCGGCCTCAGAATTCACCAAAGCCATCGGCATGGATTTCGACGCCCCGCCCGTTGGCCTGTTCGCACGCTCGAAACGGTATGCGATGCTGGTCGAGAACGGCAAGGTCACGGCCCTGAACTTGGAAGATAACCCCGGTGCTTGCGGGATCTCGGCGGGTGAAGGTCTGCTGGAGGTGATCTGAATTTGGCCGGCCCCGGTCTGTCCGGGGCCGCGTGAACCCAATTTAACTTGAAGCACTGCCTCAATGCGCGAATACTCGTCGCACAAAATTGGGGAGACTTTTATGAAACTTAAGGTATTTCCATCCATCCTGACCAGCGCAGCCCTTTTGGCAGCCTGCGGTCCGGCCCCAACCCCGCAACAGCAAGCCGCCCGGCAGCACGAAATTGCCTGCCTCAGCGGCACATTGGGCGGCGCCTTGATCGGCGGCGCGATCGGCAACCAGTTCGGCGGCGGATCGGGCAAGACGATCCTGACCGCAGCCGGCGCTGCTGCCGGTGGCATTGAAGGCCAAAGGTTTGCATGCTGAGGAGATTGGACATGAAACGGACGATTTTTGTATTCACGGCTGCATTCCTAGCCTCGGCGACCAATGCCGAAACCGTGGCCGAGCTGCATGAAAAAGAATTGAATGCCATCGACGCAAACAATGACGGGTTCCTGTCCAAAGACGAATTCGACGCTTTTTCAGACTATGCGTTTCAGGCCATGGACGAAGACAAGAACGGCACACTGGGTCAGGCCGAGGCCAAGCCGTTTCTGGACATAAAGCAGTTCCAGAATGTTGACCGCAACAAGGACAGCTTTATCTCAAGATCTGAATATGATGCCCAGATGAATGAAGATTTTGGTGCGGCAGATCAGAATGGCAATGGTCAACTGGACTAAGCCCGCCTGAAGGAGCTTGCTATGAAAAAATGGATCGGAATGGGTGCTTTGGCACTGGCCGCGGCCTGTGACGTTCAGCAATCTCCTGTGGTGACGGGGCCTGACGGACAGGCCCGCATCCAGATCAATCCGTCTGGCCTGACCTGCTATGAAAACCGGTGTCTGGATATCAACCCAGCGGCGCGCAGCGTGCGCCAGATCGGGAACAAGACCACTGGCATCCCAAGGTCCATCGATGTCAGCGATGGCACCGTCACACCTGCGGAATTCAAGCAGATGGGCACGGCTGCGTCGCTTGCCGGTGGCCAAGGGTCAGGCAACGACCGCTAGCACAGACTGTCCATCTTTCGGGCCAGTTTGGCGTCCAGTGACGACAGGCCGCCTACGTCATGGGTGGACAGAACCACCTCGACCGTGCGGTAGACGTTGGACCATTCTGGATGATGGTTCCATTTCTCGGCCCAGATCGCCACTTGCGTCATCCAGCCAAATGCGTGCACGAAGTTGTCGAAAATGAAGGTCTTGGTGATCGCGTCGCGGCCTTCGACCATGGTCCAGCCGTTTTTGAACAGCGGATCCAGCAGCGGGCCACGGGTCTCGGCGGACAAAAGTTCAGTCATTGCTGTTCCTCCGGGTTCGATTTCCTGAACGGGCCGTAATCCGTCAGAATCTCGATCTCTTCTCCCACTGCGCGGCCTTCGGCGTCCAGATATTTTTTGACGGCATCGGCAAATCCCGGATCGCCGACCCAGTGCAAGCTATGCGTGCGCGTCGGCAAATAGCCCCGCGCCAGCTTGTGTTCACCCTGAGCGCCCGCTTCTACCCGGGCCAGACCGTGGGCAATGGCAAAGTCTATCGCCCTATAGTAGCACAGTTCGAAATGCAGGCAGGCATGATGTTCAATGCAGCCCCAATACCGCCCAAAAAGCGTTTCGCGGCCTATGAAGTTCAGCGCACCCGCAATGGCATGACCATCCCGTTCAGCCAAAACCAGGGCCATGTCCTTCGCCATCGTCTCTTGTGCGATGTCAAAAAACTGACGCGTCAGATAGGGCGACCCCCATTTTCGCGCCCCGGTATCCTGATAGAACCGCCAAAATGCATCCCAGTGTTCCGGGCGCAGGTCATCGCCCGTCAATGTGTGGATTTCACCGCCAAAACCATTGGCCTGCGCGCGTTCCTTGCGGATGTTCTTGCGCTTGCGTGAGGACAAGGCCGCTAGGAAGTCATCGAATTCGGCGTAGCCATCATTCAGCCAGTGAAACTGCTGCGAGCTGCGAAGCATTAGCCCCATCTGCTCTCCGGCCAATGCCTCGGCTTCTGTACAGAAGGTTACGTGAACCGAAGAGACCTGATTGTCGGCCGCCAGTTGAACGGCACCCTGCACCAAAGCCGACATTCCGATCCTGTCATAACCCGGGCGCACCAGAAACCGCCGCCCGGTGGCGGGTGTGAACGGCACCGCAATTTGCAGCTTGGGATAATACCGTCCGCCTGCGCTTTCATAGGCATGGGCCCAGCTGTGGTCAAAGATGTATTCGCCCTGGCTGTGCGATTTGGCATACATCGGGGCCGCTGCGATCAGGATCCCGTCAAGAAAGGCGGTCAGGTATTGCGGTTGCCAACCCGTACCGCGCCCGACCGAGCCGCTTTCCTCGAGCGCCAGCAAAAAGCGATGCGTGGTGAAGGGATCAAGGGGCCGCCCACCATCAGCGGCCTCGGGGCAGGCGCAGGCATCCCACTCGGCCGCTGAAATCCGCGACAGAGACCCAATGACCTGAACTTCGATTTGGGCCTGATCCATGTTTCCTCCGCACCAGCCCTATATCTGTGACCGAGGCGGCAAGGTTCAAGCTGAATGCGCGGCCAGATACCCTTCGAAGGTCACATTGTCGGCAACCATGCGGGCCTCTGCCTCTTGTTCAGGCGTTCGGACGGTCCAGCACAGGATCGGCACGCCCTGCGCCTTCAGTTCGGCCACACGCGGGCGGGAAAGATCTTCCGCCTCGTGACTGATGAAACCGGCCCCGACACGGTCAAAATCAGGAATGTCGCGCAGGGTGTCGCAGACGTCTTGCGGCAGAAGCTCGACACTGGGCTCATAGGCGCAAGTCGTGATGCCGCGCGGCAGATGCGGGGCCAGCCGCGCCAGTTCCGCAACCGAGTTTGGATTGAAGGACATCAGGGCCACCGGGCCGTCATAGCCCTGCAATGCGCGCACGGTGTCGTGCTCGAGGGCGCCGATATTCATACCCATAACGCCGTCCTGATCCTTCAGCTCGATCAGCAGCGGCACCTGGCCTGCGACCATGTCCAGCACTTGATCCAGCGTTGGAATGCCGTCATCCCCATACAGAAGGGTCAATTCAGACGCCGCCGCCGCCGACACCTGCCGGATCGGCCCGGGCTGGCCGGTCAGACGCCCCATGTCGTAATCATGGAACACGACGGCACGATCATCAGATGTCAGCTGAAGGTCGATCTCGATCCCGTATCCGGCATCAATGGCGGCACGAATGGCCGCCCGGCTGTTTTCCGGGCGGTTGTTCGAGACGTCATGCAGCGCCCGATGAGCAATCGGGGCCTGCAAAAACGCAGTTGGCAGGGGCGGTATCATTCGATCTCGAATATCCCTTCGATCTCGACCGCCACGCCCAAAGGCAGCGACGCAGCACTTACGGCAGAGCGCGAGTGGCGACCGGCGTCGCCCAGCGCTTCGACCAGAAAGTCGGATGCGCCGTTGATCACTTGCGGCTGCGCAGTGAAATCTGCGGTCGAGTTCACGAAACCGGTCAGCTTGATGACACGCACCAGTTTGTCGATATCTCCGCCACAGGCCGCCTTGACCTGTGCCAGCAGATTGATCGCGCAGACCCGCGCCGCTGCGGCTCCGGTCTCGACATCCATATCATCGCCCAGCTTGCCGGTGATCAGCTCGTCTGATTTCGATATCTGGCCGGACACGTACACGATATTGCCCACACGCACATACGGCACATAATTTGCCGCTGGCGCGGGTGCGTCGCCCAGCGTGACACCGAGGCTTTCCAATTTTGCAGCGATGCTCATTGAGAGGGTCCTTCCCTGATTGACTCTGCCGGACGCTAACCGGGAAGCACAGCCGTGGAAAGACGGAATGCGGCAAATTCCGGCTTGCATGCGATCTGAGCATATCTTTACTTATTATGACTTGTAGATACTCAATTACTTTACCCGGACCTGACGGACAGGTTACACGCTAGGTGTTTCATTTGAGACCTGAAACGACTATGTGACAAGAACTTGTGCCTTACCGGCGTGTAAGTATTGGTGAATTGTGATTGTTGGCCCGACAGAGAGGATGTCGGGCATTTGGGAGAAGCAAAGATCGTGTCGAGCAGATTTCGCCTGAAACACCTGGTTGTCCTGTCACTCATGGCCATTCTGTCCGCCTGTGCAACGACCCCGCCCGAGGGTGCCTCTCGCAGCGACGTGTTCGACCCTTACGAAAACGCGAACCGGGGAATTCACAAGTTCAATCTGGGCGTTGACCGATTTCTGTTTCGACCTGCGTCGAAAGGGTACGTGAAGATCGTTCCTGATCCCATGGTCACCAGTTTCAGCACATTCGCCGAAAACATCTCGTTGCCCGGACAAGCGGTCGACTACCTGCTTCAGGGCAACCCGAAACAGATGGGCAATGCGCTGCTGCGATTTGTGATCAACATGACCGTGGGCGGCTTTGGCCTGTCCGCGCCCGCAGATGAGCTGAACCTGCCGCCCGTCGATACTGATTTCGGCGAGACCCTGCACGTCTGGGGGGTCGGTGAAGGGGCTTATGTTGAACTGCCTTTCTATGGCCCGTCGACCCAAAGGGATGCCATCGGGGTCGTGATCAACTTGTTCTCGAATCCGATCAATTTTACCCCGGTCCGGCCCGCCGACAATCTGGGCGTTTATGCCGAAGTCGTTCGCCGCATGGGCGATCGTGGACGGTTCTCGGATACCGTGGACTCGATTCTGTATGAAAGCGCAGACAGTTATGCGCAGGCCCGCCTGATCTATCTGCAAAACCGTCGCTTCGAACTGGCAAGAGATGACGAAGACGCCTATCTGGATTTGTATTCTGACCCCTATGCCGAAACCGGGACAGACCCGGTCAGGGACCCCTATCTAGACCCCTACGAGGACCCCTATGCTGAATAACGAGTTGAACCGCCGTAACTTTGTCGCAGCCGGTCTGGCTTTGGCCGTCTTGCCCAAATCCGCGTTTGCCCAAACCGAGGCATCAGCCAAGGCACTGGTTAACAGTGTGGTCAACGACATCAACAGGGTTATCGCATCGGGCAAGTCAGAGAATGCGATGCTGCGTGATTTCGAGAAGATCTTTGTGCAATATGCCGACGTCCCGATCATGGCGCGTTATGCCCTCGGTGCCGATGCCCGCACGGCCACCCCATCCCAGCTAAAGCAATTCACCAAGGCTTTTCAAGGCTATATCTCGCGTAAATATGGTCGCCGCTTCCGCGAGTTCATCGGCGGTGAGGTCAACGTGCGCAATGCCCGCAAGATCAAGGCCGGATATGAAGTGCGCACAATTGTCAAGCTGCGCGGCTCGGCTCCGTTTGATGTGACGTTCCTTGTTTCGGACAAGTCAGGGCGTGAAAAATTCTACAACATGTTCATCGAAGGCGTGAATTTGTTGCTGACCGAGCGTACCGAAATCGGCGCGATGCTGGATGCCCGCAAAGGCAACCTGGACCAGTTGATCAAAGACCTGAACAAGACGGGCTGATCCATTTCACTTGCGGCGGGACATTGAATTACGCCTTTGACAACAGTGGGGCAGAGGCGTCTGACCACCTGTTTTTTCAGCGCGCCGCGGCTACATGTCGAGGTCACGGCATGTAGCTGCGCACCAAAGCGCCTGCAATCAAAGCCCACCCATCGGCGATCACGAAAAACGCCAGCTTGAATGGCAAGGATACGATGGCCGGAGGCACCATCATCATACCCATCGACATCAATACAGCGGCCACGACAAGATCGATGATCAGAAACGGCAGGAAAATCAGAAACCCGATCTGAAACGCCCGCGCGATTTCCGACAGCATGAAGGACGGCATCAAGACAGACAACGGCGCTTGTGCGGACAACTCCATAGCCTCACCGCTGGGGCGCAAAGCCGCCATGGCATAGAACGTGTCCGCATCCAGTCGGGCCGCCATGAAGGCACGGAACGGCTCTAACGCGCGCTCCAACGCTGGTTCCACTTCCATCGTCTCTTCCATCATCGGTCGTATCCCTGTCGCCCATGCTTCTGAAAACACCGGGTCCATGATGAAATAGGTCAGGAACAACGCCAGGCTGACCAACAGCATATTGGGCGGAGATTGTTGCAGGCCGATCCCTTGCCGCAGGATCGACAGAACGGTGATCAGGAAGGGAAAGCAGGTGATCATGATCGCCAACCCCGGAGCGATGCTCAGGACTGTGATCAGCAGAATCAGCTGGATCGTCCGGGCGGAAATCGAGCCGCCCTCGCCCAGGGACAAGGTCAAATCCTGGGCAGCGGCCAGTGAGGGCGTCAACACGGCCACCAAAGCCAGGCAGAATACATAGCGCATCAACCGATTCCGTTGTGCAAATCCGCAATCTCGGTCAAGCGCACTGCAAGTTGCCCTGCCTGATCGCCTTCCATTTCTTCCAACAGCCCGCGCGCCACCAACTGATCCCCAACATAGAGGTCAACCGGATCTTCGATCCGTTTGTCCAGGGTCAGCACGGCATTCTCTCCCATGTTCAACAGGTCCTTGATCAATGGGCGCGCACGACCAACGGAAACGGTCACTTCAATCGGGACCGAGTCGAAGGGGTTGGGTTTTTCAGATTTCGGGATCTGGGTGTCATTCATTGGACAAAGCCTCTCTTGTCTCAAAGACATAAGCGTCAAAGGTCTGTTCGATGGCGGCGAGCAAAGCGGTGCAATCAACCTCACGCCGGCTCGTGCCGACCTGAAGGCGGGCCTGACCCGGCTCCAGTTCAGAGTGTTCGATCACCTGAGGAGTAGAATGCAGATCTTGCGGCAACAGCGCTGCGACACTCTCGGCACATCCCAGCGGCACCAAAATCTGCATCGGCTGCTCTATCCGCGAACGCGCCATTTCACAGAGTTGCTCCACAATGCGGGCTGCCAGGCCCCGATCGGCCATCTCAGGCAGTACGGTCTGAACCAGGCTGGTGAACATGGGCTCCAGCGACAGGGTCATGCGGGCGATGGCTTCGTGATAGGTGAAAGACATATCCTCAAGCGACCTTGCCAATTCAGCCGAAATCTGGCTGCGGCTTTGCTCCTGCGCCCGCGAGGCATCTTCCCAACCGGCCCCATACCCGTCTTCGAAGGCAGAGAGCCGTTGTTCTTCCAGCGTGTCCTCATTCAAGATCAGAACGGGCCCCGTACCGGTCTGGGTGGTGAAATCCTCAAGAAGATGGGCAATCGACATCATACCCGCTCCTCGCCTTCTTCAAGCCAACTGCGCAGGATCTCGACAGTTTCTTCCTGCTTGTCACCGATCATGGCGCGCAGCCGGTCGACAGGATCCTCAGTGGCGTTCGAGCCGAGAGCCGGAACACCACGCTCTGCCGGCAGGGTCGAGTGCTCTGCCGGTTCCTCCGGTGCGATTTCACCTGTCAGTGCCAGGGTATCCGAATCCGCCCCTCCTGCCGCCGCCAGCAGCGCCGGTGTCGGTGTTGCATTTGTCAGGATCGGGCGGATCACGAACAAGGCCAGCACGAGCGAAACCAAAGCCAGCACAGCCATCTGTATCAAGGACATGACATCCAGATGGATGTTCTGCCAGAGCGACGACGAAACTAGAGTGCCCTGTGGTTCGACCGACGGCAAATCCATGGATTTCAGTGTAATAACGTCCCCGCGCGCCGCATCGTACCCGACTGCCGACGCCACGAGCTCTTCCAGAGCGGTAAGCTCTTCCTGAGGCAAGGGCGTGAAGACTTCGGCACCGGAGGCGTCCACCGATCTTTTCCCATTGACCAGAACTGCAACCGTCAGACGCTTGATCGCGCCGGGGGCTTCATGGACTTCCAGCTCTGTCTCGGAGACTTCGTAGTTCACCCGCTCACGAGTCTGGGTAGCCGTCGAGTTCGATTCGTCCCCGCCCGCCGCATCGCCATCCGGCAGGTTCGACGCCACGGTGACATCCGATGACTGATTTCGGGCGCTGTCCGAACGTTCTTCGACATCCGTGCTGATCGCCACGCGGCCTTTGGGGTCAAAGCGCCGCTCGCGAATGGATTCCGTCCTGGTTTCGGTATCGACACTGACTTCGACCACGGCGTTGCCGGTACCGACACGCGCCTCGACCAGACGCAGAACACGTTCCCGCAACTGGCGCGACTTGTCGTCCGAAGTGTCCGCAGGCGCTGCGGTATCCTGCCCGCTAATCACGGCCCCGTGCGAATCAACCACCGTGACGTTCTCGGGCGTCAGGCCGCTGACGGCCGAGGCAACGAGGAACCGGATGGCCTTGGCCTGATCCCCGGTAATTTCGGTCCCGGATGGCACGAGGTAGACCGAAGCCGTTGGTGACACGCTGCGCTGAAACGGGTTTGCCGTCCCGTTGGCAATATGGACGCGCGCCTGACTTATATGCGGGCTACCGACAATCGTCCGCGCCAGTTCACCCTCTTTCGCGCGCCAATAGGCAGCATCGAACATCTGAGAGGTAGTGCCAAACCCGCTTAGCGAATCAAGCAGTTCGTACCCTTTATTGCCGTTTGCGGGCAGGCCTTCGCTGGCAAGGGTCATTCGCAGCTCGTCGCGCTGCGCGCCGGATACGTAGATCGATCCGCCCCGAATTTCATATGTGACGCCGCGCTGGTCCAGCGCGCGTACTATTTCCCCGGCGGCACCGCTTTCCAGACCCGCATAAAGCAGCGTCATGGACGGAGCCGTTACAAGGCGCGACATGCCAAGGATTCCCAGAAACACCAGCGCAACCGCACCGGCGACGATGATTTGTTTACGCCTGTCCAAATTAGCCCAGACAGTTCCGATCTGCTGCACGCTCACCTCCGACTCGCCGGCATTCTGCCCGACGCACCCTCTGTTTGGACGATTGCTCTTAACAATCGGTTAGTCCCTGCGCGGTTATGACGGGGTCGGAACGGATGAATGAGGACGTCATGACCGACGCAACCGACGAACTGGCGGAACCCACCGGGAAAAAAGGGAAAAAGGGAATGCTGATCGGTATGCTTCTTGCCATCGCCGGCGCTGCGGGCGGGTATTTCCTGACGTCATCCGGATTGATTCCGCTGGGTGGCAAGGCCGCGGTTGAGGCCGGCAAGGACAAGGCGAAAGAGGAACCTGCCAAAGCGCTGGCAGATGTCGGGTTCATTGATCTGCCGCCGGTTGTTGTATCGGTGAATTCCGGCAAGTCACGACATTTGAAGTTCCACGCTCAGCTCGAAGTTAACGCGCCGTACATAGCTGATGTGAAAAAAATGCAGCCACGAATCATGGATGTCCTGAACGGATACCTGCGAGCCGTCGAATTGAAGGACCTGGAGGATTCGCTGGCATTGACGCGCATCCGAGGTCACCTGCTGCGACGCATTGGAATTGTCGTTGGCGAAGGGCGCGTTCGCGATGTGCTGGTGATGGAATTTGTACTGAATTAGGAGGCGGAATTGGAGCTGATTGCGGATATTTTGCTGGTCGCCGGTGCGTTGGGCGCGGGTCTTTATTGTTTTGTGCTGTCGCGCCGCCTCAGGCGGTTCACCGATCTTGAAAAAGGCGTCGGTGGCGCGGTGGCCGTGTTGTCGACCCAGGCAGAAGAGCTGAAGAAATCCCTGGACAGCGCGCGAAATGCCTCTGATCAATCGGGGGATCAGCTGAAGGCGCTGACGCAAAGGGCTGAGACCGTGGCGCAGCGCCTGGAGCTGATGATGGCATCTCTGCATGATATCATCCCCGAAGAAGAAGCTGCTGCCCCCGAAACGGCAAAGCCTGTCCAAGACGAGCCCCAGCCCGAAGAGGAACAGGGCACCAAGCACGAGAAAGCAGCGGAACCGGTCGAAACTGGTGCGCGTGAAGAGCAAGCCAAGGCGCCAGAGGGCCTGATGTTCTTCCGCCATGACCGCAAGCAGAACGGGGCGCAGGTATGAGCCTTGCGCGCAACGCCAAACACGATACACGCCCGCGCGGTGGTGTGCTTGCTGTCATCTCATTGCTGATGATCGGCTCGGCAGCCATTCGCGTTGGCTTGGAGGCAGGACCCGCGCTCGCCAAACCGGCGACACACGAAGCCGTGGAAAACGAGCCTGCCGCGTCCGAAACACGCGATGTTCAGGTTGTGCTGGCGGAGCTTTTGCGCCGGGAGGATCGCGTCAAACAGCGAGAGGCTGAATTACGCGATCAGGAAAAAGCACTGGAGATCGCAACCCAGGCCGTTGAAACGCGTCTGACGGCCCTGAAGGAAGCAGAAGATGCCCTGCGTGCCACGTTGGCGGTTGCGGACAAAGCGGCAGAGAACGATCTGGCGCGCCTGACGGATGTTTACCAGAACATGAAACCCAAGGACGCAGCCGCGTTGTTTGAAACCATGGACCCGACCTTTGCCGCAGGGTTCCTGTCCCGCATGCCGGCGGACGCAGCGGCTGGCGTACTGGCGGGCCTGAGCCCCGAAGCGGCCTATACAATCAGCGTTGTCATGGCCGGACGCAACGCCTCGGCCCCACAGGAGTAGTCGCTCGTGTTGCCCGGTAACGCACAGAACTCATCTGGAGATCTCAAATGATTGGAATTGTTGGAATTGTTGTCATCTTCGTAATGGTCTTCGGCGGCTATCTCGCGGCAGGTGGCAAGATGACCATCATCATGAAATCTCTTCCCTTCGAAATGATGATGATCGGTGGTGCTGCCGTAGGAGCCTTTCTGATCAGCAATGACATGGGCGGCGTGAAACATACGATCAAAGACATGGGCAAGGTGTTCAAGGGCCCGAAATGGAAGCCCGAAGACTATCGTGACCTTCTGTGCCTTCTGTTTTCGTTGATCCGCATTGCCCGAGCCAACCCTGTTGAGGTCGAGCAGCATATTGAAGACCCCGAAAACTCCAGCTTGTTTTCCGCATACCCCAAGATCCAATCAGACAAGGAGGCCGTCGACCTGATTTGTGACACCATGCGGTCGGCGGCGATGAATTATGACGATCCGCATCAGGTTGAAGAGGTTCTGGAGAAGCGCATGGAGGCGAATTTTCATCACGCCATGCACTCAAGCCATGCACTTCAAACAGTGGCAGACGGCCTGCCCGCGCTGGGGATCGTTGCTGCGGTTCTGGGCGTGATCAAGACGATGGGATCAATCGATCAGCCGCCCGAAGTGCTAGGGAAGCTGATTGGGGGTGCCCTTGTGGGCACGTTCCTGGGCGTTTTTCTGGCCTATGGTCTGGTCGGCCCCTTCGCAGGCAAACTGAAAGCCGTGGTTGAAGAAGACAACCACTTTTATCAGCTGATCAAAGAAGTATTGGTGGCCAACCTGCACAACCACAATGCTGCCATGTGCATTGAGGTCGGACGCCAGAACACCCCAACCCATAACCGCCCTGGCTTTTCCGAGCTGGAAGACGCATTGAAAGAGCTCAAGCAGGCTGCAGCATGAAGCGCATCGGGTTTCTGATTGCGGTTTTGGTCACGGCTGCATCTGCCGTGACCGCACAGGACGTGGTGGTGCGATCCGGTGAGCATGACGGATTCACACGTCTGGTTTTCGACGTGCCACCGGATACCCGCTGGGTGCTGGCGCAACGGAAGAACGGCGCCAGCCTTACAATTGCCCTGGACGAGGTGACATTCAAGACCAGCTCGGTTTTTGGGCGTTTGAACACGAACCGACTGGCCTCATTGTCGCAGGAAAACCCCGGCAGCGCGTTGGAGCTGGAGTTCGGGTGCGACTGCGTGGCGTCGGCGTTTCTGTACAGAAACTCGATGATCGTATTGGACATCGCACCAGGGGAATTGTTGCCGCCGCTTCTTGAGAATGTACCGCCACCCTTGATCGGAAAAACGGCCAAAGGCAAACCGCCCTCGGTGGAGACAGGGTTGCACCTGCCGCTTCTCACCATGACTGAGCAGGGGATAAAAGACCAGCTGTCCACTCGTCTTCTGCAAGGGACCGATCGCAAGCTGCTGGACTTGGAGCTTGCTCCTGTCGGGCCACGCAACACCGCCCCGTCCGGTACACGCGTTGTGCCGCCCCAATTGAGTTCGAACCTACGTCTGACCACGGTTCTGGACGATTTGCAGAATGTTCTGAACGCAGAACTGCAACCAATTGACCAAAGACCGGCCTGCATCTCGACTGCTGAGCTGAATTTTGCGTCCTGGTCAGGGAACACGCCTTTTCCGGATCAGGTGTCAGCTCTCCGCTCTGGGCTGTACAAAGAGTTTGACAAACTTGACGGCGAAAAGGTCATGACCCTGGCCAGACTCTACGCCTCTTTCAGTTTCGGAGCCGAAGCGTTGAGTGTCTTGAGGCTGTTGGAGACGCCGCCAGCGGGCTTCGAACCCGTTGCGGCAATTGCGCGGGTTGTAGATAACCGGCCGCCGCTGCCCAGGAATCCATTCAACGACCTGCAACGATGTGACAGCGATGCCGCGCTTTGGGCTGTGTTGTCCGAAGGGGAACTGGCACCTGACGCAAACGTGGAAGCAATCGAACACGCGTATTCAAGACTGCCGGATCATCTTCGCCGCCAGCTGGGGCCGCGGTTATCAGGAATACTGGTGAGAGCACAACACCTGGAGGCTGCCCGCAGAATCCTTCGCTCGGTTGACCGGATTGAACCGGAAACGACATCCAGTGTCGCTCAGGCCAAAGCCAGCGTTGCCAAGGCGGAAGGAAACAGTGACCGTGAAGAAGAGTTGTTGACCGAGGTTATAACCTCTACCGACGCCGCCGCTGAATCTCCGCTGGCTTTGGCGCGCTTGGTGGAAAAACGTTGGTCTGAACGCAAAGCTGTTTCTTCTCAGGAGCTTGATCTGGCGGCATCTTATGCGGTCGAGCTCAGGCGATCGGAGCTGGGCCCGATGATGAACCGCACCTATGCGATCGCTCTGAGCCTGAGCCAGGAATTCGACCGTGCATTTGACGTGATCAAAGCGCAGCCACCCGGACCCGGTAGTGACGGCGCGATCAATCGGCATCTGCAATTGCTTGCTGAAAGATCGGATGACGCAACCTTTCTACGCCAGACGATGGAGGTAATGCAGCCGGACATGACGGTGGTGCTGACAACCGATACTGCAATTGCATTGGCAAGCCGCCTTGCTGATCTGGGCTTTGCTGAGCATACATTTGCGCTGGCGAACAGACCGGAAGATCAGTCGCGGCGCTCGGATCGGGCTCGGTTGCGGGCTCGGGCCGCTTTGCTGTCGGGGCGCCCTCATCAAGCCCTGTTAGAGCTGGCTGATGACAATTCCGAAGAGGCGATAGCCTTGCGCGCGCAGGCGAAGGTTTCAACAGAAGAATTTGCAGCTGCCGCCGATATGCTCCGAGATCTCGAACAAATCGAAGCGGCAAACCGGTATTTCTGGCTGGCCGGAGTATCGGATGAAAGGTTGGAACCTGCGGGCGGGAAATACGCGGCATTGAACCAAACGACCCAAGCCTTGTCTGACCTGCCGGAACGGTTGGCGGAAAAACCGCTGGCGGTTGCGGAAAACCTGTTGAAGGACAGCCAGTCGGCCCGCCAGCGGATCGATGAGATGTTGAACGCAGTTGGGGTAAAATGACGTATATCGGGACTGTTCCGGCCGCACCCGGCAAAGTGAACGCGGGTCCCTAAACCGGTATACCCTGCGATGCGTTTCAACCGGTGGCAGCGTTGGGAGCCCGGCGCCGTTGCTTCAAACGGTTCCAATCAGAACGCCCGATCAGGCGGGGATGCAAACATGGCTCCAACTTCTTTCAAGGATGTTGTGTTCCAGACATGACACAGAAGAACAGGCCGCCGAATTTCAGGCCACGTTCCTCAACCAAAAAGGTCACGACGGCTGACCGCCCGTAAAGCAACCGGTGCCGTGGCATTTGCGGCATAAGCGTGAAAACGAGACGCCACATCCGAAATACGGCGGTAAAAGTTCCTCGCCTTCAATGAGTTCCGTGGTCAGAGAAATCGCGGACGTGTCTCCTCATCAAACCTGGCCAACCGGCTTGGGATGGCAACGTCTTTGGACACAAATTCTGCAAGCCCGCCTTTTCCGACACGCTGACAGGCATCGGTATTGCCAGTACAGTATTGCCCGCCACTGGCTGGCGTTTCCTCAGCTCCCGGTGCCGGGCACCGGGAGCTGAGGCGTCAAAAACAGCGGACAACCGTCCTGGATTCAGTACGGGGCTTCAACATCATTCATCGAGACATAAACGGTTTTCATTTCCGAGAAGTGATTGATCGCCAGTTTCGAGTTCTCGCGCCCGACGCCGGACATCTTCGATCCACCAAACGGCGCTTCGACCGGGGCAAGGTTGTAGGTGTTGATATAGCAAGTGCCTGCTTCGAATCCGGCCACGATTCGATGCGCCCGGGTCAGATCATTGGTGAAGACACCTGCGGCCAGACCGAACTCGGTGTCATTGGCGCGGGCCATCACCTCTTCTTCAGTCTCGAAGTCCAGCACCGACATGACGGGGCCAAAGATTTCCTCGCGCGCGATGGTCATGTTGTCCGTGACGTCAGCAAAAACCGTGGGCTGCACAAAATAGCCGTCTCTTTCGATCCGTTCACCGCCATAAACCAATCTTGCGCCTTCGGCTTTGCCCTTTTCGATATAGCCCAGGGCGATGTTCATCTGGTTCTCGCTGACCATCGGGCCAAAGCTGACGTCCTCGTCCATTGGATCGCCGATTTTCGCGTGATCCAGACGTTCTGACAGACGTTTCAGGAAGGCCTCTTTGATACCTTTCTGAACGAAGACGCGGGTGCCATTGGAACAAACCTGGCCCGAAGAGTAGAAGTTGCCCAGGATCGCACCTGAAACAGCGTTTTCGATGTCGGCATCGTCAAAGACGATCATCGGGGATTTGCCGCCAAGTTCCATGGTCACATGCTTCATGCCGTCCGCCGCAGCAGCATAGACCTTGCGGCCTGTCGGCACAGAACCTGTCAAAGAGACCTTTGCCACGCGCGGATCGGTGACCAGCGAAGCACCGACATCGCCGTAACCCTGGATCACGTTGTAGACACCTTTGGGCGCGCCGGCCTCGACAAGAATTTCGGCCACTTTCAATCCCGAAAGGGGCGTGGTTTCCGAAGGTTTGAATACCATCGTGTTGCCGCAGGCCAGTGCAGGTGCACCTTTCCAGCAGGCGATCTGCGTGGGGTAATTCCATGCGCCGATCCCGACGCAAACGCCCAGCGCCTCGCGGATGGTATAGACGAAATCCCCCCCGCCCAGCGGAATATGCTCGCCAGTCAGAGAGGCGGCCAATCCACCAAAATACTCCAGCGCATCGGCCCCCGAGGTGGCATCGGCCACTGTGGTTTCCTGAATCGGCTTGCCGGTATCATGGGTTTCCAGAACGGACAGGTCGTAATTGCGTTCGCGCATAATATCAGAGGCGCGGCGCAGGATGCGGCCACGTTCCGTCCCGGACAGGGCCGCCCATGCTGCCTGAGCGTTTTTTGCGCTGTTTAGAGCCTGTTCCACGATCGCCGGCGTCGCCGAATGCAAACGTGCAATCACTTCGCCTGTAGCGGGATAGATCACTTCGATGGCCGCGCCGTTTGTATCTTCGACATATTCGCCATCAATGAAATGGCTGGCCCGGGGCTGAAACTTCATACCGTGTCCTTTTCTTTCGCACCCGTCAGGACGGGACAAATGGTCAGTCGAAAATCGGCCTATCGGTTATTGATTGACCAGTCAATAAAATCATCGAAGGGGTGGCTTCACGCCTGCCAAACCCCGCAAACCTTGAAATTTTTGGTTAATGTTCTATTTATGTTCTACATAGTCAGAGGACAAACCGATGACCCAGCAAACACGTCCCACAGCCCTGAACGGGCCGAACAACGACTATCACTTGCTTCCGGTCACCGATCGGCAGATGCGGTATGCTCGAGCGATTGCCGAGAAGTCAGCCCTTGAGATTCCGGTCGAGGCACAGCGTGACCGGCGGCTTTTATCTGACTGGATTTCAGCCCACAAACCACGCGGGACCTCGCAGTTCGACAATTACCCGACGGGAAAACAAGTCGCGTTTGCCGAGCGGATTTCACGCAGCAAGCGTCGCCCGATCCCATCCGAGTGTTTCCGCGACAAGAAAATGATGTCGCGCTGGATCGATCACAACAAATAGCCCCGAATTAGGGTCTATCCGGATTGTGGTTGCGGGCATAAAGCGAAACTGCTGCGGCAACAAACATACCCAGTAGGATATAGCCTGTTACGGCCTCGGACACGGCGAGCCCACGGCACATACCGGTCGGGGACATGTCGCCATATCCGACTGTGGTAAAGGTAACATAGGAAAAATACAGGATATCCCCCGGACCCTGCGCACCAATGACACAGTGGTCGTTATACCCAAAGGCCCCGTAAACTGCGGCGAACAGGAATGGAACAACCTGTATGAACGAAACACCCATCAGAAACAAAAGCCTGCGGGGCGATTTCACCTGTGTCATGTAATACCAGGACTGTGACACCAGCCAGATCAACAACCCGATCGAGGCGACTGTGCCAATCGTATCGCCTGCAGCCGCCTCGCTCAGGCGGGACAGGCCATACCAGGCCAGGAAGCTAGCAAGGACCAGCCCCAGTGCCGCAATCAGCGTCGATTTCCATTCGTCCAATGTCGTGGGTTTGCGGTGCATGAACGCCCCTTCAATCCGGTCTTCGGGCAATCATCCGACCTAAAGGCATCGCCCGCAACCCGAATTCATTCCTGCCGCAGATGCGCCTCACCCCGTTCCCGCGCCAGCAGGATCTGCTTTTGCCGCTCGCGAAAGCGCATTTTGTCAGCATCGGACGTCTCATCGATGCATTGATGGCATGAAACGCCGTGCTCGTATTCCGGGCGCTTCATATCCTCGGGCAGGATAGGACGCCGGCAGCCATGACAAAGCTTGTGCGGCCCTTCAACAAGCCCGTGGCCAACCGAAACGCGATTGTCGAATACAAAGCATTCACCCTGCCAGGAACTGTCTTCGGCTGGGATTTCCTCCAGATACCGCAGGATACCGCCTTTGAGGTGATAGACATCCTCGACCCCCTGCCCCAACAAGTAGTTGGTGGATTTCTCGCAACGGATGCCGCCCGTGCAGAACATGGCGACCCGCTTGTTGTGAAAGCGGTCCTTGTTCTGTTCCCACCATTCCGGGAAATCGCGGAAACTGGCTGTTTCAGGGTCTATAGCGCCTTCAAACGTCCCGATTGCCACTTCGTAATCGTTTCGCGTGTCGATCAGCACCACATCGTCAGAACGGATCAGGTCATTCCACTCCTGCGGGTCGACATAGTTGCCGACACGGGCGCGCGGGTCCACGTCGGGCTGGCCCATGGTCACGATCTCTTTCTTCAGCCGCACCTTCATCTTGCCGAAAGGCGGGTGGTCCGAGGTCGCTTCTTTCCACTCCATATCAGCGCAACCGGGCAAGGATCGGACATGTGACAGCACAGCGTCGATTCCGGCCCGCGGACCAGCGATCGTGCCGTTGATCCCTTCCTGGGCAAGCAGCAGCGTACCTGTGACAGACTGCGCGCGGCACAGGTCCAGCAAGGGGTCGCGCAACGCGGCCGGGTCCGCGAAACGTGTAAAGTGATAGAGGGCAGCGATTGTGTACATACGCGCGATCTACCTTTGCAGACCCAGAGTCGCAAGGGATTGCATTGACGCCCCGCGCGCCGCCGCCTACCGATAGAGCGGTAAAAGGAGGCCGCCATGACCCATGCCTTGCTCGTGATCGATGTCCAGAACGACTTCTGCCCAGGAGGGGCACTGGCCGTGGCAGAAGGGGACGAGATCGTCGCACCGATAAACGCCATGATGGATGAATTCGATGCCGTGATCCTGACTCAGGACTGGCATCCGACGGGACATTCTTCGTTTGCCAGTTCCCACGATGGCAAAAACCCGTTCGACCTGGTCGACATGCCCTATGGCCCACAGGTTCTGTGGCCCGACCACTGCGTGCAGGGCACGCGCGGCGCCGGTTTTCATCCCGACTTGCGCACGGATGGCGACCTGATCCTTCGCAAAGGATTCCGCAGTACCATCGACAGCTATTCCGCATTCTTCGAGAATGACCACCAAACACCGACAGGCCTGAAAGGCTATTTGGATACACGCGGTATCGACCGTTTGACACTTGTGGGATTGGCCACCGATTACTGCGTGCGTTATTCCTCGGTAGATGCCGCCAGGTTGGGTTTCGATGTCACGGTCCGCATGGGCGCGTGCCGCGCGATTGATATGGACGGTTCGCTGGCAGCCGCCGAGCAGGCGATGCGAGATGCCGGAGTCGTATTGACCTAAGGTGTGGCCCCTGCGGCGGCCAGAAGCTTGATCATCACGAACAGAACAACCGCCAGACCCAGCGCAAACCCAATGCGCCCTGGTATCGTGCGACGTTCCGGGTTGGTCCGGTCTGACGGAGGTGACGGAACGCGCATCGGCCGGCTGCGCACGATCCCAGCCATGGGTTGCGCGGTTCGCACATAATGCAGGAAATCCCAAAGGTTGAAATCGCCGCAATATTCACCCTGAATTCCACGCGTCCTGATGTTGTCAAACAGCGACCGCAGAATTCGCACCCGATCCGCATGATCCTCGGCCGGAAAAACACCCGGCACGATGCCGCTGTTGCGCGACTCGAGGCTGAACCCGGCATCCATGAAAATCTTGCGGATTTTCGGCGATGTTCCACGCAACGCGTCCGCGGCTCTGATATCGCGGAACACCGCACATACCTGGCGTTCCGTATCAGAGGCAGACCCCAGCTTTTCGGGGTCCAGATCTTCCAGCGCTACGTTAACAATATCAAAATCGTACTCGATACCCATTCACAAACTCAGTTTCGACTTTCCATCCCCTCTTCTCACTAACCGGTAAAAACAATGCACAATATGCCGGTATTGTGACGTCAAACTGGCATTGTCACCAAATCAGTGACTCTTGCCATTTCCAGAGTCGATTGATCTAACTACGGAAATCGCAGGAGTTCCCCATGGTCGACATCGCGACCCGCGTCTACAATCACAAATGGAAGATTGACCCGATTGTACGGTCTTTGATCGATACTGATTTCTACAAACTGCTGATGTGCCAGTCAGTGTTTCGAAACAAGCCCCAAACAGATGTCGTATTTTCGTTGATCAACCGGTCGAATCACGTACCTCTGGCGCGTTTGATCGATGAAGGCGAGCTGCGGGAACAGCTGGATCACATCCGCTCTCTCAGCCTCAGCCGTGGGGAAAGCACCTGGCTGCGCGGCAACATGTTCTACGGAAAACGGCAGATGTTCCGCTCGGACTTCATGGAGTGGTTCGAGAATTTGCACCTGCCGCCCTATCATCTTGAACGCAAAGGCGACCAATATGAACTGACCTTTGAAGGCAAGTGGCACGAGGTCATGCTGTGGGAAATTCCCGCGCTGGCGGTGTTGATGGAGCTGCGCTCGCGCGCGGTGCTGAACGATATGCGCCGGTTCGAATTGCAGGTGCTTTACGCCCGCGCGATGACCCGGGTTTGGGAAAAGATCGAAAAGTTGAGCTCGATAAACGGGCTTGGGATCGCGGATTTCGGCACCAGACGGCGGCATTCCTTCCTGTGGCAGGATTGGTGCGTGCAGGCGATGATCGAAGGGCTGGGCGCATCCTTTACCGGCACTTCGAACTGCCTGATCGCCATGCGACGCGAGGTCGAGGCCATCGGCACCAATGCGCATGAACTGCCCATGGTCTATTCCGCACTGGCCGATACGGATGAAGCGTTGGCGCAGGCGCCTTATGACGTGCTCAGCGACTGGCATGACGAGCATGACGGCAACCTGCGCATCATCCTTCCCGACACCTATGGCACCAAGGGGTTTCTGGACAATGCTCCTGACTGGCTGGCGGGATGGACCGGCATTCGCATCGACAGCGGAGACCCGGCAGCGGCGGCCGAGATCGCAATTGACTGGTGGAATGCACGCGGCGAAGACCCGACAGGGAAACGGATCATTTTCTCTGACGGTCTGGATGTCGAGAAAATTCAGGAATTGCACGCCCAGTTCGCGGGCCGCGCCAATATTTCCTTCGGCTGGGGAACTTTGCTGACCAACGATTTTCGTGGGCTTGTTCCCAATGACGCGCTGGCGCCGTTCTCATTGGTCTGCAAAGCGGTATCCGCCAATGGCCGCCCGACGGTGAAACTGTCGGACAACCCGGAAAAGGCGATGGGTCCGAAAGACCAGATCGAACGCTACAAGCGGGTGTTTGGGGTCGGAGAGCAAAAGGCGATCGAGGTGATCGTCTGAACCACGGCGGCGCATTCATCATTTATCGGCAACTCACCTGATGCTATTTTGGAAGGCATTCACATTGAGCATTAAGGTTGAGATACAATGATTTTTGAACCAAGGAAATTCTACGAAACCGGCGGATCCCGGGATGAGCTTTCACTTTTTTCCTACGCCGCATACCTGATATCCCGCGCGCAGTTTCTGCAAGCCGAAAGCAATGACAGCGATCTTTTCCTGTTGGACGGCGATTTGGAGGAAACTGACGATGCCGTTCTGTCCAAACAGCTTGTCATGCTCGGATTCCGGCCAATTGACGACCGCCAAATATCCGCCCACGAATACATGCGTTTCTTTGATGGCCCCGGCGACCTGAGGCCCTTCGACCTGTTTTCTTTGCCGGAGCCTGAGGGGTATTACCAACGTTTGTTCGAGGCGATCAGAGCAGCAGAAGAACAGCCGAACGTCGAATATATCGACGCTGCTTTGAAGCTTGGACTTGCGGCCCCTGATTCAATTGTTGCTCTTGCCGCACTGAGTTCGTGCCTCAAACTGTATTCGCCAGAATCCTTTCCGCCACGTCTTTGGCTTGGTGTGTTTTCGGCACGTTGGACGCAATTGGATCCGCTCTCGCAAGATTTGCTTACTGTGTTGTCGTCCGCTCTGATTTCAGACCCGCCCGCTTCACAGGTTCCACCGGCGCCCGCACAACAATTAGCCGGTGTCCCGGGGTTGCTTCTTGTTCATGGCACTCACTTCGAAGTCAATCCTGACCCCACATGGTACTATCCCCATGTCGGAGATTTGCACAATTACATCAAGCCGCATCGCAACGACATCTATTCAGGGCAGAACTACTATGAATGGGAGGGCCGGTGGTCCGACCGCGGCCGACATATTGCTGCCAAACACTTGAAAAACTGGATAGACCTTGAGGCTTATCACGGCTGCGATGTGGTTGCCCACAGCCACGGCTGCAATGTCGTCATGAAAGCCGCCGAGATGGGGGCGCATTTCAACAAGGTCGTTTTCTTGAGCTGCCCGGTACACTGGCACAAGTACAACCTGAATTCTGGCCGGATCAATGTGCCGTATTCAGTTCGGGTCTGGTTTGACTTCGTGATCCTGGCAGACGGCGGCAGACAAAAGTTCCCCGCCAGTGCCAACGTTTCCGACGAGGTGGTCGGAGGTTGGTTCAGTGGGCATTCTGCCACGCGGACATCACAGATTTGGGGCAATCATACATTGGAAGCAAAGCTGATCTGAATTGCCTGGGTAAAAGCTATCCGTGAAACGCGGCAACTGTCTTTAACTGTGAAAAGCCGTACAAAGCTTCGAACCCTTTTTCGCGGCCATGGCCGGATTTTCCCACACCGCCAAACGGCAGTTCAACACCACCGCCTGCACCGTAGTTGTTGATGAAAACCTGACCGGAGTGCAGCGCTTTCGCCAACCGCATCTGCCGCGCGCCATCCCGCGTCCAGACGCTGGCGACCAGGCCGTAATCCGTACTATTCGCTATATGCAGAGCCTGTTCTTCGGTGTCGAACGGGATCAGAACCTGAACCGGGCCGAAAATTTCGTCCTGTGCCAACTGATGATCTGGCGGCACGTCCGCGAACAAAGTGGGCCGGACATAGGCTCCGGCCTCTGGCGCGTCTTCGACAATCTGTCCCTGCGCAGCGATCGTCAGGTCCGTGGCGGTTTTCAAAAATCCCCTGACAATCTGTCTCTGCCGGTCCGAGATCAACGGCCCAACCCGCAGATCCTGCATCGCCGGGCCGACGGTCAGTTCTTCATAGGCCTGGGACATGCGCGATCTGACCTGTTCATACACGCCCCGCTGCACCAGGATCCGGGACGAGGCCGAACAGGTCTGGCCCGCATTTTGGATCCCCGCATTCACCAGAAACGGCAGCGCCGCATCCAGATCGGCATCGTCAAAAACCAATTGCGGGGATTTCCCGCCCAGTTCCAGCGTCACGGGCACCACGTTGCGTCCCGCCGCCTGCTGCACAAGGGCCCCTGTGGCAACAGAACCAGTGAACGAGATGTGGTTTACACCCGAATGTCCGGACAGCGCCGCACCCGCCTCGGCCCCCAGACCGGGCACGACATTCAAAGCGCCGGCCGGCAGCCCGGCCTGTTGCGCAAGATGGGCAAAGGCCAACGCGGTCAAACAGGCCTCTTCCGCAGGTTTCAGAACACAGGCGTTGCCCATGGCCAACGCCGCCCCGACCGAACGTCCGATAATCTGCATCGGATAGTTCCAGGGCACGATATGGCCCGTCACCCCATGCGGTTCGCGCAGGGTATAGACGGTGTAGCCATCGAGATAGGGAATGGTCTCACCCATCACCTTGTCGGCCGCGCCGCCGTAGAACTCGCAATAGCGCGCCAGGGCGACCGCGTCTGCCCGGGCCTGCGTCAGCGGTTTGCCGACATCCTTCGCCTCAAGCCGCGCCAGATCGTCCACCCGTTCCAGCACCAGCTGGCCCAGCCGGGTCAGGATGCGGCCGCGTTCCAACGCCGTCTTTCGCCCCCAATCACCATTCAACGCAGACCGGGCGGCTTGTACCGCCGCTTCGATATCCGCCTCGGACCCTCGGGCGATCCGGCAGATCTCGGTCCCGTCCGAAGGGTTGATCAAGGGCAGGCTGTCGCCCGCGGCCGCCCGGATCCAGCGCCCGCCGATCAGGCACAAGGTGGGATCAAACCAAATCTTCTGGGTCATTTTGGGCCTCCAATCAGGCTCTAACAAGAAACTCTACGCCGTCAGCGGCCTTATCTCGGGCAACCGGGGCGCGGCGGCAATCAGGGTTTGCGTATAGGGATGTTGCGGGTTTTCGAACACCTGCTTGGTCTGACCCTGTTCGACGATCCGCCCGGACTGCATCACAAGCACACGGTCGGTGATCGTGCGGACAACGCTCAGGTCATGGCTGATGAACAGATAGGTCAGGTCATAGGCGTCGCACAGTTCAGCGAGCAGATCGAGGATCTGAGCACGGACCGAAACGTCAAGCGCCGAAACCGCCTCGTCGAACAGGATCAGATCGGGCCGGATGATCAGGGCGCGTGCAATGGCGATCCGTTGTCGTTGCCCGCCCGAGAATTCGTGGATGTATTTGCCCGCATCATCAGGGCCGAGGCCCACTGCCGTCAGAATTTCCGAAATCCGGTCCTGGCGTTCTGAATCCTTTGGTGGCGTTTCCAACAGGTGAAAGGGTTCAGTAATCAGGCGCGCGACACGGTGGCGGGGATTGAAGCTGCCATATGGGTCCTGAAACACGACCTGCATCCTCCGACGCACGGCAAGGTTGGGCCTGTGGCCGGTGAAAACCGGCTGACCATCCAACCGGATTTGACCGGATTGAACCTCCTCCAATCCCAAAATTGCCCGTGTCAGGGTCGATTTTCCACATCCGGATTCCCCGACCAGCCCCAACCGCTCGCCTCGGTTGAGGCAGAAGCTGACACCATCCACTGCCCGGTGATGCCGCGGCGCGTCCAACAGGCCCTTTCGGGGCAATCGGTAGTCCCGAACAACCTGGGTTACCTCCAGCAACGTTTGCGGTTGCGCGGGTTCCGGCAAAGTGACCTGATGGCCAGACGCCTCGAACAGCATTCGGGTATAAGGGTGTTGCATGTGACTCAGCAGGTGCTGTGTGGCCCCGCTTTCAACCACTTCTCCGTGGCGCATGACGATGATCTGGTCGGCCATATCAGAGACAACGGCCAGATCATGGGTGATCATCAGCAGCCCCATGTCGTATTCGCGCACCAGCCCCTTGAGAAGGTCGAGAATCTGCGCCTGTGTCGTGACGTCCAGCGCTGTCGTCGGCTCGTCCGCGATCAACAGCCTGGGGCGCAGAGCGATGGCCATGGCAATGACCACGCGTTGCCGTTGCCCGCCGGACAGTTCGTGCGGATAGCGGGAAAGGGGGAACCGATCAGGTGGCAGGCCAACGCGGGTCAGCACCTCTTTGGCGCGGGTCCGGGCCTGAGCAGGAGGCATCGCCTTGTGGATCAGGATCGTCTCCATCACCTGATCGCCGACGGTTCTTACCGGATTGAGCGCTGTCATCGGTTCCTGAAATACCATCCCCACGGACGCGCCGCGCAAGGCGCACAAATCGGGCTCTGACCGTGTCAACAGATCCTGACCGTCCAGCCAGATCGCACCTTCCGCGCTGGCCCCATGCGGCAGCAGTTGCATCACCGCCAATGCGGTCATCGATTTGCCCGAGCCGCTTTCACCCGTCACCGCCACGATCTGGCCGGGGTCGATCGACAAGTTGACCTGTTTCAGGATTGGCATCCCGTGGATCGTCAGCGACAGGTTTTCAATCTGCAACAAACTCATGCCCGCGCCACCCTGATCCGGGGATCCAGCCAGTCCCGCATTCCGTCGCCCAACAGGTTCAGACCCAGCACCGTGACGATGATCGACAGACCCGGAATCAGAGCCAAATGCGGAGCAAAACTGACCATCGTCTGTGCGTCTGCCAGCATCCGGCCCCAGCTGGGCGTTGGAGGTTGAGCGCCCAGACCGACATATGACAGGCCCGCTTCGGCCAGAATGCCAAGGCTGAACTGGATGGTCCCCTGCACGATCAGCAGATTGGCCACGTTGGGCAGAATATGCTCAGCTGATATCCGCGCGGCCCCTTTGCCCGACACACGGGCGGCGAGGATGAACTCTCTCTCCCAAAGCGACAAAGCAGCCCCGCGGGTGATACGGGCAAAGACGGGGATGTTGAAAATACCGATCGCAACAATGGCGTTGATCGCTCCGGCGCCATAGACGGCCGTGATCAGGATGGCGATCACCAGCGAAGGGAAAGCGAAGACCAGATCGTTGCCACGCATGATGACCTCATCCAGCCATGAGCCTTTGCGCGCGGCCGCTGCCAGGCCAAGAGGAACGCCGATTGCCATGCCGATGCCGACGGCCACCAACGCCACCGCAATCGACGTACGCGCACCGACCATGATCATCGAGAACATGTCGCGGCCGAAATGATCGGTTCCAAACCAATGCGGCCCGTTTGGTGGCTGCAATTTATTGGGAATGTCCAGCGCGGCATGGTCGTAAGGGGTCCAGATGAACGAGACCAACGCGGCCAGAACCACCAGCGACGACAACAAGGCCCCAAGGATCAGGTTCCGGTTCATGTTCTGCTCCTCAGTCGTGGATCCACGGCCGCATAAGCAAGATCGACAAGGAAATTGACCGTTATCACAGCAAAGACCAGCAGCATCACGACCGACTCCACGACGATGAGGTCTCGGGCAGAAATGGCCTGAAACACCAGCCGCCCGAGGCCCGGCAGATAGAACACCTGTTCGATGATGATCGACCCCGCCAGCAGAAAGGAAAACTGCAAGCCGATGATGGTCAGCACCGGAATCAGCGCATTTCGCACCCCATGCCGCCAAAGGGCCTGACGACGGGACAGGCCCTTGGCCCGAGCCGTGCGCATGAAATCCTCACCCAGAATGTCCAGCAAGGCCGACCGCATGACCCGCGCCAGAATCGCCGCCTGTGGCAAGGCAAGAGCCACGGCAGGCAGGGTCAGGGAATGCAGGCCGGCCCAGATCCCGCCGTTCCAACCGACAAACCCGCCTGCATTGAACCAGCGCAGATTGATGGCGAAGATCAGCACAAGCATCATCGCGAACCAGAAGTTCGGGACTGCGATGCCAAGCTGCGTCGCCCCCATCACTGCAAGGTCCCCCGGTTTGCCCCGACGCGCAGCGGCATAGATTCCGGCGGGAAAGGCGATCAATGTGGACAGCGTCAGCGCGTAAAGCGCCAGGGGTAACGACACCCACAGCCGGTCAGCGATCATCTGCGACACTGGTGTGCGATAGGTGTATGACGTGCCGAAATCGCCCACCAGCATGCCGCCAACCCAGTGGAAATAGCGCTGTATCTTTGACCCATCCAGGCCCAGCTCGGCCCGCAGCGCCGCCAGCGTGTCCTCCTGCGCATTGACGCCCAGCATGAAAGATGCCGGATCACCTGGGGCAACCTCGATCACGGCGAAGATGACCACCGAGGCGACGGCCAGGCTGACAAGCAAGGAAATCAGTCGTTTGAGGACGTAGCGGAGCATTGGCACCACGTTAGAGTCACATCAGGCACGGGTCCAGCGTCTAAGGCACCAGAAGGAAAGCGGAAACCGCATAGGCAACGATCGCGGCATAGCCCAGTGGATAGATCCACTTGATCGCATAATTGTCCAGGGTGCGCGCCGCCCCCTCCTTGCCGGACACTTTCAATCGTCGCAGCGCGACGTTGAACACGATCAGCGCCCCGGTCATCAGGAACATGCACTGAAGGACAAAATCCAGAAAAGTCAGATAACCCAGCTTGGGCAGATCTGCGGATATTGCCCAGTTGAACGCGACAAAGACCAGCAAGTTGCCGCCAGCAATCTCGATCCTCCGGCGGTATTCATCCAGAAAAAACAGCGCCCAGCCGACCGAGATCAAGACAAGCATCGGCAGGAAAACCCGAATGACGTAATAGGTCAGATGTCGATTGCCCTCAAAAACAAGCGCGACCTGATCGCTTTCTTTCCCGGATAGACCCAAGACCCTGGATGTTTCCAACCGTGCATTGTTCAGAATCCATTCTTCTTCGCCCAGCTGATCTCCGAGGCCCGAGAATTCGTTCAACGGATGGTAAGTGACGTATTCAGAGGGAAAGACCGAAACCACCTCGAAATGAAACTCCTGCGTGTCGAACGGGTATTTTCGGAAATCGAAATGAGGCGCCTGGAGTGTAAGAGACGATTTTTCGACATACAGCACCCGCCCGTCGTAACGCAGGGATGCGGCGGATTCGTGGATCCACTTGTTGGACTGCTGATTGTGAATGACAAAAGCCGGCAGAACGGACCCGATACTTGCCGCATGATTGGCAAGGTCGGGTGGGTTGAAGACCCTGATATCCCTCCCCAGTTCCTCGGGATCAAATGCCAGCGCGGGATCGGTCCATTCCACCCGCAAGACCACAACCGCGCCATAGTTTTCGGCCTTTTGATCAACACCGGTGATCTGGTCGATGCGAATTCCGATCCCAACATTCAACGGATTCTCGGGCGTTCCGGGCAGGGCATCCATCCGACCCCCCAACACATTCTGCGCCGTCGCCGCGACAGAGGAACCGAGCACCAGAAAAAAACTTAAAACCAAGACGGGAATGGCACGGAGCAAGAACATACGTGAGAACACCCTGACACAAAGGAAGGCCCGGGCCGCCCGGCGCGGCCCAGGGCTGTAACATTACTCGGACCAGCTGATCTGAGTCAGATCGATTGCGGCGGTGGGCGCGTTCTCCCAAAGGCCCTGAACGCCGACTTTCGCAACGCCCAGTTTGGCCAACTGGAACAGGTAGCCATTGACATAGTCGCTTGCGATCAGGCGCTGCGCCTCACCCAGCAAACGGGTGCGTTCTTCGGGGTCGGTGGTGGTGTTCAGAGTGTCCATCAGCGCCTGAAAATCCGTGCTGTCATACTGAAAGTAATAATCAGGCCGCGCATAAATGCCGATATCCATAGGCTCGGTATGGCTGACGATGGTCAGACCGAATTCCTTGCCCTTGAACACGGATTCCAGCCATTGGGCCCATTCCACATTGATGATCTCGGCCGTGATGCCGACCTCGGCCAGCTGCGCCGCTATGATTTCGCCCCCACGACGGGCATAAGACGGCGGCGGCAAATGCAATGTGGTCTCAAACCCATTTTCGAATCCGGCCTCTGCCAGCAACTCTCTGGCTTTTTCGGGGTCGTAAGCGGATTGCGCGGTCAGATCGACGTAGGCCGGATTGTGCGGCGCAAAGTGGGTTCCGATCGGCGTGCCATAGCCAAACATTGCGCCGTCGATGATCGCCTGCCGGTCAATCGCATGGGCCAATGCCTGACGAACAAGGATATCATCAAACGGAGGCTGCTTGTTGTTGGTGGACAGGATCGTCTCACCTTCGGTCGACCCTACGAGGACCTGAAAGCGCGGGTCGGCCTCGAACTGGGGCAGGTTTTCCGGCGCCGGGAAGTTGTCAAACACGTCGACATCCTCGGCCATCATGGCGGCAAAAGCGGCGGTCGGGTCCGAGATGAACTTGAACGTCGCAGTCTCTAATGTAGGCTGTTCGCCCCAGTAATCGGGGTTTCGGTTCAGCGTGATACTGTCGCCCTGCACCCAGTTTCCAAAGGTATAGGCACCGGTACCAACCGGGTTGGTCTTGATGTTGTCTATGCTTTCCGGCGCGACGATGACGGCATCCCCCCAGGCCAGGTTGAACAGGAAATTTCCGTTCGGCTCTGACAGGGTGACTTTCACCGTCAGCGGGTCGACGACCTCGACGGTTTCGATACCGGCAAACAGGGCCTTCTGCGCGTTGGCGCTGTCTTCCGCGGTTGCGCGGTCAAGGCTGAATTTGACATCCTCGGCGTCCATGGTGGTGCCATCATGGAAGGTCACCCCGTCATGCAGGTTAAAGGTATAGACCGTCCCGTCTTCGGAAATCTCCCAGCTTTCCGCCAATCCGGGCACGACCGAGCCGTCGCCCATGAAACGTGTCAGGCCTTCGAAGATATTGGTGTAAACCACCGAGTCGATGGCTTGCGCCGCGGCGCTTGTCGGGTCCAGATGCGGAGGCTCAAGCTGCATCGCAATGGTGATGTCCGACTTGGCCAAAGCCTGCGTGGCAAGCAGGCTGGCCCCCACGGCCAGGGTCGAAGCAAAGGTCCGGAACAGGAATTTTGTCATGTGAACTCTCCCTACTGAAACGGGTTGTGCCCTTGTTTTCAGGGCCATTTTACTGACAGTCTTCCTGTAAACCTCAGGTCAATCAAGGGAATGTTCGCGCAACCGGGGTTTCTTCGGCCCCTCCCGATCTGCTATGCCGCACTGCAACATAATACTGCAGGAGCGATCCATGAGCGCCACCGCCCGCAAGAAAGCCCCGAACGCCGAGGACATTCGCGCCCGAAAAGGCGGCGAACCTCTGGTCTCTTTGACCGCCTATACCACGCCAATGGCGCGCCTGATGGACGCCCATTGCGATTTCGTGCTGGTCGGTGACAGCGTCGGCATGGTGCTGCACGGGCTGGAATCCACGCTGGGGGTCACGATGGAGATGATGATCCTGCATGGTCAGGCCGTATCACGCGGCCTAAAAAGTGCGATGATGGTCATCGACATGCCTTTCGGAAGCTATGAGGAAGGCCCGGCACAAGCCTTTCGTAACGCCGCACGCCTGATGGCGCACACAAATGCAGGCGCGGTCAAACTGGAAGGCGGGGTGGAAATGGCTGAAACCATCCGCTTTCTGGTGAAACGAGGCATCCCGGTGATGGCTCATATCGGACTGACGCCGCAGTCGATCAACACGCTGGGCGGCTACAAGGTGCAGGGCCGTGACGATCAGGCTGAAGCCGTCATGGCAGACGCCCGCGCCGTAAACGAGGCTGGTGCGTTCTCGGTCGTTCTGGAGAAAGTGCCCCAAGGTCTGGCGAACCAGATCACCGAAGAGATTGCGATCCCGACCATCGGCATCGGTGCATCTGCGGGGTGTGACGGGCAGATTTTGGTCGTGGACGACATGGTTGGCTTTTTCACCGCCTTCAAACCCAAATTCGTCAAACGCTATGCCGAGCTGGGCCCGTTGGCGGAAGCAGCCATCGCAGAATACGCCGCCGAAGTGCGCGCGCGGACCTTCCCGGCGGACGAACATGTCTTTGCCGATCAGGCTCCGGCCAAAGGACAAAAGACATGACCGCACCGATTTTGCGCTCTCTCGCCGAGCTGCGTGCCAACACCACCGCATGGCGCCGAAACGGTGAGGGGATCGGCGTGGTTCCGACCATGGGTGCGCTGCACGAGGGGCATTTGTCACTGGCGCAGGCTGCGAAACAGGGCTGCGACCGGGTGATCGTGACGATTTTTGTGAATCCCAAGCAGTTCAACAATCCCGAAGACTTGGCAAATTACCCCCGCACCGAACATGAAGACGCCCAAAAGCTGGCCCCGTATGGTGTGGATGCGATCTATGTACCGGACCCGCAGGAAATCTATCCGGAAGGTTTTTCGACGACGGTATCGGTTGCCGGTCTGACCGACGTGATGGAAGGCCCCTTCCGCCCCGGACATTTCGAAGGCGTGGCCACGGTGGTCGCCAAGCTGTTCCTGCAAACACAGGCGGATCGAGCCTATTTCGGGGAAAAAGACTATCAACAGCTGCTGGTTGTCCGCCGGATGGCGCGCGATCTGAACATCCCAATCGAGGTGATCGGCTGCCCGACTGTCCGAGAACCTTCGGGCCTGGCGATGTCGTCGCGCAACCTTCTTCTTTCCCCCCAAGGGTTGAAGATCGCAGAGCAAATGAACGGTGTCATGCGTCAGGTGGCGGACGATCTGGCCAAGGGAGCAGACTTTGCCATGCTGGCGCAGGAGGCCAAGGAAACCCTGCTGAAGGTCGGGTTCACCGAAGTCGAGTATATCGACCTGCGCTGTGCCGAGACGCTGGAAAGCCTGTCCAGCGCAAGTCAACCCGCCCGCCTGTTCGTCACGGCCTGGGCCGACGGCGTCCGCCTGATCGACAATATTCCTGTCAATCCGGCCTGATTTCTGCACTGGCCCCTTCGCCATTGTTTGCGCTAAAGTCCGGCAAAACGATACCGGGGGAGAGCGGAAATGACCCATATTCTGGCAATCGATCAAGGCACCACATCCTCGCGCGCCATTCTGTTTGACGCGCAGATGCGGCCTGTTGGCACCGCCCAGCAGGAGTTTCCTCAGCACTTTCCGCAGGAAGGCTGGGTTGAACACGACCCCGAGGATATCTGGTCAAGCGTTCTGCACGTGTGCCGCGAGGTGATGGAGACCACCGGTGTTTCAGCGGATCAGATTGCCGGTATCGGCATCACCAACCAGCGCGAAACGACGGTCGTCTGGGACAAGCAGACCGGCAAGGCCATCCACAATGCCATCGTCTGGCAGGACCGACGCACTGCCGATATCTGCGCGCGCTACAAACAGGCCGGGTGCGAGGATGACGTCACAGCTCAGACCGGTCTGTTGCTGGATCCTTATTTCTCGGGCACCAAGGTCAAATGGCTGCTGGATACCGTTTCGGGCGCCCGCGAGCGCGCAGAAGCCGGAGACCTGCTGTTCGGCACGATCGACAGCTTCCTGATCTGGCGGCTGACCGAAGGCCGTGTTCATGCAACCGATGCCACCAACGCCGCCCGTACCCTTTTGTTTGACATCCACAAAGGCACATGGAGCGCCGAGATTTGTGACCTGCTGGATGTGCCCCTGAACCTTTTGCCCGAAGTGAAGGATTGCGCCGCGGATTTCGGAACCACCACTTTGTTCGGCGGCGGCATTCCCATTCTGGGCGTTGCAGGCGACCAGCAAGCCGCCACCATCGGGCAGGCCTGTTTCCAGCCCGGTATGATGAAATCAACCTATGGCACGGGTTGCTTTGCGCTGCTGAACACCGGCGCGCAGCCGGTTCAGTCGAATAACCGCCTGCTGACGACGATCGCGTATCAACTGGACGGCCGGCGAACTTATGCGCTGGAGGGTTCGATCTTTATCGCGGGGGCCGCAGTGCAATGGCTGCGCGACGCGTTGCAGATCATCGACGCGGCGCCACAAAGCGGCGAACTGGCGGCTCAGGCCGATCCGAACCAGCATGTGGTGCTTGTGCCCGCCTTCACCGGCCTCGGCGCGCCTTATTGGAAACCTGACTGTCGCGGGGCGCTGTTTGGGCTGACGCGCAATTCCGGCCGGGCCGAGATTGCCCGCGCCACGCTGGAAAGCATCGCCTTCCAGACCCGCGACCTGTGGCATGCCATGCAAGGCGACTGGGGCGCCGATGCCGATGTCATCCTGCGCGTCGATGGCGGGATGGCCGCGTCCGATTGGACCATGCAAGGCCTGTCGAACTGTCTCGGCGCGCCTGTGGACCGCCCCGTCATGCAAGAGACGACCGCCCTTGGCGCCGCATGGCTGGCAGGCATGAAAGCCGGAATTTATCCCGATCAGGCCGGGTTTGCGGAAACATGGGCGCTGGATCGCCGGTTCGAGCCAACGCAGGAACAATCCGAACGCGATGCGGCCTATGACCGTTGGCAACTTGCGGTACAGGCTGCGATGGCGTTCTAGCTGTGGTCTTTCAACAAACGCTGTTTCTGCCGTGACCAATCGCGTTTGGCTTGGGTTTCGCGCTTGTCATGGGTTTTCTTACCCTTGGCGATGCCGATCTTGATCTTGGCCAACCCCTTGTGGTTGAAATACAAAACCAACGGCACCAGCGTCATGCCCTTGCGCTGGGTTGCATTCCACAAATCGGACATCTGTTTGCGGGACACCAGCAGCTTGCGACGGCGGCGTTCTTCGTGTTTGAACACCTTGGCCTGCTCGTATGGCGCGATATAGCTGTTGACCAGCCACAGCTCGCCATCATCGACGGTGGCATAGCTTTCCGCGATGTTGGAGCCACCCGCGCGCAGGGATTTGACCTCGGATCCTTGCAGAACGATACCACATTCGATGTCGTCCTCGATCGCATAATCGAAGCGGGCGCGCCGGTTTTCGGCGATCACTTTGTAATTCGGGTCTGTCTTTTGCTTGGCCATGACGGGTTGATTTAGGCGGCTTGCGCCGCCCTTGCAAGGCACCGATTTCCAGCCGGGGTCATGATTTGGCAGAAATGATCAGATCCGGGCCAAAAATCGTGTCCGCGTGGCTGTGGAGATATATCTTCAACCAGGGTGTAAACCGGTCCGGGTGGCGTTTCACTTCGGCCAACAGATCGTGATAGTCGATCCAACGGATATCCATGACTTCATCCGGGTTGGGCGCGATTTTCAGCGGGCCGCGGACATGGGCCAGAAAGACGTCGACAACCTCGTTTTCCACCATGCTGTTGCCCACATCGGCGTGATATTCCAGCCGGTGTCGGTATTCGGGATACAGGCCTGTGATCCCAAGCTCCTCATGCAGGCGGCGCACGGCACAGGTGGACGAGCTTTCGTCCCAATCGGGATGCGTACAGCAGGTGTTCGCCCAAAGGCCGGGCGTGTGGTACTTGCCCAAAGCGCGACGCTGCAGCAGGATCTCGGTCCCCCGTACGACAAAAACCGACACAGCCTTGTGCTTGAGCCCCTTTTCGTGAACTTCAAGCTTGTCTACAGGGGTCAACTCACCATCGACCCAAGCTGGGATCATGATACCCATCTGTCCTCTCCTGCTGCCAATCCGCCTGACGAGCCCTGATGTTGATTATAGCTGTTGCCGGACCGGCTTGGCTTTGCGGCGTTGCTTGGCAATCCGCCGTCTGACTTCAAAGTGCGGCTGTTCCACATTGTTATCAATCGCACCAAAGGCCGCAGGGGCTGCGGCCTTTGGTCCTTGTGCAGTGGTGCACAGTATCAGGTGTTATTCACCCGACACGCTTGCGATATAGGCATAGACGTCTTCACCGCCCTTTTTCAGCTTGAAGGTCATTTTCGATTTGGCGGATGTGTCATCCAGATAGGTTTTCAAAAATGCCTTGGGGTCCTGAGCATACTCGACAAAAGTAGTTTCGTCCCAGACCAGACCCTTCTCACCGGCGGCAACGATGCTGTCTCCGTATTTGAAACCCTCAACGGTACCGGCGGTGCGGCCCGCGATTCCATAGAGGTTGGGGCCGGTCTTGCCACCTTTGACGATCACTTCGCCTGCCGGGTCGGCGATCATGTGGCAGGACTTGCATTTGTTGAAGGTTTTCTTGCCCGCCTCAGCGTCGCCTTCAGCATAAGCAGGAAGGGCCAGAAGGCCCACGATTGCGGTAGCGAGGATACGATTCATAGCTTTTGCTCCGATAGAAATTGGCTGCACCGAATGGACCGTCGGCGCAAAAAAGAGTCAACGCGCAGATTGCCGCGCGCGCTTACTGTGCCACTGCGACAAATAGGATGTCCTTAACTTTTGTCATGTACATCGGACCAGCAAGGCAACAGATCGCCCACGGACGGAGTCGCCAGATACACGGCGCGCGCAATAGCTCGCGCGAGGCACAGCGAGGCCGCATGCCCGATGACACCTGGTTCGGTGTCGGTGGCGACACCCCGCGCGCCCGTGCTGACCCCGAATACCAGATCACCATCCCCCGGCGTGTGGGCGGGTACAATAGCTCGGGCAATACCGTCATGGGCGGCAACGGCCAGTCTCTGACACTGCGGTTTGGTCAGGTCCGCATCTGTCGCAACGATGGCAATCGTGGTATTGGCCTTGTCCGGCCTCGCGGACTGCATCACCTGCGCTTTGCGACTGACCGTTGGTTGGCCCAGTCCGGCATTGGAATCAGGCCCTAATCCACCGAATTCGCCGTCCATTTCAAATGGGGCGGCCCAGAAATGCCTGTCACCCGGCGTGGTGACACTGCCCAGCGGATTGACTGCAACCAATGCGCCAACGGTAACACCGCTGTCCAGAACAACCGAGGCCGAACCCAACCCGCCTTTGTGCATCGCGGTCAAAGCCCCGGTTCCTGCACCTGCTGTTCCGAGTTCGAACCGGTCCGACGCGGACTCGAACGCCGCACGGCCCAATGCGCGATAGGGATTCTCGTGCCACGCCTTGTCGCCGCCATTCAGCAGATCGAACAGGATCGCCCCGGGCACGATCGGAACCACGGCGGAACCCACCTTAAACCCGCGGCCCAGGGCATGCAGCGCGTCCATGACGCCCGAACAGGCATCCAGCCCGAAGGCCGACCCGCCCGAAAGCACGATCGCATCCACCTGTTCAACGGTCTTGTCGGCGGCCAGCAAATCTGTCTCGCGCGTGCCGGGTGCGCCACCCATCACGTGCACCGAGGCTCGGAGTGGTTGCGCGCCGGTCAGGACGGTGACGCCTGATTTCAAAGGTGCGTTCTGTGCGTTGCCGACCTTCAGGCCGGGGACATCCGTGATCAGGTTTCTGGGTCCGGGGATCATGCAAACCTCGGTGGTCGAGCTGGAAAGCGCGCTGGCGCGCGCTGCCTCCGGCGGGGATATTTTTGGCCAGATGAAGAGCGGATCAGATGCATCGGCCTCCGTCCACCTCGAGCGCGGCGCCGGTGATCATGCTGGCCTCGTCCGAACACAGGAAACAGGCGGCATTGGCCATATCTTCGGGGGTTGAAAAGCGGCCCAACGGGATGGTCGACAGGAATTTGGCACGGATTTCGGGCGTATCCTCGCCCATGAAGGATTTCAATAGCGGCGTTTCCCCGGCAACCGGGCAGATCGCATTCACCCGCACGCCGGACGGGGCGAGCTCGACCGCCATCGTTTTGGTTGCGGTGATCATCCAGCCCTTGGAGGCGTTGTACCAGTTCAGGTTTGGGCGCGGCGACAGGCCTGCGGTTGAAGCAACGTTCAGTACTGAACCCGCCCCGCGCGCCTTCATAGGTGGAACCAATGCACGCGCGGTCAGATAGACGGATTTCATGTTCACGTTGAAAACACGGTCGAAATCCGCTTCGCTGACCTCCTCCAGCGGCGTCGGCAGGTGGGTCACACCGGCATTGTTCACAAGGATGTCCAGATGGCCGAAGGTTGAGAAAGCCGCATCCGCCATCTTTTGAACCGAGGCGCCCTCGCCTACATCGACCTGCTGGGCAACCGCCTCGGATCCAAGCTGGGTTGCGAGTTCATGCGCAGCATCGCCATTGATGTCAGCGATCATGACACGCGCACCCTCGGCCAGGAACTTCCTTACGATCCCCGCACCAAACCCGGATGCACCGCCTGTGACGATTGCGGTTTTTCCCTCCAGCCTCATGGCGTTACTCTCCTGCACCTTTTGAAGGCCAGACTATCAACGCCCGGACGAGATGCCAGATCAATCTTCGGACACCTTGCCGCGCAGCGCCTTGACGTCGCCCCGCGCCTTTTTCGCCGCAAGCCTGCGTTTGACCGAACCATAGGTGGGTTTCGTCGCGATGCGCCGCTTAGGTTTGACCAGCGCCTTGCCGATCAGCTCGGCCAGCCTTGTTCGCGCAATTTCCCTGTTGCGGGCTTGGGAACGTGTTTCTTCGCATTGAATGATGATCGCACCATCCTTGGTCCAGCGGCGCCCGGCCAGCCGTTTCAGCCGCGCCTTGACCGGATCGGGCAGCGAGGGTGAGCGCGCGGCTTCGAAGCGCAGTTCAACGGCGGTCGAGACCTTGTTCACGTTCTGCCCGCCAGGCCCGGAGGAACGCATGAAGCTCTCGGTCATTTCCCAGTCCTGCAGTGTGATATCGTCAGAGATGCGCAACATGGGCAAGACCATAGCTGGAGCGGGTAAAAACAGAAAGGGCCGCCCCGATGGGACGGCCCTTCGAAAGTTCAGGAGGTCGGGTCGGTTAGATCAATCGACCAGCCGGAGCGTACGCTCGGCCAAGGGCTGCCCTAGCAGGCGGTCCTCCCGGTTGTTCCGACACCTCTCTCCAATCTCTTTCTCGACACTGGATCACCTCCTTTTCTATCTGTTGCGGTTGAAAAGAAGCGTGACACAAGATGCGCCATTCTCAAAGCACTTTTTTACGCAGGCCGTGCAGCGGTCAGTCGCGCAACGATCACCTTGAACGGAATCAGCGCGATCAGAGCCAGCGACAGTTTCACCAACCAGTCGGCAAAGGCCAGCGTCACCCACAGCGGCGCCTCGGGGCCTGACAGCATGAAGGGCACGGGCTCCCACGCCCAATTGATGGCCGCATCTGCATCGGCACCAAAGAAGGTGACCGAGGCCGAGAAGGCGATAGTAAAGAAGATCGCGGTATCCAGCGCTGAACCTACCAGGGTCGAGACCAGCGGCGCACGCCACCATTGACCGCCGCGCATGGCGTTGAACACGGTGACGTCGGTCAGTTGCGCGATCAGGAACGCGGTGCCCGAAGCGACGGCGATGCGCAGCGGCACGGCGGCATAGGTAAACCCGTCGCCCTGAAGCATGATCTGGCTGCCGATCAGCGAGCAGATCACCCCGGTGACGAAGCCCGCGAAAACAACCTTGCGGGCCGGGCCCACACCGTAGACGCGGTTCATAATATCAGTGACCAGAAAGGCCAGCGGATAGGTGAAGGCACCCCAGGTCAACAGGCCGTCAAAGATCAGGAACTGGACCAGGATGTTCGAGGCCACGACGATGGCGGCCATGGCAAGAATGCCGGGAATATAGTTGCGTTGCATTTTGTGATGCCCGTTTTGACAAGGTAGCGGCGACTTGGCCAAGGGACCGTCCCAAGGCAGGCTGTGCGTTTAGACCTTCATCTGCCGTGTGTCAATCGGGCAGCAGATACTCGACCAACTCGGTCCGTTGCAGTGCCAGAAAGTTGTCATCCGAGATCATCGTGGCCCGCAAACGTCCCCGATCATCCCGCCAGATCGACAAGCCTTCTAGGTTGTCATGCGCGCCGGTTCCGGTTTCGAACAGGGTTTCCTCGGCGTTTGGCACGTCGCCTGTCAGATCCCATCGCCGCAGGCGCGAGCGAAATCCGATTGCCGTGAGGTTTCGCTCCAACACGTAGAACCGCCCATCAGGACCGAAATCAGCGGCAACCGGTTTGAACCAACCACGCTGGGGCAGAACAAATGGGGTCGACCAGGTTTGGCCATTCCAGCGATAGACGGGAATATCTCCGTCCGGGGTGCGGTTCGTTTCCGGCAGCGTATACAGCCGTCCGCGCCTGTCGATGGCCAGACCTTCAAAGGACCCGTTGTCGGCGAGATGCTGAAATGCCTGCGGGCGTGGCAATACACGCGCCTTCGTGCCCGCTGCGGGGTAATGGGCGACGCGGTGCACCCCTTCGAATGAGATATAGAACCCACCGTCAGGAGCCGCCGCAATCCCTTCGGAATCGCCAACGCCGCCGGACATGAGATGCCCATTGCTGGACAGAACCGGCCATTGCCCCAGAATGCGAATGCCGGTGATCTCGCCATCAAGACGTTCAATGCGCGCAATCACCAACCGTGCCCGGTCGCTCAGCGCCATCATTTGCTGCCCATTGTCCGAAATGTGCAGCGCCGAGAATCCACCGAACCAATCCGCCTTGTCACGCCATGCAAAACTGCTTTGATGTGTGGCGGTCTTTACATCCACTCCAGGGGCCGCCGTGGCCAGAAACAGTGCCGCACCTACTTGGATTGCAAGACTGAGGCGCATTGCTTCGGCAAATCGGCCAGCACATATTCCCGGCGTTTCTTGGGCGGCGGCGCGTTTGGATCGGGCGGCGGCGGGTTCAGAATGTTACGCACCCATTGTTGCGCCTCGGCACAGCCATCGCCCTTGGGTGGTGCATCCTGGTTGACGCATCCCTTTGATCCTCTTGGGCATTTCAGGCGTACGTGAAAGTGGTAGTGATGCCCCCACCAGGGCCTGATCTTGCGCAGGTAGGCCCGGTTGCCTTTTTCATCGTTGCACATCTGAACCTTAGCCCCGGGGAATACGAAGATACGTGCCACGCGCTTGTCCTTGGCGGCTTCGCGCAGTACCGCGTGGTGCTGTTTGGTCCAGTTGCTGTTGACGTAGGCACCGTTCGAGCGGCGCAGCGATATGGACGAAATATTCTCGCGCGCCTTGCGCGACAGGCGCATGTTGTCACCCGGAAGCATCCAGATATCGATATCCAGCCCCAGCTGGTGCGAGCGATGGCCCGAAGTCATTGGCCCACCCCGCGGCTGGCTGATATCCCCAATATAGAGACCGTTCCAACCCGGCTGTTTCGCCGCAAACCGGCTGAGGTCCTGCACGTAATCGATCGCTTCGGGATGCCCCCAGTTGCGATTGCGCGACAGTCGCATGGCCTGCCACGTGGGCCCGGTCTCGGGCAATTGAACCGATCCGGCCGCACATCCGCGCGAATAACTGCCGAAAGCAGCCGATTTTTGTTGCGAGCTTACCTTCTGTGCCCCGAACAACTGCTTTGCCAAGGGCTGCGCCGATGCCGTATTCGCCAGCGCGGTTATTACCAGTAGTGCCAAAAAACGTAGTAAAATCATCTGCTCTGATCCCCTTCAGGTCTGACCCAGCGCATCAGGAATAGACCCAGAATAAACAACAGAATGATTGGTGACACCCCCAGACGCGCACTGCCGGTTGCGGTTGTTGCAATCCCGATCAACAACGGGGCCGCAAAAGCGGTCGCGCGCCCCGACAGACCATAAAGACCAAAGCTTTCGACCGGGGTTTCGGGGTCGGTGTGGCGCACCATCATCGAACGGCTGGCCGATTGCAGAATGCCTCCCATGCCACCGATCAGCACACCACAGCCAAAGAAGACCAGGTCAGGCAGGTTGGATCCGTCAGGCAGGCCGATGCCGTAGATCTGCGTCCGGTCCATCGACACCACTGTGACGCAGACAAAAATCAATACCCAGATCGCCACCAATATCACTGGTTTCGGGCCGTATTTCTTGTCTGCCTTCCCTCCGATCCACGCAAAAACGGCCGAAGCGAGAACGCTGACGATCCCGAATACTCCGATCTTGATCAGATCCCATTCCAACACCAGCCGCGCATAGACACCACCAAAACTGTACAGCCCGTTAAGTGCGTCGCGATAGAACATGGACGAACCGAGGTAACTGGCCAAACTGACGCGATAGCGCAAGTTAGACACTGATTTTGACAGCAGGCGCAGCGCCTCTCCCACGCTTCCTTTCCTGTCTGTCGCCGCATCATCGCGGACCCACAGGAAGTACGGAACCATGAACAGAATGAACCAGATTGCCGTGAATGGGCCGACAAAACGCGTGCCTTCCCGGGTGGCGGCATCCAGACCAAAGGCGGGCACCATCCCGATCAGGGTTTTGCCGTTTGGCTGTTCCACAAACAGCGCCAGCATGATCGCCAGCGAAATCAGCCCTCCAAAATAGCCAAAGGCAAAGCCCGAGCCCGAGATCTCTCCCACTTCGCTGTCATCACCCAGATCGGGTAGCTGCGAGTTGATGAAGATCAGCGCATATTCCGCGCCGACGAAGCCAAAACCGAAAGCCGACAGCATCAACCACATGTTCGAGCCATCGGGCATCGTATACCAAAGCGCCGCAGACCCGACCGCATACATGACCGAAAAGGCAAATATCCACGGGATGCGCCGCCCCGAGACATCCGCCATCGCCCCCAGAAGCGGCGCACCAAAAGCGATGATCAGCCCGGTGATCGTCAGACAGTTCGCCCAAACAGTCTGCGCGCGCGCCGCAGCCGCCTGCGCACCCAGCCCTTCAGTGGTGAAATACCCGGCGGCGACGCCCGCGAAGTAAGGGCCAAAGACAAAGGTGACCAGAAGGGTGTGAAAGGGCTGGCTGGCCCAGTCAAAGAACCACCAGCCCCAAATGCGCCTGCGCTTGGAAATCTCTGCCATCTCTGCCCCTGTTTATCGTTGCGATTATATGACTGGGCTTTCATTCAAATCGCAAGCGTTGAGTGCCAGACACTTGCTCTTTGTCGCCATGGTGCTTAGGTCTCGGCCAACAAGAATACGGAGAACCCATGCTGTCGCTGATCCAAATCCTGCTGCTGATCCTGGACATTGTCTGGTTCATCATCCTGGCCCATGTGATCATGAGCTGGCTGATCAACTTTCAGGTGCTGAACTTGCACCAACAGCTGGTCGCGCAAATCTGGTACGGGCTGAACCGCCTGTTAGAGCCTATCTATGGCCCGATCCGGCGCATCCTGCCCAATATGGGCGGTCTGGACCTGACGCCGCTGGTGGTGCTGATCGGGGTCTATGCGCTGCGGATCATCCTGATCAACAACGCGGTCTATTTCTACTGACCTCTTGTTCCCCGATTCCGACTGTGTGATTGTCCTTTCAAGAGCAGTCAAATCTTGAAACAGGGCACCCCCGCACATGTTCGACGCCGCGCCTCTGCTGCGAGATGTCTTTGGATTCGATGAATTCCGCCCCGGGCAGGAAGAGATCGTCGATGCCGTAACCGCCGGCCAGAACGTGCTGGCGATCATGCCCACGGGCGGCGGCAAATCCCTGTGTTATCAACTGCCTGCCCTGCTGCGCGACGGGGTCACGGTGGTGATCTCGCCATTGATCGCCCTGATGCGCGATCAGGTGCGGGGGCTGCAAGAAGCCGGGGTCGAGGCCGGCGCGCTGACCTCGGGCAACACGCCCGAGGAAACCGACGCCGTGTGGGAAGCGCTTGAGGCCGGGCGGCTGAAACTGCTTTACATGGCGCCCGAACGGCTGGCGGCAGGCTCGGCACTGGGCATGTTGCGGCGGATCAATGTCAGCCTGATCGCGGTGGACGAGGCCCATTGCGTCAGCCAGTGGGGCCATGATTTCCGCCCTGATTATTTACGGATCGGAGAGCTGCGGCGCGCGCTGAACGTGCCCCTGGCCGCTTTCACAGCCACGGCGGATGCGGAAACGCAGGACGAAATCGTCGAGAAACTGTTCGCCGGCACACCCCCGCGCAAGTTTCTGCGGGGCTTCGACCGGCCGAATATCCACCTGGCCTTTGCCGCCAAGGACAGCCCGCGCAGACAGATCCTGGATTTCGCGGACGCCCGCCGAGGCCAGTCGGGCATCATTTATTGCGGCACTCGCAACAAGACCGAAGTTCTGGCGCAGGCGCTGCGCGAACAGGGCCACAGCGCCTGCCACTATCACGGTGGGATGGAGGCCGAGGACCGCCGCATCGTCGAAACCCGCTTCGCGCGCGAGGACGGGTTGATCGTGGTGGCCACCGTGGCCTTTGGCATGGGCATCGACAAACCCGACATCCGCTGGGTCGCCCATGCGGACCTGCCGAAATCCATCGAGGCCTATTACCAGGAAATCGGCCGCGCTGGGCGCGACGGCGGGCCGGCCGAGACCCTGACTCTGTTCGGCCCCGACGATATACGTTTGCGGCGGTCCCAGATTGACGAGGGGCTGGCGCCACCCGAACGCCGCATGGCGGATCATGCGCGGTTGAACGCGCTGCTGGGGTTGGCCGAGGCACTGGAATGCCGCCGCCAGACCCTGCTGGGCTATTTCGGGGAACAGGCCGCACCCTGTGGCAAATGCGACCTGTGCGATACACCGCCCGAAGTATTTGATGGAACAACACCCGTCCGAATGGCCTTGTCCGCGATTCTTCGCACCGAGGAATGGTTTGGCAGCGGTCATCTGATCGACATCCTTCTGGGGAACGAGACCGACAAGATCCGCGCCCGTCGTCATGATGGTCTGTCCACCTGGGGCATCGGCAAGGACTGGTCGCGCGCGCAATGGCAGGCAATATTCCGCCAGATGATGGGGCACGATCTGGTGCGCCCCGACCCCGAACGCCACGGGGCCTTGCGGATGACCGAGGCCGCCAAACCTATTCTCAAGGGCGAGGCAAAGATCAACCTGCGCAAGGACGCCCTACGCAAGGCAACCCGTCGCCCCGCCGTGAAAGCCATGGTGTCCGATGAAGATGCGCCCTTGCTGTCGGCTCTCAAGGCCAAAAGACGCGCATTGGCAGAATCCGCCCGGGTCCCGGCTTATGTCATTTTTCCGGATCGTACCCTGATCGAAATGGCGGAAAAACGCCCCATGACGCTGGACGAGATGGCCCGGATCGGCGGCGTCGGCGCCAAGAAGCTGGAACGGTATGGCGACACCTTCCTTGAAGTGATAGCGGGCGAGGCCCAGGCGTTGCACCCGGCGCGGCGCAAGCTGGCCGGTCGCGATCAGGGCGACATCTATGACCGTTTGCTGGAAGTACAGTCCCAATTGTCCCGCGGTCCCGAGGGGATAGACAAGCCTCTGACCTGCTCGGCCTCGCAACTGGCAAAGGTGGCACAGATGCGCCCGGATGACCTGCGCGGGCTTGAACAGGTGCTGGGCGACCGGCGTCACGAAAGGTTCGGCACCGCCTTTCTGGACGTGCTGCGTGAGGCGGGCTAGATACGCCGGGACACGTAAGGAAAGAGGGCAGGTATGCTGGTAGTGATTTCCCCGGCCAAGCGGCTGGACTGGACACAGCGGGATGTTGAAGTCACACAGCCCGATTTTCACGATGATGCGATCAGACTGTCCAAAACCGCGCGCAATCTGACCCTTGGCGATCTGAAAAAGCTTATGGGTCTGAGCGATGATCTGGCGCGCCTGAACCGCGATCGCTATCGTGCTTTTTCCGAAATGCCAGACGCCGATGCAACGCGCCCGGCCGCGCTGGCCTTTGCTGGGGACACCTATCAGGGTCTGGAAGCAGCTTCGCTCGATCCTGATGAACTGGCATGGGCACAGGATCATCTGCGCATCCTCTCAGGTCTCTATGGTGTCTTGCGGCCACTGGATGCGATACAGCCCTACAGGCTGGAGATGGGCAGCAAGCTGAAAACACGGCGCGGCAAGACCCTGTATGAGTATTGGCGCGACCAGCTGAGCAAAGCTCTGAACACACAAGGCAACATGATCGGCAGCGACGTTCTGATCAACTGCGCCAGTCAGGAGTATTTCGGCGCCGTGGACCCGAACGCTCTGAAATTGCGCGTCATCTCGCCGGTGTTCATGGAAGACAAGAACGGCACTCCGAAGATCGTGAGTTTCTTTGCCAAAAAGGCGCGTGGTGCAATGGCGCGATATGTCATTCAGCACCGCCTGACCGACCCCGATGCCCTGCTGGATTTCGATGCGGGCGGTTACGCGTATCGTGCTGACCTATCGGAAAAGGATAAACCTGTCTTTGTTCGACCTTATTCGTCCTGAGACCCTGACAACCTGATCGATATTTCCTTCCACGGTTCTGGGCCGTGGATCCGAGCGAGGGGCCAGCCCCTCGCGCTCCCCGGGATATTTTCAGCCAGATGAAGTGGGATCCTGTTCGCGGTCACACATGGGTGCATGTTTCTGGGCGAGGTGATTGTCCATGACTTCGCTTACGCCATCCGGTTGGTGTTGCAGGATCATTTGATGAATATGATTTTTGCGCAGCGGTTTCGTCATGTAGTGATCCAACCCTGCGGACAGGATGCCCTGATCGTCACCGGCCATTGCATGAGCAGTTAAGGCGACAATCGGGACATGACGCCCTGTTTCGACCTCGAGCCTGCGGATTTCAGCAGTGGCCTGTTTGCCGTCCATTTTTGGCATCGATATGTCCATGAAGATCAAGTCCGGGTCAAATTCCTGAAACATCTCGACGGCTTCTATTCCATTGGACGCAAATCGCAGATCTATATGCAGGTCTTTGACCATCTTTTTCAGGATCAGCTGGTTGGTAAGATTGTCCTCGGCCGCAAGTACCTTCATGCGCCTTGCTTCCAAAGCCTTGGTTTCTTGGCGGACAGAGACGGGTTTTCGCTGCGTCGAACGACGTTCTGGCGGCGGGGTGTCCTTGAGAGCCACGAGCCTGGAATACAACTCGGCCCTGGGGATCGGCCTCTGCAACACACCGTCGATCAGTTCGCGGGCTGGGTGCGTGTGGATCAGAGATGGATTTGCAGACATCACGATGACCGAGGCGTCGCCCCACCCACGGTCTTTGAGGGTGACGGCAAGTTCCAAGCCATCCATATCCGGCAGATCATGATCGCACAGGACAAGTTCAATCGCGCCATGCATTTCTGCCAGCGCCTCGGCCCCTGATGCGCAAACCGTCACTTCGGCCCCCAAACGGCCAAGTTGTTTCGCCAAAATAGCCCGGTTTACGGCCAGATCCTCGACCACCATGACATGATTCACACAATCCGCCAGTTTCGGAGGCTCGGGCTGCGGGCCTTCTGCCGTGGGCAGCGACACCCTGAACCCGAAACAGGATCCCCGACCCGGTTCGCTTTCGACCCAGACTGAACCGCCCATCATGGTGATCAGGCGCCTGGTGATCGCAAGACCCAACCCGGTACCTTCAAATTGACGATTGCGTTCATCTTCGACCTGATTGAACTCACCAAAAACGTGGTTGATCTTTTCTGCATCGATACCGATGCCGGTATCTTCGATGGCAACATGGATGTCGCATGTCTGAGCCTGGGCATGCGGAACGCCTGTCACACGGACCAGGACATGACCTTCCGTGGTGAATTTGACTGCGTTGCCGACCAGATTGGTCAGAACCTGCCGTATTCGGCCCGGATCGCCCACGAAAAGGGTGGGCAGGAACAGGTCGTAATCCACGAGCAACGTGAGCCCCTTGTCGCGCACGCTTGGCTGCAACAGCATTGCGACTTCAAGAATGCAGCGCTCCAGATCGAAGGGTTCAGGGTGCAGAACCAGCTTGTCCGCCTCGATCTTGGAGTAATCAAGCACGTCGTTGATGATAACCAACAATGCCTCACCCGAATTGCGGATCGTGTTGACATAGAGCCGCTGTTCTTCGTCCAGCGGAAATTCATCAAGCAGTTCGGCCATACCCACGATACCATTCATCGGCGTGCGGATTTCGTGGCTCATATTGGCGAGAAAGGCTGATTTGGCCCTGTTGGCCGCTTCCGCCCGTTCGCGGGCAACCTTCAGTTCTGTTTCGTGCCGGACCGACGCGGTGATGTTGAGTGCCAGGCTGACCACGTCACCACCGCTGCCACGCTGATCAATCAGGCGAATGTAGTGACCGTTCCACAGCTGCATGACGATCGGAGTTGGATTGGCCCGATTCCAGCGTGCCTGCATTCTGGCCTGCCATTCCTCGGCAGTTTCGTCACCGGTATCGACAATTCCTTCGGTGGTCAGCAATTGCAGAATGCGCTGGTAGGAAATCCCTGGCGCCACCTCATCCAGCCCTTCAAACACGCTGAGATATGCAGCGTTTGCGCTGATGAGCCTGCTGTCGCCGTCAAAGAATGCAAACCCGTCCTGAATGGTCTGGATCGAATGCCAAAGGCGGCGTTCGGCAATCTCGATCTTGGCATGAGCGACAGTGAGATCGGATTTGACCTTTTCGTTTTCCCCACGAACAGTTTCGACTTCGGCCTGAGTTTCACCAATGCGCCTGGTCAGCGCCATGGCGTGTTGGCCCAGTTTGCGATTGGCGGCCGAAAGCTCGGCCTGTTTCAAGGCAAGCATTCGTTCGGCTGCCAGACGCGCACGCCGTTCCTGTGCCAGTTTGATTGCAAGACTCATTTTGATCGATTCCGGGACGTTCGGATTTCAGCATCGCGACAGAGAATGAAAAACTGTTTAAGCCGTTGCGCTACAGGCGCGCGCCATGCAAGGTTGAGCCCAAAGAGGAGAGCACGATGCACCGCTTTGTTTTTATTTCAATAACTTACATAATTGGCCTTCTGATCCTTCCCGCCGCCGTTCTGGCGCAGAGTGCGGTGCCTGAGTTCCGCTATGTCACCTCTCGGGACACGGATTTTTACGGGTCGGATCTGGATCCGTTGTTCGACACCGATCTGAAGTCCTGTGTTCAGGCCTGCTCGGCCAACGCGCAATGTACGGCGTTCACCTATAACACCCGTTCCGATGCCTGCTTTCCCAAAAGTGGCGTGAACAGACAAGAGGCGTATCAAGGCGCATTGTCCGCGCAAAAGGTGCCAAGCAGCGAACGGACTCTAATCTTGGGAAAAACGCGCGCGCAAGCACTGAGCGTCCTGAGTTCTGACGATCTGGATCACGCAAGAAAACAAGCCCGCGATCTGGGATTCCTGCACCCGGCAGGGGGGTATGATCTGCGGGCCGTTCTGGATGCGGCGCGCGACGCAGGCAGTGTCGCACAAACGATGCAGTGGACCGGTGTCGCCGTATCGCTCAGCGACCGCGCGGATCTTTGGGTGGAATATGCGCACCTGCTGCTGGCCATGAACCCTTCGGGTTGGAACGAGCGGCGCGACCTGCGCAACCGCGCGCTGAATGCGGCGATCAATGGCTATCTGCGCGCCGAAACCCCCGGCACCCAGATCGCTGCTCTGATGACCCTTGCGGAAGCCCTGGAAGAGGTTGAGCGCGGGCGCGACATGATTCCCGTTCTTCGGTTGGCCGAGCAGGTGCAGCCGCGCGAAGACGTGCTGACCGCATTGGACACAGCCATCGGCAAATACGGTTTCCGCGTGGTCGACAGCTCGGTCGAAAGCGATGCGGCAGCCCCCAGGATCTGTATCGAATTCTCGGAATCACTGGTCAAGGCCGGGGTCGACTATGATCCCTTCGTTCAACGTGACGCCGATGGGCTGGTCGTGCAGGCCGAGGACAGCCAGCTTTGCATCGATGGGGTCGCGCATGGCCAGCGTTATCGCCTGACATTGCGCGAAGGCTTGCCTGCCGCCTCGGGCGAAGCACTGAATCGCAGCATCGAACTGACCCATTATGTACGCGACCGGACGCCTTCGGTTCGGTTTCCCGGACGCAGCTATGTCCTTCCGAAATCTGCCAACGCGGCCTTGCCCGTCGAAACGGTCAATGTCACCGAACTGGACCTGACCCTGCGGCGGGTCAGTGACCGGAACCTGTTGCGGGCCGTGCAACAGGACTTTTTCGCCCGCCCGCTCAGCGAATGGCAGGAGGAAGAATTCTCGGACCAGATTGCCCAGGACATCTGGACGGGTACTGCCGAGGTTTCAAACCAGTTGAACCAGACCATGACGGCACGTCTTCCCATGGCCGAAGCGATCTCGGATCAACCTGCCGGTATCTATGCATTGACCGCCCGCGTTCCGGGGGCCGATCCCTATGACGATCCCGGCGCAACGCAATGGTTTGTGCTTTCTGATCTGGGGATCAGCACCGCTCTGGGCACTGACGGGCTGCACGTGACCGTGCGCGGGCTAAGCGACGCGGCACCGCGCGAAGGTGTCGAAGTTTCGCTGGTCACTGGGGCGAATGCTGTCATCGCATCGGCACAGACCGATGAAACCGGCTATGTTAGGTTCGATCCGGGCCTGACACGCGGCAAAGGGGCCAGCGCGCCTGCTCTGGTGACGGCGGCAATCGATGATAGGGATTTCAGCTTTCTCTCGCTGACCGATCCTGCCTTTGACCTGTCGGATCGCAGCGTTGAAGGGCGCGCACCGGCGGGGCCGGTCGATGTCTTTCTGACCACCGACCGAGGTGCCTATAGGGCCGGCGAAGTGATCCATGTCACCGCCCTGTCCCGCGATGGCAAGGCGCAGGCCATCGAGGGCCTGCCTCTGACGGCGATCCTGTATCGCCCGGACGGGGTGGAATACCGCCGGTCTGTCTCGGATGGCGGTGTTGCCGGGGGCCATGTCTTTGCCCTGCCCGTGGCCGCAGACGTACCGCGCGGCGCATGGAAAATTGAAATCAAATCCGATCCAAAAGGCGATGCGCTGGCGCGTCAGACCGTTCTTGTCGAGGATTTCCTGCCCGAACGGATCGATTTCGAACTGACTCTGCCCGACGAACCCTTGCGCCCCGGCGACAGCCCACCGCTCTCGATCGACGCGCGCTATCTGTTTGGAGCGCCGGGGTCGGACCTGAGCATCGACGGGCAGGTCATCGCACGCCCGGCGAACACGGTCCCGGGCTACGACGGATATCGCTTTGGTCGCTATGATGCAGAAACCTCGATCAAGAGCACATATTTCGGAGACACGCGCACAGACGCGACGGGGCACGCGACCGTAGCAGTCAAAATCCCCGTGTTAGAGACTGAGGGAAAGCCAATCGAGGCCGAAATCATCGCCCGGCTTGCCGATGGCTCAGGCCGCCCGGTCGAGCGTCGCCTGACCGCGCCCGTCCTGCCGCCGCACCCTGTTATTGGTGTCAAACCTCTGTTCGACGAAGTCATTCCGGAAGGCACCGAAGCTGCATTCGAGATCGTTGGCCTGTCTCCTGAGTTGACGCCCATTCCGATGCATCTCCGCTGGACGCTGAACAAGATAGAAACGCGCTATCAGTGGTACCAGCTTCACGGCGACTGGAACTGGGAACCGACAACGCGCCGCAGCCGTGTCGCCACCGGCGAGGTAGACGTCTCCTCTGACCCTCTGACACTGACCCAACCGGTGGAATGGGGGCGCTATGAACTGGTGGTGCAGCGAGTTGACGGAACATATTCCGAAACCGCCGTCGATTTCTATGCGGGCTGGTATCAGGCCGCCGATGCATCGACCACGCCGGACCGGCTTGAAATGTCGTTGGATCGCGACAGCTATCGCATCGGGGATACGGCGCAGTTGCGGATCGTGCCCCGCAGGGCCGGTGTCGCTCAGATCGAAGTCCTTTCGAACCGTCTGATCCACCGCCAGATCGTGGAGGTGCCCGAAGGGGAAACTCTGATCCCGATTGAGGTGACCCAGGATTGGGGCGCCGGGGCTTATGTCACCGCAACCGTGATCCGCCCAATGGATGTTGCAGCCGGTCAGAACCCGGCGCGGGCGATGGGCGTTGCCCATGCCAGCATCGATCCAGTGGACCGCAGACTTTCCGTAACTGTCGACGTGCCCGAGGTCACCGCACCACGTCAGACGCAAAAAGCCCGTATTAGGGTCGAAAATACCGTGGACGATGAGCCGGTCTGGCTGACGCTGGCCGCCGTCGACGTGGGCATTCTGAACCTCACCGGGTTCAAAAGCCCGGACCCGCAAGGATACTATTTCGGGCAGCGCCGTCTGGGTGTTGATCTGCGGGATGTCTACGGGCGACTGATCGACGGCATGAACGGAGCCAAGGGCACAGTGCGCTCGGGCGGCGACAATGACAGCGGGATGCGTCGCCAGTCTCCGCCACCGACACAAGACCTGATGGCCGTGTTCAGTGGCCCGGTCGAGATCGGCGCGGATGGAGAGGTTGAGATCGACATTCCCCTTCCTGCCTTCAACGGAACCGTCCGGCTGATGGCCGTCGCGTGGTCGCGCAAAGCCGTCGGTCAGGCCGAAGCTGAAATGATCGTCCGCGACCCGGTGGTCGCTACCGCCAGCCTTCCGCGCTTCCTTGCCCCGGGCGATCAAAGCCGGATGCGTCTTGAGATCGTCCATGCGGATGGCACACCCGGAGAAATGGCACTTGGCCTGACCGCCTCCAAGAGTTTGGAACTGGGCGCGGCACCGGCCAGCTTTTTGCTGGAGGACGGTGGCAAGGCGGTTTTCGAGATCCCGATCACGGCCGGCGCCATCGGCGATCCTGAAATCAGCGTATCGATCACCACACCTGATGGGCTGGACCTGTCGCAAACCCTGCGCATGCCGGTGCGGGCCAATGACCCGGTGATTGCACAGACGCGGCGTTTTGCCTTGGGCGCAGGCGATAGCTTCCTGTTTTCGCAGGATGTGTTTGACGGGTTCCAGCCGGGTTCGGTGAAGGCCATCCTGTCCGCTGGAGCATTGGCCAAATTCGACACGCCCGGTCTGCTGGATCAGCTGCACCATTACCCCTATGGCTGCACCGAACAGATCACCAGCAAAGCGCTGCCGTTGCTGTACCTGTCATCCGTTGCGCAAGCCACGGGGCTGGGGGATGGCCCGGTTGTGGATCAACGCATCGCCGATTCGATCCGCAGTATCCTGACTCGTCAGGCCGCAAACGGCGCCTTTGGCCTGTGGCGCGCAGACAGCGGGGATTTCTGGCTGGACGCCTATGTGACCGACTTCCTGTCCCGTGCCCGCATTCAGGGGCATCTCGTGCCGGACCGGGCGTTCGCTCAGGCGATGGACAATCTTCGGAACAGGGTCAATTACGCGCCTGATTTCGACGAAGGCGGTCAGGACATCGCCTATGCCCTGATGGTTCTTGCGCGGGAAGGCGCGGCCTCGATGGGCGATCTGCGCTATTACGCGGATGTCAAAGGGGATGCCTTCGACACCCCTCTGGCGGCGGCGCAACTGGGCGCAGCTCTGGCCTCTTACGGCGACCAGACCCGAGCGGATGCGATGTTCAACCGTGCCGCGCGGATGCTGGATCGGCAACAGAACCAGCAACTGAACGTCTGGCGCGCTGACTACGGCACCCACCTTCGGGATGCAGCGGGCTTGTTAAGCCTTGCCGTGGACGCGGGCAGCGAGGCGATTGACCGCGATGCTTTGATCCAACGGGTGAGCACCGGCCGCGCGCCGCTGTCCACTCAGGAGGCCACGTGGTCATTGCTGGCGGCGCACGCGCTTGTGTCTGACCCAACGGGATCGGGCTTGATGGTCAACGGGGCGCCGGTTTCCGGTCCGTTTGTGAAAGTTCTGCAATCCGGACAGGCGGATGAGATCCACGTCACGGCCGCCGACGGTCAGGCGACGGATATCACTTTGACGGTCACAGGCATCCCGGAGGTTCCGCCCGAGGCAGGCGGCACCGGCTATGCAATCGAACGGCGGTATTATTCGATGGATGGCGATCTGATCGATTCAGACAGCTTTGCCGTGGGTGATCGGTTCGTCACTGTGCTGCAAGTTACACCGTTCGAAAACGGCGGTGCGCGGCTGATGGTGAACGATCCACTGGCCGCCGGGATCGAGATTGACAACCCAAGCCTGCTGCGCTCGGGCGATGTCCGATCGCTGGACTGGCTGGATCTGTCCGACGCCACCCATACCGAGTTCCGCTCGGACCGGTTCCTGGCCGCCGTTGATTTGTCCGGTCGTGAAACCGTGACGCTGGCCTACGTGGCGCGCGCCGTGACACCTGGCGTGTTCCATCATCCGGCGGCCTCGGTCGAAGACATGTACCGCCCGCAGAACCGGGCGCGGACATCTACCGGACGGGTCGCGATCCAGTGACCGGACTTGCGCCATACCCTTGTTTGGGTGGTCGTCATGCCTAAGCGGTCGCGGCTCTTGTTTGCGCTGGCCGGAGCACTCTACCTGACGGCGCTGGCACGGGATGGTGTTGACCGCTGGGTCGATGCCACAACCCTGCCTTCCGTTATGGCTGAAACTTCGGTCGAGATGCGGGACCGGAATGGCGACCTTCTGCGGGCGTTTCCAGTTGAGGATGGCATCTGGAGGCTGCAGCCCGGCGCAGTTGACCCGGATTTCATCGCTATGCTGATCCGGTACGAGGATAAACGGTTCTGGACCCACGCCGGAGTGGACCTCATCGCGATGCTGCGGGCTGCCGGGCAAAGCCTGTGGAACGGGCGTAACGTGTCGGGCGGGTCCACTCTGACCATGCAGGTGGCGCGGTTGATCGAAGATGGTCCAACCGGGCGCTGGAGCGGGAAATTTCGCCAGATCAGAGTCGCATTGGCGTTGGAGCGGCGTCTGAGCAAACAGCAAATCCTGAACCTTTATCTGACCCATGCCCCCTATGGTGGCAATCTGGAAGGGCTCCGCGCCGGCGCCCGCGCGTGGTTTGGAAAGGACGCCACCCGGCTGACGCCCGCGCAAAGCGCCCTGTTGGTTGCGTTACCGCAATCCCCCGAGGCCCGGCGCCCGGATCGCAAGCCCGAGGCTGCCCGGCAAGCCCGCGACCGGGTTCTGAACAGGCTGGTGCGCCACACCGTCCTGACCGATGCCGAAGCGCGCGCGGCCATGACCGAACCCCTTCCGGATCGGATGAATCCGTTTCCGCGTCTTGCACCCCATCTGACTGACCGCGTGAGGCGGCAAGCACCCGCAATCCAGGCCTTCGATCTGACACTGTATGCCGGATTGCAGGCCCGGCTGGAAACCTTGGTGGCACAGACCGCCAACCGCGTCGGACCACGCGTTTCCGGGGCTCTGATCGTGGCCGACCATCGCAGCGGCGAGGTTCTGGCATCGGTCGGATCTGCCGGGTACCAAGATGCCCGTCAGGGGTTCGTGGATATGACCCGGGCCGTACGGTCACCCGGATCGACCCTGAAACCTCTGGTCTACGGGCTGGCCTTCGATCAGGGGCTGGCCCACCCCGAGACCCTGATCAGCGACAGCCCCGTGATGTTTGGCCGATACGCACCGCGCAATTTCGACGGCGCCTTCCGTGGCGATGTCCGGGTGCGGGACGCCCTACAGCTGTCGCTGAACATCCCCGTCGTGCGCCTGACGAATGAGCTGGGCCCCGCTCGGTTGATGACGGCTTTGCGGTTGGCCGGGTCAGAGCCACGTCTGAATGGCGCAACACCCGGATTGGCGATTTCTTTGGGTGGCGTGGGGGTGAGCCTGCACGATCTGGTGCAGGTTTACGCCACTCTGGCAGCTGGCGGCACGGGCCCGATCCTGCATCATGACGTTCTGGCAGACGCCCAGCGCACCCGGCGCGTTCTGTCGGAAACCTCGGCCTGGCAGGTTTCGGACATTCTGGCCGGGCTTGCGCCACCGGCAGGCGGTGCAACAGGGTCGCTGGCCTACAAGACCGGCACGTCTTATGGCCACCGCGATGCCTGGGCCATCGGCTTTGACGGGCAGCACGTCATAGGGGTCTGGCTGGGCCGCGCCGATGGAACGCCTGTTCCCGGTGCATTCGGGGGCGACCTTGCCGCACCCCTGTTGGCCGAGGCTTTCAACCTGTTGAAACCCGATCTAACGCCCCTGCGCCCACCGCCACCTTCGACCTTGCTTGTCGGCGCGGCCCAATTGCCTCAGCCGTTGCAGCGATTTCGCCCCCGCACGACAGCTTTCAAGGATGATCCCGCGGCACCGGACCTGCTGTTCCCGCCCGATAACGCTGTATTAGAGACGTCAGGGGCACCTCTGACGGTCAAACTGCGTGGCGGCGTCGGGCCGTTTTCCGTACTGGCAGATGGCGTGCCGGTGCTGACCGGGCAGCGGCGACGAGAGTTCGAAATCCCAAATTTGGGGACCGGCTTCACCTCACTTGTCGTGGTGGATGCGCAAGGTCAATCCGACAGGGCGTCAATCAGGATCGATTAGCGCCGCCCCTCGCGCAGCCAACCGCCCAACAGGAAACCTCCTGCCAACAGCAAAACCAGCCAAGGCGGCAGCAGACCCGCCTGGGTAACATCCCGTGTCTCGTAGGCATCGCGCGGGGTCAGACCGATCCAGCCCCGACCAGCCGCCGGGCGCCCGGCGCGCACGTTGCGGATCGACGGCAATCCATCTTCCACCCGGATCACGCCGCCCCGCATGCCGGTCAGAACCGGTTCAAGAACATCCCCCGTAGCGATGGTGCGTTCAAACTCCTTCGGCGCGGCGGGGCCAAGCCCGATCACGGCCATGTGGTCACCTTCCTGCAAACGGTAAAGACCAATCTCGGGCCCATAGTATTGCGCTTCGAACCGCCCCGGAGAGACCTCCTGCAAGGTGATTTCCAGCATTTCGCCGTTCGGGCGCGTCACAGTCACCGGACCCACATCATCCCCAAGCGTCTGTCGAATGATGCGCATGGACTGGCCGTTGGCTTCGGCCCACAGCGCCTCTTCCTCGAGTTCGGGTTCCTTCATCATCCAATGGGCCAGCCTGCGCAAAAGTTCCAGTTGCGGACCGCCACCTTCAAAGCCACGGCTCCACAGCCAGGCATGGTCCGATGCCAGCATCGCAACACGCCCTTCGCCCACTCGGTCCAGAACCAGCAGGGGGCGTTCGTCAATGCCCGTCATCAGAACCTCGCCCGAGCGATGGTTCACATCGATCTGGCGCAACCAGGCCCCCCAATCCTCGGAATCGCCAAGATTTGTTGTCACCGGATGGCGCTGACCCAACGCGCTGACCTTTGGAACAAAGCGTTCCTCGAAGACACGCGCGGAAGGTTGCGCTGGCAGGATGGGCGCCAGCGGCGACCGAAAAATGCTGTCAGCTCCGGCGAAATCCGGACCGGCGGCAATCAGAACGGCGCCGCCGTCATTGATATAACTGGTGACGTTGTCCAGATAGATTGCAGGCAGGATGCCGCGCCGCTTGTAACGGTCGAATATGATCAGATCGAAATCGTTGATCTTTTCCAGAAACAACTCGCGGGTCGGGAAGGCGATCAAAGACAATTCGTCCACCGGCACGCCATCTTGCTTCTCGGGCGGGCGCAGGATGGTGAAATGCACCAGATCGACCGAGCTGTCGGATTTCAGCAGGTTGCGCCATGTGCGCCCGCCCGGATGCGGCTCGCCCGAGACCAGCAGAACGCGCAGGCGATCCCGAACGCCGTTCATCTGGATCAGCGCGGTGTTGTTGCGGTCGGTCAACTCGCCTTCGGCCAGGGGCACGGAAAACTGGATCACGTTGCGCCCGCCATGAGGCAGGGTGACAGGCAGTTCGACATCCCGACCGATTGGAATACTCAGCTGCTGAGGCTCACCACCATCCACGGAAATCTCCAGCGGCGCTGTCGCGGCACCCGCGGGGGCTGCTCCGCTGTCTTCAACGCGCAGGGTCAAAGTCACCGATTCACCGATGATGGCAAAGGCAGGCGCATTTCGGACGATAAGCCGGCGATCCCAGTCGTCCGCACGCCCGGATTGCAGCAGATGCATCGGCGCTGGCAATTCCGGGGCCTGATCGGCATCGTGCACGATCCCGTCCGATACCACCAGAATGCCTGCGATGCGCGCACGCGGCTCTTCGGCCAGGGCCTCATTCAGGGCGGCCATGACCTGCGTGCCCTCATCCCCGTCACCGTCGCCGATCCGAATGCGGCGCAGTTCCGTATTGTCGCGCGCCTCAATCTCGGCGGCCAGATCTTCGGCGGCCTGCGCCGTTTGTTCGACCCGGTCCGAAAGTGTCTGGCTGGCGCTTTCATCCTCGATCATCAAAACGATATCCGTCAGCGGCGCGCGGTCCTCGACTTGATAGACCGGACCGGACAGTGCCGCGATGACAACCAGGGCCGCCAATCCCCGCAGGGCCCAGCCCGACAAGCCGCGCCACAAGGCCAGAGCTACTCCGACAGCGGCAATCGCCCCCACAGCAGCCAAAAGCGGCCACGGGATCAGCGGGTCGAATATGACGGTTCCGGTCATTGTCCCAACCTGTCCAAAAGGGCGGGCACGTGGACCTGATCGGATTTGTAATTCCCGGTCAGCACGTGCATCACCAGATTGACGCCAAAACGATTGGCCAGTTCGCGTTGCCGTTCCCCGGCATACCCACGACCGACAGGCAAAAGGGCCTGGCCGTTGCGATCCACGGCCCAGGCCCCGGCCCAGTCATTGCCGCCGATAACCACCGGTGTCACGTTGTCATTGAGGTTGCGGAATGGCATCCCTTCGATCTGTTCTGCATCCCCGGGTGCAGCTTCGACCCAGACTTCTGCGCCGGAATAGCGGCCCGGGAAATCCTGGAGCAAATAGAATGTTCTGGTCAGGACGTGATCGCGGGGAATCGGCTCTAATGCAGGGATATTCAGCGGTCCGGCCAGTTGCTGCAACTTGCGGCCATTCGGACTGGATGCGCCGAAACCGGCAATATCTGCATCGCGCGTATCAAACAGGATCATCCCACCCGAACGCAAATAGGCGTTCAGTTTGATATACGCCTCGGCCGAAGGTTGCGGCTGGTTCGGCGTGATGGGCCAATAGAGAAGCGGAAAGAATGCCAGCTCGTCTCGTTCCAGATCAACGCCGATTGGGTCCGCCGGTTCGACAGAGGTGCGAAAGAACAGGGTTTGCGCCAAGCCCCGCAATCCGGCCTCGGCAATATCGTCCACCTGCGTCTCACCGGTCAGCACATGCGCCAGCACAAGCTCGTGCGTTGCAGCGAGGGCAAATTCGGTATCTTCGGGCGTCTGCGCCTGTGCGTCCGGCACCAGCAGAAAAGCGGCCAGCGCGGCAGCCGCCGTTCGCGCCAGGCCCAGCCTGCCCGACAAGGCCAGCGAGGCAATCACGTCAACCGTCAGCAAGATCAGCGCGAGGCTGAGCAACAGGCCACCAAGCGGGGTTTCCGTGCTGACCTCCTGCCCTTTGATCGGCACATTGGCGGGCCAGGTCACCGGGCGCAGCTCGGTTTCTTCCGAAACCACGTTCAATGCCAGCTTCTGCTTTCCGCTTTCATAGAGACCCGGACGCAAATCTGGCCCGATCCGGCCCGAGATCAGCTGAACGCCATCCACACCGGCCAGGGTTCCGGCATCTGACAAGGCGCCAAACCCGTCCATGATCTGAACCGGCTCCCACGTGGTGCCTTGCAGTTGCGATTCTTGCCGCGACTTGGCTGCCGAAGCCACGGCCAAACGATCCAGCATCTCGACGAACAAACCCGACAACGGCAGGCTGGACCATTCGGCATCCGCAGTGACGTGAAACAGCACCACCTGCCCAAGCCCCAAAGCCTTGCGTGTTACCAACGGAGTCCCGTCAGACAGCGAAGCAATCACGCGATCCGCCAAGTTAGGGTCTGGTTGCGCCATGACTTGGGTCGAAACAACCACGTCCTTTGGGATATCCAGGCCGAAAAACGGAGAGCTTTCGGAGAATGGAGCCAGCGTCTTGGCTTCGCCCCAGCTCATCGCACCGCCGACGGATCGTCCACCGCTGCGCAGCCGCGCCGGCAACAGGGTGTCTTCGGTATCCCTGCCGAGATCGCTGGCCGCCATGCGCGGACCGGCAAAACGCAGCAGAAGCCCGCCCTGTTCGACCCATTCGATCAAAGCGGCCTCTTCCGGCTCCGACATCTGCGCCACGTCCGACAGGACGATCACATCCGGGTTGGCGGGCAGAACCTCAAGCAGGCCGCCATCGACAAAATCCGCGGTCGGGACCAGAACCTGCGTCAGGTAATGGAGGGGTGACAACAGCTCCAGCCCTTCACGGTTGCGGGTTCCGGCAATCAGCGCAACCTCGCGCCGGCGCAGACTGTCATCGGTCAAAGTCACGGCCCCGGCGGACCTTTGGCCCTGAATTTCAAACCGCGTGATACGGGCGCGCAATTCCGACGGCAGCGCCAGATCGGCCTGCGCCGAGGTTTCGCCGGCCTCCAGGGTCAGCTCAACGGAATGCAGCACCCGGGCCGTGCCCGCCGGATCACGGCCTTGCGCCAATACCGTCACGCGGTCTTCCGGTCCGGGGCCCGCGCGCTGAACGGTCAATTGGATCAGCCCGTCCTGATAGGCCGCAGGCCGGATCGCCACGGGCCGGGAGGCCGCCTGATAGACCGTCACATCTCCGCGCGCCTGAAGGCTGGACACCAGTTCAGCGTGGTCTGCATAATCCAGCCTGTCACTGAACCAATGGGTATCAAATCCGCCGTCAACGGCGTTCAACGCGGCAATGATCTGAGCAATCTGATCCGCATTCGGCTGCCAGGGGTTCGGGGTCAGCCCCGGCAAACGCCCACGCCACGCTTCCGCAGCCTGAAATACCGGTGTTTCCGGCTCTGTCAGGCGCAAAATCGCAACCGTTCGGCCCGCGCGCCCGGCCTCCGACAGTTGCGTGTCGATTTGGTCAAGTGTCGCCGGCCAGCGCGCGGCTCCGGCCCAACTGGCGTCCAGCACCAGCAGCAGCGGCCCGGTTCCGGTTTCATCCCGTGACGGGTTCAGAACCGGCCCTGCCAGCCCGATGATGATCGCAGCCGCCGCCAGCATCCGCAGCAGCAGCAGCCACCATGGGGTGCGGTCGGATACGCTTTCGTCGTCCTTAAGGCCCAACAGCAGCGTGACCGCCGGGAACAAGCGGCGGATCGGTGCGGGCGGAACCGCGCGCAGGATCAGCCACAGGATCGGCAGAGTCAGAAGACCCAGCAACACCCATGGCGCGGTAAAGCCGATGCCCGCCAGAACCGTCATCGCGTGCCCCCATCCAAGGCCCGATAAAGCCATAACAGAGCCGCTTGTGCGCTGTCACCCGTGTGGTGCAGGCCCAGTTGCCAGCCCGTCGCTCGGCACAGTTGCCTCAACGCGTCCTTGCGGTGCGCCAGGCGTTCCAGATAACGGTCCCGCAGCTCGGCGGCCTTGAGCGTTTCGTGTCGGACGGACCCTCCGACGCTTTCGAAAATGGTGCGCCCGCGATAGGGAAACGACTCTTCACCCGGATCCAGCACTTGCAGAACCACGCCGCGCACGCCGCGGTCGGCGGCTTTGGTCAGGGCAAGTTCAACCTCATCCATGGGGCCCAGAAAATCCGAGATGAACACGGCGCGGGCATGAGGGATCATGGCGCGGTGTTCGGGTGGGGCGTAATCCGCTTGATCATCCTCGGACCAGGCCTGCGCCAGCCGAATGATCTGCGCATTGCCGCGCCGGGGCGGCAAGGTGGTGCCGGTCAGACCTACGCGTTCACCGCCGCGCACCAGAAGGATGGATGTCGCCAGCCCCAACAGCCGCGCGCGATCCGCTTTGGTCGGCAGGGTCTTGTCGGACGCAAACCGCATCGAAGCCCCCTGATCGACCCACAGCATCACGGATTGCGCGATCTGCCATTCCCGTTCACGTACGAACTGCTGATCCCCCCGCGCCGAGCGGCGGTGATCGATCATGCGACGGCTGTCGCCGACCTGTGCCGGGCGGTATTGCCAGAAATCATCCCCCATCCCGGACCGCCGTCGACCGTGGTCGCCCAGAAGAACGGTTCCGGCCAAGTGCTCAGCCCGCGCCAAGAGGGGCGGTAGCCGCGATGCCTCGGCTTCGGATCTTTCGCGAAGGGTCAGCTCGGCATTCACGCCGCGGCCTCGGTCCGGATCAGCCCGGCAGCGGTCGAATCAATCAGCTCTGCAAGGCTGTCACCACGCGCCCTTGCCGCAAAGTTGAGCGCCATCCGGTGGCTGAGCACCGGGCGCGCCATATCCAGAACATCCTCGGCATTGGGTGCCAGGCGCCCCTGCAACATGGCCCGCGCGCGCACCGTCATCATCAGCGCCTGCGCGGCACGGGGGCCCGGACCCCAGGCCACGGTTTCGGCAACCCGTTCGGACACACCGGGTTCTTCGGGGCGGAACGCCCGCACCAGATCAAGGATCAGTTCAACGACGGATTCTCCGACCGGCATCCGGCGCAACAAGACCTGCGCGGCCAGCAACTCTTCCTTGCTGAAAATCTGATGCGCCTCTTCCTCTTCAACCCCGGTCGTAGCCAGCAGAATATCCCGCTCGGTCTGACGGTCGGGGTATTCGACGTCAATCTGCACCAGGAACCGGTCAAGCTGGGCTTCGGGCAGCGGATAAGTGCCTTCCTGCTCGATCGGGTTTTGCGTCGCCAGCACGTGGAACGGCGTACCCAATGAACGATCTTCACCTGCCACGGTAACGGTGCGTTCCTGCATCGCCTGCAACAGCGCCGATTGTGTCCGCGGGCTTGCCCGGTTGATTTCATCCGCCATCAACAGTTGACAGAAGATCGGGCCGGGAATGAACCGGAAATGGCGGCTGCCATCGTCGGCAGTGTCCAGAACCTCGGATCCAAGAATATCGGCGGGCATCAGATCGGGCGTGAACTGAATGCGGCTGCCATGCAGGCCCATCACCGTCGACAGAGTCTCGACCAGGCGTGTCTTGCCCAAACCCGGCAGACCGATCAACAGGGCATGGCCGCCGCACAAAAGTGCGGTCAGCGTCAGGTCCACGACCCTCTCCTGCCCGATGAAGCGGCGGGTGATCGAGGCCTTGGCCTCTTGCAGCTTGTTTTCCAGCGCTTCGATCTCGGCTACGAGGTCGGCAGGTTCGGTCATGACTTTCCCTTCCGTGGACTATTATGATTGAAGTGTATCGCGCTGAGAGGAAATGGCAAAAGCAATGAGCGGACAAAAACCTGTGAAACCGTCGCCAGATGGTCTGGCGGCATCGGTCAAGGCGGCCAAAACCAACGGTTTACCGCCCGTTCACCTCTGGAATCCTCCGTTTTGCGGCGATCTGGACATCAAGATCGCAAAAGATGGCACATGGAGTTATTTAGGCTCACCCATCAACCGTTTCGAGCTTGTGAAGCTTTTTTCCTCAATTCTTAAGAAGGAAGACGGCAAATACTTCCTCGTCACCCCGGTCGAGAAGGTGGGAATCACTGTAGAAGACGCGCCGTTTGTCGCTGTGGATTTCGACCGGGACGGGGATGGAAAGGACCAGTCCTTGACCTTCACAACCCATGTTGGCGACCGGGCCTTGGCCGGAGCTGATCATCCGATCCGAATTGTAATCGACCCTGAAACAGATGAACCCTCACCCTACATATTGATCCGCGACAACCTTGAAGCTCGGATAGACCGCAAAAGCTTTTACCGCCTCGTCGAGATCGGAACGCACCATGACGGCTGGTTCGGTGTTTGGTCAGGCGGGCAGTTCTTTGGCCTGATCCCTTCAGCCGACCTGAGCTGACCGCGGCGCGCGATCCTGTGCCAGCACGACAGCCATTGCAACAATGCCCGCACCAAGTGCCCGGGTCCAGTTCCACTCGTCCCCCAGCATCAGCATGATCAGCATCACGTAGAACGGGGCAACATTGATGTGAAAAGAGGCCAGCGCCACGCCCAGCTTGCCGACGGAGGTGATGAATAATACCTGGCTGAGACCCATGGAGATAAGCGCATAGATCATCAGCATGCCCGCCTGCTGCGTGTCGAACGCAGTTGCAGGCATCACGTCCAGACCAAACTGCGCCGATCCGAAAACCAGCAGCGATGCCATGGCCAGCCCTCCGACGAAGGTGATCGTGGTGCGCCCGGTCTGGCTCAGTTCGGCGAAATCACGGGCGGTTGCCATGCTGGCCCAGCAGAACAGCACCGTTGATCCAACCGCACAGGCCGCGCCCAGACCCAACTGGGCCGGGGCCAAGGCGCTGGTGGCGATCAATCCGCCGACAATCGACACAAGAACGCCCAGCGCAAAATTCCACTTCAGCCGGCGTGTGCCAGCAGCCAATTCAAGCAATGTGGCCACCAAAGGTGCGCAGGAGACGATGATTGCCACCGTCACCGGGTCGGTCAGCTTTTGCGCCAAGATCAACAGGAACATTCCCAACCCGATTCCAAGGCCGCCGACGGTCATTGCATGACCCCAGCGGGCTGAAACAACCCGGCGCGGCCCGTCCAGAATCACCCAGACCGGCACCATCACCAACACGGCCAGCGCCAGTCGCGCGGCCAACAGGGCGACGGGCGGCCATGTTTGCAACAGCACCTCGGCCGCCGGAAACCCGGCCGCCCATGTCAGCATCGAAGCCACGGCCAACCCGTTACCGGACAAGGCAGAATGCTGTCCCGTCGGCGCAGAAAGGCTGCTCCCGCGGACGGGGTCTGGGCTCATCGCCATCGTTTTCAAACCTTCCATTGGCACGGCGTCAGAAAATTGATTCGCCGCAATGCAGGAAGCGTTTCCGATTTCATCGGGTCGATCTGGTCGAATTTCGACAAACTGTCGTTTTCTGTCACTTTCACAGAAATCAACGCGCGGATAAGGTCGGGCCACCTGAAATCCATGGGCCGCCTATGCCAAAATTCGCCGCGAATATCTCTTTGCTCTTTGCCGAGCTTCCGTATCTGGACCGGTTTCAGGCAGCGGCAGACGCCGGGTTCCAGGCGGTCGAGATCCTGTTTCCCTACGAACTTGCGGCAAAGGAAACCCAACGTGCCTTGCTGGCCAACGGGCTCGAACTGGTTCTGATCAACGCCCCTCCGCCGAATTATACCGGTGGCGCACCGGGTTATGCCGCCATCCCCGGCGGTGCGTCCCGGTTTCAGTCTGATATCCGCCGCGTTCTGCGCTACGCTCAGGTGCTGCGGCCGGGCTTCATTCATATCATGTCCGGATACGCAGCCGGGACGGATGCGTTGGACTGCTTCGTGCAAAACTTACAGTGGGCCGCCGATTTCGCACCGCAGCAGACATTTACGATCGAACCCCTCAATCCGATGTCCCAACCCGGCTATTTTTTGAACGACTATGATCTGGCGACCGAGGTACTGGGCCGCGTGGATCGCCCGAATGTCGGTCTGCAATATGACAGTTTTCACGCACATGTGATCCACGGCGACGCGCTGGCCGTCTGGGAGCGTTTTCACCCCAGCGTTGTCCACGCCCAGATCGGGGCCGCCCCCGAACGTTCTGAACCGGGGCGCGGGCCTACGGATTTCACGCAGCTTTTCGCGGCAATGGATGATGCTGGTTACACCGGTTGGGTCAGCGCCGAATACGCGCCTTCTACCGCTCGAACGGATGCGACCTTGGCTTGGATGCGACGTTAACGCCGTTCATCGGGCTGGAATTAGCAGCCCGAAAGGCGCACATATCGGGCAAGCCGTTTTCAAGGATGACCGATATGATCCCTGCCCGCTTTGCCCATGCCATCTTTGGACTGATCATGTCAGGGCTGATGTCGTGCATTGTCACCGGGATCGCTACGGTCAAGGCAGTGGGGTTCCATCCTGAAACGCTGGGCGACTGGATGGCGTCCTGGGCCTTTTGCTGGCCCATCGCGTTCACGGTGATCCTGGTCCTGGGACCTTCGGTGAAACGTATGGTCGAAGGGTGGGTCAGGCCACAAGGCTGACTTGGGGGGCTGACCCGGCGCTAGTGCGCCTCGGCCCAGTTCGCACCCTGGCCGGCATCAACGCTCAGCTTCACATCCAGTTTCACCGCCGGGTCCGAGGCACCCTCCATCACCTCGCGCGCCACATCGATCAGCGGATCCACGGAATCCTCGGCGACTTCGAACAACAATTCGTCATGGACCTGCAACAACATCCTGGCGGGCAGCCCGTTGATCGCACCCGGCATCCGCACCATCGCGCGCCGGATCACATCCGCCGCCGTGCCCTGAATCGGCGCGTTGATCGCCGCCCGGCGCGAGAATCCTGCATGCGGCCCCTTGGCGTTGATCTCGGGCGTGTGGATCTTGCGCCCGAACAGGGTTTGGACATAGCCGTGCTCTTTGGCAAATGCCACCGTGTCATCCATATACTGTCGAATGCCCGGAAAGCGTTCGAAATAGCGGTCGATGAAACCCTGTGCCTCGGCCCGCGGTATGCGCAGGTTGCGCGCCAGGCCGAAGCCCGAGATGCCATAGATCACACCAAAGTTGATTGCCTTGGCCTGACGGCGGATGTCCGGCGTCATCTCGTCCAGCGGCACGTCGAACATTTCCGACGCGGTCATGGCGTGGATGTCCAGCCCGTCGGCAAAGGCCTGTTTCAGGGTCGGAATGTCGGCGATATGCGCCAGGATGCGCAGCTCGATCTGGCTGTAGTCGAGGCTGACCAGAACATTGCCGGGCTCGGCGACAAAGGCCTCGCGGATGCGGCGGCCCTCCTCGGTGCGCACGGGGATATTCTGCAAATTGGGGTCGGTCGAGGCCAAACGCCCCGTATTCGCCCCGGTGATGGCATAAGACGTGTGCACCCGGCCCGTGTCGGGGTTGATATGGGTCTGAAGCGCGTCGGTATAGGTCGATTTCAGCTTGGACAACTGGCGCCAATCCAGCACCCTGCGCGGCAGTTCATGCTCGGTCGCCAGATCTTCCAAAATATCGGCCCCGGTCGAGTACTTGCCGGTCTTCCCCTTCTTGCCACCTTCCAGGCCCATCTTGTCGAACAGGATCTCGCCCAACTGCGCGGGTGAGCCGACATTGAAATTCTCACCCGCCAACTCGTGGATTTCAGCCTCTAAACCGGCCATTTTCTGGGCAAAGGCGTTTGACATACGGCTCAGCACGTCGCGGTCAACCTTAATTCCATGCATCTCCATCTCGGCCAGAACCGGCACAAGTGGTCGTTCGAGCGTCTCGTAAACAGTCGTCACCTGCACCCGGTGCAGCTGCGGTTTGAACAGTTGCCACAAGCGCAGCGTTATATCCGCATCCTCGGCGGCATAGGCGGTGGCCTCGTCGATCGGCACCTTGTCGAAGGTGATCGCAGATTTGCCTGACCCCAGCAGCGGCTTTATCGGGATCGGCGTGTGGCTGAGATACCGTTCCGAGAGTGTATCCATGCCGTGCCCATGCTCGCCGCCATGCATGGCATAGGACATCAGCATCGTATCATCGATCGGGGCCACATCGATACCGTGACGCCGGAAAATCTTGGCATCGTATTTCATGTTCTGCCCGATTTTGATGATCGAGGGGTCCTCAAGCACCGGCTTCAGCAGCGTCAGCGCCTCATCCAAAGGCATTTGCCCTTCAGCCAGCGCGTCCGACCCGAACAGATCATCCGCCGCACCATCACGGTGGGTCAGCGGGATGTAACAGGCTTCGCCGGCCTCGACACACAGCGAAATTCCGACCAGATCGGCGATCATTTCATTCAGACCGGTGGTTTCAGTATCAACAGCGATCCAGCCTCGTTCATGGGCCTGATCGATCCACTTTTGCAAAGCCGCTGCATCACGGACACATTCATACTTTGCCGCGTCAAACGGGATCGTCTCGGCCTCAACTTCTTTGGCCGCAGGCGCCGGAGCGTCGGCGATGGCCGGTGCTTCGGCCCCCAGCTTGTCGGCGATCCGTTTGGTCAGTGTGCGGAACTCCATATCCGCCAGAAAACCCAGCAGGGTCTCTGCATCGGGCTCTTTCACTTCAAGGTCATCCAGCGTGAAATCCAGCGGCGTGTTCTCGTCCAGTTGCACCAGTTTCTTTGACAGTTCGATCTGATCGCGCTTTTCGATCAGGGTCTGCCGGCGCTTGGGCTGTTTGATTTCCTCGGCCCGGTCCAGCAGTGTTTCCAGATCACCGTATTCGTTGATCAACAGCGCGGCCGTCTTGACCCCGATTCCCGGAGCGCCCGGCACATTGTCAACGGAATCCCCGGCCAGCGCCTGAACATCCACTACGCGCTCAGGAGCAACTCCAAACTTCTCGATCACCCCGTCCCGGTCGATGCGCTTGTTCTTCATCGCATCCAGCATCTCGACGCCGTCACCGACCAACTGCATCAGATCCTTGTCGGAACTTACGATGGTCACGCGGCCCCCAGCCTCGCGCGCCTGCACGGTCAGGGTGGCGATGATGTCGTCGGCCTCATAGCCTTCGAGTTCCTTACAGGCGATATTGAACGCCTTTGTCGCCTCACGGGTCAGCGGAATTTGCGGGCGCAGGTCCTCGGGCATCGCTTCGCGGTTGGCCTTGTACAGGTCGTACAGATCATTCCGGAATGTGTGCGACCCCTTGTCGAAAATCACCGCCACATGGGTTGGCGCATCCGGCCCGGTGTTTCCTTCGACATATTTCTGAAGCATGTTACAGAACCCGGACACCGCCCCAATCGGCAGACCATCCGACTTGCGGGTTAGCGGAGGCAGCGCGTGATAGGCCCTGAAAATAAAGGCCGATCCGTCGATCAGATGCAGGTGACATCCTTTTCCGAAATTGCTCATGCGCGCGCTCCCTGTCGGTCAGGGATGGTTCTGCCACAGGGTCGCGCGGGTGACCAGCCAAGAACGCAGCCTAACCGCCAAACAATCCCGAGAAGACGTCAGAGAAACTGTTCAGCAAAGCCATGATCACCAACACCCCCAGCAAGGCAAAAAATGCAAACGCAAAGAACTGGAACAGGATTGCCCCCGTACCTATAACCATTCCGGCGATGGCAGGGCGCCGCTTTTCGTGACGCAGGATGCCAACGGCCGATATGACGGTTGCAAGCCCGCCAAGCATGGCGACTCCGATCCGCAGGAAATCATCCAGGTCGCGGGCGCGGGCAACGGGCTCGGGTTGTTCCATCCCCGCGGCGGCCCTCAGGGTCGACTTGCCGATCTCGGCCGCCAGTTCGCCCAGCGACACACCCGCAGTCTGCTGAGGTGCAAAGGGCCCCGCCCAGAATACGAACAACGCAGCAAACAACGCCAAAGACGCGATGCAGAACCCAGCCCAGCCGAAAACCGGGTTCACTGTGTCAGTGGCCGAAATTCCGGTCATCACGTATCCCTGCTTTGGTTGCGCCAAAGCACTAACATGAAAACCGAGGCAAGATTTGGGCAAAACCCGGTTGGTCAGGCAATCAGCCCTGTTCGGTGCCCTTCAGCACATATTTGCAGTCGCAATACGGGCATTCGACCCAGCCTGTATCCTCGGGGATTTGCAGCCAGACGCGCGGATGGCCCAATGCGCCTTCGCCGCCGTCACAGGCGACACGGGCGGTTTCGACGATCTTGGTTTCCGGCGCTTCGATGGTCACGGCTGGCGATCCTTCTTCGGTTGTCGGCCTCGCGGGCATGTATTAGGTGCGTTTATGAGCGATGAGCAATCCGGGGGCAAGAGCCACATGAGCGATGCGGCAATCAGGATCGAAGGTCTGCGCAAGACCTATCGTGGCGGCAAGGGTCAGCCTGAGAAACACGCGCTGAAAGGCATTGATTTGACTGTTCCCAGGGGCTCGGTTTTCGGGCTGCTGGGCCCGAACGGCGCCGGGAAATCGACCCTGATCAATATTCTGGCCGGGTTGGTGGTGAAGTCCTCGGGCCGTGTGTCGATCTGGGGTTTCGATCAGGATCAGAATCCGCGGCAATCCCGCGCCGCGATTGGTGTGATGCCGCAGGAGCTGAACCTTGACCCGTTTTTCACCCCGCGGGGCGCCTTGGAAGTACAGGCAGGCCTGTACGGCGTTCCGAAATCCGAACGTCACAGCGATGAAATCCTTGAACTGGTCGGCCTCAGCGACAAGGCCGAGGCCTATGCCCGCACGCTGTCGGGCGGGATGCGGCGGCGGCTGCTGCTGGCCAAGGCGCTGGTGCACCACCCGAAAATCCTGGTGCTGGACGAACCCACGGCAGGCGTGGATATCGAACTGCGCCAGATGCTGTGGGCCAATGTGCGCAAGCTGAACCAGCAGGGCATGACCATCATCCTGACCACCCACTATCTGGAAGAAGCGCAGGAGATGTGCGACGAAATCGCCATCATCAACCACGGTGAAAAGATCGCTCAGGACAGTACCGCCAACCTGCTGGGCCGAATGGACAGCCGGACCATGGTCATTGTTCCCGACACCCCGGTGGTCGACCTGCCGGTGACCGAAGGCGTCGAGGCCAGCTTACGTGAAGACGGCAGCCTGATAGTGCAATATCGCAGCGCCCGGACCAGCGCCGAACAGGTTCTGGAATCCGTCCGGGCGGCGGGCATCCGCATCCGCGACGTGCGCACCGAAGAGGCCGATCTCGAGGACGTGTTTCTGGCTCTGACCTCCTCGCGCACCGACGATGCCCCGGCCGACGATCAGGACCAGCCGCGCCGGGGCCTGCACCGGGTCAAGCTTTAAGCCCGGTCGATCCGTGCTTGGTAGCAGTTGTTCCGTGCAGATCTGACGTGAATATAGGCCACGTCCGGGCGGGCAAAAATGTCGCTGACTTTTGCGTTGATCTGATCCTTGGGCGTGATTGCCCCGGTGCCATAAACGATCCGGTCATCTGGTCCATACCCCTTGATCAAATAGTCGGGTGCAGTGGTCAAAATCTCGGGCAGGGCGTCGCCTTCATAGCGCTCGCAAGGCGTTGCGCACAGAAAGATTGGTCCTGTTTCAGCGTATGGATGTGGCTCTAAAAAGGGGCGATGCGCCAATATCAGCATCTCTGCGCCTTCGGGAATGTTCTTCAGGCAGTGGCGACAGGGGTTGCCTGCCCCCGACGAAACGGCGCGCTCGGGCGCGGCGCCATATGCATCAGGCTGGCCTGCCTGAAGAGCGCGGACTTCGTCAGTGGGCAGAGCGGTGATCTTGAACATATCAGGTCTCCTTTTTCTGCAACCATGCGCGCCTGGCCAGGTTCAGGCGACCCGTTTCCTGCGCAAAGGACTCGAAAAAGAACAAAACGTGAATATAATGTGGAATCGCCATGTATGCCGAACTGTCGATCACGTCGAACTTCACCTTCCTCACCGGGGCCTCGCACCCCGAGGAGTACATGGAGCGCGCCGTCACCCTGGGCCTGCCCGCCATCGCCATCGCCGATGACAACTCGGTGGCCGGCATCGTCCGCGCCCATACCCAGGCGCGCGAGATCGCCCGCAAGGTCCGTGAGCGCCGCGCGTGGGACGAGCAGAACACGCCCATCGGCCCGCCCTGCCCCGATCACATCCCGAAACCGCCCTCGTTCCCGGTGCATGCGGTGCCGCGCCTGATCCCGGCGGCGCGGCTGATTTTTACCGATGCCCCGCCCGTCACCGCCCTGCCCATCAACCGGCAGGGTTGGGCCAACCTGTGCCGCCTCCTGTCCACCGGACGGCTGCGCGCGGCCAAGGGCGACTGCATCCTGCACCTGTCCGACCTGCTGGAATTTTCCGACGGTCTGCACCTGCTGCTCTGGCCACAGGCGGGCCGCCCAACCGGCGGCGCGAGCGGATGGCGGACACAGGCGGAACAGCTGACGCGCCGCTTTTCCGGTCGCATGCATCTGCTGATTCACCCCCGGTATGATGGCGCCGATAGCGCATTTTTTCATCTGTTAGAGACTGAATCTCATCATCTTAACCTGCCCACAATCGCCAGCGCCGCGCCGATGATGCATCACGGGTCGCGCCGCAAGCTGGGTGATGTGCTGACCGCGATCCGCCTGCGCCGCAAGGTGGACGATCTGGGCCGCGACGCGCTGGCCAATGGCGAACAGCGCCTGCGCTCGGAACCCGAGATGCTGCGCATTTTCAAGGGCTTTGAGGACGCCGTGGCCCGCGCTTATGCGCTCAGCCAAGAACTCACATTCTCGCTGGACGAGCTGCGCTATGAATACCCCAGCGAGGGCAGCGAGCAGGAAACCCCGACCCAGCGCCTGCATCGGCTGGCGCATGAAGGGTTGAAATGGCGCTATCCCGCCGGGGCGTCCGAGAAAGCCAAAAAGATGCTGGCGCATGAACTGACGCTGATCGGCAAGCTGAAATACGAACCCTACTTCCTGACCGTCCGCGATATCGTCCATTTCGCCCGCTCGCGCGGTATCCTGTGCCAGGGGCGCGGCTCGGCAGCAAACTCTGTCGTCTGTTTCTGTCTTGGCATCACCGAGGTCAGCCCCGAGATGGGCACCATGGTGTTTGAACGTTTCGTCTCCGAGGCACGGGACGAGCCGCCCGACATCGATGTCGATTTCGAACATGAACGCCGCGAAGAGGTGATCCAGCACATCTATGACCGCTATGGCCGCGAACGCGCGGGGCTGTGCGCCACGGTTGTCCACTATCGGGGCAAGCGCGCCATCCGAGAGGTGGGCCGCGCCATGGGCCTGACCGAAGATACGATCTCGGCGCTTTCCTCACAGCTTTGGGGGTTTTTCTCGGCCTCGGGGCTCGAGGCACAACGGATGCGCGAGATCGGCCTCGACCCCCAAGACCGCCGCCTGAAACAGACTCTAATGTTGGTTCATGAGATCGACGGCTTTCCCCGCCACCTCTCTCAGCACGTGGGAGGATTCATCATCACCGAGGGTCGGCTGGATGAGCTTGTCCCCATCGAAAACGCCACGATGGAGGGCCGCACGGTCATCTGCTGGGACAAGGACGATATCGACAGTCTTGGCATCCTCAAGGTCGATGTCCTCAGCCTTGGCATGCTGACCTGCATCCGCAAGGCCTTCGACCTGATCGGCCAGCATCACCAGACCAGCTACACCCTTGCCACCCTGCCGCCCGAGGATCCGGTGGTCTATGACATGCTGTGCAAGGCAGACTCGGTGGGCGTGTTCCAGGTGGAATCACGCGCGCAGATGAACTTCCTTCCCCGGATGCGGCCGCGCAATTTCTATGATCTGGTGATCGAGGTTGCCATCATCCGCCCTGGCCCCATTCAGGGCGACATGGTGCATCCCTATATCCGCCGCCGGAACGGCGAGGAGGAGGTCAGCTTCCCCTCGGACGCACTGGGCGAGGTCTTGGGCAAGACGCTGGGCGTTCCGCTGTTTCAGGAACAGGCGATGCAGATCGCCATTGTGGGTGCGGGGTTCACCCCGGAACAGGCCGACCGGCTGCGACGGTCGCTGGCGACCTTCAAGAAGCATGGCAGTGTCAGCGAATTCCGCACCCTGTTCCTGCGCGGGATGCAGCGCAACGGCTATGACGCCGAATTTGCCGAACGCTGTTTCTCGCAGATCGAGGGGTTCGGCTCCTACGGCTTCCCCGAAAGCCACGCGGCCAGCTTTGCGCTGCTGGTCTATGCCAGCGCCTGGATCAAGTGCCACCACCCGGGGATTTTCGCCTGCGCGCTTCTGAATTCGCAGCCGATGGGCTTCTACGCCCCCGCCCAAATCGTGCGCGATGCGCGCGAGCATGGCGTGCAGGTGCGCCCGGTCTGCATCAATGCCAGCTTCTGGGACAACGTAATGGAGCCTGACGGTCAGGGCGGGCTGGCCCTGCGGCTGGGCTTTCGCCAGATCAAGGGCCTGAGCGAGGAAGACGCCAGCTGGCTGACCGCCGCGCGCGGCAACGGCTACCATCAGGTCGATGATGTCTGGCGTCGTGCGGGGCTGGGCCCGTCGGTGATCGAACGGCTGGCCGAGGCCGATGCCTTTGCCGCCTGCAGCCTGACCCGGCGCGAGGCGCTGTGGCAGGCCAAGGCAATTGCCACAGCCAAGCCTCTGCCCCTGTTTGCGCAGGATCTGGAAGGCGAGGCGCTGGACGAGCCCGCCGCCCATCTGCCCCGGATGTCGCTGGGCGAACAGGTGGTCGAGGATTACGTCGCCACCCGCCTGAGCCTGCGGGCGCATCCCGTGGCCCTGCTGCGGCACCTGCTGACGCCGGGGCAGCGCGACAATACCACCTCTGTCACATAACGCCGGAACCGCCTATCTGCCAAAAAACAGAGGTGAAAACAGGCCACCATGACCAGACCAACCCTTCCGCCGCGCTTTCCCGCGACGCCCGAGCAGATCAACGCACAGGTTCGCGCCTTTTACGCCCGTGTGCGGCAGGACGCGGTACTTGGCCCTGTATTCGCCAACCATGTCACCGACTGGCCCGCGCATGAGGAAAAGATCGCATCCTTCTGGCGCAACGCCATCCTGTTCGAGCGCAGCTATGACGGCAACCCGCAGCGGGTGCATATCGAACGACCGGACGTGAAGCCCGAGATGTTCGCCCATTGGCTGGACCTGTTCGAAGAGGTCGCCACCCAGACCCTGCCCCCGGAAGCCGCCACCCCATGGGTCGTTCTGGCGCGCCGCATCGGTGTTGGGATGAAAGCCGGGGTGCAATCGGCCCGCCAGCCCAAGAACGCGCCACCGATCCTGCGTTGAGCCCACGTCATGGCTGCCTTGCGATGTTAGCGGTAAATTAGGGGCTATGCGGGTCGAGGAAATAGGGTTAGTCAGAGACAAGACAGCCCCTTTTGCGCTGCCCCTTCACATCGACACATCACCCGAGGCCGACCCATGAGCACTCAGAACACCACCCTCCGGGGTCTTGGCTATGCATTCGCGGGCTTTGCGGTCTTCGCCACCCATGACGCGCTGATCAAGGTGCTGGGCGGGACCTACTCGGTGATGCAGATCATCTTTTTTGCCACGCTGTTTTCCTTTGTTCCGATGGCCGTGACGATCTTGACGGACCGGACCACGGGCAACTTCCGGCCGCATCACCCCTGGTTGGTGTTGCTGCGCTCGGGTCTGATGGTCACGGCCATGTCCTGCGCGTTCTATGCCTTTTCGGTCCTGCCCCTGGCCGAGGTCTATTCGTTGCTGTTTTCTTTCCCGCTGATCGTCACGGTCCTGTCGATTCCGATACTGGGCGAAGTCGTCCGGGCCCAGCGCTGGGCTGCGGTTGGCGTGGGTCTGATCGGGGTGCTGATCGTTCTGCGCCCCGGCGCAACGGATATCACGCTCGGCCATCTGGCCGCCCTGATGGCCGCATTCTGCAGCGCCTTTGCATCGGTGCTGGTGCGCAAGATCGGAAACGAGGAACGATCGGCCGTGCTGATCCTCTACCCAATGCTGCTGGCGATCGTGGTCATGAGCCTGGCCCAACCGGCCGTTTATCAGCCGCCGTCCCTGTTGCATCTGGCCATGATGGCGCTGGTCGGCGTGTTTTCCGTGATCGCCCAGCACCTGATCATTCTGGCCTATCGCGCTGCGCCCGCCGGCGTCATCGCGCCCAGCCAGTACAGCCAGATCATCTGGGCCACGATATTCGGCATGATGTTCTTTGGCGAAACGCCCGACATGTGGGTCGCAGTCGGGGCCAGCATCATCATCGCGTCCGGTGTGTTCGTTGTCTGGCGCGAGAGCCGGGCCAATGTGTCGCCGAACAAGCCGGTTCTGCGCGTCCGCTCGCCGCGTTCCGACACCGGCGCCTCTGCGCGGCCTGGGTCGTAGGGCGGCTGCTACTGATCTTTCAGTCTGATCTTCAGGCCGCCGTTTTCGCCTGTTTCCTCGAATTTCCCGGTGGCTCGCACCAAGTCGCTCAGGCGCTTGAAGCCATAGGTTCGCGTATCAAAATCCGGATAGTTCATGCTGAGCTGGCTGCCTACCAAGCCAAGGCCCGCCCATCCGTCCGGTTCCTCGGACTTGAGCACGACATTCCGGATTAACTGGAAAGCATGATTCAGCTCTTTTTTGGGCTGAACTGCATTAACCTTCTCGCCGCCATTCATCTCTTCCTTTTTGATGTTCTCAATTAGAATGAAGCGGTTACAGGCTTTCTTGAAGGCGTTGGGCGTCTTTTCCTCGCCGATCCCGAACACGCTCAACCCTTGTTCGCGGATCCGGCTGGCAAGCCGGGTGAAGTCGCTGTCTGACGACACCAGTACAAACCCACCGAACCGGCCGGAATGCAATATGTCCATGGCATCAATCACAAGGGCGATATCCCCGGCGTTCTTGCCAGTGGTATTGGCGAATTGCTGGTGCGGTACGATGGCGTATTCCGCCAGCTTCTCGGCGCTCCAACCCTGCGGCGTGCCGCCCGAGAAATCTCCGTAGATCCGGCGCAGGCTTGCCTCACCCAGTGTGGCAACTTCTTCGAAAATCTCGGCAACATGCTTTGCCGGTACATTCTCGGCGTCAATCAGAACGGCCAGGCGCTCCGTTGCTTCAGTGATCAATTTAGTCCCTCTATTCAAATATTTATCAATATTCTGAAGATAGGAAACAAGAAGGGCGGGTTAAACCCCGCCCTTGCAATTTCTGGTAGTCAGTAAATCACCACAGACCGGATGCTTTCGCCCTTGTGCATCAGGTCGAAGCCGGTGTTGATATCGTCCAGACCCATGGTGTGGGTGATCATCGGGTCTATCTCGATCTTGCCTTCCATGTACCAGTCGACGATCTTGGGCACGTCCGTGCGCCCGCGCGCGCCGCCGAAGGCGGTGCCGCGCCACGACCGGCCGGTGACCAGCTGGAACGGACGGGTCGAGATCTCGGCCCCCGCGGGTGCGACGCCGATGATGATCGATTCGCCCCAGCCCTTGTGCGCCGATTCCAGCGCCGCGCGCATCACGCCGACATTGCCTGTTGCATCAAAGGTGTAATCCGCGCCGCCCTTGGTCAGGTTGACCAGATAGGGCACCAGATCGCCCTCGACCTCGGACGGGTTGACGAAATCGGTCATGCCGAATTTCTCGGCCATCTCGACCTTGGCCGGGTTCAGGTCGACGCCGACGATCTGATCGGCCCCGGCCAGACGCAGGCCCTGAATCACGTTCAGACCGATCCCGCCCAGACCGAACACGATGGCACGGCTGCCGATTTCCACCTTGGCGGTGTTGATTACCGCGCCAATGCCGGTGGTCACACCACAACCGATGTAGCAGATCTTGTCGAAAGGCGCGTCTTCACGCACTTTGGCCAGCGCAATCTCGGGCAGAACCGTGTGGTTCGAGAAGGTCGAGCAGCCCATGTAGTGCAGGATCGGATCCCCATCCAGCGTCGAAAACCGCGAGGTGCCGTCGGGCATCAGACCCTTGCCCTGGGTTTCCCGGATCGCCTGGCACAGGTTGGTCTTGGGATGCAGACAGTATTCGCACTCACGGCATTCGGGGGTGTAGAGCGGGATCACATGATCGCCCGGCTTCAGGCTGGTCACGCCTGGGCCGACCTCGACCACAACGCCTGCGCCTTCATGGCCCAGAATGGCCGGGAACAGGCCTTCGGGGTCGGCACCCGACAGGGTGAATTCATCCGTATGACAGATACCGGTGGCCTTGATTTCAACCAGAACCTCGCCCGCCTTTGGGCCTTCAAGGTTCACATCCATCACTTCCAAAGGTTTGCCTGCCTGAATGGCGACGGCGGCACGGGTACGCATGGTACTTATCTCCCTGTCACTTTTGCCCCGACCCTGCGTCAAATACAGGGTGGTTTCAACTGTGCTTTCTTGGCAGGTTGGCTAATTATTTGATATTGCAGAAACGACATTGCCAGAATGAGGAACGCCAATGCACCGTTTTTTACCGATCTTTATCTTTCTGGCGGCCTGCGCAGACACAAGCGTCCCGCAGGATGTCGCCGCCACCTCAGAAGACGCACCTGTTGATCTGGCATTTTGCAAGGGCGAGCCCTTTGCCGAATCCGTTGGTCAGCCCGTTTCAACGATTCAGGCTGGTCTTCCCGAACGGTCTCGCGTTTTGGGCCCGGACGACATCGCGACACAGGATTACCGTATCGACAGGCTGAACGTCTATGTGAACGACGCCGGTGTTATTCAGCGTCTGACCTGCGGGTAAGCGTGGACTCGGCAGGTGATTCTGAATTAAGAACAAAATAAGAACATCAATGATGCCTGCCGATGCCCAAACGCCGAATTCTTTCGCTCTGGTTTCCCCGTCTGGGGGCCGAACGGCTGGTCCGCGCCGCGCGGGGCCTGCATGCCGGGCCTTTGGCCGTTGTGGCCGAACAGTCGAACATGCAGATCGTCACGTCATTGAATGCCGAGGCGCAGGCCGCCGGATTGCGCGTGGGTCAGCCGGTCCGCGATGCCCATGCCATGTGCGCCAGCCTGATCACCCGCCCTCGCAACGCCCCGGCCGAGGCTGCGTTTCTGACCGCGCTGCGCCGCTGGGCGGGCAAGTTCAGCCCGTGGGTGGCCGAAGAGGCCCCCGATGGCCTGATCGTTGACCTGTCGGGCTGTGCCCATCTGTTCGGCGGTGAAGAGGCCTTGCTGAGCGTGCTTGAGACCGACTGCGCCGACATGGGCCTGAGCGTGCAGATGGGCATCGCCGACACGCTGGGCGCAGCCTGGGCGTTGGCGCGCTATGCCGGGCAAGAGGCCACGTCCGATCGCAACGGTGATGCCATCAACCAAGAGGCCCGCGCCACCCGCGCCCGGGCAAGCAAGCGGCGGCACTGGACCAGGGGCGGGGCCGCGCCACAGGTGATGGCGCTGGGCGGTGGCGCGCGGATTGCCGCGCCGGGGCAGGCCTATGGCGCGCTCAGCCCCTTGCCCATCGCGGCGCTGCGGCTGGACGATCAGACCGTGGCGCAACTGAACCGCCTGGGCCTGCGCCGGATCGGTGATCTGCTGGGCCAGCCGCGTGCCAGTTTGGCACGGCGGTTCGGCCGCGGGCTGGTGTTGCGTCTGGATCAGGCCATGGGCAGCGCGCCCGAGCCGGTCTCGCCCGCCCGTCCGCCCAATCACTTTGCGGTGCGGATGACTCTGCCCAACCCGATTGGCCTGGTCGAAGACGTGATGGCCGCTGTCGATCGGATTCTGCCAACGCTCTGCACCAAACTGGAAGAGAAGGGGCGCGGGGTCCGCACGCTGCGCCTGGAAGCCCACCGTGCGGATCAGGCCGCTGAAATTATCGAGATCGGCCTGGCCCGTCCGACCTATGATAAAAACCGCATTCGCCCTTTGTTAGAGATGAAAATTGACAAGATCGACGCAGGCTATGGCATCGACTTGCTGCGGCTTGAAGCGATCCAGACAGAACCCATCCACGCCCGCACCATCGCCGGTCATGCCGAAGCGCGCCGCGTGGCCCGCAACCGGCTTGAGGGCAATACAGCCGTGGATGACCTGATTGGGAAACTGGGCGCGCGGGTAGGGCTGGACGCGATCACCCGGCGGCATCCTGCGGCCTCTCATATCCCCGAGAAAACGGCGCAAACGCTGGCGGCGGCCTGGTCGGAACCCGCGCGCGACTGGCCTGCCCCGCCGCGCTCCCGCCCCTTGCAGATGTGGCAGCCCGAACCCGTGATGGCCCCGGAAACCCCGAATGTGCCCCGCACCTTTCGCTGGCGTGGACGAGACTGGCAACTGGCACAGGCCACCGGCCCGGAACGCATCGCGCCGGAATGGTGGCTGGATGATCCCAACTGGCGCAGCGGGGTACGCGATTACTGGGTGGTGGTGACAGAACAAGGGGAGCGCCTGTGGTTGTTCTATGGGCACGGGGGCGCGATGTCCGCAGGCTGGTTCTGTCAGGGGCAGTTTTGTTAGAGTCTATTTCCCACGATAAACCAGCAGATCCGGCAGACAGTCGATCAGACGAATGAACCAGGAAAACGGTGCCGGAAAATCCGTACGGAAACGGCGACGCGCCATCGCCTTGACCACGCGATCCGCCGCATCCTCGGGCGACATCAGCATCGGCATCTTGAAACCGTTCTTTTCGGTCAGTCGGGTCTTGATAAAGCCCGGATTGACGATACGCACCGTCACGCCAGTATCCGCCAGATCGTGTCGCATCGTCTCGGCCAGAGAAATCAGTGCGGCCTTGCTGGCTCCGTACCCGATGGCGGCAGGCAGCCCATGATACCCGGCCAGTGACCCGATCAGAGTAACCTCTCCCTGGCCTGCCCGGACAAAACCCGGAACGGTTTCACCCAGAACCCGCAGCGCACCCAGATAGTTCACATCGCTCATCCTGAGCGACGCCTCGGTGTCCCATTCGGCGGAACGCATGGGGTCATAAGCCCCGGCATTGTAAACCAGCCCATCGACATGCCCCGCCTCGGCAACAGCCGAACGAACAGAGTCTAAATCGGTCACATCGCACCGGATCGCGCGCGCATCCGGCAGTTCAGAACACAGTTCGGACAACCTCTCAAAATTGCGCGCAGACAGGATCAGGGAAGCACCCTGTTGGCCAAGCGCATGCGCCAAAGCGCGACCCAGCCCTTCGCTAGCGCCGATGATCCAAATGGTTTTGCCGTCAAAGCTGCTCATGTGTGGGCCGATTCAGTTGTGTTTCACGATAATACGGCCTTGCGCCCGCTTCGGATCAAAACGGTGGCGCAGGTCACGGAAGCTCAAACCAGACGCCACAAGGTAGTGCATCTGTTAAAAACTTCTAATCGGATTGATCCACTTGTGCCTACCCTGCGTATCTTCTTGTAAACTGTCACATAAAGAGGCTGGAATGTTCGACGAACCCCGGGGTGTACGGAAGAAAATCGCGATTGTAGGTGCAGGCATTTCGGGTCTTTCCGCCGCTTACTATCTTTCAAAAAACAACGACGTGACAGTCTATGAGGCCGAGCCTCGGCTTGGTGGCCATGCCCGCACGGTGATGGCCGGAAAGAACGGGGATCAACCGGTCGATACGGGCTTTATCGTCTTCAACTATGCGACATATCCCTACCTGACCCGGCTGTTTGATGAGCTGGGCGTGCCCGTGATCGAAAGCGAGATGAGCTTTGGCGCGACAATCGACAATGGCCGCATTGAATACGGGTTGAACAATCTGCGCACACTGACCGCTCAAAAGCGCAATCTGGCGCGTCCGGCTTACTATAAGATGATCGCTGATATTCTGCGGTTTGGCAAAGAAGCCCCCGAAGCCGCCAAGGACGATGACACCACGATCGGCGAATTGGTGGACCAGCTGCGGCTGGGTCACTGGTTCCGGCACAATTATCTGATGCCGATGTGCGGTGCCATCTGGTCCACGCCGGTCGAGTTCGTGGATCAGTTCCCCGCACGCTCTTTGGTACAGTTTTTCCGCAATCACGCTTTGCTGGCAAGTGGTCGCGCAAACCAGCATCAATGGTACACGGTCAAAGGCGGCAGCATCGAGTATGTCCGCCGGATCGACGCGGCCCTTCGTGCGCGGGGGGCGGAAATACGTCTGGCTAGCCCTGTTCAGAATGTATCCCGTGACGAGATGGGCGTCACCATCCACAGCCAGGGCGCCGTGGATCAGTTCGATGAAATCATCCTGGCCACCCATTCGGACCAGTCGCTTGCCATTTTAGGTAATGGCGCGACCCCCGCGGAAGCCGCTGCATTGGGCGCAATCCGCTACCAGCCCAATATGGCCATATTGCATTGTGACCCAGGTCAGATGCCAAAGCGGCGCGCCTGTTGGTCAAGCTGGACCTATCGATCGCAAGCCGGAGACGTGGGGGTAACCTACTGGATGAACCGGCTTCAGAACATTCCGGACAGTGACCCGCTGTTTGTAACGCTGAACGCTTCATCAGAAATTCCCGCGGAAAAGATCTATGACCAAGTCGAATTTGCCCATCCGGTCTTCGACAAGGCCGCGCTGAAGGCGCAAGGGCAAATCCGCGAGATGCAGGGACAGAACCGAACCTGGTTTGCCGGTGCTTACAACCGGCACGGATTTCACGAAGACGGGATAGCCAGCGCGATGCATGTCGTTGCTCGAATAAATGGTGCCCCGCAAACCATCGGAGCTGATAATGGCATTCTTGGGAAAGACCCGGCCCTATCTGTTGCCGCAGAATAAGGCGATATGGCGCACAGCGTTTCTTGCACTTTCCTTGCTGATCCCCAATGGGCTGATCGCATCGCCGGTCACGGAAGAACTGAACGGTGCCCAACTGCGCGGAACCGCGACGTTTCGGTATCTGGGTTTGCCGATCTATGACGCCAAACTCTATACGCCCAAAGGTGCGCCGTTCAGTTGGAGCGAAGATATCGCCCTGCAACTGACTTATCGCAAGAACATCAAGAAGAAAGCGTTGGTCAATTCGACGCTTGACGAGATGGACCGCATCGGCCGTTCAGCACCGGTTCGCGACCAACTGAACCGGTGTTTCAAAGCCGTGGCAAAAGGGGACAGCTATCTGGCGGTTTCTGATGGTCCCGACAAGGTCAGTTTCTGGTTGAACGGGCAAAAGACGTGCACCATGGCGCATCCGGGCATCAAGCGCAGTTTCATGTCTGTATTCCTGGGAGACAACACGCGGTCCGCGTCCTTCACGCGCAGGCTACAGGGGCGGTGATGCTCTATCCCCGGGTCAGTCTCTATGCGCTGATGCTCGCTGCGGCGGGTATCCCGCTTTATATCCACTTGCCGCGCTTTGCAGCCGTGAACCTGGGTATTGGCCTTGGGGTCATTGGTACGGTGCTGCTGGTGATCCGTTTGGTGGATCTGGTGCAGGATCCGCTGATCGGTTGGGCAATCGACCGATGGCCCGGCGGCCAGCTTGCATTTGCCGCGATGGCGGCTTTGGGGCTGGCGATCGGGTTTCCCCTGCTTTTCAATCTGCCGCAGGGTGCCAGGGTGCCGGAACTGGTCGCGATCCTGATCTTGCTGTTCTCGGCATACAGCCTGGGAACCATCCTTCTGTATGGTCGCAGCGCAACTCTGGCGAAGCGAACCGATCCGAAAGAGCTGATGACACTGGCCGCCTATCGTGAAGGCGGGCAGTTGACCGGAGTGGTCATCGCAGCCAGCGCTCCGGCCCTGTTGGTTGCTTTCGGGGCACACTCCCAAGGCTACCCCGCATTCGGCGCGTTCCTGGGGCTGCTGTCCGTTCTGACCTTGATACTGACGATCCCGATCTGGCGACGCAAGCCGATCACCGGATCAGGCCTGTCCTTTGCAGGTCTGGGTCAGGCCGGTGGCTTGCGCCTACTTGCGCTGGCTTTGGTCAACAGCCTCCCGGTTGCCATAACCTCCACCCTGTTTCTATTTTTTGTGGAAGACCGGCTGCAACTGCCGGGCAAGGCGGGTCCTTTGTTGATCCTGTTCTTCCTGAGCGCAGGCGCGAGCGTCCCGCTCTGGGCAAAGCTCAGCAACAGAATTGGCCCGAAACAGACTCTGATCATCGCCATGCCGCTCTCGATTGCCGGCTTTATCGGCGCTGCCACACTGAGTGCAGGAAATCTTGCGGGTTTTGCAATGATCTGTCTCGCCTCGGGCGCGGCGCTGGGCGCGGATATGGTCGTATTGCCGGCCATGTTCTCGATCGTCCTTACCCGAGCCGGGCTGAACGCATCAGCCGCGTTTGGCATCTGGTCCTTCGCTGGCAAACTGGGCCTCGCCCTGGCTGCCTTTTTCACTCTGCCGCTGCTGGAACGCAGCGGTTTCACCCCCGGTCAAACCAATTCAGCACAGGCTCTGGATACACTCAATCTTGCATATGCGGTGCTGCCCTGCATCCTGAAAGTCGGAGCGTTCGGGATGGTGTTGACCCTGCCCACCGAGGTCACAAGCAAATGAACGCTTTCAGCATTATCCTTCTGGTCCTTCTGACCGCCGTCTTCATCCGTGCAAGGCTGCTGAGCTTTCGCGCGCAATCGCCGTCCGATTACAGTGGCACCGGGCCAAATTTTTCGCTGAAAAAACACCTGAACGGAGAGATCTTGTCCGAAGGCCTGATCTATGGCCCCAACGGCAAAATGTCGAACAGCTTTGTCGCGCGCATGTCCGGCGAATGGCAAGGCAACTCGGGCACGCTGACCGAGTACTTCACCTATTCCAACGGAAAACAGATGACCCGCAAATGGTACCTGACGCTGGGAACTGGCAACACATTCACGGCAATGGCGGATGACATCGTGGGCGAAGGTCGGGGCATCATCTCGGGGTCCACGGTAAAACTGACCTATCGTATCATTCTGCCAGATGACGCTGGTGGACACACACTGGATGTCACCGATTGGATGTACCTGACAGAAACCGGCGTCATCATGAATCGGTCCGAGATGCGCAAGTTTGGCGTCAAGGTCGCGGAACTGATCGCCACAATGCGTCCAAGCCCCAGATCGAAACCTATGCATCCAAGTGGGTCAAACGGGTATGACGCGACTTTGGAAGGGAAGCCGTTGCAATGATCACCTTTCGCTCTTTCATCGCCTGCATTGCCATCGCAAGCCTTGCACTTCTGGCGGCCTGCTCCAGCAAACCGAAGGTTCCAAAAACGTTTCTGTCGGACCGGCAGTTGAACCTGGAAGAGTTTTTTGAGGGTAAAACAGTGGCCTACGGTCAGTTTCAGGATGTTCTGGGAAATATCCCCCGCAGATTCACGGTTGATATCGACGGAACATGGGACGGCGAAACCCTGACCCTGGTCGAAGACTTCGTCTACGACGATGGCGCGACGGAACAACGCATCTGGACATTGACCAAAACCGGAGAGGATACGTGGACCGGTACGGCGCCTGGCGTGCTGGGCACCGCCAGCGGGATTGAACGCGGGGATACGTTCAACTGGAAATACAAGATCGACCTGCCGATCAAGGACGGGACCATGCGTGTCAAATTCGACGACTGGATGTGGCTGCTGGATGACGACCGCCTGCTGAACCGCGCGTATGTCTCACGCTATGGCGTCCGTCTGGGTGAAGTCATCCTGTTCTTCGAGAAGAAATAGGGCCGTCAGGCCCGGTTTCATCACAAAAGTCAGTAGAAAATAAACTCGTCCACCAATGCTGTCGTCGATCCCTTGACCTCACCGGCCGTGTTTGCCCTTGGCCCGTCCGAGGCTGCGCCCTCGGCGCGTTCGCCGCCCTCGACCTTCAAGCGCGCGCGTTCTATCTGCCCCCAGAGGAAAAACAGACCATCCCGTTTTCCCATGAGGCGCGAAGGAACTGTTGTCCGCAAAACACCTGTTTTCGGTTTTGGCATCTGCTCTCTTACTGCCTCCGGTGTTTTCCACCATTTTCGGAAAACGTAATGGTTTTTCCCGAAAAAGACAATTTTTTATGGACAAAATGAGGTTTTCTACCGTCCGTTGACAGGATGGACTGACAACTCTCGCATGACGGATATTCGCCTTCTTCACCTGCCTCATGGCAAGCCAGCACTATCCCAAACGGATCAACTTCACCCAAAAGGGTTTGCTGCAAACCTCCTTCACTTGGCCTGACTCTCTCTTTTCCAGCCATGCTCAGGCGACGTGCAGCGTTTCGTTTCTGAGCAGAGCAGCCGGGCCTTCGCTGTCACGGCTGGGGGACAATTTGACGGCGCGGATGTCAGACGTGGCCGCATCCATCGCAAAGCCCACTGGCCCCTGCAGAACGCCGTGCTGGCGGGCTTGCCATGCCCCTGTGCCAAGGACCGTGATCCCGGCGCCGTCCACTCAGCCGGAAAATTTCCATGTCTGTTTTGAAACCGGAAATGTCGCAAGCATTTCAGCGCCCAAGCAGGTAGAAAGTAGGCTGCCATCGTGAGGTGCCGCTGTTTGATTCTCAGACCGCGGAGAATTGGGAAGCCGGTGGAATTCCGGCGCTGCCCCCGCAACGGTAAGGAAGGTCAGGTTCGACAATCAACCACTGGGACGAGGATCCCGGGAAGGTGTCGCAACCGGGTGCAAGCCCCTTTCAAGTCCGGAAACCAGCCTTGCAGATATGTCAAACCGCGGGTGGCGGTGGGGGCACGGGTTTCGGACGTGGTCCTCGCGCGCCTCCGGACGGTTCCTCCCTGTCATCTGCCCAAGCAATGCCGCGGGGCGCGGCAGGAGAGCCAGAAGTGAACAATGTCCAAAACCTGTTGGCGCGTCGAATCCCGGGCTATGCTCTGGAACGGGCCTTTTACACCGACCCCGAGATCTTTCAGACCGACCTGGAAACCATCCACTATCGCGAATGGCTCTTTGCCATTCCGGCCTGTGAACTGGTGAAAGCCGGCGACTATGTAACGTACAACGTGGGTGCCTATCGCGTGATCATCGTGCGCGGCGCCGACAACCAGATCCGGGCGTTTCACAACACCTGCCGCCATCGCGGCTCGATCATATGCAAGGCAGCAAAAGGCAACGCGCCGAAGCTGGTTTGCCCGTATCACCAATGGACCTACGAGCTTGACGGCTCTTTGCTGTGGGCCCGCGACATGGGGCCGGAGTTTGATCCCAGACAGCATGGTTTGAAGACGGTTCATTGCCGCGAGCTTGCCGGGTTGGTCTATATCTGTCTGGCGGATGTCGCCCCGGATTTTGACACGTTTGCCAATATCGCGCGCCCGTATCTTGAGCCGCATGATCTTGCGAATGCCAAGGTCGCATTCGAAAGCTCGATCATCGAGAACGGCAACTGGAAACTGGTCTGGGAAAACAATCGCGAGTGCTATCACTGCGGCGGCAACCACCCTGCGCTGTGCCGGACCTTCCCTGATGATCCGGGCGTGACGGGGATCGAAGGCGGTGAAACCCCAGCCTATATGCAAGCCCATTTCGACAGGTGCCAGTCAGCGGGTATGCCATCGCAGTTCTATCTGCACGAGGACGGCCAATTCCGTCTGGCGCGGATGCCGCTGAAAGAAGGCGCCGAGAGCTATACGATGGACGGGAAATCCGCCGTGCGCCGCTGGTTGGGCCGGTCGCCCTTTGCGGATGCGGGATCGCTTTTGAAGTTCCACTATCCGACCACGTGGAACCACTTTCTTGCCGATCACTCGATTGTTTTCCGTGTTACGCCGATCAGCCCGACAGAGACCGAGGTCACGACCAAATGGCTGGTCAACAAGGATGCGGTTGAAGGCGTTGACTACGACGTGAAACGCCTGACCGAAGTCTGGGTCGCCACGAATGACGAAGACCGTCAGGTGGTCGAGGACAACCAGCAGGGCATCAACAGCCCGGCCTATGTGCCCGGCCCGTATTCAGCCATTCAGGAATCCGGCGTACTGCAATTCGTGGATTGGTATTGCAGCACAGTGTCGGCCCGCCTGACCCCTGACTACATGGCGGCGGAGTAAGTCTGATGAAAGATCTGAACACGCTTTCATCAGCCGTTTGGCAGGATGGAGAGATGCTGGAATGTGTCTCGGTCGTGCCCGAGATGCCGAACACCGCCAGCTTTTCGTTCCGGGCCCCCTCTGGGGCGCAGTTCGCCTATCACCCCGGTCAGTTCCTGACGCTCGAGATTCCGGCGCCCGGCCAGCCCGGGGGAGTCGTGTATCGCACCTACACGATCTCATCGTCGCCATCGCGGCCGCGGTCGATCACCATCACCGCCAAAGCGCAACCCGACAGTATCGGCACGCGCTGGATGCTGGACAATCTTCAACCCGGCATGCGGCTCAAGGCCATTGGGCCTGCGGGCCTGTTCACCAACGCACTGAGCGATGCGCGCAAGTTCCTGTTTATCTCGGCTGGCTCAGGCATCACACCGATGATGTCAATGACCACCTGCATGTGGGACGAAGGCCGCGATCTGGACGTTGTCTTCATCAACTGCGCCAAGCGGCCATCCGAGATCATCTTCCGCCAGCGCTTGGAACAGATGGCCAGCCGCACAGATGGTTTGGACCTGAAGTTCGTGGTGGAAGAGCCGGACCGCTACCGCCCATGGACGGGATATCAGGGGCAGTTCAACCAATTGATGCTGGGCCTGATGGCGCCGGATTACCTTGAGCGCGAAGTCTATTGCTGCGGTCCCGAGCCCTTCATGCAAGCGGTGCGCGACGCGCTGGCCGGTCTTGGTTTTGATATGGACAACTATTATCAGGAAAGCTTCGGCGCGCCGGTGGAAACCGAGGCGGATCAGCCCGAGTTGGATGACGTTGTTCTGGACGACGACAGCAGCGCCGAAATCCTGTTCGCGACCTCGGGCGTGACGGCCAAGGTTGCCGAGACCGACACGGTGCTTGCCGCCGCCCGCTCGGTTGGCCTGAACATTCCGTCAGGCTGTACCTTCGGCGTGTGCGGTACCTGCAAGGTCAAGAAAACCGCTGGCGAGGTCCACATGGTCCACAACGGAGGGATCTCGGAAGACGACATCGACGCGGGGTACATTCTGGCCTGCTGCTCGAACCCGATCGGCAAGGTCGAAGTCGAGGTTTAGGCGCTTCGCATCCCGATCAAAGCCGCAGCGTGGCTGACACCCGCTGCGGCTTTCGGCGCGTTTTTCTGCCCGTTGCAGAATCCGGGCCAGATTGGGTCGCCGGATGTCCGGCACTTTCAGAACTTTGTCATCTTCACGCAGAACCAGCTGCCCGTCTGCTCTGGGTTTCGACATGTGCGAGGCGTGGACCTCTTCCATCGCATCCCGCTTGATACCATGCTGGCCGAATTCGAGATTTGTTCCGCCGAGGTCGTGTTGGATGGCACAAAGCGTGTCCGGCACCTCGATCAAGCCCGTGGCTTCGACCGTCGTTCACAGCTGGGCCAAACACAAGCAGTTCGCTGTAAGCCAAGATCATAGTCCATGGAAAAAAGTGGTGAGCCGTGCAGGACTGTGCGGAGTAAGGGAAATCAACGGCTTGCGCTGGCGAACCGGAAAACCCCACCCCTTGATTTGATTGGGCTTTTCGAGCTTCTGGCGAACCGGATCAGACGCCCCAGAAACCGAAAGGCCGCTGACTGGGCTGGCACCCGCGTCAACGGCCAAATCGAAAAGTTTGCTCAGCACGAATACCAGATCGCGCCCTTGATCGCAATCGTGGGAGGGGCCGATGTCTGAGCTTCTGCCCTTCTGCAAGATCAAGCTGCAATACCTTCTGGAGATGGTCACGGACCACGAGCTGGACGACAATGCCCTGCGCGTCGCGCTCTACCTGGCGCTGGCGCATGCCGACCACGAAACTGGTGAGAGCCGCCCGTCTTTTGAGACCATAGGCGCGGCCATCGGCAAGCACGCCAAGTCGGTCAAACGCGCGCTGAACAAGGTCGAGGCGGCGGGCTACATGACCGTGGAGCGCGGGACCAACAAGGGGAAATCCTCGCGCTATCGCCCGACCGAAGCGGCCTTGAAACGAGCCACCGAGCGCCGCAGAGAGGGGGACAAAGTTGTCCCGCTTAGCCGAGCCAAAGGGGGACACTCCTGTTCGCAAAGCGGGACAGACCTGTCCGGCAAAGGGGGACAGGATCGCCCCCCGAATAGAGAACAAAAACTTAGAAAAGAAAACGGACGCGCGTCCGCGCCGGATTTGCCCGATGAAGGGCAATCCGACGGAACGCGCCCGGACCTGGTGTTTGTCGCGAGGGGCATCTGTTTTGTCCGGGACTGGGACGCGCGGTTGGCCCGGGAAGGGATGACCACGCTGGAACGTAGCCTGCCCCTGTCACCGCACGAGCATCACCTGGGCTTCTGGCTTCCGGCGCGGACACCGGCCCCGGTTGGCAGCGCGGATTGGCAGGCGCAGTTGCGTCTTCTGCGAGACGTCATCCACCAAGCGCAGGTTAGCGCATTCGACGCGCCCTCTGCACCCCGCACCGCGTCCTTTTCACCGCGCCAGATGCAGCGCGCATCGCGTCTTCCGCGGGATGTTGCCCCGACCAAGCGGGAGAAACGCCATGCAGTCTGAGGAAACAGCAAGGCGACCCATGTCATACGCTGGCGCTGGTGACACGGGACCTTGCGAGGGGCGGCAAGCCTCCCCTTCGAACCCCACCGGCGCGGGCAAAGCCCCCGCCAAAGAGCCGTTGACCGAGACCTTCGTCTTCCGCTGTACTGCGTCCGAGAAGGCCGAGCTGCGCGCCAAGGCCGAGGCCGCAGGCCTGCCTGCCGCAACGCTCCTGCGTGAGGCGCTTGGCCTGACCGAGTCGCGCCGCCGCAAGCCCGTGCCACGCGTTGACCCTGCGCTGGTGCTGGCGGTCGGGCGCATCGGCGGCAACCTCAACCAGATCGCCCGCTGGCTGAACCGCGCGACGCTGGTGGGCCGCACCGACCTCGACAGCCTGACCGTCGCCCGTCGCATGCTGGTGATCGAACGCCAGCTCGCCCAGCTCCTCGAAGAGGCGCGGCAGTGCTGATCAAGTTCTTCCCCAATGGCAAGGGCGCAGGTGCGGGGCCGGTCGGCTACTTGGTGGCCGAGCGCGTGCTGGCCTATGACGGCAACCGCGAACTGGTCCGCGATGCCGATGGCCAGCCCCTGACCGTCACGCGCAATCCCTTGCCCGAAGTGCTGCGCGGCGATCCAAGCCGCACCGAGGCGTTGATCGACGCCAGTCGCCACCAATGGACCTACCGGGCGGGCGTGATCAGCTTTGCCGCCGGTGACGCGCCCGGCGAGGAACAGCAGGCCGAGGTCATGGATGCCTTCGAGCAGCTGGCCTTTGCCGGGCTGGATGGCGAGCAATACGACATGCTCTGGGTCCGCCACAGCCACGAAGATCGGATTGAATTGCATTTCTGCACGCCACGATTGGAGCTGACTACAGGCAAGAGCCTCAACATCGCGCCTCCAGGCTATCAGACAGCCTACGACAGCCTGCGTGACCTGATGAACAAGACGCACGGCTGGGCCGATCCGATGGAGCTAGAGCGGGCGCAAGAAGTGCAGGCGGCCCTGGAGACCCCGACACGCGCGCAAGGCCGCGAAGAACTGCACGAGTGGATCCTCGACCAGATCAGCATCGGCACCATCACTGACCGCGCCAGCATGATTGATACCTTGACGGATGTTGGTTTCGACATCCCCCGCGCCAGCAAGAATTACATCACAGCCAAAGACCCCGAAACCGGCGAACGCTGGCGATTGAAAGGAGAAATATTCCGTGACGACTGGCAAGCCGGCTCGGCTGAGCGAGAAATTGAACGCGGATCTGGACGAGATCCGCAAAGAACACGCCGCCTTGATGGAATCTCAATTGCAGAACTTCAGGAACGATATTCAGGAGTGTGTGACACACGCGCGGAATACAATCGAAGCAGATACCCGCATGTTTCTGGATTGGAGCGGGACGACCTGGCAGAGTCACATCGACACGATCAAACGATTGCTACGGATTTCACCCTGGGCGATGGCGACTGTCTGTCTGGTACTGATCTTAGCAACATTAGGGCTGACCTTTCTGTGGAGTTGGAAACTCTCAACGATTGCGACCACGACGCATTTAGAGAGGTTGGGTATTCAGACGGTGCTTCACGAGCAAGCGACGTATTTGATCCTGCCGCCAGAGACTTCAAGCATGCGCACCTGTTCGGTGGCGAGCCGATTGGTTTCATGCATCAGGGTGGAGCCGAACTAGATGGATCAACCTCTGACAGCCTTGGAGCGAGATTTGCTCGCGTGCGTCGAGCGCTTGGTGACGGCTTGCGAGACCTCCGCCAAGGAATTGCGCAATTTAGAAGAACGATCGATGACCGGGATCGAGGCCAGGCTAAATGGCTTAACGCAGTGCATCGAGCTGCTGATGAAATCACATCTCAAGTCCGTAGCTACATTGGCCGAATTGCTGACCGAAGAACAGAACTACACCACGCTGGAAGAGAACTTGCAGACGAGTTTGAAGCTAGCGAGAACCGCCGAAAAACAGCTGAACGAGATCTGAACGAGCAGCGCCTTGAGCAAGACCGTAACTATGGCTTTCATCTATAATTTGAAGGGAAAACAATGTTGTTTTCACACGAACGCTTCACCATGAGTTTTCACCAAGCTCTCGACCTCGGGATCGACTATCGTGACTTCGAGAAAGTGCGTCGCTTGCCAAAAGGTGTCCCGTTGATCGCTATTGCAGGTGTTTGGGGCGAATACGGAGACATCCGTTGTCTGTTTATGGATACCGAAGGCAAAGGCTACTTGCGCTACATCCAAAAGTGGGGAGACAATGGTTTTTTGATCAGGGAGTTAGGATTGGATGCGAAGGCGATCGAGGTGGGACAGACAGTCAATACTAACACTTGAACGTTTCAATCCTTCCAGCCACAGGATGTCGTTAAACTTATAAAGAACAGCACGCTGGTAAACGGGTCAGTCCATTGTAGCGGGAGGGTGTTCGAATGTTGAAACTGGGAGTTCTTCTTTGAAGCTTAGTTCATCAAGATCAAACCGCAGCAATGACTCCGCTTCCGCTACTGTTATGGCATTGACGGAGATTATCGATACTTCACAGAGTTCTATGCCCTCCCAAGCACCCGTGTCTTGGTCAAGAAAACGATTGGTCAGGGTATCTTCTATCTTTGTTCTAGCCTCTTCAGCGTGCTGCTCCGCATCCTCTTGAATTTCTTCATTGAAAACCAGTGTGATGGATAGTGAATAGACTTCATCCGGATCGGTAATCTCTGTCTTGAAGTCATCACCTAGATCGAACAGAACGGCTTCTATTGAAGAAGCCGTAGGCGCCACAGCCTTAGTGATGTTAAGCCTTCCCTTTCCCAGTCGATTGTTAAAGGCGTCAGGAAAAGCAGAACGTTTGTATCTGAGCGCAAGCCACTTCTGAAAAACACGAACATGAAAGTCAGAGACTTGCAATTTGTCACAAGGTTGGAAGCCGATGAGGGTTTCCTTTGGGACAAAAATACGCTGCCTCGTATCAATTTCAACGAACTCACCTTCTGGGGTTTCTAAGGGAAGGTGGATGCATCGGGGGTTCTTCGCGTTAAGCTTATTTCCATCACATTTGACGATGGATTGGCACAACACAAACTCAACGACTGGTTCAACTTCCGGAGAAGCCGCAATATCGCAGTCTTGGGATGCAACGATTGCACCGGTAGCATTTTCTAGGCAATCGCCAGAAACAGCTTCTCTCACATCATCTTGTGAGAGAAACCGTCCTTGGCGCCAAACTGTTTCACGAGGCCACTCCATTTAGAGGTGGCTCAACTATTACGAGTCGGCTGCCCAAGAGCGTCGCGGATTCGCTCGGCTTTGAGTGTATCCCCACTTTTTTTCCGGTCTTGAACTCGCGCCTTGGATGCAGCTAGTTGCTCTCGATCACGTAACAGAGAAGTCAAAAGGCGGTTTGATGCTTCTCGAACATCTCCACCGGCTGCCACAATATCCAAAATAGACTTACCGCCAATCTTCCTTCGCAAAAGATTACGGTTTGGCTTGAATTCTGCCTCTGCAAGTGCAGCGACAGCGTCACGGATTGATCGAAGTTTCTCAAGGTTGTCTTGAGAAATTGCGCCACCCTTTTGCCAACTATAGACAGCCTGACGTGAAACACTAAGGCAGCGCGCGATTTCGGATGTCGGCAGCTTGGAGTTGTTAGCAATGTAATCAAGCACATCAACAGCATCATCGGCTGGCGTTGCTGCAGCTGCTGTTTCTTCTGCATCACTCACTATCTGCTTTTGACGCAAAGTGCTCTTAATTTGAGGGCCACGACTAGATACAAGAGCCGACCCAAAAGAGCTTGCATTCCAAGTCTTGGCCGCAATCGGGCTGGACGCAGAAAGCACCATTGCAGCGCCTGCGACAACACGAACAATAGTGTTTCGGTACTTCGGCACACTTTCATCCTGCGTCTTCCCCACAGGAATCGAGGGACGCTGCATCATGTAGAGTGTTTGTGTCATTGCCATTCTTTCAAAGCAATATCAGAGAAAATCTCAGAAAAAGCGGTTTTCATAGCTCCATGCAGTTGAAGCAAAACATTATTTATAAGTGCTTCGTCGAAGCTCATTTCAACTTCTAGCCTGTGTTGAAAGTCGACTACAACATGTTTTATCGGGTCCTCGTGAACAAAGCGCTCCTCGAACTTAAGGCCCTCCGCAGATATATCTGGTGGCAAGCCAATTCTGGAATTAAACCAGCTGGTACCAATCATTAGCGTGCACCCCATGGTCCCCTCATCGGGCACATCAATGGTAGTGTTGAACACAGAATAGCTGTTGGTCGCTCTATGCCGGAACTTGTCTGAATCGAGTCGAATTTCGCTAGGCTCTTTAGATGCCATGTAGTCGCTTCGATCCTTACCCGGCGAGGGAATAACAGCATCAAAGTAACGGATCGAAACCTGAGTTGTGGTTTCGATTCCAACAATTCTCCTCAACACCGAGAATCCCTGAAGCAGCCTCTCAAAAAAGTCTATGTGTCCCAGATAGCAAGTCGTCTGAAATGCGAGGCCGCTTTCAGAGAGTAAGTAGTTCGACTGAGAGTCGCTATGCCCGAAAGCCCAGGAAATTTCTTCGCGAACAGAAATGTCGGGCCTTGTTTCATCGTCGCTGCTTTCTATAACCAAGCGATCACTTTTTTGCTCAGCATATTTGGTGTACCCGGCTTTTCTGAACTCCTCTTGTATGTCGGGAACATACTTAGCCAGCGCCCTCACTTCATCAAAACCGATGTAGGCAAGAGTAAAGTATATGGGTGGATTGCTCATAATCCCGTTCAACCTTTCCTCCATCGATTCTTTATCAACATGCTTTGGCGGGCGCTTTACACTTTACTTTACAGTCTTTCAATTAATTTTTCGTGTCAACAAATAGCTTAGCAGACCGCACGCACCCAACCTGACCACTCTCGTTTGTCCAACCGACATAGCCGTCCAGTTCCGGATCGAAGCCGTAAAAGGCGCGTATCCACATGTTGCGCCAGTTGGGCAGCCCGGTGCTCATGTCACACTACGCTTTCCAGAAGGGCGATTTCGTCAGGGGTGAGATCGAAGAGGTCGTAGACGATGCCGTCGATCTTGGCTTCGGCCTGGGCTATTTCGGCGGTGAGGCGGGCGATTTCGGCGCGGTCTCGGGTTATCCAGTCTTCCCAATCGGAACGTTCGGAGAGCGGGATATCGGCCTTAAAGGCCTTCTTCACCTCAGCGCGGAAGGCGGCGAAGTCTGGCAGGGTCCACCATTCCTTGAGCTTGGTGTTGAGCTTTGGCTCGCGCTCTGGCGGGCAGAGATCGGGGATACGCCTGGTGAGAGCGGTTTGGAGTGCGAGGCGTTGATGCGCTAGGTCGCCGCACATTTCGACCTGCACAGCCAGCTTAGTTCGGGCTTCTTCCGAAGCATTCGGGATAGGTACTTGCTCGATATACTGGTTCTTTTTCCTTCGGTAGCCGCCCTGAGCCAATGGGGTTAGAGCAGAAAGCACAAACCAGAATACTCTTGAGTTCAATACCGCGATCAGGAAGGGGTCACCTGCATCAATGAACGAGGCGGTCGAATCCAAGTGAAGTCCGCTTTTGTCGAGCGCAAATGATGCTTGCCGCGAAACGTCCCGATAAATGATCTTATTGTGTGCGAATGAGGCATGGTAGCCAATCGTGTCTTGCACTTCGAACCATTGATATGTTCCAGATTTTCTGCCAGGCCATTTGTCTCGCGGCTTGGCTGGTGTCCATCCTTCAGGTTTCGGTTCCAGTTTTTCGCGATGTCTATTCAAGTATGCTTTGATCGCAGGATAGGCTTCAATGTCGAGGCCGCGCCTCGTGAATATCAGCCACCTACCGCTCGGTTCTGCGCGCCATCGTTTCAAATCCTTCCCTTCAAGAAACGGCTTCAAAAGCTCTTCAGATCGCGGGTCTTCTGCGCACAGCTGTTCCTTGGTCGGAGTATCGATAACAAAGACAGGATTTGCGCCTGTTACGATGCCGCGAAATGGTGCCCCATAGACATCCTTCAGTGTTTTCTTCCCGGCCCAAATCTTTTCTCTGAGGGCTCTGAGTGACCGATTTTCCAACTGCCATGACCCAGAATCCAGTCCGGATTGTGTGAACGGTCCCGCAGCCGCTTCCCAGCTTGCAATGAAGTTCGTTTCTGGGAGCGCTTCCACTTTCCAGAACCTAAGCTCATGGTTTTTTGGGGCGGAGCCGTTTTTGAGTACAAGGATCGCCGGATAGGTTGTGACGCCCTCGAAGACCTGCAGATCACCAAAATCGACCACACCTTCAATCGTTGCATCCTTCAACAAGTACTCACGCAATGGCTTGCCCGAGCCTGTCTTGAAGAAGGTGTTCGAAGAAATGTAGCCCAAACGACCGCCCGGTTTTAGCAGGCGGAGTCCCCGCTCGTAGAAGTAGCAAAACAGGTCGGCCACACCATGGTAGCTTTCAAAGCGCCTTTGAAGATATGGTTTGAGGTCCGAGATAAGCTCTTGGCGCACATAGGGTGGATTGCCCAGCACCACGTCGAAGCCGCCTTCGGCAAAGACGTCAGGAAATGCTGTTTCCCAAGTGAAGGCGTGATCGAGATAGGCGAAGTTGCTGTCCTCGATCAGGCTATCGCCCACACGGATACTGCCCGAAAGGCTGTCCAGCACCTTGCCGCGCCGCGCTGTCTTGATCCAAAGCGACAGCTTGGTGATCTCGACGCTTTCCGCGTTCACATCCACGCCGAAGAGGTTGTTCGACAGAATTTCACTGTCCGGATCGAGCAAGTCCTGGATGTGCTGATCCTTGCCTTGCAGCTCAGCGATCTTGTCATTCACACGGGACAGTTCGGCCTTGAGGAAGTCGAAGGCCATGATGAGGAACACACCCGACCCGCACGCCGGATCGACAATGCGCAACGTCTTGATCCGGTCGCGGTAGGCTTGCCAGGCTTCCAGCTCGGCCGACTTCCTGCGCCACGGGATGGCTGCATATTCGGAGACGTCCGCTCCCTTCTTGGCGTGATCACGCAGGATGGTTTCAAAGGCTTCCTTGAGGTGCGCGCCAAGGGTTTCAACCACAATGAACCGCGCGATGTAGTCGGGCGTGTAGACCACCCCATCGCGCTTGCGCCGCCCGCTGGTGCCGCTGGTCTTTTCCGGTTCTTCCTCTTCGCCCCGCGCGATGGCTTGCAAGCGTTCCACATCGGCAATGGATTGTTCGAAGATGTGGCCGAGAACGGTGACAGAGACTTCGGAAGCGAAATCATACTCGCCCAGCGTTTTGAACCCTTCACAGATGGCATCCGGCAGGATAAGGCGGTCGATCACTTCATCCGTGCGGAACAGCCCGCCGTTGTAGCGTGGGATGGCCGGGACGAGAACCTTGCCTTCTGCGTTCCTAACTTCATTGCGGCCTGCGTCGATAGCGCGGAACAGGCCTTTGAAATTTTCCCAAACTGGGCGCGGGTTGTAGGGATCAACGTGCGAAAATGCGTCTCTAAGCGTGTTTTCGGGAAGAAGGCCAGTGTCTTCGGCGAAGGCGATGAACAAGACGCGGTCGAGGATTTTCTGCGCGAGCGCAATCGCGTCGAGCGCATCGATGGACGCGTCGGCCTCTTGCACCGCGTGAAGCAATTTCAGCCGCAGATCTTTGTAGTCCTGGTACAGCTTGTCCGTGATGTCCTTGTCTTCGCGGCGGCTTTCCTTGAGCAGGTCAAGCGTGCGGCCAGACAGCAGATTCTCCGCCGATAGCAGGAGCATGAAGCGGGCGTATTCGTCCTGATCGGTCAGCTGGTCGAGGCGGAAGACCTCGTAAGCTGAGGTGCCTTCACCGAACCCGTAAAGCCGCAGCTCGATGTAGTTGGACACCAGGACCCATTTCACGCCGCGCGCGTTCATGGCGTATTCCCACGCCTGTTGGACAGGGCTCTTATTGCGGCCAGGCATGATCGCATCGAGGTCGCGGGTATCCGCGCCCTTCAGTTCGAACGGGGCTAGGATTTCAGGCTTGGGGCCACCGAAGCGTCCGAGGGCCAAGTCGACACTGCCTCGCAGGATCGTTTGTTCGGTTGAAACAGTATAATCTGCACCGCCAGCGGGACCATGGTAACCTAGTACATTCTCTACAATCTTGGAGGTGAACTGCCCATGCAGAGCGACTTCCTTTAGTGAGTAGATTCGACTGTCATGGATCATACTGGCCCAAGCAGACAGGGTATCGTAATGATCGTCAGGGATCGTTGCAGGCTTAAGGTGCCGCTTAATAGTTTTTTTATTGAAGAGATTCATTTGTTTTATGATCTATTAGAGCCGTATTCAATTTCGCGGCGATACAGCCAATCAATAAGAGCGACGGGACACGCGATCACAGTTAAGAGTAACATTGTCAGCATCGACGATGCGGCGATCAAATGTTGAATTTCAATTATCAACGAATTCCCGATACCCCGAAAAGTGAATAAGTTGTGCCAGACAAAAACCACTAAAAAGCAAAGTGTAGCCGTTGCTGTGCCATTAAACAGAGCTCTACCAACTGGCTCGAGGATTCTACGGTGAGCTCCTTCAAGTGCCGCAATTCTAGCGCGTTGCCATTGAACGGTTGGTTGTTCCAAAATCTACTCCTTAAGTAGTTCAATCCAGGTATGAACGTCATCCATGATCACTTCCTTCCCCTCTAGGAAAGAACGATACCAGCGTGCTGCAATGGCCCCGCGCTTTTCGCTTTTTAGCGATATCTCACTATCAGATAGATACTTATCCAGCGCGACTTCGAACTCTTCAAGGGCGAACAAGTCGTGTTTCAGTCTTACCGCATCGACGCCCAAGAGAACCCAATTTAGGTCAACGGAAAATTTGCGGTGCAGTTCCACAAGCCGCTCGACGGGAATTGAGCGTTTCCCGAGTTCGTAGCTCTGATAAGCGCGAAGCGAAATCCCGAGCGCATCCGCCATTTTCTTTTGTGACATGCCAAGCTCATTGCGCGCGATTGCTAAGCGCGCACCAAGAGAGCTCAGGTAGTCGTAGGGCCGATCCGCCATGCTGGCATCGTTCCTCTTGCAACTGCGCACAATTGAGTGCTATACGCACATTTGAGCGTAACTTGTTGTGTTTCGTACTCAGATCACTGCGCCAAAATGAGTATGGCCTGATTCGTGCTACCTTATGAAAAGGAAGAGCTTTTGACACGAGAAAAACTGCTTTCACCGAAAGAACTTGGAGAGATCGTGGGCCTCAGTACAGCGCAAGTTCGAGCGTTGATGAACGACGGGCGGCTCGAGTTTGTTGAGATATCTTCGAAAACCAAGATGCTTACTTTAAGTGGCTGGGAGCGCTTCAAAAGGGAAGCCACGAAGATCAAACATACGGCAGTCAAACAATCGAGTTTGCCAATTGGCGAACCTCCGCACTCAAGCCTTTGATGCGAAAGATCACTCAATGAGCACGTCTCGTGCGTCGATAACGCAGACCGAACTTACACGATACCTCAAGGCATACAGAGACGCGGGCATACCGGTCGTGCGATCCGAGATCAGCCGAGACGGCAAGGTGGTGATCTACAGCACCGAAAAGCAGACCGACGAGGTCAATAACCCTTGGGATCGCCCGTGAAGCGCCGGAAGCAGTTTCCCGGCGCTACGGCTTACTTCGACCGGCACGGGAAGCGGCGGTGGCGGTTTCGTAAGGGTGGGTTTTCGGCTGAGCTTGGGAGCGACTATGGATCGGAGGAATTTGTCCGGCGGTATGAAGATGCGGTGAACGGCCACAAGACGCGTGGGCTGATCGGGGCGGACCGGACAAAGCCATACAGTGTTAGCCAACTTGTCGCGCTCTGGTATCGCTCGCCCGAGTTCCTCGATCTCGCGTCTAGCACGCAGAAGGTGTATCGCGGAATCGTCGAGAAATTCCGGGAGGAGCATGGCGACAAGCCGGTGAGGCTGATGCAGCGGCGGCATGTACAGACCATCCTGGCCGAGAAGGCCGAGACCCCGACAGCGGCGAACAACCTGCGCAAGCGGCTGATCCAGTTGATGGATTTCGCAATCACGCTCGACTGGCGCGGCGATAACCCAGCCCGCGCAACAAAGCCGTTCCGCGTGGGCGGTGATGGCTTCCATACTTGGGACGAGGACGAGCTGGCGCAGTTCTTTAAGATCCACAAGCCCGGAACTCTGGCGCATACGGCGGTGACGCTGATGCTCTACACCGGCGCGGCGCGGGTCGATGCGGTGAAGCTGGGACCGAGGAATGTCCGCAATGGCAAGATCGAGTACCGTCGTCAGAAGACGCAACAGTCTGGTGGGGTGCTGGTTTCCGTGCCAATCCACCCGGATTTGGCCGAGGTGTTGGACAAGCTGCCCGAGGATCGCCCCTTCCTGGCAACCCGGAAAGGCACGATGCGCTCTGCCGGTGGTCTGGGCAATCTCATGCAGCGTTGGACCGAAGAGGCCAAACTGCCCCAGTGTTCCGCCCATGGGCTGCGCAAGGCTTGCGCACGCCGTTTGGCCGAAGCTGGAGCCACAGCGCACGAGATCGGCGCGGTCACGGGTCACAAAACGCTGGCCCTCGTGCAGCGCTACACAGAGGCCGCAGGCCGCGAAGGCATGGCCGATTCCGCGATTGAGAAACTGATTGCCCGCCCCAATGGCGAGCGCAATTTGGCGAACCTTCACAAGAGGTTCGTCAAATCCGACACCAAACCCAAGCAGGGAAAGGATATTTTATGAGAAGTGGTGAGCCGTGCAGGATTCGAACCTGCGACCCACTGATTAAAAGTCAGTTGCTCTACCAACTGAGCTAACGGCCCACTCTTTTGTTGGATCTGTTGATCCGTGGCGCTCTTTACGGCAATTCCCCGACCGGGTTCAAGCCCTTATTTTGCGCCTCGTTTCGCCGTAACAACGCGTGTTTCCGGCAACCCGATAGGCGGCCTAATTAGGCAGGTGGCGCTGGAGGGTCAACCCCTTTTTTGAGGAATCTTCGCGACAGGGTGGATTCATGTTCGGACCGACGTTATATGCCCGCCATGCAACAGAGACTCGACACCGGACTGCCCTTCATAAAGATGCACGGGCTGGGCAATGACTTTGTCATTGTTGACGCACGCGCACAGGATGCCCCGATCACGCCGACGCTGGCCCGGGGAATCGGGCATCGGCAATTTGGGGTGGGATTCGATCAGTTGGCCGTTATCGAAAAGGGTGAAGCCGACGCGCATCTGGTGTTCTACAATTCCGATGGATCAACCTCTGCCGCCTGCGGCAACGCCACCCGCTGTATTGCACGGTTGCTTATGGATGAGACGGGTCGCTCTGCCCTCAAGCTCACCACGGAACGGGGAACCCTTCATGCGCGGGATGCCGGCGATGGGCTCACCTCGGTCAACATGGGGCACCCGCAGCTGGACTGGCGCGAAGTTCCTCTGGCAGAAGAGATGGACACGCTGGAATTGCCGATCGAAGGCACCCCGACGGCAACGGGAATGGGCAACCCGCATTGCACGTTCTTCGTTGACAACGCCGAAGCGATCCCGTTGGCAGAATTCGGCGCGCGTTACGAATACCACCCGCTTTATCCCGAACGCACTAATGTCCAGGTGGCCCAGGTCATTGGTCCGGATCACATCCGTATGCGCGTATGGGAGCGCGGAGTAGGCATCACTCTGGCATCTGGGTCTTCGTCCTGTGCAACGGCTGTGGCCGCCGCGCGACGGGGGCTGACCGGGCGCAAGGTGCGGATTGATTTGGATGGTGGCACGCTTTGGGTCGACTGGCGCGACGATGGTGTCTGGATGACCGGCCCGACATGTCACGTTTTCTCTGGCACTCTGACGCCTGAATTTCTGAGGTCACTGGGATGAACCCGCCCAAGTTCACCACGTTGGGCTGCCGCCTGAATGCCTATGAAACTGAGGCGATGAAAGAACTGTCGCAACAGGCCGGTCTGACAGACGCTGTGGTGGTGAACACATGCGCCGTGACGGCTGAGGCCGTGCGCAAGGCCCGGCAGGAAATCCGCAAGCTACGGCGCGAGAATCCGAATGCCCGCCTGATCGTCACAGGCTGTGCCGCCCAGACCGAGCCCGAAACCTTTGCGCAGATGGACGAGGTCGATGCGGTCATCGGCAACACCGAAAAGATGCAGCCCGAGACTTGGCAAGGCATGGCGACTGATTTCATCGGTCAGACCGAGGCGGTGCAGGTGGATGACATCATGTCGGTCACCGAAACGGCCGGCCATCTGATCGACGGATTCGGCACCCGCTCGCGCGCCTATGTGCAGGTCCAGAACGGTTGTGACCACCGCTGTACCTTCTGCATCATTCCCTATGGCCGGGGCAACTCGCGCAGCGTGCCGGCCGGTGTGGTGGTGGATCAGATCAAGCGGCTTGTCGGCAAGGGCTATAACGAGGTCGTGCTGACCGGGGTCGATCTGACATCCTGGGGCGCCGACCTGCCCGCAAGCCCCAAACTGGGCGATCTTGTCATGCGCATCCTCAAGCTGGTGCCCGACCTGCCGCGCCTGCGCATCAGCTCGATCGATTCGATCGAGGTGGACGAGAATCTGATGCAGGCCATCGCAACCGAGCCGCGCCTGATGCCGCATCTGCACCTGTCGCTTCAGCACGGCGACGATCTGATTCTAAAGCGCATGAAACGCCGCCATCTGCGCGACGACGCCATCCGCTTTACCGAAGAGGCACGCAAGCTGCGCCCCGACATGACCTTTGGTGCGGATATCATCGCAGGCTTCCCGACCGAGTCCGAAGCGCATTTCGAAAACTCGCTGAAGCTGATCAGCGACTGCGACCTGACTTGGCTGCATGTCTTCCCCTATTCCAAGCGTGAAGGCACACCGGCAGCTCGCATACCGCAGCAGGTGAATGGAACGGTCATCAAGGATCGCGCCGCCCGGTTGCGCGCAGCAGGCGACGCTCAGGTCACAAAGCACTTGTCACAACAAATCGGCAAAACCCATCACATCCTGATGGAAAGCCCGCACATGGGCCGAACCGAGCAATTCACCGAAGTGTCCTTTTCGGCCCCCCGGACCGAGGGCGAGATCGTGACGGCGGCAGTCACCGGTCATACTCAAACCCAGCTGATCGCGTGATGGCGTCGGCTGCCGGCGGCATTCATTGCCCGGTCACGGCAGCGAGGGCGGCCGTGTCGTAGAATTCCTGATATTCGCAGACCCGGTCGCCGCAGAACTTGCAAATGACAACGACCGGCGTTTCGACCTTCTGGCCGCTGGCTTTGTGTGTCCAGGCCGTGACGCCCACCCCGACGACCCGGTCGTCCTGGGCTATGGTGTCCTTCAACGTCCAGTGGACCATTTCGAAGGCATCCGTCAATTCCTTCAGATATTGGTGCATCTGACCCTGCCCCTTGCGGGCGCAACTGAAGTCCAGCCCGTTTTTCCCTTCGCCAAGGGACCGGATGCAGATATCGTCGGTCGTGTAGTCGTCCCACATTTTCAGGTTCGAACCCTTGGATTCGTTCCATCTGGAAAAGGCCTCGCGCAGTTTCGCGGCATTCGACAAAGCGTTCATGACAATTCACTCCAAAATGACTTCTACAATGAAACCAGCGTCGTGTTGCACGGGGTTCGCGTCAAGGAACAAGTTGTCGAGCGGTTTCAAAGAAAAAGCCCCGCGCGACGCACGGGGCCTTTTTAATTTTCTTAAACCTACCCTGACGGATCAGACCGATTTCTTGCCCTTATGCGGAGCCCACAGGCGCTTGTTGACCAGATAGAGAAGTACCGACAGAACGGTGAGGAAAATCACGCCAACAAAGCCGGCGTTCTTGCGCTCCATCATCTTCGGCTCGGCCGCCCACATCAGGAACGCCGCGACGTCCTCTGACATGTGTTCGACAGAGTTCGAGTGCCCGTCAGCAAACTCGACCTGTTCATCCGCCAGCGGCGGTGCCATCGAAATCCAGCCGCCGGGGAAGGCCTTGTTTTCGTAGAGGACAGTGCCTGCCTCTTCCTTCTCTTCACCAGTATAGCCGTCCAGCAGTGAGGCGATGTACTCGGCTCCGCCCATGCCTTTGACCAGCTGATTGATGCCCAGACCGTAAGGTCCGTGGAAGCCCGCGCGGGCCTTGGCCATCAGGCTCAGGTCCGGTGCGCCGACACCGTTGTTGGCCGGGAAGTGGTCAGTCGGAATCGCCGGGCGGAAATCGTCCAGCTCGGGGTCGAACACTTCGAAGTTGCCCGCTGCATAAGCGATAACTTCTTCTTCCGAATAGCCCAGCGCTTCCAGATCGCGCAGAGGCACATATTGCAGACCGTGGCAGGCTGCGCAGACCTCGGTATAGATCTGCAGGCCGCGCTGCAGCTGATGCTGGTCCCAGGTACCGAAGGGACCTTCGAACGAGAAGTCGAAGTCTTCGATATGCTGCTCACCCCCACCTGCTGCAATGGATGCAACAGGGGTCAGGGCCAAGGCAAACGCGGCGCCGATTGCAAGTTTCTTGAACATGTTTCCGGTCCCTCTTCTTACTCGGCCGGCGTGGCTTTGGCGTCAGCCTTGCCATAATGCGCGTTGAAGTCTTCTTCGATGGTCTCGGGCTGTGCCAGAGGCTTCTCGATCACTCCGAGGATCGGCAGGATCACGAAGAAATAGGCGAACCAGTAGGCGGACGCGATCAGCGAGAAGGTCGCATAGGGCTCTTCCGCGGGCATCGCACCCAGCCACATCAGGGCAAAGAAGTCGATGACCAGCAGGTAGAACCACCATTTGAACATCGGACGGTACTTGCCCGAACGCACGTTCGAGGTGTCCAGCCAGGGCGCCAGCGCCATGGCCAGGATCGCACCGAACATCGCCAGAACACCGAAGAACTTAGCATCAATGATACCGCCGGTGATGAAGCTGGCGAATTGAACGACCCAGACCTCACCGGTGAACGCGCGCAGGATCGCGTAGAACGGCAGGAAGTACCATTCGGGAACGATGTGTGCAGGTGTCACCAGAGGGTTGGCTTCGATGTAGTTGTCCGGGTGGCCCAGATAGTTCGGCATAAAGCCCACGACGGCCCAGAACACGACCAGGATCACGGCTAGGGCGAAGAGATCCTTGATCACGAAGTACGGCCAGAACGGCAGCGTGTCTTTCTCGGCCTCAGCTTTCGAGCCCCGGCGCACTTCAACACCTGTCGGGTTGTTGTTGCCGGTGGTGTGGAAGGCCCAGATATGCACCACAACCAATGCCGCAATGATAAACGGCAGCAGATAGTGCAACGAGAAGAAGCGGTTCAGCGTGGCGTTGTCCACGGCGGGCCCACCCAGCAGCCAGGTCTGAAGCGCGTCACCAACAAACGGGATCGCACCAAACAGGCCGGTGATCACAGTCGCACCCCAGAAGGACATCTGACCCCAGGGCAGAACATAGCCCATGAAGGCGGTGCCCATCATCATCAGATAGATCAGCATACCGATGATCCACGTGATCTCACGCGGGGCTTTGTACGAGCCGTAGAACAGGCCGCGGAACATGTGGATGTAAACCGCCACAAAGAACAGCGACGCGCCATTCATGTGCAGATAGCGGATAAAGTGACCGCCATTCACGTTGCGCATGATGTGCTCGATGCTGGCAAAGGCCAGATCGACATGCGGGGTATAGTGCATCACCAAAACGATACCGGTGATGATTTGCAGCGCCAGGCAGAACGCCAGAACGATGCCCCAGATCCACCACCAGTTCAGGTTCTTGGGGGTCGGGATCATAAGGGTATCGTACAGCAGGCCGACAATCGGCAGGCGGCTGTTCAGCCACTTCTCGCCGTTTGTCTTCGGCTCGTAATGATCGTGGGGAATTCCGGACATAAGTTTGGGTCTCCCTTAGCCGAGTTTGATTGTGCTGTTGTCCACCCATTCTGCGGGCGGGACAGGCAGGTTCTCAGGCGCGGGGCCTTTACGGATACGACCGGCGAGGTCGTAGTGCGAGCCGTGGCACGGGCAGAACCAGCCACCGAAGTCGCCGGCATCCCCCAGAGGCACACAGCCGAGGTGCGTACAAACGCCCATCTGAACGATCCAAGCACCCGGCGCTTCGCCTTCCGGTGACGGCATGACACGGTTTGCGTCAGTCGCAGGCGCATCTGCGCTCAGGTTGAAGTTGCGTGCCAGCGGATCTGGCAGCGCATCAACACCTTCGGCGTCCTGTTCCTGGGCTTCCTGAATCTCGGCACCGGTGCGGTGACGGACAAAAACGGGTTTTCCCAGCCATTTTACCGTCAGTTGCGTGCCCGGCTCGACGCCGCTCACATCCACACGGATCGAGGACAGCGCCTGAACGTCTGCCGACGGGTTCATTTGGTTGATCAGTGGCCATACGGCTGCACCCGTTGCAACGACACCTGCGCCGCCAGCGACGTAGTACAGGAAATCTCTGCGGGTGCCTTCGTGGTCTTCTGCGTGGGACACGAGGTTATCTCCGATTATCTGGCGCCCGCGGACGGGCAAATAGCTCGCGCACCGCACGAATGCGGTGTCTTAACCGCGCTTACTATCGGGGAGAATAGTGTTCGTCCAGCGTTCATAAACGCGCAATACGCCGCATGTGTCCCTTCATGCACGTGACGAGGGGCTTTTTTTGGTGATTCTCGTCCGCAACTTTGACTGCGACTTCGAATCAACGGGGGTTGATTCGAACTTCGAACTCAGTTTTGCAGGCGAAATCCAGCCCGATTCTGACCACCAGTCGGCCAGTCATTTGAGAGCGTATTCTTGACAATCAGCATCGCGAAGCAGCGATTGTCTGCTGGGTAAATCATATTTGCCAAATAGATGATTTAAATCGAAAATTGAGCGCAATTACACAGTTGCACTTTTTGCGTGAATACCGGACAGCGCAAAAACGCGCGAACTCCTGCAAGGAGACCCCAATGTCAAAAATCACCCTGGCCACTGCGATACTCACATTGGCCCTGTCCTCGCAAACACTTGCGGCAGGTGATCCAGCGAAAGGCGAGGCGATGTACAACCGCTGTTCATCGTGTCATGCGATCATCAAGGACGGCGAAGTACTGGTCAAAGGCGGAATCACCGGCCCGAATCTCTATGGTGTCGTCGGACGTGTCGCCGGGTCCGAAAATGACTATCGCTACGGCAGCGAGCGCCTGCCGGTCGGTATGTTCACCGATGACATGATCCGTGCCGGCGAAGAAGGTCTGATCTGGACCGAAGAAAACATTGCCGCCTATTCCAAAGACCCCATCGGTTTCATCAAAGAGTATCTGGATGACGAAACCGCCCGCCCGAACATGAGCGTCAAGCTCAGGAAAGGCGCGGAAGATATCGCCGCCTATCTGGCAACTTTCAGTTCCGAGTAATCCTGTTTCCCGGTGCTGGTTACGCCTTGTGCATCAAGGCGGCCAGCTGACCGGTTTCACTGCCAAATCCGCCGGGCACTTTGTCGGCAGCAGCGATTCTTGCATCCTCCGGCTTGTTCTGGCCCAGTTTCCAGGTGCCCTGGATATCCTCTACCTGCATCCGGCATGGTACGATCATCCGCATCATTCTGGCCAACGCGTCATCAGACATTTTCCCGGTGACCCATGGCGCTTTGGGCAGCAGTCGATCTTCAAAGAATGCCGTTTGTCGATCCAGCAAATCACGCAGCTCGTCCTGCGGGCGCAGTTCAAGCCGTCCGGTCAGGTGCACGGCAACATAGTTCCAAGTCGGAACCTGATCGGCGACACCGTACCAGTCGGGCGAGACATAGCCATCAGGCCCCTGCACCGCGATCCTGACCTCTTTCGGCCCGTGCAGCATACGGACAATCGGGTTTGATCGCACCAGATGAAGATCGACCACCGCACCGTCCTCAGACAGCAGAAAGGGCACGTGACTGATCAATGGCGCGCCGTCGCCGGAAATCGCCAGAACGCCAAAAGCCCGTTCGCGGGCGAATTCAATATGACGCGCACGATCCTCGGCGCGGAAGGCTGGATTTGGGTGCATGGGCGACCTCCTGCCAAATCTCTTGCAGATGGGGTTGGTTCTTGGCAAGGTCTGCCTCGTTCTCAGGGCGGGGTGGAATTCCCCACCGGCGGTATGCGGGCCATGACCCGTAAGCCCGCGAGCGGCTCTGCCGTGTCCACGATCCGAAAGGCAGGAGCCGGTATTCGGACAAAGTGTGGAACCACGAAAGAGTGTCAGCAGATCTGGTGAGAGGCCAGAGCCGACGGTCAAAGTCCGGATGGAAGAGAACGTGCAAGTCGTGCCGGTGAACCGGCGCGCCTGCTCGTGATCGCCTTGGGTGACGTGTCATGCCGGGCTGGCAGCAAAGGTTTTCGCGACCGCCAGCAGGCCACCGAACTGAAAGGAGATCACGATGACACACACCCGCTATGCTTTTGTCAAAGCCAACTGGCATTCCGACATCGTCGACCGCGCGCTGGACGGGTTTCTTGAACTGATCCCGGCCGATCAGGTCGATGTTTTCGACGTTCCCGGCGCGTTCGAGATGCCGCTGCTGGCCCGCGATCTGGCCCAAACCGGCCGCTACGCGGCTGTCGCCTGCGCCGCATTTGTCGTGGATGGCGGCATTTACCGGCACGACTTCGTGGCGCAGGCCGTCGTGGACGGGTTGATGAGCGCCGGCATGGATACCGGCGTACCGGTCCTGTCCGTCTCCCTGACGCCGCACCAGTATCAGGAAACCGATCATCACAACGCCATCTACCGCGCGCATTTTGTTGAGAAAGGCCGCGAAGCCGCACAAGCTGCGCTGAAAATCACAGCGACCCGAACGGCGCTGACGCAGGCCGCCTGATCTTCATCTTCTCAAAACTACTCATTCGCGCCACCGCAAGGTGGCGCGCACCAATTCGCAAATCCCCTTGAGGCTCACGGCGCTCCCCGCTAATCACGATCCCAAAGGAGCCCGCCCCATGTCGATGAACAGTTTTGGCCATCTATTCCGTGTCACCACCTGGGGTGAAAGCCATGGACCCGCCTTGGGTGCCACTGTTGACGGCTGTCCGCCGGGTGTCGCGATCGACAAGACCATGATCCAGCACTGGCTGGACAAGCGCAAACCGGGGCAGAACAAGTTCACCACCCAGCGGCGCGAACCCGATCAGGTGAAAATCCTGTCTGGTGTGTTCGAAGGGCAGACCACCGGAACGCCTGTGCAACTGATGATCGAGAACACCGATCAGCGCTCGAAAGACTATGGCGATATCATGGAAAAGTTCCGCCCGGGGCACGCCGATATCACCTATTGGCAGAAGTACGGGATCCGGGATTATCGCGGCGGCGGGCGGAGTTCTGCACGCGAAACAGCATCACGTGTTGCTGCGGGTGGATTGGCGCGTGAGGCGATCAAACAGATTGCGCCCAACGTGCAGATCACCGGATACATGACCCAGATCGGGCCGCATAAGATCGAGCGCGACAATTTCGACTGGTCCCAGATCGAGCAGAACCCGTTCTGGACACCGGATGCGCAAGCCGCCGAGAAGTGGGCCACCTATCTGGACGATCTGCGCAAGTCCGGCAACTCGGTTGGCGCAATTGTCGAAGTTGTGGCGCGTGGCGTGCCCGCAGGGCTTGGCGCGCCGGTTTATGCCAAGTTAGACACTGATCTAGCCGCTGCGATGATGTCGATCAACGCGGTGAAAGGCGTCGAAATCGGCGAAGGCATGGCCGCGGCTGAACTGACGGGCGAGGCCAACGCGGATGAGATTTTCATGGGCCAGAATGGCCCACAATACAGCTCGAACCATGCGGGCGGGATTCTGGGCGGCATCTCAACCGGACAGGACATCGTCGTTCGCTTTGCGGTCAAGCCGACCTCGTCTATTCTGACCACACGCAAAACCATCACCAAATCAGGCGAAGAGACCGAGATCATCACCAAGGGCCGTCACGACCCTTGTGTTGGTATTCGAGCGGTCCCGGTAGGAGAGGCGATGATGGCCTGCGTGATCCTCGACCACCTGCTCTTGCATCGCGGCCAGATCGGAGAGAACCGTGGACGGATCGGCTGATCTGCGCTCCCGCCTGCGGGCTGTGGTCGCACATCGCATGGAAACGGATCCGGCCCATGATCTGGCCCATCTGGATCGTGTTTGGACCAACGCCCGGGCCATCGCAGATGATCAAACCGATATGTCCGTGCTGCTGGCCGCAAGTTACCTGCACGATCTTGTGAATCTGCCCAAGGACGATCCCGCCCGGCATCTTGCCTCGCGCAGATCCGCAGCTGAATCAGAGCCTATTCTTAAGGAAATCGGGTTTGAGGCCGATCAGGTCCGTGCGATCCAGCACGCGATCGAAGCCCATAGTTTTTCGGCCGATATCCCCCCTGAAACGATCGAGGCACGCATTCTGCGCGATGCGGACCGCCTTGACGCCCTAGGCGCCATCGGTATCGCCCGCAACTTTTCCGTTTCCGGAGCCTTGGGGCGTACTCTTTACGATCCGGCGGACCCTTTTGCCCAAGCCCGGCCACTGGATGACCTTCATTTCTCGCTCGACCACTGGAAGGTGAAACTTCTGCGCCTGCCAGGTGACATGTTGACCGAAACCGGAAGGCGGATTGCAGAACAACGCACCGCTCGCATGATCCGCTTTCTTGAAGAATTCGCCGAAGAGATCGGCTGTTCCTTGCCGCAATCCTGGGTGAATTGCTGAATCCACCCGTTGATCTTTGCCCGTCAAAGACGCAGGTTCGCGCCGATGACAAAACCCTTAACTTCGCATCGACCTCTGCTTGCCGTAACGCTGAAGCTGTGCGCCTTGTTCCTGTTCACGTCGATGTCCGCGCTGGTCAAAGCACTTTCAGATGAATTCCCGCCGGGCCAATTGGTGTTTTTCCGGTCCCTGTTCGCAATCCCCGTGATCATTCTTTGGCTCATCGCGCGGGGGGAGTTGTCGAAAGGCTTTGTGGTCAAGAAACCCATGGGCCATTTCTGGCGCGGTGTTCTGGGGACAAGCGCCATGGGTCTTACCTTTACCGGCCTCAGCCTGTTGCCCCTGCCGGAAGTTACTGCCATCGGCTATGCGACACCGATCTTCACCCTGATTCTGGCCGCCGTCATGCTGGGCGAACGGATTCGGCTTATCCGTATCGGCGCGGTGGCTTTAGGTCTGCTGGGCGTCCTGATCATGATCTGGCCACGTCTTGGCACCACCGAGATGGAGGTCGCCGCCACCATCGGCGCATTATGCGTGTTGGGCGCAACCCTCGCACGTGCCTTCGTTCAGATCCATATCCGGCAATTGGTCAAGGTCGATCACCCTGCGGCCATCGTGTTCTATTTCTCGATGACCGCGACGCTCCTGTCCGCTCTGACGGCATTCTGGGGATGGACGATGCCCACATGGAATCAGGCTCTGATCATGGTCATGATGGGCCTGATCGGCGGCGTCGCGCAGATTTTGGTCACATCTTCCTATCGGTTTGGCCAGGCCTCGATGCTGGCGCCTTATGACTATGCAACCATGCTTTTTGCGATCGTGATAGGCTATGTCTGGTTCGACGAACTGCCAACGCTTGCAATCCTGATCGGTGCCGCGCTGGTGATTGCAGGCAATGTTGTCGTCATCTGGCGCGAACACCAGTTGGGGCTGGAGCGCGGCAAGGCCCGGTCGGTTACAGACCCCAAAGCGTGACTTTACCTTTTGCAATCTTCCCCTAGGTTGGGCCGCACAGTCAAAGAGGTTCCCAAATGAGCGACGCGCAGGATCACAAGGAAAAGATGCAGAAGGTGCAGGCCCAGCACCGCAAGAAAGTGTCCGAGGCCGTGGATCCAGGCCGCGGTCTGGTCCTGATCAATACCGGCAAGGGCAAAGGCAAGTCCTCGGCCGCGTTCGGCGTGGTCATTCGCGCCCTGGGCTGGGGCCAGAAAGTTGCTGTGGTGCAGTTCATCAAGGGCAAATGGAAAACTGGCGAGCGCCGTTTCTTCGAAGAGCGCGATCTGGTGACATGGCATACGATGGGCGAAGGTTTTACCTGGGACACACAGGACCGGGAACGCGATATTGCAGCTGCCAATGCCGCCTTCGACAAGGCCTGCGCCCTGATGTCCAGCGGCGAATATGATCTGGTTGTGCTGGACGAGATCAACATCGCCCTGCGTTACGAATACCTGTCGGTCGAACAGGTCATCGAAGGTTTGAACGCGCGCTCGGAAAAGACCAGCGTATTCCTGACTGGCCGCGACGCGCCGAACGCGCTGCGTGACTATGCTGATCTAGTCACGGAAATGACCGAGGAGAAACACCCGTTCCAAGCGGGCATCAAAGCACAGCGCGGCGTGGATTTCTGAAGCAACGTTGCTGCAAGGCTGGCGGTTCATAGCCGCCAGTTCCGATTATCGCCCTGCCGCGTTGACCGATTCTATAATGTCGCAGGTTCCGGGAAACGCTGGCGTGTTCGGTTGGCGAAAGCCACAAGCGACAGCATTACCGGTACTTCGACCAGGACCCCCACAACCGTCGCCAGTGCCGCGCCGGAATGAAGACCGAACAAGCTGATTGCGACGGCAACGGCCAGTTCGAAAAAGTTCGATGTCCCGATCATGGCACAGGGCGCTGCGATCCGGTGGGGAACCTTCAGCGCATAAGCGGCGCCATAGGCAATGGCAAAAATACCATAGCTTTGGATCAGAATGGGAACGGCGATCAGAACGATGACCGTCGGTTTCGCCAGAATGGTCTGACCTTGCAGGCCGAACAGGATGACCACGGTTGCAATCAATCCCATGACGGACCACGGCTTCACCCGCGAAGAAAAGGCTTCTATCGACTGTTTAGAGCCTAATCTGCGGCGGGTGATCAACCCGGCGACAAGCGGCAGCGTCACATAAAGGACCGTGGCCAAAACCAAAGTCTGCCACGGCACTTCGATGTCGGTGACACCCAGCAAAAAGGCCACGATCGGCGCAAATGCCACGACCATGATCAGATCATTGACCGAGACCTGAACCAGCGTGTACGTCGCGTCGCCTCTGGTTAGCTGCGACCATACGAACACCATGGCGGTGCAAGGGGCGGCCCCCAGCAGGATCAGACCGGCAGTGTATTGCGCCGCATCTTCGGGCGCGATCCAGGGTGCGAAGACATAGTCGAAAAACAGGACGGCCAGCAGTGCCATGGTGAAAGGCTTTATCAGCCAGTTCACCACCAGCGTCACAATCAGACCACGTGGCTGGCGGGCGACTCCGGCGACTGCACCGAAATCGACTTTGACCATCATCGGGTAAACCATTGCCCAGATCAGCACCGCCACCACCAGGTTGACGCTGGCAATTTCAGCGCTTGCCACCAGCTGCACCAGCCCCGGCGCGGCCAGTCCGATCAGGACGCCACCGATCATCGCAAGTGCAACCCAGATCGTGAGATACCGTTCAAAAATGCTCATGATAGCGCCTCAGCCGTTTGATCCGTAAGTTTGCCAGAGGTCAGCGCGGCAAGCCCGACCATCACGGCCGCCGTGCCCAGCACCATGGGCAGCCCCCCGACCTGATAGGTCAGGCCAGACAAGACGGTGCCGGCCAACCGCCCCGTCGCGTTTGCCATGTAGTAAAAGCCGACATCCATCGTCACACGCTCGGACCGGGTGAAGGCAAGAATCAGATAGGAATGCAGCGATGAGTTGACCGCGAAGATCGCACCAAAGACCAAAAGCCCGACGACCAGCGTCAGGGTCAGCCAGGTCTCGGGCCCATGTGACAGCAAAACAGCCAGTGTCAGAGCCGCAGGAACGCAGAACAGGATCGCCGCCCAGCTGCGTGCGGCACGGATCAGATCACCTTCGGTTCGATCTGACGCACGAAGGATCCTTGGGGCGTTGGCCTGCACGGCGCCATAGAGGATGATCCACACCGCCATGAATGTTCCGATCATGAAGAACGCGGCCCGATTGCCCTCTTCGGTGCCGTCTGAAAGAACAGCATAGAAATAGATCGGAATGCCGACCACGAACCAGACGTCCCGCGCGCCGAACAGGAAGACACGCGCCGCGGACAACCAGTTCACATTTGCGGATTTTGAAAAAACCTCAGAGAACTTTGCGCCCTTGCGCCCCTTCGGCAGGCCCGCTGGCATGAACAGCATCACCGCGACCAGGATCACCGCCAGAACGACGGCCATGGCAAGCACTGCCGGAATGAAGCCCAGCGTTGCAAGCATGGCGGCACCCAACAGGAATCCCAGCCCTTTGACCGCGTTTTTCGAACCCGTCAGAACCGCAACCCATCGAAACAACGCGCCTCCTTCGGAAGGAGCCAGCAATTTGACCGCCGATTTCGAAGACATCTTGGCCAGATCCTTGGCTACTCCACTGGCCCCTTGCACGATCATGACAAAAGTGACCGAAGCCGCGACGGTCCAGTTCGGGTTAAGCTGCGTCATGGCGAGCAACGCGACGATCTGCACCCCCAGCCCAGCATAGAGGGTCGAGGTCAGCCCGAACCGTGCGGCGATCCAACCGGCGGACAGGTTGGTGACAATCCCGGCGATTTCATAAAGCACAAACAGATAGGCAAGCTGCACCGGTGAAAAGCCCAGTGTGTGAAAGTGCAACAGCACCAACATCCTGAGCGCCCCGTCGGTCAGCATGAAGGCCCAATAGGCAGCCGTGACCGCGATATAAGCCGACAGTCCTTCGGGGCGTTGCGTCACAATGATGCCCCGACCATCAGCGCGACATCCACCAGCCGATGCGCATAACCCATCTCGTTGTCGTACCACGCATAGATTTTCACCTGCGTCCCGTTCACAACCATGGTCGAGGGCGCATCGATGATCGAAGAGCGTTCGTCATTGGTGTAATCGGTGGACACCAGCGGGCGCGTCTCATAGCCCAGAATGCCCTTCAGTTCGCCTTCGGCAGCGGTTTTGAAGAAGGCGTTGACCTCTTCAACCGTGGTTTCACGCTCAACCTCGAACACGCAATCGGTCAACGAGGCGTTCAGCAACGGCACCCGAACCGCATGGCCGTTCAGACGACCTTTGAGTTCCGGATAGATCAGAGTGATGGCCGTGGCCGACCCGGTCGTGGTCGGGATCAAAGAGTTCAGGGCAGAGCGAGCGCGCCTGAGATCCTTGGCAGGCCGATCCACAATTGTCTGCGTGTTGGTTACGTCGTGAATCGTCGTCATTGATCCATGGCGGATGCCCAGGTTTTCGTGAACGACCTTCACGACAGGCGCAAGACAGTTTGTCGTGCACGAGGCCGCCGTCACGATCCTGTGCGCCGCGGGGTCGTAGGTTCCGTCATTCACACCCATGACGATATTGGCCGTCGGCCCGTCCTTGACCGGAGCAGAGACAACAACCTTCTTCACCCCAGCGTCAAAATACGGTGCCAGCTTCGCTTCGGTCTTGAACACGCCGGTGCAGTCGATCACCACGTCAACACCGTCCAGCGGCAACGCGCTCAGGTCTTTTGTGCCAACGAACGGCAGGCGGGTACCGTTGACCGTGATGCTGTCTGCATCATGGTCGAATTCCGCCTCCCAGCGCCCATGCACGGTGTCGAACTCCAGCAGATGCGCATGCATCTCGGGATCACCGACGGCATCGTTGATCCAGGCTATCTTTGCGCCTTTTTCAAGCAAGGGCTTCAGGGCCAGTTTTCCCATACGGCCAAGGCCGTTCAGTGCGTAGGTGGTCATTTCGTTTCCTCGATAGGCGTACGCCCGATTTCATCGACGGCGGATTGCAATGCGATCCGGTCAAGGCTTTCGACCGGCAATGACGAAAAGGCCTGAATCCGGCGCTTCAGTGCACCATAGGCGGTTTGAAAGGCCAGGCTTTTCTCGGCGTCGGTACCTTCGGCCTTGACCGGATCTTCCACGCCCCAATGGCCACTTATCGGTTGACCCTCCCAAGCCGGGCATTCTTCGTTGGCGGCCTGATTGCAGACAGTAAAGACGAAATCCATGACGGGCGCGTCCGGCGCCGAAAACTCGGACAGATTCTTCGGCCGCAGGCCCGAGATATCGTGCCCCTTGTCGTGCAGAACCTGCACCGCAAAGGGATTGAGTTCCGAACTGGGCCGCGTCCCGGCCGAATAGACGTTGAACCGGTCGCCGCCGATCTGTCGCAGCAAGGATTCGGCAAAAATCGAACGGGCCGAGTTGCCGGAACAAATGAACAGCACATTGACCTTTCGGTTCGTCGCGGTGTCTTTTGGAAAGGGCATGCAGATATCCGGACGGCCACGGCAGCAATCCATGATCAGGAAATCCAGCATCTGCTGCACAGTTTTCATTTCAATCGAATAGAGCAGAGACGTCCCGGATCGTTCCTGTTTCACCAATCCCGACCGCTGCAATGCATTCAGGTAGTTCGACATGGTACTGGGTTTGATATCCAGCTCCGCCGCCAGCTCGCCCGCGGGAACCCTGTCAGGAAACCGTCGCATCAACATGCGAAACACGGTGATGCGCTGCGGGTGGCCAAGGATGGTAAACTGATCGATTATCTTTTCTATCATATTTCATGAATTATTGAAATAATGAAGATGGGTCAATTTCATTCCGCATCGTCACAAAAAATTCACGGATCAGAGCGCCAATTTGAAAGACTGGCCGCAGGCTTTCGGTTCACAACTCGAGGCCCAGCCGTGCTGAGCAACGTCAAAACGGTTACGACCGGGCTTGCAGGCGCCAGACTGACGGTTTAAACGAAGCTTCGCATCCGGTCATAATCAGTTCCATATGACCTAAGGTGCCGCTGTAGCTCAGCTGGTAGAGCACGTCATTCGTAATGATGGGGTCGGGGGTTCGAGTCCCTTCAGCGGCACCAGATATATCCAGGTCAAACGGAATTCGGCCCTCGCAACCTCCGCTGCCCTGCCGACTGGCGCGCTAAGCGCGTTTCTCTCCGATCGAGGCAACACCCAGAACGTCCAGAACTTTCGCTTCGATATGCTCGGCATTCATGCCGGCCACCGCATACATGTCCGCGGGGCTGGCTTGATCGATGAAAATATCAGGCAAAACCATCGAGCGGTATTTCAACCCCCGATCAAATACACCTTCATCCGCCAAAAGTTGAGCGACATGGCTGCCAAAACCGCCAACGGCCCCTTCTTCTATGGTGATCAACGCCTCGTGGCGGGATACCAGATCCAGGATCAGGTCACGGTCAAGAGGTTTGGCAAAACGAGCATCGGCAATCGTGGGCGTTATGCCTTTGGCTGAAAGGGATTCCGCCGCCTTCTGAACCTCTGCCAGACGTGTACCGAATGAAAGCAAAGCCACCCGCGCACCTTCCCGGATAACGCGGCCCTTGCCGATCTCCAGAACCTCGCCGCGTTCGGGCAAGTCCACCCCGACACCTTCGCCGCGCGGATAGCGGAACGCAATGGGGCCTTCGTCATGCGCGGCGGCGGTCGCCACCATATGCATCAGCTCGGCCTCGTCTGCGGCAGCCATGACGACCATACCGGGCAGGTTGGCCAAATAGGCAATGTCGAACGACCCCGCATGGGTGGCGCCGTCAGCCCCGACCAAACCTGCCCGGTCGATTGCAAAACGTACGGGCAGGCGCTGAATCGCCACGTCATGTACCACCTGGTCGTAACCACGCTGCAGAAAGGTCGAATACATTGCGCAAAACGGCTTCATTCCTCCTGCGGCAAGCGCAGCCGAAAACGTCACGCCGTGCTGTTCGGCAATCGCCACATCAAAGCAACGTGACGGATAGCGCTCGGCGAACAGGTTGAGGCCAGTTCCGTCGGGCATCGCAGCAGTCACGGCAACGATCTTGTCGTCACGCGCGGCCTCATCCACCAGCGCCTTGCCGAATACAGACGTATAAGAGGGCGCGTTTGAAGGTGCCTTCTTTTGCTCCCCAGTAACCACATCGAACTTGGCCGTGGCATGGCCTTTGTCGCGGGCCTGTTCGGCGGGGGCATACCCCTTGCCTTTTTTCGTCAATACATGGATCAGAATCGGCCCGGTTGCCCGTGCTTTGACCGTGCGCAGAACAGGCAGCAGCTGGTCCATGTCATGGCCATCTATCGGGCCGAGATAGGAAAACCCAAGCTCTTCGAACAGCGTGCCGCCCACCGCCATGCCTTTCAGCATCTCCTTGGCGCGCTTGGCACCCTCCCGGAATGGCTCGGGCAGCAATGAGACAGCGCCTTTTGCAGCAGCTTTCAGATCGTGAAACGGTTCTTCGGAATAGATACGCGATAAATAGCTGGACAACGCACCAACTGGCGGCGCGATGCTCATCTCGTTGTCGTTCAGAATGACGATCAGACGCTTTTTCAGGTGGCCCGCATTGTTCATCGCCTCAAAGGCCATGCCCGCAGACATCGAACCATCGCCGATCACCGCAATTGCGTCGCCCAGCCCTTCGGGCGTGACACCACCCAGATCCCGTGCGACAGCAAAACCCAAAGCAGCGCTGATCGACGTGCTGGAATGCGCAGCGCCAAATGGATCATAGGGGCTTTCGCTGCGCTTGGTGAAACCGCTGAGGCCATCCTTCATGCGCAATGTGCGGATGCGATCACGTCGTTCGGTCAGGATTTTGTGCGGATAACACTGATGACCCACATCCCAGATGATCTTGTCTCGGGGCGTGTCAAACACAGCGTGCAACGCGGTGGTCAGTTCAACGACACCCAAGCCGGCCCCCAAATGCCCGCCGGTCACGGCAACCGCCGAAATTGTTTCGGCCCGCAACTCCTGTGCGACCTGGTGCAGCTGCGCGTCCGAGAACTGCTTGAGATCCGCTGGGCGGTTCACAAGATCCAGCAAGGGCGTATTGGGGCGGTCAGACATGTGTCGCGTTCCTGGCTTAGCTGTCCCGGGCAATAACGAAGCGGGCGGCTTCCTTCAAGGTTTCCGCCCTCGGACCAAACCCGTCCAAAGCGGCGCAGGCCTGATCCACAAGTTCACTTGCGCGGGCTTTGGCAGCAGGCAGACCCAAAAGCGAAACAAAAGTGGCTTTCCCTGCCTCGGTATCCTTTTGCAATCGCTTGCCCGCCTTTTGGGCATCGCCTTCGATATCAAGGATGTCATCTGCGATCTGAAAAGCAAGACCCATTGCCCGGGCATATCGGCGCAACGGGTCAGGATCGGATCGGGCCATAACGGCGCCAACGCAGGCAGACCACTCGATCAGGGCGCCCGTCTTGCCGGCCTGAAGACGCGTGATTTCGTCCAGCGTCAGCGGATTGGCGGCCGTTTCCGCCGCAATGTCCAGCGCCTGTCCCAGCACCATACCTTGTGCGCCGCTGGCTTTGGCCAGGGTCAGGGCAAGGTCTGCGCGAATGTCTGCGGACCCAACCTGCGAACAGGTGCAAAGTTCAAAAGCAAGCGTCTGAAGGGCATCCCCGGCCAGAACAGCCGTGCCCTCATCCCACTCTACGTGAACGGTGGGCCGCCCGCGGCGCAGGTCATCGTCATCCATGCAGGGCAGGTCGTCATGCACCAGGGAATAAGCGTGCAGCGCCTCTATGGCCGTGGCCGGCCAGATCGCCCGGTCTTCTTCAACACCGTGCAGTCGGGCACTTTCCAATGCTAGAAACCCGCGCAGCCGCTTTCCGCCTCGGGTGGCATATGCCATGGCCCGGGTTACATCCACGTCTGCAAACGCGCCCAAAACCAGATCAAAATGGCTTTGAATGCTGGCAGCATCCTGCGCAAGTCTTTCGGGGAACATTCACATACCTTCGACGGGCGTCGTACCGGTCGGCTGACCACTGGCGTCCAGAGTGATCGCTGCGACTTTTTCTTCCGCGCGCTTCAACTCGTCTTCGCACCGCTTTTTCAGCGCCGCGCCGCGTTCGTACAGCGCAATTGATTGATCCAGCGCGACATCGCCACGTTCCAGCTGGCCGACTACGGCTTCAAGCTCTTTCATCGCCTGTTCGAATGTCATCTGGTCTACGGGAGTCTGGGTCATCGGGCTGCCTTTATCAATTCTTCCACATGGGCGCGTGTGGCCTGGGCCAGTGCGTTCAGATCATACCCGCCTTCCAGAGTCGAGACGATACGACCGTCGCAAACCTCGTCGGCAATCCTGCACAGCTCTGCGGTGATCCAGGCGAAGTCATCAGTGGCCCAGTTCAGATTGGCCAGCGGGTCGTCCTGATGGGCGTCGAACCCGGCGGAAATGATGATCAGTTCCGGCCTGAAGGCCCGCAAGCGCGGAAAGGCCTTCGTTTCATAGGCGGCACGCATCTCGACGCCGCCACTGCCGGGCGCCAGAGGGATGTTGAGAACCGTATCATGAACACCCGTTTCCTCGGGCCGGCCCGATCCGGGCCACAAAGGCATCTGCTGGCTGGTTATCACCAATGCCCGCGCTTCATCCCACAACAGGTCTTGGGTTCCATTGCCGTGATGCACGTCAAAGTCGACCACCGCCACACGATTCAAGCGGTGATGGTCCAGCGCGTGTTTCGCCGCCAATGCTGCATTTCCAAACAGGCAGAAGCCCATGGCCGTTTCGGTTTCCGCATGGTGCCCCGGCGGGCGAATGGCACAGAACGCGTTCGATGCTTCACCGCCCAAAACCAGATCAACGGCCCGCACCGCCGCACCCGCAGCGCGGTATGCTGCGTCCACCGATCCCGGAGACAGGAACGTATCCCCGTCGATCTGGGCGAACCCGTCCGCAGGGCGCGCGGCCCGAATGTCGCGGATATAGCTCTCGGGGTGAATGCGCAGAAGATCGTCATCCGCAGCCAGCGGAGCCGTCACCCGCTTCAGCTCCAGCGCTTCCAATGCATGCAATATATGCTCCAGCCGCGCCACCCGTTCCGGGTGCCCGTCAGGTGTCACATGGCCCAGACAATCGGCGTGGGTCAAAAGGGCGGTTGTCATTGGGATCCCATCTTCATCTGGCTACAAATATCCTCGCCGAAGGCCAAAAAACGCCGCGCAGCGGCATCTCAATCCGGCGCAAGCATATACCCCGCGCCCCGCACAGTCTGCAAATAGCGTGGCTGCTTGGGGTCCTGTTCGATTTTGCGTCGAAGGCGCGTGATTTGCACATCCACCGCGCGCTCCTGCGCCTGACCCTTGTCGCGGCCCAGATCCTCGACCAGCTTGGCGCGGCTGATGGGCTCTCCGGGCTGGGCCGAGAATATCTTCATCAACTGGCTTTCGGTTGCGGTCAGACGGACCGGGTCTTCGCCCTGCCACATCTCACCGCGTTCAATGTCATAGCGGATGGGCCCGAGGTTCAGGATCTTCGCCGCGGATTCTTCTGCCGGTGTCTCCGGCATCCGGCGCAGGATCGCGTTGATCCGCAACAGCAGCTCTTTCGGCTCGAACGGTTTTGCCAGGTAATCATCCGCCCCGGCCTCGAGGCCCGCGATCCGGTGTTCCGTCTCGCCCTTTGCTGTCAGCAGCAGGATCGGTGTCGTATGCGTTTCCCGCAAAGCGCGGGTCAGACTGACACCATCCTCGCCCGGCATCATCACGTCCATGACGATCATGTCGAAATCCAACCCCGACAATACGCGCCGCGCGTGGGCCGCATCCCGTGCCGCAGTAACCAAAAACCCGTTTCGCATCAAAAACTTCTTGAGCAGATCACGAATGCGCTCGTCGTCGTCAACAATCAGCAGATGGGCATCCATATCGCTCATGTGGTCGTATCCCGAAGTTTCGTATAGGCATGACGCATATCAGCATCCATCATTGCTTCAAGCACTTTGCGAAATCCGGCCACGGCTTCGGGACCGGCATCCTTGTAGGCGGCGCGCATTCTTGCCCGCTGAGCATCCGACAACGTGGTTTCCAGCGACTGCCCCTTTTCTGTCAGAAATAGGTGGCGTTCGCGTTTGTCCACTGTACCCACGCGGCTTTCCACCAAACCATCCTCGATCAAGGTTCGCAAAACCCTGTTCAGAGACTGTTTTGTCACGCCAAGGATGGCCAACAAATTGTTGACCGTCGTGCCCGGCGCGCGGTTGATGAAGTGGATTGCCCGGTGGTGGGCGCGGCCATAGGCCATCTCTGCGAGGATGCGGTCGGGATCAGCCGTAAAGCCACGATAGGCGAAGAACATGGCCTCGATCCCCTGCCTCAATTGCTCATCGGTCAAAAACAAAAGGCTCTCGCCTCCATAACGCGGGGCCGGACGGACGTCGGACATATCATGCCTCATTCGTTACTACCGGGGCCGAGTTTATGTCAGCGTTATTGACATTCCAAGAGTAGAGCGGTATCGAATTGCAGTTTTTGCGCAATATTGTGTCCGCACCGGACCTAAATCGCGCAACAATCGAAAACTCAACCCGGTTCAGGAGGTTTCGCATGGCGGGGTATGATGATCGTGATGGCACCATTTGGATGGATGGCAAGCTGGTGCCCTGGCGTGAGGCCAATGTGCACATTCTGACCCACGCAATGCACTATGCGTCATCGGTATTCGAAGGCGAGCGCGCATACAACGGTAAGATCTTCAAAAGCCGCGAACATTCCCAGCGTCTGATCGCCTCGGCCGAAGCGCTGGACATGCCGATGCCTTATTCGGTTGATGAAATCGAAGCTGCGAAGGAAGAAGCGCTGAAAGCCAGCGGTTTGCAGGACGCATATGTGCGGGCGTTGGTCTGGCGTGGCTCGGGCGAGGATATGGGCGTGGCTTCGGCGCGCAATCCGGTGCGCATGGCCATCGCCGTCTGGCCTTGGGGCGCCTATTACGGCGATGCCAAGTTGCAGGGCGCCAAGCTGGACATCGCCGAATGGAAACGCCCCAGCCCGGAAACCATTCCGGTCCATGCCAAGGCCGCGGGTCTTTACATGATTTGCACCATATCCAAGCACAAGGCCGAGGCCAAAGGATGCTCGGACGCATTGTTCATGGACTGGCGCGGTTATGTCGCCGAGGCCACCGGCGCAAACGTGTTTTTCGTCAAGGATGGCGAGGTGCACACCCCGCTGGCAGACTGCTTCCTGAACGGCATCACCCGCCAGACGGTGATCCAGATGTTGAAAGACAAGGGCATCACCGTGCATGAGCGCCGCATCAAGCCCGAAGAAATGGCTGACTTCGAACAGTGCTGGCTGACCGGCACCGCGGCCGAGGTCACGCCTGTCGGACAGATCGGCGAATATACATTCGAGGTCGGCGACCTGACCCGCCAAATCGCCGAAGATTACGAGAAACTGGTTCGCTCGTAAGACATTGCCCCCGCTTTGTCGGGGGCTTTTTGTTGCCAAACGTGCAATTTTTTGTGCAAACCGTTCGGCCATCTGGACGGATTGCACAGATTGCGTATCTTCGGCACATGTTGGACCTTCTCAGCGATATTCTCACCCGCCTTTCCTTGCGCGGCACGTTTTACTTCCGCACGTCATTCACTCCGCCCTTCGGAATTCAGGTGCCGGGGTTCGAAAACGTGGCGCGGTTTCATTTTGTGCAGCGTGGTGAGCTGAAGGTTCATGTCTCGACCACGGGCGAAACGCTGCGGTTGAGGCAGGGGGACCTGATCCTGATCCCCCACGGGGCGCCACACGCATTGCTCTGCGCCGAGGTCAAGCCGTTGGACGCATTGCCTCTGGAGCAGGTGCTGGAGCGCGCGGGCTACTCGGGCGAAGGCGTGCTGGTCTATGGCGGTGCTGACGAGGAACGGGATACACAGCTGATCTGCGGTCATTTCTCTTTTTCCGGCCCGGCCGGCCGAAACGGCACCGGGCATATGCTGATCGACCGCCTGCCGCCCTATATCCTGATCGAGAATTATGGCGAAGAGGCCGGATCGTGGATGGAAGCCACCCTGCGCATGATCGGCTCTGAGGTTTCAGGCGCAAAAATCGGTGGCGACCTGATCGCGCTGAAACTGTCCGAGGCCCTGTTCGCACAGGCGATCCGGGCCTATCTGGAGCGTCAAAGCCCGCAGGATTCCGCATTGGCAGGATTTGCTGATCAGCGCATCTCGCGGGCCTTGACCGCGTTCCACCAGGCCCCGGCCAAGGACTGGAGCGTCGCGTCTTTGGCACGTGTGGCGGGTATGTCGCGCACTGCCTTTGCTCAGCGTTTTGCTGAAAAGATGGACACTACGCCGATGCAGTACCTCACGGATTGGCGGATGCAAATCGCGTGCCACGGCCTGACCGAGGCAAGATGGAACGTTGCAGATGCAGCGGCCGAGGTCGGGTATGCCTCCGAGGCGGCTTTCTCACGCGTGTTCAAGAAACAGGTTGGGTTGTCACCGGCTGCGTACCGGGCGATGCATTGATCCCCCAGGTTTTTTGAACGATCTGCATGGTATTAGAGACGATCAGGAATTCAGCGTTCGGCTTGGGCGTCCTACCTTCCCTTTATCATTGATTGAGAAAAGGAAGATCTGATGTCCCTGCGTTTCGTTACCCGCTCTGTCCATGCTTACCTCGACTACCCCGTCGCCATTGCCCTCATGACGTTGCCGTTCCTGATGGGATTGGGCCAATCCAACCCCCTGGCCCTGTGGCTGTCGGTTGTCACCGGTGTTGCTGCGTTTGTTCTGACGGTACTGACGGATCACCACCTTGGGATTTGGCGGGTCCTTCCCTACAAGTTCCATCTGGCCGTAGACTTGATTGTCGGCATCACATTCCTGTTTGCACCCAGCGTCCTGGGGTTCTCAGGACTGGATGCGGTGTTTTATTGGCTGAACGGCGCGGCCGTGGTGCTTGTCATCTCGCTCAGCGCGCCCGAGCAGGAAGTTGCCGCATAAAACCGCTGACCACGGTTGTCCCAGTTTCACCGTAAAGCGCCAAGGTCCGAGCCGCCGGGGTTTTCATCCGGCGGCTCGTTTTTTAAAAAAGCGGCCGGGCTTCAAAGGAATGCTCTCACTGTCACAACAGGCCATCCGGCTGCGGCTCGCAGCTGCCTCCGCGTGATCTGTTGTTTCAACTGACCCAGGTTCGCCCCATTCCAGTCACTGATTGAACCCGCACTGAAATTGGCACGTTTCACCGAGAAGATAAGGTTTTCAGCCTTTGATGAGCCGCTCGGACGAGTGTGACGTTGCAGGTTTGTCGTGGACCTTCAGCAGCCAATACGGTTGGATTTCGCCATTTCCCTTGATATTGATAACCTCTCGTCTCTCGCAATCTACATATTCGGCTATCTCGTCTCTTACTTCGGGTGAGATTTGAACGCGCCCGGGTTCTCCGGTGCTTTCCATTCTTGAGGCGATGTTGACTGTATCACCCCAAACGTCAAAAAACGGTTTGTCGCCGCCGATTACACCTGCGATTACCGGGCCTTTGTGAATTCCGACCCGCAGGGACACCTTTGGATGCAGTTTGTCTGTCACCTGCTCGACCGTCGCAATCATATCAATCGCCAACGCCGCCATGCGAACAGAATCCGGTTGCCTCTCTTTGACCGAGGGGTCCAAACCACCTGCAACCATGTAACTGTCACCGATGGTTTTGATTTTCTCCAGCTTGTAGCTCAAAACCAGTTCATCGAATGCTGAGAACACGGAGCCCAGCAATTTGACCGTCGCCCTTGCCCCATTGGCGGCCGCGAATTCAGAAAATCCAGACAAATCAGAAAACAGAATTGTGGCGTCATCAATTCTTTCAGCGATTAACCTGTCCGGGTGCGCTTTGATGCGCCTTGCAATGCGCGAAGGCAAAAGAACATTTATCAGCCGCTCGGAAACAGCAAATTCCCTTTCCAAAGCATCTTCGTATCGATCTATTGCGGCATTTGCAGAATAGGAGGTGAAAAAAAGCGCCGAGACGATTCCCAAAATCAACACAATAAAAATAACATCCTGAGGCTGCCTTACAAATCCGTCCCGATATGACTGCGCAATAATATCCCAAATCGTTTCGCCGGGCGGTATATGCAAAGGAACGACAAGCGATATGTAAATAAACAAAGCTGCGCTGAGGATCGTTATCAAAGTGATCCAGCGCCAATATGCGGCCCCTAGAAAATAAAAAAGCAAGGGCGGGCCGACCAGCAAGACCAGATGATCTTCACCGTTTTTGCCGACGCTGATGTCATGGGCCAGAAACAGGAATAACCACACTGTAAAATAAGCGACTTTGACCTCAAGGCCGAAGCGATCCAACGTCATCGTCAAAAGTGCCGCGAAGCCAAGACCAAAGTTTACCCATGCGAGATATCTCCAGTCTGGTCCAAGTTGGAACTGGTAGAAAGCTGTGAAACCGAACCCAAGCGACGCAATAAAGGCTGCAACGTTAACAACTTGCATTTTTCGTCTTATTTTTCCATCGTCGATCGGATTTTCAGAGTCCACAATGTGTTTCAGCAAAGCATCGCCCCCGCGCCAGCTCTATGCAAAATATCCCTCAAATCCCTTTCTTAGTCGATAAGCCCCAGGTTGTTTGTTCAGAAGTCAATTTCGCGTCGAGACGCCAACACAACCTGAACCGCTTTTGGCCTCGCGCCCGCAAACGGGTGCCGTACTGCCCTGAAAATCGGCCGTTGGATCAAGTTGGCAACAACAATTCAGGTGGTGCTGTTTTCAAGGCCTCCAGTTTGCTCTGAATGATATTCGGCGATTTCTGTTCCAGATAGTAAGCAATGGTTTCCACGCGAATTCGGACAGAGCCGGCAGGTTTCGTCTCATCGAGATCCTGAAACACAAAGAAAAGCGTTCCAAGCGCTTCGGTAATTTCCTGGACTGGTGAATAAGTCGGCTGGTCCATTCCGCATTCATAGCTTGAAAACCGGATTGAACAGGTTATCCACGGCATAATAGATCCGTAGCGTGCAGCCCAAAGAAGTTCGTTGGTGTTTGCACTGTGAGACGTTTTCCAAATATCCGAAATGTCAAAAGGGCTTTGAATTCGGCCAGCTTTGATCAGATCGCCGTATAACCAATCCAGTATCTCTGCGTCCAATGGCAGGTACTGACCCCAGAGGATCGGATAACCAAAGGCCTGCAACTCACTTTCAATGGCGTGGCCAATTCCGGTGTCCATGTGGTAGGGGCGGCCCAAGGCCAGGATGCAAGGCCGATGTTGTGTGGCGCACTCGGACAGTACCGCCAGACTTTGCCGCCGCAGACTCTGATCAAACTCTTGAAGGGCGTCATAAGCTTTGGAAACCGCAGCGCGCAGTTCAGCCAAGCGCAAGTCGGTGATTACGCCCTTCAGGGCATCGTACAGCTGCCGGGTCGCAATTTGTGGGTCTGCCAAGGATACGGCGGGCGAAAGATAATGTACGCCCACTTCCTTGAACACGTCCTTTTCCCGCCGAAATCCGGCTCGTGTACTTTCGGGGCCGGCAATAACGCGCGGGCAGGCCATGTTTTCCCGAACATGACCCCGCAAAAAGGATGGGACAGTCAGGATTATGGGAACGAACAGGATATCAATGGGGCGCTTTTGCCCGTCCAGCAATTCACCATAATGGCCGGACATGCACTTGACGGGGTAACAGCAATCAACAGCACCACGCCCTTTTCCGAATTTCAGCTGCTGTGCTTCCGATGTGTCCGACGAATAGACGATATTGCGGCGATTGATTCCCAGTTCAACAAACAATGTCGTCCAAAACCTGTGCGTCGACCACTGGTTCAGGACCCGAGGGATGCCGATCCGAAAATCCCGCTTGGGTGGTTTGGACTTAGCGAAAGGCGCCTTCGCGAACGCTTTCTGCAATATTTGGATTGGCATTCGCTTCCTCGTCGATTTGCTTTTTTCGCGCTTTCATCTCGGCTGCGTCTTCAATCAACCCTTTCGAGCAAGAATTGCCGGTAATCACCCGCTCCCACCCTTCCGCCAGAGGGACCTTGCTGTTTGCCCGGCCACGGCCGCCGGGGATCTGAACATCCACAAAGGCCCGGCTGCAGTTCATCGCACACCACTTGCAGGTGGTTTTGCTGTTGGTTGTACTGACATATTCCAGTTCTTCGACGCGGTCGTGCCCGACGAAGCGGGACGTTTGCCCGGTGTTCACGTGTTCAAGCGCAAGAAGGGCGGCGCCCAAAGCGCCGGCCTCGCCAGCATGAGGGTGCACGGTAATTTCCGCGTCAGGAATTTTACCCCTGATGAAATCGATCTGGGCTTTGACGACGGCCAGGTTTCGATGTGTTCCGCCTTGCAGGACAAACTTCCTGCCGATGGCCTTGAGGTTCTGAAACTGCCCGGCATAGACCCAAACATTCAGGGGCAGGACCGCAGCAAGGCTTGCCATGATTTCTTCTGCCGCCCACCCTTTGCGTTGCTGGTTCACGATGTCGGACTGAAGGAACACGCCGCACCCCATCATCAGTTTCGGCATCCGCTTGGCGCTGAAGGCTTTTTCGGCGTAATCCTCAAGCCGGACATCATAGCGTTCGGCAACGCCTTGAAGAAACGCCCCATTGCCGGAAGAACATTGGGAATTGAGCCGAAAATCGACGACCGCTTTCTGCCGCAACAGCATGATTTTGACATCGGTCCCACCGACGTCGCATATCGCGTCTGCGTCGGGATGTATGTGCATGGCAGCAGCCGCATGTGCGACCGTCTCAACCACTGGCACGTCCGCCCCCAAAATATCCTTCAGCAGATCTTTCCCGTACCCCGTCAGGCCAAGAGCGCCGATATCCTCGATCCCTGCATCGCGCAACTTGCGGAAAACGGACTTGGCGTCTTCGATCGGGTTTCCCTGACTATGCTGATAGACCGAAGCCTTGATTTCAGCGTCGCGGTCCAACGCCACCGCCTTGACCGTAGTGCTGCCGAAATCGCACCCGACATAGTATGCCTCGGCCGCAACGGGGTGGGGCATCTGGATCACGGGTTGCGTAAAATCCTCCAGGAACCGTACGAGTTCACCGTTCCGGGCCAAGGCCTCTTGCCCGGTCTTGGCCTTTTCACCGTGTTGGCCCGTTTCCACCCACCATTTCAGGCCATCCGTGCCGGAATAGGCCCTGGATACATTTTGTTCCCGACGAGAGATCTCGACGCAGCCAAGGCTTGCATAGTACAAGGCATCGCCGGGAACCAGGATAGCATCGGTGACGCTCTGTCCTGCTTCCAATACGACATTGCGCTCGTCCCAGAGCGCGGCCAAATGGCTTGCCCATGCCTGCTGAAGACCTTGAAAGAACATGTTCGGTCCGCCCAGCAAAAGCACTGATGGTGTGGGGGTGTTGCCTTTTGTCAAAGTCGCCAGGTTCTGCCGCACGACCGCGTCAAACAAGCTTGCGATGATTTCGGTCTTGGGAACTCCGGCCTTGACCAGACTGTTTGCGTCAGTCTCTGCAAAGATCCCGCATTTAGCGCTGATCCGATGAAGGGTTTGACCATCGAATGGCAGAGTGGTCAGCTCGTCCGGGGAAATGTTCAGTTTTCGTGCGGATTTTTCGATAAATGTGCCCGTACCGCCACTGCAGGCTGATTGCATATAGACCTGCTTGGCCTTGCCCGCGGAGGTTGGCGTGAAGAACAACGTCTTCATGTCTTCACCGCCAATTTCAGACACGAAATGCACATCCGGATGCAACGCTTCGACAGCGGCGGCGACGGCGACAACTTCCTGGATTTGCCGCGCGTTCACATGATCTGCCAGTGTCCCAGCCCCGGATCCTGTAAACGTGGCAACATCGCGACCGGCGGTCAGGCCGGCCTCCAGCTCCATCTGCGACAGCAGTTCAAGGGTTTTCTCGGCCTGGCGTGTTTTGTGACGACCATAGGCTTTCCAGATGACTTCGCCATCTTCTACCACGACGCCTTTTACAGTTGTCGATCCAATATCTACCCCAGCGAATTTCACAACGTGGCATTTCCCAGCTCAAGCACGACATTGGATGCCGTACCCACGGCGCCGCGATGGGGAACTTTCCAAAATGGCGTGTTGACCTTGGGATGCTCTTTGGCGCGCTTTCTGGCCTCGTCCGCAGTCAACCCGGCGGCGGCAAGAGCAGATTCAAATTCCTCCTGCGCGCGGATCTTGGCGTCTGCCAGCACCATCTGGCACCGCGACAAAGCATGTACGTCGCTGTCCCCTTTTACCTCGATTGGGGCATACAGCATGTCGGGATACCGGCCCTGTACGGCCGCCATTGCGCCGATGCTCATAGTGTTTGGAAGGCAGCCATAGGGCGACAGCTCGCAAATCATATGTGCCTTTCGCTGGGTATGCGCCCAGATCGCCTTGGCGATCAGCAAATCACCCTCACCCCCGTTGATCATGTTGTCAAAAAAAGGAGCCGCCAGTTTCCGCAGCTTGTCCTGATCGGGCATCGGACGGGGAACGCCCCCAAGCATCCGGCGCATCTGATCGTATTTGAACCTGAAAAAGCGCTGCCCAAGTTTCAACAGAGCATAGTTCTGACGCGCTTTGTCTTTTATCCCGAAGCCCAGCTTGAGCTTTTGTCCGCCATACCGCATCAGGTAATCGAACCATACGACCATCGGTGCCGGCTGAACTTCGGCGCCTTCGCCTTCAAGCCATTTGTGCATATTGTAGTTCTGCACCCCTTCGGCGGTGGCAAGATAGAACTCGCCGGTGATCTTGACCATGGGCTTGACCCTCAATCGGTCAAGCTGGATGTCTTCAAAGTGGTCGCGTGCACGCCTCATGGCCTTCAGAAAGCGTCTGGTCGTCGAATGCCACAGGACCGATCCCCATTTCGGCATTTGCTTCGGCCTACTCAACATGGCGTCGTATATCTCGGAAACCGCCTTCTGCGCCGCCCGGTTGGTCGCGCCTTGCTCTAGCTCATAGGGCCGCAGCTGGTATTCCAGATCCTGAATGGCATCCGCTGCCATCATGCCCAAGGCCGTGCTCAGCAGCAGGTGAATATCAGTCTGCAAACCGGCGTCTTTGCCTTTCGACTGATCGATTTCATGCTGTTGAACCAGAAACATCCTGAACGCCTCGAGCCCCAGGTTCTTCAGCGCAAGCTCATAGCTTTGGTGATATTGACCGAAACGGCAGGCTCCGCAGGCCCCGGCGGTCACATAAACATATTTTTCGGCCACTTCGTCAGCGCCGATAGCCTCGGCTTCGTTTCTGAGAAAACTCGACAAGTTGCCCGTCGTGAAAGCTGTGGGGCAGCACTGTCCGACATCCGCCAGTTCACGTCCCAGGTACAAGTCTTCAACTGTCACATCAGGCAGGCGCTGCGCATTGTAGCCCGCGCTTTTGAACAGGCCTTCCAGCAGTTTTTCGGCGCGCCACGTAACCCCACCAAACAACAGGGTGACATCCTTGCGCTGATCCGCAGTAAAAGGACGAGGTTCGTAGGCCCTATAGGACTCTTCCAAAATACGACTCATAAAAATACCCCCCAACCAACATAACATGTATTTACAATGCACAATATATTATTCAGAGATCGCCTCAGGTATTGGGAGTCCGTGTGAAACAGGACCATCGGAAATTCAGGTTGTCATGGACGCCGGTCAGGCACTCTCAGCCTGAAAACCCATCAAATACCCAGGAATTTTTTTGCATTTCCTTCAAAGAAGTTAGGTGCACAAGGACTGATCTGTGGATCGCTGAAGAACGTGTCAAATTCGATCAGGTATTCACGGGTTCTGCCGACCATCAGGGGCATCGCCCAATCCGTTCCAAAACACACTTTGTCCCGGAAGTGGTGCGGTGCGTTCTTGGTTCTCTTGCCCACTAGTACTGATTTTAGCCGCTGGAATATCTTTGGCTTAAGCTTTGGATCCATAATTCCCAAAATATGACCCAAGCCAAGATAAACATTGTCGAATTCCTCAACCAGGCGAATAGCACGATAGGCAAATGTTTGGTCAAAATTGTTGGTTGCTGCCCACCCCATCCAATCTACTTCTTTTGCCCCACCACCATGAGCCAGGAACAACCAAAGGTTCCGGGCATTGTGGGTCTCCATCGCGTGCTTCCATAACTCTGGATCGGAATAGACGCCGTATCCTGTCTCCACCTCAAACCCCATCGGGTTGCAATGGGCAAACAAACGCAGGTTGTGGCTGGAGAAATGGCGAATGATGTCACCCATCTTGGCCTGTGCCATCGGGTAGGGCGCAGGGTTCTGCGCTTTTTCTCTGTACTTGTCCAGACTTCGCCCAGGGGCGACCGGGGTCTGGTAGCCGCGCATATCGATCGGCCGGATCCCCAAGGGCGGATAGATTTTGTATCCCGTTATTCCTCGTGCAACGCCTGAATCGACAATCTGTTTCCAGTTCCCGCCTCGAAACGGGTCAACCGCACCAAAATTGATCAATTCATTCGGGTTCTCAGCTGCGAGTGACTGCATCCGGTCCATTTGTTCGGTGAAGTCAAAATACGGCGGTAGGAATCCGGGCATCCAAAATTCCTTGAGCTTGTCGAAGGCACGGCGCATATCCAGCAGGATACCCACGAAAAGGCTGGCTTCCGGGTCACTCGCCTGACCATCCTTCTTGAAATCCCTCTTGAGCGCTTTGAACCGGTTTCGCTCGGACAAGGTCATGATGACAAAGAATTCAAGAAACTGAAAGATAATGCCGATTTGACCGATTGGAATGCGGACGGCACGAAAGCCGGCATCAGATCCAGGTTTGTACACCTCACCCGACGGCAAGTGTGCAGCTTCATGAAAGAAATCGCTTTCTGCCGCTTTTTGACCAGCGGTCCTGAAGGCCTCGGCCAGAAAACGGTCCAGCAAATCAGGGTCCGTGCCACTGTCTCCAAAGACGGACCTTTCAGAAATTCTGTCGCCGCCCACAAGCTGAACACCTATTGGGAGGTCACCCGCCCTTGAATAGTTGATATCACGGTCAATATCGTTTAGGGCTCGGATCAGGTCCTCTATGTCCTTCCAATCTTGGTGGCTGGGGCTGGGTGTCAATTGATACTCTCTGATCTTCTCGCGAACTGGATGTGCAATGGCCCGCATAAGCCGGTCCACATCGTGATCGAGCAACGCGTCGATCAAATCGTCCTGGTCAGGTTCTTCCGTCGCGAGTTTGCTGAAGTCACTCATGCGGGTCAAACGAACCGCCAGAAAGGCCAACCCAAGCGAAAACCAATACAGTGAAGTGAACGAGTAGAAGATACTGTGCAACGGCAGATATCGCGCCGTGAACAGGTGGGTGTGCATGTCAATAAAGGTGTTTTTGTCAGTCATATTTTTGGCTCCACGAAATAAAATTCAGCCGGGAATTTTCTGTTTTCGTATGACTTTGCTGTCAAAAACCGGAAATGGCTTTTGGCCTTAATCTGCTGAGTTTAAGGTTTTTCGAAAATTTTTGCAATTTTCAGCCCCGGCAACCCGCTTCACCAAATCCAAGTTGAGCAGGGCATTTTGCGGTCAGTCCATGTGAGGTGTTGGCAGAGTTCTCAACACCTTTACCGCATCCGGCCATCGCCGATTGGTCCGCTATCGCATGGGAGATGTAGAAGCGTTCGAGATCGCGCGTCTTCAGGAGGTGGTTGCAAATGACTGGTAACTGGAAACCCATCGAATTTGCGGGCATTGCTGCACTGGCCCGGATCAATCTGCAAACTCTACTGGCCGAATGGTTGCCAGATGGCCGGATCATCGGGAGCGAATGGGTGGCGCCGAATCCCACCCGCGCAGATCGGTCGCGGGGTTCGTTTCGGATCAATCTCGACAGCGGACTGTGGGCAGACTTCGCGACGGGTGAAAAAGGCGGGGATGCCATCAGCCTTTTTGCCTATCTGAACGAGGTGCAGCAAGGTAGACCACACGTGCGCTGGCTCGGCGCCTAGCCTTTGTTGCACATTCACCACAGGACGACTCCGCTCCTGTTGCTTCCACAGTGCTTCCAGCGGTATCGGCACAAATAGAAACACCGCCTTGGGGCGGCGGGTAAAAAGCTGTAATCAAGTGATTTATTTTGGTTGCGGGAGTAGGATTTGAACCTACGACCTTC
>NZ_WVQU01000008.1:0-137821 GCF_013110575.1 Ruegeria sp. HKCCD7559
CCTGAAGACGCGCGATCTCGAACGCTTCTACATCTCCCATGCGATAGCGGACCAAGCGGCCAACTTTGACATAGGCCAGCGGGTAGCGCTTGGTGCAGCGCCACGTAGCAAGGGTGGTTGTGGACACGCCGAGGCGTTCCGCGACTTGCTCGGGTTTGAGCAGGGTGTCTGCCTGTTTTGCGATCATGATAACCTCCATCAATTTTGATCGATGAAGAGAAACCTAGAGAGCGATTGGGCAGGTCGAAACGCGTGAAGCAGGAAAGAAAAACTACTTCCTACGTAAGAAAACATGCCGGTTAAATGCCACATAATGTGGCGAAAATATGACTATATCACCCGCATTACCGTGACCACACGCGCGCGCGTCAGGTCCGGATCAAGTTTTTGGCCGATCAAATGAATCGCATCTACTGCGGTTGCTTTGTTTTGCTTTGTGGCCGGATCGTAGCGGCCCGCATTAAAGGGGCGCATGGCGTTGCGCTCCCAATAGGGGCGAAAGGCGCGGGTTAACGCCGCAATCGGCTGGCTTTCGGTTTTCTTCGGCCTGCGAGACCAACGATCCAGATCGGCCTCATAATAGCTGCTTGGGGTGTCATGCTCGCCCAGAGCAACCGTTTCTGCGGTGGCCTTATGCAACAATTCGACAAACGCCGCGATATGGCCAACAGGATCGCCGGGGCCAAATGCACCTTCGATCAGGTTTGCTATTCCGGCGGCGCTTGGGTTGGATGATCGGGCTTGCGTTTCCAGTGCGTCGGCCAGTTTCCCGGAACAGTTTGGCGAATCCTGCACCCGGGCGAGTTCAACAGAGACCGCTTCCAGCTTATCCGACAATGCGGACAGGCGGCGATATTCCATCGCACCCGGCTTGCGCTTGCGCATGCGACGCCGCTCGCGGATATAGGCCCGCGCTGCGGCCTCAACGCCCGCGCGCAGATTGCCGGCATCAGCCTTGGGGCCAACCAACATCTCAAGTTCGAGCATGAACCGGGCATCATAGAGGCGGTGTAGCTCTGGCAGAAAGCCGTGGCCCGTCATAAGGCGCTGCCATGGTGTAATAGGTGCCGCCTCAGTGCCGGGAAGGGTGTTGTCAGCCTGGTCCATGACTCTGCTTGTTCAGGAAAAACCAGCATAATGCCAGAGGCTGACAGCGCTGACAGTGTTGACGGTGAATTTGGAATGGCACATGCAATCCGGACTAGCGCTCCACTTAGCATCAGGATCAGCAACGCGAGATGTGCTTTGGGACCAATTCAGCTTCCTGAACGACCGATCCATGTCAGAAAACAGCGACTTGACGAAAGTATCAATATGATGTTCGGTGCTATCAATTTGAAATGGTGCGAGAAGTTAGATGTTTGGATTGTTTTCTGGTGCGGGAAATCGTGCAAATGATATTAAGCTGGCTGTTGCCATAGAGCTCAAAGTTTCCAATCAAAAATTCTTCTATTTCGTCCTTAAGATGGCGAAGTTGAAGGACAAGAAAATCGTGGAACTGTACGACAAAATGCGCGAAATGGCGGATTCTGATCGCCACACCGAAAAGCTGATGGCACTCAGTCTGGCAGAACACCTCATTCCGGAATGTGACCAAATAGCGAGAATCCCTGAGATGCAGCACGACATGGCGGTTCTCATGAGGTTCCAAGACCAATTGATCGACTATTACAATGCCCACTGTGAAGAGGGGAAGGAATTCCAGAAGAGCTAATTTAGGGAAGACTTAGGTGCTTAGCGCCTCCACTCGCGGTACTTTGAGTGACCGCTTTATGAGATTTTCTGCGAGGTTTTCGACATATCATCTACTTTGCAAGCATCCCAATTTCATAAAATACATGGCATCGTGAAGGGCAGCTATGGGCTCATTCCCACGCTAGGTTGCTCTTGAAAACATCAATTCGGTCGCCTTGTCCACACTCTCCCGGACCGGATCAAGGTTCAGTCGTGCATAGATTGCGGTAGATTGCTGCGACCGATGCCCAAGTGACTTCCCAATGATGTATCCATTGGCCCCGGTTGCCGCTTGATAGCTGCCCAAGGTACGGCGCAAGTCATGAATGCGCAGGTTGTCGATTCCAGCTTCTTCTAGAATCCGGTTCCACGCCTTCTTGGGGTCCGCAAGATGGCCGCTCTTGCCTGAGCCTTCGAACACATAGGGGCTGTCTGACTTCAATTTCCGTTCGATCAGCAGTTCAATTGCCTGCTGGGGAAGGTGAACAGTCAGTGGGTCGGCGTTCTTGGTTTCCTCAATCCGCCATGTCGCCGATTGAAAACTGATATCCTTCCACATCATCGCCAGCGTATTGGACTTCCGCGCACCTGTGAGAAGGGAAATCATGAAGAAGTCCCGTGCGACTTCGTTGGGTTCATTTGCCAGTGCCTCGAAGAACCGGGGCAACTCGTCAGGCTGCAAGAATCTGTCGCGGCTTTGTTCCCGAAACTTTTTGATGCCGACAGCGGGGTTCACGCCCTTCCATCCCCATTCAATCGCCTTGTTGAAGATGGAGCGAATACGTTCAAGCAAACGATTGGCTTGATACAAGCCGTTGTCCTTGCCGATCTTCGCATGAAGCCTTTCTACCTCGGCCCGATCAATGCTGGATATCTTTCTGCGGAACCAATGCGACAGATATTTGTTTACTTCCCGCTCGTCATACTTCCATGATTTCTTGTGAACTTTGGAGTACTTGTCCATGTATTCGGCAAAGAGCGCTCCAAAGGTCATTTCATCACGCACGGCCTTTTTCTCTTTTTGAGGGTTAGCCCCAGACGCAATGCCACCCTTGGCCTTTGCTGCTGCCTTGCGGGCTTGTTCCACAGTCATGTCTGGAAACTTGCCCAGAAGTAGCCGTTCTGGACGCCCTTCAATCCGTTTGTACAAGTAGAAGCTCTTTGATCCTGCCGCTGTCACTGCCAGTATCAACCCCGCTTCCCGTTCGTCATAGTAGTAGTCCCTCGAACCTTTCTTCGCGGCGGGTGCTTTCAAAAGGGCGGCTTTGGTGAAGTTCAAACGGTGACTGGCCACGGTGTATCCTTGAATTGTCTTGGTGCTACCAAAAAGTTGACGGTGCTACACTGGTGCTACATCAGGGAGCAAATTTGAACAATGTTGAGAATACATGAAGCAATCGGAAAAAGTGGCAACATACTGATAAGTAAATAAATAAACAGCTTTAACAAATATCAGCAAACATATGCCCGTGAGGCTCATAACCTGAAGGTCGTAGGTTCAAATCCTACTCCCGCAACCACCTTGGTCGAACAGAGCCTCGAACAAGCCGCCTCAGGGCGGCTTTGTTCATTCTGGGCCAGCCCAATCATTGCTGCCAGGGCACCCTCCAGTTCGATCTGCACGCCATCCCGTTCATGTTGGATCGTAACACGTTCGATCAAGCCCCGGATAATCTCCAAGGCTCCTGTACGGATCGACGGATCCGATAACGCCTGTGCCAGATCTGCGACCTTGGAGCGATAGAGTTCGGACAGATTTGGGTGCAGTCGCACCGGTGAGGGCGTAGGTTCTGAGAGCTTCGCCTCAAGATCGGCGATCTGCGCTTCAAGCTCTTCGAGTCTTGCTTGAAGTCCGGTGGTGCGAATGCCCTCGGCGATTGCGTCATAAAGCCCATTCAGTTTGCGCACGGCTTTGTCCCGGTCGGATTGCAGACGGGTCCGGACTTCCTCCGCTGTGCCTGCTTCTGCGTTGGCGGCTTCGCTGAAGGACTTGATAAAAGCGGCCACTGCGTCGGGCTGCATCAGACGCTGACGAAGCAAATCCAGAACGGCGTCTTCCAGGACATTGCGGCGAATGGAGTGCCTATGGGAACAAGTACCGAGTTTGCGGGCGGCAGAGCAGGCGAGGTAGTCGCGCCCGACTGTCGCGAGCGGCCCTCCGCAGGTGCCGCAGAATGCAAGACCTGTCAGAAGGTGCTTCTTGCGCCGCTTCTCCCAAAACTTGGTTTCCTTGATGGCTTTGACGCGGGGATCAGCCTCGATCTCGCCCTGCCGCTGTTTGACCGCCTCCCAAAGTTTATCCCCGACGATGCGCAGCTCTGGGACCTCCGTGATGATCCATTCGGAGGTATCGTTGAGACGGGAAACACGTCTGCCGGTCTCCGGGTCCTTGATGTAACGCAGCCGGTTCCAGACCAGGCGGCCGATGTAGAGCTCATTGTTAAGAAGGCCGGTTCCACGAGTGCGGTGCCCCCGGATTGCCGTGTCACGCCATAATTTACCACGGGGGCCTGGGACACCCTCGGTGTTGAGGCGGCGCGCAATGGCTTTTGGGGAGTGCCCTTCGGTGAACTCTTGAAGCACCCGTCGGACAATCTCAGCTTCCGCTGCGTTGATCACTCGTTCCCCCGTAACAGGTTGGCCGTCGGGCCCGAGACGCCGGACGACGTCGTAGCCATAGCTGTTGCCGCCACCGGAGCGTCCAAGCTCCACCCGCCCGCGAAGACCGCGCCGAGTTTTTCTGCCAGATCTTTGAGGAACAGTTGGTTCATGGTCCCCTTGAGACCCACATGCAACTCACTGATCTCGCCTTCGGTCAGAGTCATGATGCCGACCCCTGCAAAGCTCAGGCGTTTGAAAATCGCAGCGATGTCTGCCTGGTCTCGACTCAAGCGATCCAGCGCCTCCGCCAAGATCAGATCAACCCGTCCTTCCTGGGTTGCATTGAAGAGCGCTTGCAGCCCGGGACGCAACATGGACGCGCCAGAGACCGCCCGATCCGAATAGGCTTCAACAATGGTCCAGCCTTCGCGTTCTGCCCGCTCCCGGCACAGTCGCATCTGGTCTTCGATCGATGCGTCTCGCTGCATCTGGCTGGAGAAACGGGCATAGATTGCGACTCGGGTCATCGACAGACCTTTTTCTTCTGGTTGATCAGATCCGCGTAGTCGCGGCCTGCTTCAATGGTTTGGGCGTGAATGTAGTGATGCTCTGCCGTTCCGAAGCTCGTATGAGCCAATATTGGTCGGATCAGCTTTGCGTGTTCCGGAGAGGAGCGCGCCAATGTCGTTGCGGCGGCATCCCGGAAGAAATGCGGTGGGATGCGGCGACCCGTCAGCTTAAGCGTTTGATCAGCAATTCGGGGCCTAGCGCGTTTTCTTTGAAAGGTAAGCCAGTTTTGCCAACCCATAGGACATCGTGCTGCTGTTGGCCACGCTCCAAAAAATAGGGGCGGACTTCGTTGACATAACGACGCAAGAGAGGCTCAACACTCTGGGGAACAACAGCCTCCCATGGCTGCCCTGATTTGGTCAGATCCCCGGGGAGCGCGACGGTCAAGGTGTCTGCTGTGACATGCAAGGATATGCCAATCCGAAGGCCGGCAAAGGCGCGTCGCCGCATCGGCATCAAAGCCAGCATGGCAATCATGGTGCCATCCCGCAGGCACATCATACGGCGCAGCGATGTTGGCGCCGCTTCTGCATGACCCGTCGCCAGAATCAGCCCTGCACGGAATAGAACCTCGCTGGACAACACACGCCCAAGTTTGCGATCCCGATCACCCCGTCCTGCGGTGCGCTTCAATCCCGCTTTCAATCTCCGCTGAGCGGACCAGTCCTGTGTCGGGTCAGCCGCGGAGAGGATACGCAAAACGCCGTCAATGAACATCAACCGGGTCATTGGCCGGGTGTGTGAGAGGTCCCGAAGCCAAGCGGACAGGCGCGGCAGAGTCGCGCGTCGAGCCGGAGGCAGTGTGATCGCATTCGCATCACTTGTAATCAGCCATTGCAGCCATCGGGCATAGCGCAACTCCAAAGTCTTCAGCGAGGTCGCGCGTAGATGTGAGAGCGCGCCGCAATCGTCAATCGGTCCACCTCCCGCCTGAAGGTTGAGCCACATCTCCTGGTCTTGCGCGGGCCATTCGTCGAGCGGCAGAATAAGGCTCATCAGCGACGCCCTTTCTTGGCATCGACCAGGTCAGCAAAGGCGCGTGTCGCCGACCGTGCCTCAAGACCGGAATACATGTTGATGGTGTGGCTGACCTCCGAATGCCCGAGCAAACGGCGCGCAACCTCGTAGCCGCCGGGATTGGCGTCGAGCCAGTTCATCACCGCGAAATGCCGAAACAGGTGGGCATTCATCTCCAACCCCGTTTCCTTCCGGATCCGTTTGGAGATGCGTGCCGAAAGGGCGTTCGGGTCGATTGGATCGCATCTCTTTCGGCGCGGAAACAGCCAAGGCGTTCCCGCGGGGCAGAGTTCCGGACAGCGAGTTTTGAGATGGGCGTCGATCATGCGCAATACATCCCGTGGGATCTCGAACTCGACAGGTCGCTCATTTTTGGTCTCGCCGCCTTCCAGAACCAGGTAGGCTCGGCCATCGCCGGGACGGTGCAGGTGGCGTTCCAGGTGGATGTCAGCCAGGTTCTTCACGCGAACCGGGCAGACCAGAAGGATGGCGATGGCGAGCGCATCTTCGCGCGCCAGAGCCCAGCCATACGGCTTGGAGGTGCCGCGTGGTCGCGCGAAAACCCGTTCAGGCAGAAGCAGCAGGCGCTGCTGATGCCGGTCCTCCTGCAACACCCGCAGCCGGCTTCGGTTTTTTTGGGTCATGCCATTCTGAGGTTTTACCGCAAGGCGCGCGGCAAGCCCCGACAGCGCGTCCCGGGTGTCATCGGATGCATTGAGTATCCGGGCCAGGTTGCGGAGCAGCGCGGCGATCTCGCTGATCATCTTTGTGGTCTGGTTGTTGGTGCGCGATAACATCTGGCGCAAACCCCGTTCAGCCATCATCGGATTGATCAGGATGTCCAATCCACCAATCTCCGCGATCGGGATACCAGAGTGAACGAGTTCGGAGGCAAACCGAACCAACTGTCTTTGGTATTGGGACAGGGTCGGGGGTCGGAGTGCCCTGTTTTGACCGTCATCTGCCAAGGGGTCTGGATTGGACAGACGATGTATCAGCTTTGCAAGAGCGGTTTGGAAGGGCGCTGGAAACGCGGTCACCGGAAAAGTGATGACCTTCTGGCGCGATTCCAGAGGCAGAGTGACGTTGGGCCATTGTGAAATACGTCGAGCCGCCAGGTTCCAGCCGTTGACAGCGGCACGATGTGAAACATCAGGAGATTTGCTGATCTCGTTATGCTCAAGGGCTACTCGATAGGCTTGAGCATGCTCCTCACAGACAGTGGCAGGTTTGACACCCTGCCGGTTCAAAAAATGCACGAAGCGGCAGAGCGCGGGTTGCAATGTCTTGTCGCCGGACGCCAGTACATTCGCCCAGAGCGCTTGCCAATCGGGAGACAGATCATCGATCCGGTTGAAGCGCCGTTCCACCAGCCCGAAATGCGCGAGCGCAGCCCGTGCATCACTGACCGCGTTTTGCCAGCTCTTTGGTGAAAGACCGAGTGCAGCCGGTGTGACTTTGGAAAGACGGGGCTGCAACCAGCGGCTATCGCAAGGCACATCCTCAGGAGGCAATCCAAGGGCTTTGGATGCACGGCGCAGGCCGGAGATCATATCGCGGCGGCGTCCGTCTGTCAGAGAGCTATCGGAGCGCAGCTGTTCGATAAGCTCGGCAAACATCGGTGTGTCGGCTTTGACGAAGGCTATTGTCAATGGAACGGGGCTCTGGCTAGTCATCGGGTCTGTGTTCCTTTGGACATGTCAGGTCTCGGGTGGACGGGTGTGGACAGGAGGTCCGATTCGGGAAAAGCGTAGCACAGAAAGTCAGAAACTTACGGGCTGGCCTTCTTCCCGAAATGCACATAACGCATTGACATAAATGGACATTAATAGACGTGAGTTCCTACCAGCAATGTGTCTGCCGGTAGGCGGCATGAGCTGCCGGATCAATGCGGATGAGGCGTCCGCCGGGGCCCACCCGAATAACCTCAAGCAGGCCTGCCGCAATCGCACGGCGTACCGTCTTCTCCGAGCAATTGTCCAGTTCAGCGACGTCCTTCACCGTCAAAAGCTTGCGGGGTCGGCTCTTCTTGGCATTGATCTGTGGCATCCTGATGCGCCTCCTTTTGGTCAGAGGCGTTCCGGCCCAGTTCCCGTACTGCCTGGGCAGCCAGCAATCGGACCAACTGGTCAATCGCTGTCTCAACCTGCCGGTGCGCATGGTCGTCAGAAGGGGGTATGGCAGGAACGCGTGTCATGCCGTGACCATGACAACGCGGGCTTGCTCCTTCTAAGTGTATTGATTGGCCAATTCCGGCGGCGCCCAACGCTCTTTCTCTTCACGCTCAAGCTTGCCGCGAAAATCGTCTATATCCACGCGGATCGTCTCACCGCTCAGGATTTGCCCCGGCTCGGTGATCATCTTCACGACAGCCTGGATAAAGTTGACGAGCGGACCTTGCCGTTGTCCTCCGGGGCGCCCGTCTGAGTATGTTGTATAGGTCAGAGGGCGACCGGCATCTTTCCAGATGTAACAGCAGCTCTCGACGATGTACTGACGGCGTTTGTCGCGCAAGAACCGCTTGTCTCGGGGCGACATCTCTGCAACTGCGCCGGGGGTCACAAGGATGTGCCGAATGTCATCTATGACATCCTGAGTAAGTGTCGTTGCGGTCTCAAGCTTGTCGAGGACTTGGTCAAGAAGGTCTCCATCTTCTGGCGTCGCCGCGAAATAAGTCGAAAGCGAGCCCAATGCGTTCCGGAGTTCTTGGGGACCAATGGAACTCTGTTTTGCTTTCCGCAAAAGTTGCTTGAGGTGCTTTTGACCTCGTTCAATCGCTTGCGAGCGTCGGACCTCAGTCAGATTGATTGCGATGTCGTCGTCGTTATTGAGGCAGTTCCCAAGAAACACAGAGAGTTCGCGTACGAGCTTAGTCGGCAGGTCAAACTGTTCAGCCAAGCTCCCGATCATGTCCTTGGAAAGAGCGCCGCGTTCTCCATAACAGCCAAGCTTCCACGACATCGAGCTTTTGATCCCATCCATGTGCGGATAGATGGAATAGTCACCTTCAGTATCTGTAACGTCTCGATTGCCCTTCAGACCGCTGTCCGCGTTAGCGCTCATGTTGTTCTCCGTTTGGCACATTCTAGGGTCTGGTCGCACATCCAAAAGCTTACGTGTATCAAGGCAGTACCGATTGCTGAGGAAGCTTGCCGGTTGAAGCAAGTCGACCCCTCCAAAAGTTGCACATAAACAATAGAACAGGAAGAGAACAGCTTGTGCTCCAGCTAATGCTTGATCGTCCAAGGCGGTTTTAACGCTATTTCGGTAGCAGACTGCACACCGCACTGTAGTGGATACATGCGCCTGCCGAGTGACCGGTCGCTTTGCCGCTAGAGCAGACATTGAACCCAATACACCGAATGACCGCACCGAGCCCTAAGTAGACCTTAGGGACCAGCACAGCATTCGTCGTGAACGGGCGGAAAATGGACCTTCGCTGCAGGATGGACTAATGTCCGCTTGCGGCTACCTAAAGTGACCTGCAATTGCAGGTCTGTGTGCTTTCACCACGCATTCCAAAGATCAAAGAGGAGCCGCAGCAACTGCAGACACAGACTTCGATGAATTAATCGCTATGCCGCAGCTTAGCTGAATGCGCGAGAACGGTACTGTGTCGGCGATTGTCCAAACCAGGTGCGGAACGCGCGCCGGAAGCTGTTGACCTCGGAGAAACCAAGATAAAAGGCGATTTGAGACAGGTTCAGGTCGTTTTCACTCAAGAGCATCTTTGCCCGACTAACTTGTTCGGACAGCGCGATCTCCTTGAACGTCACATCTTCGATCCGAAGCTGACGCTGCAATGTCCGAACCCCGACCCCAAGCGCCGCCGCGACATCGTCGACCGCGGCGCTGCCGTTGTTGAGTTGCATGCGAAGCGCTTGGCGTACCGTTTCGGCATGTGTGCGGGGCGGGCGGTTCAACCGCAACCTCTCTATGCCTGCAGCCGTCATTTGCACGCGTCCGCCTTCGTCAAGGCGGGTCGGCGTCTGAAGTTGCGACATCGGAATTGCGATCCCCGGAAAATCTGCATTGGCCCGGACTTCTGTGCCGAGCAATCGTGCAAATGCAACTTTCTGAAGCCTGTGCTCAGCCGGAAGTTCGACCCAATCTGGCACCCAGCTTGTCCCAAGGTAGGGACGCACAAGAGCGATTAGGATCGAAGGAATTTCCTGCTCAAGCAATTGAGCCCCGATGCTCTTTTCAAATTGCACCCCGAAACTGAATACCAGACAATTTCCGTCGGTTCGTGTGCGAATTTGGGTCCCTCGTTGGAGAAAGGGCAGCGCCCGGGCGGCACGTTGAAGGGCGATGTCCAACCGAGAAGCCCCAAGCGCATAGCTCGAAAACGGATCAGGCCGGTTGAGAGAAGAGTAGGCAAAGTCTTTCGCCATGATCGCCCCGAGATGGCGCTCTCCAATTTTGCCGGAAATCGTTTCCAGAAGCTGTGCATGATACCGTATCGGCAGCGGAACCGGAGGGCCTTCAAGCACCGTGCGGGTTAACCCAACATCTTTGAGCGCACGTTCAACGAGCCTTGGGGACGCCATCTGGTCCAGGGCGTCGAGTGTCGGGAGTAAACCCCTTGAGTTCTGCATCGGGTCGCGCACGCGCTCACTATGTCGTCGATTGATCACTTTGAGAAGTGTTTGGCCCATCCCAACGCCATTCTTGGCCGCCTACCTGAGGAATGAGCCGAACAAAGCGACCGAAATTGGAACGGTAGCGCTCTGACCCCAAAGGAGATTGAAATGAAAACGGTATCCTCTTTCCTTGCCATCGTTGCCGCCGCAGGCCTTGCCGTGCCTGCTTTTGCGGAGGCCCCGGTGACGGTGAATGTGACCAATTTTGTGCGAGCTGAGACCGACATGTATCATCAGCGCATTGTTGATCTGGGTGGCTTTGGTGGGTTGATGCATATCCGCGAACCGGTACCACTGGATGCGCAGGATGTGATCCGCATGAACCGTGATACACTTTATTCCGGCGTCGTGATCAATCTGACCGAGCCCGCCTCGATTGTGCTGCCAGACTCCGAAGGGCGCTTTATGTCCATGCTGATTCTCAACCAGGATCACTATGTGGTTGGCGTTGTACATGACGCGGGCACCTACCATTTCACTGAAGAGGAGGTCGGCACGCGTTATATGTCGGTCCTGTTCAGGACGTTCGCAGACGAGAATGACCCATCAGACATTGCCCTGACCAACACGCTTCAGGACGCCATTGAAGTACATCAGTCTGACGCCGGAAGCTTTGAGGTACCAAACTGGGACGCCGCCTCCCGTGATTTGACACGCGAACTGCTGCTTCCGTTGGCGCAAGGGCTCAGTGGTAACACGTTTGAGGTGTTTGGGACGGCCGACGCCGTAAATCCAATCTCGCATTTGGTCGGCGCGGCGGCCGGATGGGGCGGCAACCCACCTGCGGCGGCGGTTCATGACGGCCAATATCCGGTGTTGGGCGATGGCACAATTCCCCACATCCTGACTGTCGGCGACGTCCCTGTAGACGGTTTCTGGTCGGTCACAGTCTATGATGCGAGCGGTTACATGGTGCCCAACGACGCAGGGGCCTATTCGGTCAACAACGTGACTTCCGTTCCCAACGAGGACGGCACCGTGACCATACATTTCGGGGATTGTGAGGATGGTCGGGTGAACTGTTTGCCGATCATGGACGGGTGGAACTACGTCGTGCGCCTGTATCAGCCGGGTCCAGAGATCCTTGAAGATGGCTGGGCCTTCCCGATTGCCCTGCCCATTGATCAGACATCCTGATCAACGCTTCGCGTCATTGCCTCGGTCGGCGGTTGTCCGACCGGGGCTTTATTTTGCCACCTGCCTCCCTTGGTTTGCACATCACAGGTCTGCTTCAAGACAAAAGCCCCAAGCAGACGCCCTTTTGTCGTCAAATGATCACTTTCGGCGGTCGCAAGGTGCAAGGCGCGAAATTACCTCAGGTTCATCAAAGACAAACACGGACACCTAAAACGTAGGAGATTGAAATGAAACGTCGTTCCGTTCTGAAAACTGCCCTGACCACTGCTCTTGTTGCAGCGCTTTCGGTACCGGCCTTTGCCGCTGAACCCCCTGTGAAAACCGCGACTGATGGCTTGCCGTTGGCAGAGCGCACGGTGCCTGTCCCAGTGGGCGTATCCCCAGAATTGGCCGAGTTGATTGGCTCGCGCGAGATCGTAGGAATGCCGGCGGTTCCGGAGACACTGGAAGAGTGGCTGTCTTTCCAAGCCCAATTTGATGCAGCGTCTGCGCAAGGGGCCGAGGCGATGTTGGCCAAAACCGGAGCCAATTTCAGTGTTGGTCAGATCGCGGGTGTTACGACATATCTCGTCACGCCTGAGGAAATCGACCCGCGTTGGGCCGACACCGTTTTTGTTCATGTTCATGGCGGCGCTTTCGTGTTCAACGGCGGCAAAGCGGCAATCATGGAGGCCGCTTGGTTGGCAAATGGGCTGGGTGTAGAGGTGATCTCTGTAGATTACCGTCGCCCGCCCCTACACCCGTTTCCGGCAGCAACCGATGACGTGATTGCGGTTTGGGGCGAGATCACTCAGAACTATGATCCAGCCAAAATCGCCATGTTTGGGACATCGGCGGGCGGCAACCTGACGCTTTCTACAACTCTGCAACTGCGGGACGCAGGTCTGCCGGTGCCGGGTGCGATCATGGCTGGCACGCCCGCCACCGATCTTGCCAATGTGTCTGACAGCTGGACAACCCTCGAAGGTCTTGATCCGCTTGGCCAGCATGAGGGCGTAATCGCGGGCACTTTTGAGCTGTATGCGGGCGGCAAAAACGCCGACGATCCGTATCTCTCTCCGGTCTATGGCGACCTTGAGGGGATGCCGCCTGCAATCTTCCTTAGTGGCACGCGGGATCTGTTGCTCAGCGATACAGTGCGGATGCACCGCGCCATGCGGGATGCGGATGTGATTGCCGACCTGCACGTCTATGACGGTCAGGCGCACGGCGACTACATCGCAGGTTTCATGGTCGATGCCCCGGAATCGCAAGATGCTTTGCGCGAGCTGAACGCCTTCTTTGACCTTCATCTGAAGTAAGCCCACGGCCCAAGGCAATCGACACAGTTGCCTTGGGCGTCCAACCCCGAATTTTTCTCAAAGGTGCGCATATGCCCAGTTTCAGCGCTCAAATTCACACTCTCAAATATCTCTTCATTGCTGTTGCCGCGATCCAACTGGTGACCGCGGCGTCCGGCACAATTGTCGCCCTGTATTTCGCGGAAACCGGTGCTTCGCAGGAAATCGCCGCGCTTGCACCGGCGGCCTACTCGCTGGGGTTCCTGATTGGCTGCTTTTACATCGCTGGTTGGATCACCAGTATTGGCCACATCCGCGCCTTTTCGGCGGCCGCCGCTATTTGTACGGCTGCGGCTTTGCTCTTTTCGGTCACAGATCACGAACCCACCCTTTTGTTTGTGCGGCTTATGACAGGCATCGCCACAGCCGGGCTGTTTGCCATCGGCGACGCTTGGATCAGCGAAACTGTGGATGGGACGTCGCGCGGGCGCCTGCTTGCGGTGTTTGCCATCATTCTGGGCCTGATGTCGGTGTTGAGCCAGGTTATCGTGATCGTGACTCCAGACGATTTGAACCAGTCTTTTGTGTTGGTGTCTTTGCTGTACTGTCTCGCTATCGTCGTGATTGCAGCCGCGCCAAGCACGCCACCGGAAGGCAAAGAGCGGGCCAATGTGCGTGTAAAAGCCCTTTTCATAGATGCCCCCACAGCTGCCTTTGGCGCGCTCGCTGTTGGCATAGTCTCCACGGTTTTCATGAATGTTGTGCCATATCGGGCGGCGACCATGGGCGTCGACGCCGTGGACGTAGCGATCGCAATGGGCGCGGTCTACGTCGGGCGTATCCTGTTTCTCTACCCGCTGGGGCTTGCCTCTGACCGGATGGACCGCCGGAAGGTCATTCTGGTCGCCTCCGCAGTGGCAACTTTCGCGCTCTTGATCTTCGCATTCTTTTCCACCGGGGATGGTGTTCGCCATGCGAGCTTGGTGGGAACACCCCTCTACCGTCTCCTATTTGTCGGTCTGGTTCTGCTCGGTGGATCGATGCTCACGCTTTATGCGCTTTTGCTGGCGCATGCGATGGACCGGACCGTGCCCGTTTATGTAGCATCGAGTGCTGTAACCATGCTTTTTGTGTTCACCATTGGCGGCATTATCGGCCCACTCCTGACAAGCGTTGTCTCGGCTGTGTTTGGCGACCTGGCCATGAACTGGATGCTCGCCATCGTGATGGCCGCTTTCACAGCCTTGGTTGTTGTGCGGATTAAAACGGTCGCACCTGCAGCAAAAGCTGAACAAACCAACTTTAAGGCGGCAGAGACCACCAGTCTCAAATCTGCACCAACCCAGAAACGCTAAGGCAGGAGACCCAAAATGACTTTTTCTACTTCAAACATCCTGCGCGCGGAGAAAGCGACGGTACTGATCTGGTTGGTGTTTGTCGCATTGACCTTCGCCGGTGATCTGATCAAGCCCGCCGCCATGGGCTCTGGCATGTCCTGGCTGCTGCTGGGCGGTATCTTTGGCGTGATGTTGGCTGCGGTGTTTCGTGTGGTGCATCACGCGGAATGTCTGGCCGTCATCTTCGGTGAGCCTTATGGCACACTGATCCTGACGCTCTCGGTGATCGGCATCGAGGTGGCGCTTATCACAGCGGTTATGTTGACCGGGGACAACAACCCGACACTGGCGCGGGACACTATGTTCTCGGTGCTGATGATCGTGATGAACGGGCTGGTTGGATTGAGCCTCCTGATTGGCGGCCTGCGCCATGGGCTGCAAGTGTTCAACCTCTCGGGAGCCAATGCCTATCTCGTGGTCCTGCTTCCCGTCGCCATCGTAAGCCTTGTGCTGCCAAGCTTCACCACATCTGCACCCGGCGGTGGCCTCTCTGCCCTGCAAACAGTGTTTATGATCGGGATGTCGGTTGTGCTCTATGGCATTTTCCTCGTCTATCAGACCGCCGGCAAACCAGAAATCTTCCGCCAGCCCGCAGATGAACTGCCAACCACAGCAGGATCGGACGCGCACCATCTCGAAACCAAAAGTGTTGGCTTTCACGTGGTCTGGCTGGTTCTGGCAATGCTGCCACTGGTTCTGATGTCCAAAAAGCTCGCGCTGTTTGTCGACTTCAAACTTCTGGAATTTGGCGCGCCCGTTGCGCTTGGCGGTTTCCTCGTGGCTGCTATGATCCTGACCCCCGAAGCGCTGGCTGCTCTGGACGCAGCGCGCGCCAACAAGCTGCAACGGGCCGTCAACATCTGCCTTGGCTCAGCACTGGCCACAATCGGCCTGACAGTGCCCGCAGTTCTGATCGCTGCGCATTTTGTCGGCCTTCCGATTGAGCTCGGCTTGGGAGGCGCTGAGATCGTGCTACTGGCTCTGACCCTTGGGATCAGCATTCTGACCTTCGTAGGAACCCGCACAAATGCGCTTCAGGGCGTCGTGCATCTGGCCGCCTTTATGGCCTACGTGTTCCTGATTTTCGACGGGTCGTGACGGAGCCAAAACCTCTCTATCCATTTGGGAAGCCACGTTTCAGTGGCTTTCCAATCTCCTTCCCGCGAGCGACGCAAAAGCCGACATTGTCATTGGGTTGTGCCAACGACGGCTTTAGGCCGTATTCAACAGATTCCGGCAATCGGAATAATTTTGTAGCCTGTCAACTTCCCACGACTAAGTTTGCTTTGATGCCAGGTATCGCGTGGCAGCGGAAAACAACTCGGCCTGTGAACTTACGCCGAGCTTGGAATACGCATTGTGGCGGTGCACTTTGACAGTACCTTCGGTGATCCATCAAGGCAGTACCGTTTGCTCAGAAAGCGCTGGTTGAAACGAGGCGACCCCCTCAAAGGTTGCACACAAACAAAAGAACAGGAAGAGAACAATTTGGTTAGGTTCTGTGTCGAGCCGCTGACCCGAACCGCCTGCGCTATTGGTGGGCTGCGGCGTTTCGGGTCAGCTAAAGTTTGTACAACTTGCGGCCGCGCGAAACACAAAGATCCCCAAAAAAAAGCAGATCAATACACTTAGTCAGCAAGAGCGCAAAATCGGACGTTCCGGGCCGGGATGGGTCTCCCCGTCTCCGTTGCGCCCGGTTTATACTTGCTGCTTTCCCTGGCAAACGATCAAGAAAAGCGGTGACCACGGTACGTTCACGACCGGCCTCCAATTGTGAACTATGGTTCGGGGACTACCCCATCCCGCACCGACGCGGCTCCTTCTGGCCCGGTGCAGAAACGCGTCTACGGAACCCACCGGTCGACGGACGTCTTCAGACACTCGTCGAACCGGGGACCGCCGAGACCGTACGCGGTCAAAGCGGGGCAGGTGAGAAGCCTGCGGGGAAGCGGCTGGCCTCCGACAAAAGGCATCGCGCGGATACGAACCTGAAAGCGAAGGGCCTTCTCCCGCAAGACCGGGGGGAAGGAGCGGGGGCCGGATATTGTCTGGCAAGCAAGGGCGAAGATGTGTTTTTGGTAAAAACGGCCGTGGCAATCGCCTCAGCACTTCCTCTTGTATACCATTACATCTCCATGGCAGCTTTAGGTTGCAACCAGCCGCCAATGCACGGTCGCGCTGACTAAAAACCAAATAGCAACTGCGACACTAGCGTGCTGACGCTGTCCGCCTTTCCTGCAGATTGATGCGAATGTGGCGCTGTATTAAGTGTGTTACTTCTGGCTGAGCAGAGTTGAGTACGAATCGGCCTCATTGCATTTCCCCTTGTGCTCATTGATCCTTGTCAAGATTTGAGCGGGCAAGAAGTGGTACAGTCAACGGTAATTCAGGGGGGGGCTCATGGAAGAGTTGATTGAAATCGGAAGATCATTCGTCCAGGCCATGCGTGAGCGCAGGGGCCTTGGAAGTGTTGATGAGATCTATGCCGAAAACGCGCAGTCGATAGAGGCGGTTGTGCCTCCGGTTCGACAATTCCGCGTTACAAAGGGTCGAGAAGCCATCAAGGGAAAAAGAGAGGATTGGTTGGCGTCGCATGAAATCCAAGAACTAGAAGTGGATGGGCCCTACGTCCACCCACCCAACCGCTTTGGAGTACGCTTCAGAGCTGAAGTGCTGCAGAAGGCTACGGGTGAGCGTATGACCCTGCGCGAGATCGCAGTGTATTCGGTGGCGGACGGCAAGATTGTGCTGGAAGAGTTCTTCATGCTGCCGAAGTAAGAAGAGCGATCAACAACATTGTCTCTTCGTTGGTTTAATCCGTGCGCACGGCTCTCGGGCAAATTGAAATTCCGGACGGAGGTCGGGAATGCAACACAGAACAGTGGCATATTACGTAGGAATTGATACTGACGACGCGTCGATTTTGGAATGCGCTGAAACTTCCCGTAACCAGAACAGTCACTTGAATTGCGTGTTGATCGCGGACTTACCCAACCTGCCTTACCTAAAGTATGGATCAAACAGGTTCGTTGAGGCGGGTCTTCCTTCAAACTGGTTGGATGTTCTTAACAGAAAAAATGCCGCCTTGAAGTCCCGCGCCACAGAAGTTGAAGCGCTCCTGGTCGGGCAGGGCGTATCTGCAAATGTAATTGCCTTTATGGGATCTGGAGCAGAGTTGAAGCATCTTGTGGCTGGCCAAGCCAATCGCTCTGATATCGCCTTTCTAGACGCTGAGTTGCGAAAAGATCCCGATTTGTTTCATAAGATCGCCTACGGAGTATTGTTCCATTCGCCGGTAGCCCTGATGATAAACGGAGATCCGTTTGCCCAACGCGACTGCATTTTTTTGGCATGGAATGATAGCCTGCCTGCGTCTAGGGTTGCGCATTTAGCTTTACCCATTCTTCTGGCGGCCAACGAAGTTGTGATTGGGTGTTTTGATTTGCCGTCGCCTGATGACGTAGAAGGTCAAGTGCCCGGAACTGATCTAGCTGGATGGCTTAGCCATCACGGTTGCACCGTGACCGTGTCGCAGTTCCCGTGCGGCGGGAATTCAATTGAACACTGCATTCAGGAACGCGCACGAGAACTGGGGGCCGACCTCGTTGTTATGGGCGCTTACGGGCATTCCCATTTGCGTCAGTCGGTATTTGGGGGAACGACGCAAGCAATGTTGGAGCAGACAAGTTTACCAGTGCTATTCGGACACTGATGAAGAAAACTGGCGATTGTGGCTTGCTGGGATAGGTGGCTCTATGCGTTCATCGGGTAATGCGGGAACAGCCAGTTGTTATTGGGTACTCGCTTGAGGTTAAAGTCGATTTGCCCGACCGGTTCCGCCAAGAAAATCTATCACAATTGACGTCAGTTCATCCCAGTCAGTAAACTCCCGTACCCCATCTTGTGGATCGATTTTTCGACCAAGCAAGACAACGTGCTTAAGGATCTCCCTCTCAAAATACCCGTAGTTTTCCGGCTTCACGGCGCCTGCGACCAACGCCGTCGCACTTGGTTCAAAACCTGTTCGCATAAGCATTTCGTTGAGATAGTCGCGCGCTTCTTCTCGACCTGACGCGAAAGCAGCTTTTAGACCGATGGAAAGCACGAGAGACTTTCGTTTCCTTAGGGTATCTCTATTTGAGGCGACAAAAGCCTCGAATGACTCGGGGTGCCTACGCTCGTGGACAGGGGCCAGAAGAACAACCTTGACCACATCGTCAATCGATACATGGCCGGGCATTTCATCGGTATTGATCAGTTTTGTGTTGAAACCGGCATTCTTCGCGACACCGCTGATGAAGCGCGCAATCTTTTCTGTCTGGCCTTCGACTGTAGCAAAGACGATGAGTACGGTCATTCCGATCCTCCCATAAATCGGTCTGAATAGATTGCTGATTATGAATAAGTCGCGCGCGTTGCCCTTGATCTCCATCAAAGGCGCTAATTGGGAGCGTATCGGAAGAGTTGTGGTACGATTTTGCTGTCCACCCGCAGCATTATTTAAGGAAGTTAGTGACGACCTACACCTCGAAGCAAATCGACCTTTTTGGCTGACAATTTTTGAAACTGGCCTTGGCTCAATGGCTTGTGTTGCTACCTTAAAGAAAAGGCCAAGACAGCGACGAGGATTATTAAACTGATGCACCACACCGTGACCTTCACTTGTTGGCGTGCGGGCAGGTTTCTGAGCAGTCTAATCATAGTCAAACCTTTCAGACAAAATCCGGTGTGACGCGGTGCCCCGCTCAATCAGATGATCTTCGACGGTGTCCATCATAGCAGGGGGGCCGCAAAGAACGAAAAGCCAGCTTTCATATTGCTCAGACGACAAATTGCGGTCCAACAGAGGACCGTCGATTAAGCCTGTCTCTCCGGACCAATCCTTTGGCGGTTCGGATAGAACAAATACTGTGTCTTCTTTGGATAACTCCTGGCGAAAAGCAATCTGCTCCTCCACCCGGTTACCATAGACAAGCTTGAGATCGTGCTGTGTTCCACTCAGTCGAACTTGACGCATAATGCTCAACATGGGCGCGATCCCGACACCACCTGCGATCAGAACAATGCCTTTCTCAGTGCGGTGGCTGATCGAAAGATTCCCGTGCGGGGCATCCAGATAGGCAGTGGTTTGCGGAGCGATCTGTCCAAGACCACATGTGAAATCCCCAAGCTCCTTTATCACGAATGAAACATCGGGGCCTTCGGCTGGTGCCGAACTAATCGAGAATGGGTTCTCCTGCAGCGAAAAAGCACTGTGGCCGACATTTAGCCAGGCAAACTGCCCTGCTTCGAAGGTTAGTCCGCTATGACCATCTGGCTTGATGCGCAACTCCCATTGCCTCGGTGTTAGTCTAGACACAGACGTGACGCGCCACGGCCTTTTCCTCTTACGCAATGGGCGAACGAGATAGACATACAGCAAAGCTCCAACTGCAACACTGGTCAGGGCAAGCCAGATATACGTCAAAAGTGGATGCCCACCGTAGCGCCCAGCAAAGACCGTGTGATGCAACAGCAGGAAGGCAATCACCAAGGCTCCCAGCCCGTGAAAGAGGCGCCATGTCTCGTACTTGAAATCAAGGAATTTACGCGCAATTGCCGAGGCGACCAGAATGAACAGTAAAAAATATGCGCCGATGCCCGATACCAGCGTAGAAAAGTCGGTCGAAATCGTAAGTTGGTTTGTTTCATCCCACGGTCGGCGTCCGCCAGACGGCGTACCCTGATACAGAAGCGGGTGTATCAGCGCAAAGCCGAGTGCTGTACGCGCCATCAACTGATGCACCCGCATGGTTACATCCATACCCAGACCGGAAGAGATGAACCTGAACCGCCCAGACAGCAGGAACTCGACTAAGATTATTGAAAAAGCAAGCATTCCAAGCCCGGACGCGAGCTCTTGATGAAATGATCGCGGTGGCCATCCCAGAGACCAAGAAAAACCCAAGGGTGCCAAGATCAGCAAAACGTAAATCAGCGCCAGATAAGGCCATTTCATACGGTTTTGCTCCACTGTGCTAAAGGTAGGCAACTCGGGCTCATTTAGAATAAACGCTAAGCTGACCTAGGGTTCCGATCAAGACTACTGAGATTGGTGTTAACTCCAGCACGATCTGGCAAGTCTGTTGGACGACGGTTCCCGTTTCTGTTCGTTCAACCGGTGCGAGCGATCTGGCGATGGATGAGGTTGTATGCTTGCGCAAGATCAAGGTCCTTGACCGCCTTTTCTGTCACAATGTTGCGCGCGTGAAATCAGACCAAAGGAGGAGGCTCAAAAAATGCTAGAAGACAAAAAATCCCCGCAACTTTTCACTGGAACGCATCCCCTCTCCGACAACTTTCGGCGTGAAATGGAAACCCTGATGTCGCGTTTTTTCGGGGGAGGATCACCTTTCCTACCAATGGAAACGGCTGCGCAACGCACGGGTTTTCCGTCTCTTGACATGACAGGTGCGATTTCACCGGCAATCGATGTCCAAGAAACGGATTCTGCGATTGTCCTGACGGCTGAATTGCCAGGGCTCGAAGAGGATGATGTGGAAATTGAAATCAAGGATCGCAGGCTAATCCTGCGCGGTCAGAAGAAGATTGCGCATGATGAAACGGGCGATCTACGTGTCAGCGAAAGAAGCTATGGCAGTTTTTCCAGAGCCATGTCGCTGCCAGACACTGTTGAAATCGACAAGATTTCCGCAACATTCGACAAAGGCGTTCTGCATATCGAAATGCCGAAGACTGAGCCTCAGGATCCCAGCCGTAAGATCAAGGTATCGTCGAAATAGACGGTCTGTTGGCTCGATACGGGGCTTGAAAATGCCAAAGCAGAGGGCCGATCATGGATCGGCCTTCTTTGAGCTGCGGCCTGATAGATGTTTTTTGGTTGAATCCGGGCGGACATCGCAAGTGTTTGTATAAATGCGTTTTATGTACATTCGCACCAAGCCATGGGTTTGTTGTTGCAGCGTGGTAGAATGCCCTCACGCGTTTGGATAGGGGGTCACAATGCGAAATCCAGAAGCGAGTAGCATTACATCCTCCGGGACTGGTGGTGAAGGTGAGGTGCGGGCATTTCTGGAGAGCCTGACAGGTCCATCGCGCGGAAACGTGAACTGGCTTGTCGATAAAACCCTAACTGTTTCAGTTGACGATGAAAGGGTGCTAAGCCTTCGTCCTAGGGATGACCTGCCTCCCCATAATAACGATGTTGCCACCCTACAATGGGCTGACGAAGGTTACACGGTAACCGCGTCAGCAGGGCGCAATGTGTGGGTAAACGGGCAAAATGCTTCATCGGTGTCTCTTAGGCACGGCGACATGATCGAGTTCGGCGAAAAGGGCCCTATGTCTCGATACAGGTTGTGCGATCACTCATTTCCCGCGCACCATACGGTCGAAGATATCTTTAGTGACGCATATGCCTACGCCCGAGCGAGCCGCCGACCTTTCGCTAAAAAGATGTCTGGTGCCCTGCGTGATAGTGGGCGGCGGCTTGCGTCTCAGACCACGATATTGTTCAGGATCACAGTTCTTGCGACGCTTTTTGTGATCGCGGGGTTTGGGTACCTGCTTTACCAAAACGACCGGCGCTTGGCGGATAGTATCGAACAGGAGTCCCGCAAGATCGAAGCGGTCGCGGTTATGCTCGCTCAGACGCGAAAAGATGCACTTACGCCTGATGACTTGGCTTCGTTGCGTGACGCTTTTGAGAACCAGGTTTTGTCGACTGAGCAGCGTCTTGGAACCTTGGAGCAACGGGCGGGGGCACCCACGCGGGTGATAGCTGCCTCCACTCGATCTGTAGCTTTCCTTCAGGGAGCTTATGGATTGCGCCACGTGGAAAGCGGGAAGATATTACGGCACGTTTTGGGACCTAACGGAGAAAACCTGAAGACCCCGTTTGGCCAGCCTTGGATCGAACCGGACGGGACCGGCGAACCTGCAGAATTTCAGTTCACCGGAACAGGGTTTTTGATTGCTGGGGTGCCATTGATGGCCACCAACCGCCATGTCGCTTTGCCCTGGACCTCGGTGAACCGAGAGAAAGCGCTGAGCGACGCTGGTCTTGAGCCAGAGATGTTGAGGCTGCTGGCCTATTTGCCTGATCAGACGGAACCAATAGAGGCGCGTTTGGTCCGGTTTAGTGAAGCCGCAGACTTGGCGATTTTGGCAGTTGAGCCAAGCCGCGTTCAGGACCTCGGAATTCCGTTGGCGGATGCCACGTCGCGCGTCGGTGAAGAGCTTTATCTGTTGGGATATCCAACGGGTTTGAAAGCTTTGATCGCGCAGGCTGGGCCGGGCTTTCTAGAGGAACTGGAGGCAGAAGGAACGTTGAACTTTTGGTCGATTGCGTCCCGGCTTTCTACTCAAAGCAAGATTCACCCGTTGGCAAGCCGGGGGATAATTGCGAGGACAAGTGGGAACGCCATCGTCTATGACGCTGAGACCACGACCGGTGGAAGCGGGGGGCCAGCATTGAACCGGCGGGGTGAGGTCGTTGCCATCAATGCTGCGATCCTGCCCGAGTTTGGTGGCTCAAACATCGGCGTCCCGGTTTCACATCTCAGAGCACTGCTGGCAGAGCTCGAAAACCTGTGATCATTCGCTCGTTCGGAAGCGCGATTTTTGAACAAAGAACACAGTGGCCAGTGGAACGATCACTGAGATCAGGGCCGCGGAGATCAGCAAGTACCCAAGTTGACTGTAGTCCGCGGTTGAAGTGACCTCACTGGTCTCAGGGTTGGTGATAGCGCGTGTGACGACGTATGTCTGGTTGAGGTACTTGGTGCTAAGGCTGCTGGCCGACAATGCCATGTTTGTGAATGATGCCATCACCGCAAAAAAAGTCGCTTTCAACTGAACGGGTGCATTGCGGGCGATCCAAGCCAACATCGGGACCATAGCGATCTGTCCAAGCGGCGATTCAACGGCTGTATCAAGAATGGCAATGAACCTTGCGTCGACAACTCCGCCGGTACGCGCGGCTGTCCATTCATGCACGCCGTAATAGAGGGCAAGGTTGGGCAGGGCTAGAACGCCCGCAGCGATTGTCAGCAATACGACCACATGCGCAATCGAGCGATTGGCCATAAACGGTCGGAGAACAATTAACCCCAGCAGCGCCAGCAGCGAAGTCAACAAAGCCAAGATTGCTAAGAATTGCTCATCGAACTCTAGTTCATCGATTTCAAACCAGGTCAGGCCTGCTCCCGGCAGAGGAACGGCACGGAAAACAAAAATGATTGTCGCTGTCCCAATTAAGGCTTTGGCTTGGGCTGGTTCCAACTCCTTCAGCAGACGCGACATGAGGTAAAGGATCACCGTCAGGGAAACCGCAAAAACGGTCTCTTGTGCGAATGCGAAATCTGCGGTTCCCAGCACGATGCTGAGCACAACGAATGCAAGGCCGCCGAGCAATATGGACCATTTGACTTCGGTGGCTTCATCCGGCGTATGTGGCGGGTGGCCGCGCTTAATAAGCTGACGCTGGATAAAGCTGTGAAGAACGACTCCACTAACGGACAACACCGGGATGGTCAGAGCTATCAGATATACTTGGCCATAAAGCGCAAGGCGTTCGGATTCTTGCAGTTCTTCGGTTCCAGAGAAAATCCAGATGTTTACAGCCGCAACCGCCGCAAACCCGGAAATGATCGAAACTCTGCCCAAGGTCTGCATCGTTGTGTGCTGTGCACGAGTTTCTTCCGGCGAAAATGGTGCGCCGTTCTGGTCAACCTTTGGCACCGCCTCAACCGTCATGGCGTCGGCAACGACGTCCTGAATTGCATAGCCCGAAGGCGCCAAGAGCAAGGCAACAACATACCAGTCTTCCAGCGGCATGAAACTGGACATCTGCGCAGGTGCGGTCACGAGCCCGTACATGGTGAGCAAAGACAACGTGATCAAGGACGCGCCGAACAAGATCAGCAGGGACTTCCAGCGCCAAAACAGGTCCACGACATGACCAAGCGGCATTTTGAGTATCCACGGGATACCAGCCCAAAATGCTAGCCCTGCAACGAAAGAGGCGGATAAATCGAGGTAGTCTTTTAGGAAAAAAGCACCAACGACCGAGGTCAGGCCGGACACGCCGGCCGCAAAATAGACCATCAATGGCGGCAGATAGGACCATTGCAGCTGCTGAACCAGATCCACAAACGTTCTATGCCACCAGGCCGAAAGTTTTGATCCTATGGAAGTTTGGTCAGTCGTCATATGCCATGGCAGCTCGTTGAGGCTTTTGGGTCGTTTTGTCTAGTTAGAGAAATCCAGATCCGAAAAGCAATGCACTGGTGATCACGCCAAGGATCGGTACCACAAGAGGAACGCGGAAGTGCTTGGCGGCCTCGTCCGGCTGCATCTTCAGCAGGATCAGCGAAATGTTGACAAGCACAAAGACGCCCAAAACGATCTGGGATGTGCGCTCTGCCAGAGTACCAATCGGTATAGTTTGAGTAAGCAGTACGATGATCGCCACGACCAGCAAAGTAGCAACTAATGGTGTCTGCGTTGCTTTAGGGACTATCGCCAGAACCTTCGGCAAATGGTCACGGTCAGCTAGTCCGTAGATCACCCGCGAGGCCATAATCATCTGGATCAGTACTCCATTGACTGTCGCCACAATGGCGACCGCGGAAAAGCCCTGTTTAATCACCTCAGGGGCGTTTGAAAACACAAGCGCGAGGGGTGCTGCGGACGTCGAAAGGACATCGATCGGAACAACAAGTAGAACCGTCATTGAGGTTCCTAGATACAACACGGTCGCTAGAATGAGCGTTAGCAAAATCGCTTTTGGGATGGTGCGCACAGGGTCTTTAACCTCTTCCGCGACATTGGCCATGTCCTCGAAGCCAACAAATGCAAAGAAGGCAAGAAGTGATGCAGCGAAAATGCCTTTCCACGCGTCGAGTTCAAGCGGGGGAAGCATCGAACTGATCCCGTATCCCTGCGGATCTTGGATCGACATGCCCCAGCCAATCACAAAAAGAAGACCTGCGATCTCGATGATCGTGATGACAGCCGCAACAAAGACCGATTCAGTGATCCCCCAAAGCGCGATTAGACCCATGATCAAAACAACACTGATAGTCAAAATAGGGATCGCAAAACCGGTCAAAGCGTGAAGGTATGATGCTGCGCCAATTGCAACGGCAGAAGCGGAGATAACGCCCGAGGCTGCCACCGCAAGACCAACGAAAACCGCCACCCAGTTTTTCCGAAATCCCGCCTCAACGTAGGCTGCTTCACCTGCGCTGACAGGAAATCGAGTTGCGAGTTCCGCATACGAAAGCGCGGTGAGTGATACGACGAGCGCAGCTACAACGAACGACAGCGCCGCAAACGGTCCGGCAATGTCTGCTGTTGCACCGACTAAAACGTAAATGCCCGCTCCGACCGTTACCCCAAGGCCATAAAGCGTGAGCAACGGGGTAGTAAGGGCCCGTCTGAGTTTCTGTTCGTTTGGATCAACAGAGTTCATAAGTGATTTCCGCCAACTGCCCATTCCGAACGTCGTCAGTGGCGTCCTTCTCTTTTTGTCTCGATTGGCGCAGCGGCTTAATCCTATGGTCAAAGCCGCACCGAATGCCTTGTGTCTCAACGTCTGGGCGCATTGGGCGCCAATCAACTAACTGGGGGCTCGCCATCACTCCTGCCGAGCCCCCGTGGGTGGAACTTCCACTCCTTCAAAATTCCATTCACCTTTGTGTTTACTTGGGGACAGGACGGTGAACGTAGAATATGTTGAAACATTCGAATTTCACTATGTAATTCATGTTGGTGCTTTGATCTATGTCAATCAACTCGCGGCGTCGGGTCTGCGAGTCTGAATGCAAACCAACTGTCGTTTGTCGTCGGACTTAAATGCAAAGCAAACATGTTAGGCGGTGTGAGATTTAGGGTGGAAAGCAATTCGTGATGTTCTGGAACCTGTTACCAGCCTTGGGCGGCATCGGCCTGTTCCTTGTCGGAATGCTGTTGATGACGGACGGATTGAAGGCTTTGGCAGGGGCGCGACTGCGAGATATTTTGGGCCGGTTCACGTCGACACCGTTTACCGGGGCCGTAACAGGCGCGGTCACGACAGCTGCAATCCAGTCTTCCAGTGCGACCACCGTTGCGGCCGTCGGATTTGTCGCGTCTGGTCTGCTCACGTTTCCCCAAGCGCTTGGGATCATCTTTGGGGCCAATATCGGAACGACCATGACAGGTTGGCTCGTCGCGCTCTTGGGGTTCAGGCTAGACTTGGGGCAAGTGATGTTGCCAGTTGTTTTTATTGGGGCTTTGCTGGCGCTTTCGGGAAGAAAAGCGGTTTCCGGCCTTGGGCTGGCGTTGGCCGGGTTCAGTTTGATTTTCATTGGGATCGAGCAACTCAAGTCCGGGCTTGACGCGTTTCGCGGCGTAGTTACTCCTGCCGATTTTCCGCCAGATACATTGCTAGGCAGGCTGAAGCTTGTATTGATCGGCGTCCTTATCACGATGGTGACGCAGTCTTCGAGTGCTGGTGTTGCAACGGCGTTGGCTGCGTTAAGCGCCGGTGCTGTGAACTTCCCTCAAGCGGCGGCTCTCGTCATTGGAATGGACGTGGGGACAACCGTCACCGCTGTTCTGGCCACCTTTGGCGGGGGCACGATGGCGCGCCGCACCGGTTTTGCTCATGTAATCTACAACGTGATGACAGGGGCAATGGCATTTTTCCTGCTGGGGCCGTTTACTGCGGTCTTTGTAAGCGGGACGGGGGCTGAAAACTCTCTGACTGCGCTTGTCGCGTTCCATAGTTTCTTCAACGCCATAGGCGTGGCGCTGATCCTGCCGTTCGCGAAACCCTTCGCCAGATTTGTCGAGGCGCTCGTACCCGACAGAGGGGCTGAGTTAACGAGATCTTTGGATCCTCTCGTCCTCGGGATGCCGGAAATAGCTGTGGACGCAGCAAAAGTTGCAGTCGAACACATTGTAAGGGCCGAAGTGGCGCACCTTCGGTCATGTATCGGGGCATCTCAGCCAAGCGGACCCGATTATGGACGGGACAGCATTGAGACTGCTGTATCTGAAGCGCGCTCGTACCTAGACAAGATAGAACTGCCCAGCAGGTCCGACGCAGAGATATCCAGCATCAAGGGTATGTACCATGTGCTCGATCATCTTGATCGGCTGCTTTACCGGTGTAGCCAAGATGATCGGATAGGCGAGTTGCCGAAAGATCCGCGCTTGAAACGGCTTGCTTCAGTGGCGATTGCAGCGACTGATGGCTATTTGGAAATCAACAATCCAGCGCAGTGTGAAATCACGCTGAATCGCGTTCGCCGTTTTCTGCGACGACAGAGGAAACTTCGCAGAGACTTGCTAATCTCCGACGCTGCGACTGACAGTCTGCCGGACGACGTGGTCTGGGCTCGCTTGGATGCCCTCAGATGGTTACATCGCGTGTCCTATCACCTCTGGCGAATTCGTTGGCATTTGAACGCATTGGAAGGAGTGCCGTCTAAGCGCAAGGGTGGTGAGGTCAATGACGAAGTGGCGTAGTTGGATGCCTGCCTGGATTAGATTAGGCGCGTGCTCAATCGCTATTCGACTGAAACGCCAATGTTCCCGCTGGTGCGGACAACATGAGCAAGGTCAAAGACGTTCCTTAGCTATACTGTTTAATGGGATCTTCATTTGTGGCAGCGATTTGGAGGAGAATATGCAGGTTTATCGAGGGATTTTACTGGCACTGTTAGTCACGGGGCCTGCACTAGCGCAGGAAGTCAGCGTCAGTGAGGGAAGTGATTTGTACCGGACGTATTGCTGGCAATGTCACGGCTTCGAAGCGACCGGAGACGGGCCAATGGCCGAAATGCTGGCTATTCGAACACCCGACCTTACCAAATTGGCGGGCGAAAACGACGGTGTGTTTCCGATAGTTCGCATAGCTGAACAGATTGATGGTCGTTCACAATTGCTCGCCCATGGGGGCGAAATGCCAATCTTTGGCACGGTGTTTGAGACAGACCAACAAATCGCGGTGGCTCTGCCTAATGGGCAACCTATGATGGTAGGCCTGCCGTTGGCGAATTTGCTCGCCTTTCTTGAATCGATCCAGTCTGAATAGTTACTGACCAATCTGCTCATCGGTGTCAGCCGTTCGTCTGATTGACATGAGAGTCAATGGCGGCCCCAACACCTCGAAGGCCACAGTACTGGCTAGAGTAAAGGCCATGATCGACGAGGCCCAATGTGGAAATTGCTCTCCGGCGACGAGGGCCATTCCTACCGCGACACCGGCCTGTGGTAACAAAGCTGGGCCGTACCAGCGGGTCTGACGGCTAGGCAGGCCGCCAAGTCTCGCTCCGCAATAACCCCCGACGAGGCGGGCGACGGCGCGCAAGAATAGGAAAAGAGCACCAGCCCAGCCCATCAAGCCGAAGGCTTCAATATCCAGCGTGGCGCCAGCTAGTAGGAAGAACAAAATCATGAACGGCCACTGAATGTGCTCGATCTCATGAAAAGTTCGGTCGTGATGGCGGGCAAGATTCCCAATAACTGCGCCCGCAACCATGCCTGCTACCAAGAATGAAACCTCCAGCCAAAGCGCGAGGCCCGCTGTAAGAAAGACGATACCCATTGCTTCTGCCTGCATTGGCTCTCCCGGCTTCAAGCGACCGGTGAGGTAAGCGGATGGCACGCCTAGCGCGGAACCCAACAAAATAGCCCCTCCGAAATCCCACATCGCTGTGGTCGTGATGGTGGCCCAACCGTCCGAATGACCGGCCAGAACCAATGCGACGCTGAAAACGATCAGACCCCAAGCGTCATCAATTGCGACTATGCCCTTTAATGTCTCGGTGAAGCTGTTGGACACCCCAGATTGTTTGATCACGTCTGTCATGGCGGCCGGAGCAGTAGCCGTAGAAATTGCCGCCAGCACCAACGCCAACCCGAAGGGTACGCCAATTGCGGTCAATCCAGCAGACACAATAACAAGGGTTGCAACCACGATTGAAATCGAAATCGTCAGAATGGCTCGGCCATGCCGTACCAGGTTCTCGCATGTCAAAGATCCTCCAAGAAGGAACGCGACCATCGTCAAGGCTACAATGGATATCTCGTCGAACCACATTGCAATGTCGAGTGGGATCAACCCCATTCCGGCGTTCCCGGCGATCAGACCGAGGAAAAGTAAGGTTGTAACACGAGGAAGATGCGTGGCCCGGCCAAGTTGGTCGGCCGCCAATCCGGCAAGGAAGAGGACACCAAGGGTAATCAGAAAGCCGGCAATGTGCATAGAAAACCAAGCGTTAAGTTCTTGTCTAGACTACTCTAACTCCAACACTGCCCTCTAGGAACCGATGTCGGAGAGAATGCGAGTGTCCCGTTGTAGCCTATGCCGAGGGTACTAAAAATAAGGGATATTGATCTGTATTAAGGCGAAAGCGCGCCGTAGGTGGCACAATAACTCATTCGGTAGATGAGGAGGAGTTTTCGATGTCGACAAAGAAACCCAACACAAATAACCCGACCTCACTTTTGGATGTTTTCAAGCAAATGCAGCCGCCCATGTCTGGCAATCCGGCCTTCGGTGCCCAGATCGAACAATTTTGGGACGCGCAAGAAAAATTGCTCGAAGAAACAGAGGCCTTTGCGCAGCATTGGTTCGAACGGCGTCATGAGGCGGTCCGGACGGCTCTACAAGCTGCACGCAATGTGTCTTCCGCGAACCCGTCCGATCCATCGAAAGCTCTTCAGAGCATGGCGGAATGGCAGCGCCATTCGGCTGAGCGGTTGGTTGCTGACGCGCAGGAATGGTTCGAAACCGTGTCCCGTTGTGCATCTTATGTCGCTGAAACCGAAGCTGAAGCTGTTGAGAAAACAGTTGATGATGTTGTAGCCGCTACAAAGAGCGCGGGGAAATCTTCAAAGTCTGAGCCTGTGTAGGTTTCCTGCTGCCGAGGAACCAAATTGAAGTCATCGGTGCAGTAGATAGGAGGTCAAATGTACAAGAATATCCTGATCCCGGTTGCTCTGGACCAAGAATACGACACACAAGCGTCGTTTGAGGCCGCGCGCCAATTGGCTGATGCGGACGCTGTATTTACCGTGATACACGTCCAAGAGCCAATTCCGGCTTACGTGGGGTCTCAGATTCCCAGCGAAGTACTTGCCAATACGCGGCATGAAATCCTAGAAAACCTGCATCAGACTGCTTCTGAAATTCCAGGCGCGAAGGCTCGGCTCATCTCTGGGCACGCGGGTAGGGCTATTGTCGACTTCGCAAATGAGAGCGACGCGGATTGCATCGTCTTGGCTTCGCACAAGCCTGGTTTTGAGGACATATTTTTAGGTTCCACTGCGAACAGAGTCGTGCACCACGCCAGGTGCTCGGTTCATGTAATTCGTTGATCCAAAGTTAGCGGTGTGACTTCCTTTTCGAGTGGCCCTATACTTAGTGAGCCAAATCAGATCGAGAGAATTGACAGCTGAGCCAAAGAACCCTTGGACTGTAGCTATACTTTTTGCAATTTTTGCAGCTTACCTGCGGTTTCGAATTTATTAGAACGCTGGATTACTTTATTGCGAAGAACAGTTTCTGGTTGGTCGCTGGGAGACTTTCGACACTTGGGTTGCCTCGGAGCCTCAGATTGTGCTCTTAGATGTAGTCTACTTGGCTTTTCTTCGAAGCACGGTTGTTCGATGAAGGCCAAATCCCGCTCCCGCAACCAATAATTAGCGAACAGTCGTCGAAATCAAGGCCCCCCTCATCAGCGGGTTTTGCTTTTTTGGGCATAGTGATCAAATCGCCCTGCATGTCCAGGATGCGGTTCTTGGCTCCATGGTCGTATGAAACAACAACCCGATTCAGCAGTTCGTTCAACTCAGAAGTTCGTGCAACTCATCGCTCGTTCTGCAAGTTGCTCTGATACCCAACCTTCTGCCACTTGGGCATAGAGTTTACCACCTTGTCTCAGCATGGCGGGCTGGTATCGCCATGTGGGTTTGCCAGCATTGCCGGTGGGATGTTCCCGATGGTGCTGTGCGGTCTTTCTTCGTTGTCGTATCTACGCCATTCCTCCATCTTTTCGCAAGCATCTGCCAGCGACAGGAACCAATGCGTGTTCAGGCATTCTGCCCTGAACTTTGAGTTGAACGCTTCGATGAAAGCATTGTCGGTCGGTTTGCCAGGGCGGGAGAAGTCGAGCGTAACGCCGTTGTGGTAGGCCCATAGATCCAAAAGTCCCGAGAGATGAAATCGCTGCCGTTGTCCCCCCGTATCGTCGCTGGGAATCCGATCTGCCGACACACTCGATCCAGCGTGACAACAACGTTTTCGCCCTTTTAGCTGAACCTTGGGGCAATGACGGGTGAGACGCGCGAGAACGTATCGACCACGGTCAGAATACGTAGCTTGCGGCCAGTCGCAAGCTGATCATGAACGAAGTCCCTTTCGGCAGATTGCACTTGCGCAATCGCCTATCGGGCAAGGCATGACCCACACATCATTGGGCCTCACGGCATCCGAACGATCCTCTTTCAGCTTGGCTTTCACCCGCCGTTTTGGTGATTTGTTCCGTAATTGCAGCCTCATTGCGTGGTAAATCCTGTGGACTTTCTTGATGTTGGCTGGCCAACCCTCCGGGCGCAACAGATAGTGCACACGCCTGTATCCATAGCGAACACGGGTCTCGCAGATCTCCTTGATACGCCGATTCAGGACGGCCGGATCGGTGCGCCGGGAAACATACTGGCAGGTCGATCTGTCGAACCGCAACACCTTGCAGGCGCGTTTGACAGACACTCGCCAGTCTTCCCGAACACCGTCGATAAGCTGGCGCTTCCGATCCGGCCTCAGAGCTTTCGCTTGATGACGTCCTGCAACATCTCCCGATCCAGCGTCAGTTCGGCCACGATGCGTTTCAGACGGCCGTTCTCGCCTTCAAGCTTTCGCAACCGCCGCATGTCGGATGGCAACATCCCCGCATACTTCTTCTTCCATTTGAAGTAGATTGCCGAGCTGATCCCAGCTTCTCAGCACACTTCGGCAACCGTCTTGCCTTCTTCGACCTGCGTCAAAACAAACGCCTTCTGTGCGTCCGTAAATCTCGCTGCTTTCATCGCTTCCGATCCCGCTCCAACGAGGGATTCGTCGCGGAATACTCTAATCACAAAAGGCCGGCAAATCAGGTTTCAGAGCATGAGCTCTGAGCTGTCAGTCTTTCGTGCCGACGTTTTCTTCGAACGCAACCTTGAAGGCGGCCTGTTTCTCGGGGCTGGCCTCGGTTTGATATTTCGATTTCCATTCATCCATCGTCATGCCGTAGAAAATCTCGCGGGCTTCATCCTTGCCCAGTTCGATTCCCTTTTCGTTTGCCGCTTCCTGATACCAGCGCGACAGGCAGTTGCGACAAAACCCGGCGAGGTTCATCATGTCGATGTTCTGAACGTCCGTGCGGTCTTCCATCAGGTGCTTTTGCAACCGGCGAAATGCGGCAGCCTGAAGTTCAATTTCGGTTTGCTTGTCCATGATCTGGCTCCGGATGGCGATTGAGTTGCTTCTGACCTAACAATCCAGTGGACCCGTTACAAGAAACGGACGTGCCGAAGCGCCTTTTCACATCAGTTTCAAAGCCAGCCACGGCACGATGCAGAAAACCAGCGTCAGGATTTTGTAGTTCGCAAGATACCTGAAATAGGCGCGTTTCACATCCGGGCGTTCCATCCGAAACATCCTGCCGTGAATGCCGGCAATCCAATCCTGCAAAAGCAGAACCATTAGGGTGGTAAACAGAAGCACCGCGATATTGAGCACGGCCATCCAACCAAAAAACATCGTCAAAAACTCTTGTGTCATGATGACCCCCTTTCCCCGTTGATATGGGAAATGAAGGCCGTGCTCACAACAGCGTGATGCGCGGAAAAGCATGCGCAGGACTTGCGGTCAAAGGTCGCTGGCTTCCAATGCGTCCTGCAGGATTACCGCCAACCGCTCGGCCCATTCCCTTTGCCCCGTATGGTCTGCGATCAAGTCGTTGCGCAGCTCGATCAGTGCGTTGGGGCGTCCGAACGCGGTACAGTGTTTGTCGATCGCATCCCCCGGCAGAACTCCGGTATACGGCTCGTTGACGCCAACGCACAGATCTTCCTCGGCCTGAAGCCTTTCGATCAGCGGGCCAGAGAACCGCTCGTCCGAGGTGTGCAGCACGCCAATGTGCCATGGGCGGGGCTCACGACCGCGCAGCTGGCGCGTAAAGGAATGCATCGAAACAATCACAGCATGGGGCAGGGCCGCCATTTGTGCCAGTGCCTCGTGGTAAGGGCGGTAGCACATATTCAGGCGACGCTCGCGTTCGTCATCATCTGCATGGCGATTTCCGGGGATGATTGACCCGTCATAGAGCTTCATCAACAGCGTGGGATCGTCTTCACCCCGGTTAGGGTCGATGACCAACCGCGAGAAGTTGGCGGCAATCACCGGTGCGTTCAGGATCTCGCCCAAGTGTTTAGACACCTCATACGCGCCCACATCATAGGCGATGTGGCGTTCCATATCCTCGCGCGGCAGGCCGAGGTCGCCACCATTTACGTCTGGGGGAACAGTGTTGGTTGCATGGTCGCATGTAATCAGCCAGCGAGACGGGCGATCCGCACCGTGGACGAAAAATGGAGTGTATGTCATGAGCCTGTCATCTTGTTTGCCGCAGATGTAGGGCAGTTGCTTTGGAAAGGGAATTGCGCAATAAGCATCGAAATGATGTTTGCGGTAACATTTCGCGAAATCTGATCTGCAAACTTGAGATGACGTAAGGAGGTCTATGCCAATGCGACGCCTGAGAAATGTGAAAATCGTGGCGACGCTGGGGCCAGCGTCAAATGACTATGACACAATTCGTGCCCTGCACGAGGCTGGCGCGGATGTCTTTCGTCTGAACATGAGCCATGGCAGCCATGATGAGATCCGCGAACGGCACAAGATCATTCGGCAGGTGGAAAAGGATCTGGACAGCCCGATTGCCATTCTGGCCGACCTTCAGGGGCCCAAGCTGCGCGTTGGTGTCTTTGCCAATGAAGCAGAGGAGCTGGAAGAAGGTGCGTCCTTCCGGCTCGACCTCGACCCTGCTGCGGGCGACACCAAACGTGTCTGCCTGCCGCATCCCGAGATTTTTGCGGCGCTTGAGCCGGGCGCGCGCCTGCTGGTGAATGACGGCAAGATCCGACTGATCGTTCAGGACTGTGGGCAGGATTTTGCAAATTGCACGGTCGAGGTGGGTGGCACGATCTCGAACCGCAAGGGTGTCAACGTTCCTGATGTGGTGCTGCCGCTGGCGGCTTTGTCGGCCAAGGACCGAGAGGATCTGGAGTTTGTCTGCCAACTGGGTGTGGACTGGTTGGCGCTGAGCTTCGTGCAGCGCGCCAAGGACGTTTTCGAGGCTCGCGCGCTTGCGGATGGTCGCGCAGCGATCCTGTCCAAGATTGAAAAGCCTGCGGCAGTTGAGGCGTTTGACGACATCCTTGATGCGTCGGACGGGATCATGGTGGCACGCGGCGACCTGGGTGTGGAACTGCCCGTGTCTGCCGTGCCTCCGATCCAGAAACGACTGGTCCGTAAATGCCGTGGGGCAGCCAAGCCCGTCATCGTCGCCACACAGATGCTGGAAAGCATGATCGAAAGCCCGATGCCGACCCGTGCCGAAGTGTCGGACGTTGCGACGGCGATCTACGAAGGCACTGATGCCATCATGCTCAGCGCGGAATCGGCTGCCGGTGCCTATCCGATCGAAGCGGTGCAGACGATGAACAAGGTTGCCATCGAAGTCGAAGCCGACCCGACGTATACGCAGATCATCGCAGCCTCGCGTACCGCCAAGGGAACCACCGTTGCGGACGGGATCGTCGCCGCCGCGCGTGAAATAGCCGAGAAAACCGATATCAAAGCGATCTGCTGCTTTACGCAAAGTGGCACGACAGCCGCATTGACCGCGCGCGAACGTCCCGGTGTTCCGATTATCGCGATGACGTCGCTGATGGGAACGGCGCGCAGACTCTGCCTGAGCTGGGGTTGCAACTGCGTCATGACGCCCGAGCTTGAACGGTTCAAAAGCGCGGTTGTAAACGCAGCGCGCGCCGCAAGGGCAGGGGGCTTTGCAACTGAAACTGACCAGATCGTTGTCACCGCCGGGGTGCCGTTCAACGTACCGGGAACCACCAACATTCTGCGCGTGGCACCTTGTGACGAGCGACTGATCTACAGCACGGATCCCGAATAACCAGAACGGGTATCAAAGCCCGGACACCCGTTGACCAACCGGCTCTTTCACGGCCTCCATGACCGTGAATGAGCTGGTTTGGTGAATCCCGGGCAGCTTGTTGATTTTCTCGCCCAGTATCATCCGGAAATGCGCGATATCGCGGGTGCGGACAGTCAAAAGATAATCGAACGACCCTGCCACCATCAGGCAGCTTTCGATTTCCGGCACATCGCGTACGGCCTCGTTGAATTTTTCCAGGGATTGCTCGGCCGTTGCGGTCAACGACACCTGTACGACGGTCAGAAGGGCCAGGCCCATTCTCTCTTTGTCGACGATGGCGCTATAGCCCTTGATATAGCCGTTCTTTTCCAGCCGTTTCACACGTTCGGAACAGGGCGTATTCGTAAGGTTTACGCGCGCCGCAAGCTCAACTATTGAGAGCCGGCCATTGGCCTCAAGCTCGTGCAGGATGCGTTGATCGATATTGTCCAATTCTCTACTAATCAGTAAAACTTCCTGTTATTTTAGTGCAAAACGACAATTTCCACTGAGTATAGACCAAAAAAATCCCCAATTCCTAGTGAAAATTCCTGATACTTACCAAAGGGTGGTCTTATTGAAAGTTCCAAGTTCCGGCTGCCCTGCCGGGGGCACGGGCCTCGGCCAAATGAAAAATAATGGAGGAACGACATGACAACAAAGATTGTCATAGGACTCGACGGGACAGAGACCGGTGAGCGCGTGATTGCCTTTGCCAAGGATTTGGCAAAGTTGATCGGGTCGTGTGAACTGGTGGTCGCTTATGTGATCGAATGGTCCCCTTACACCTTTCAGACACCGGAAGAAAACGCACAGCGTCACAAGCGACGGGAAGAAGAGGTTGATCTGGCGACGTCACGTATCGTGACACCTGCCGTTGAGGCCCTCAGAGAGGCTGGTTTTGAAGCGCACGGTGTCGTTCGCCACGGCGACGTGGCCGAGACCTTGAACGCCATTACAATGGAAATGGGCGGCTCGCAGATCGTTGTCGGCCGGTCTTCGGCGGACGGGATCAAGAAACGTATCTTCGGCAGCTCGACCCAGAACCTTGTGATGCATGCCGATGTTCCGGTCACGGTTGTGAACTGAAGGGAGGGACAAAATGAGAATGCTCAAACAACTCGGCGCCTCGATGGCAGCCGCCATTGTCGCCAGCCCTGCCTTTGCGCAAGATGCTCCGGGGCTTGATGAAAAAATCAATCAGACATTCGCTGATCTGACCGGTCCATTCGTCAGCTTCATCTTCGCGCCATTCCCCGGGACCAGCTTCCCATGGATCGTGATGTGGCTGGTGATCGCTGCGACGGTCTTCACGCTGTATTTTGCTTTTGTGCAGATGCGGTTTTTTGGCCACGCAATCAGTCTTGTCAAAGGTGACTATTCCGACCCCAATGATGCAGGCGAGGTCAGCCATTTTCAGGCTCTGGCCACGGCGCTGTCCGGAACAGTCGGTCTGGGGAATATCGCGGGTGTTGCCGTCGCCGTCGGCATCGGCGGACCGGGCGCAACCTTCTGGATGATCTTGGCCGGTCTTCTGGGGATGGCGTCGAAATTCACCGAATGTACGCTGGGCGTGAAATACCGCAACGAGTACGAAGATGGCACCGTTTCGGGTGGCCCGATGTACTATATGTCCAAAGGGTTCAACGAACTGGGCTTGCCGGGCGGCAAGATCCTTGCGGTTTTGTTCTCGATCTTCTGTATCCTTGGCGCGCTGGGTGGGGGCAACATGTTCCAGGCCAATCAGGCGCATCAGCAGATCGCGGGAATCGTGGGTGACTATCCGGGCTGGATTACCGGGCTGGTCTTCGCAGCGGTTGTTTTCATGGTCATCGTCGGCGGCTTGAAGTCTATCGCACGGGTGACCGAGAAGGTGGTGCCGTTCATGGGCGTTCTCTACGTTCTGACCGCTCTGGTCATCATCTTGATGAATGCGGATATGATCGGCTGGGCCTTTGGTCAGATCTTCGCCGGCGCCTTCACCGGTCTGGGTGTTGCAGGCGGCATGGTCGGGGCGTTGATCCAGGGCTTCAAACGTGCGGCGTTTTCGAACGAAGCGGGTGTTGGCTCGGCAGCGATTGCGCACTCGGCTGTTCGGACCAAGGAACCGATCACGGAAGGCTTCGTTTCCTTGCTGGAACCGTTCATCGACACAGTGGTGATCTGCACAATGACCGCTCTGGTCATCATCATCACCCAGCAATTGATCATCGATCCGGAAACCGGAAACTACATGCTGAATGAGGCCGGCACGGCGATTGCCACTGTTGACGGCAACTCGGGTGTCAGCCTGACTTCTGCCGCCTTCGGCAGCGCGTTCGGTTTCTTCCCGTATATCCTGGCGGTTGCGGTGATCCTGTTTGCCTTCTCGACCATGATCAGCTGGTCCTACTATGGCCTCAAGGCCTGGACCTACCTGTTTGGTGAGGGTCACACCAAAGAGCTGGTGTTCAAGATCATCTTCTGCATCTTCGTCGTCATCGGTGCCGCAGCCAACCTTGGCCCGGTCATCGACTTCTCGGATGCGGCGATCTTTGCGATGGCGGTGGTCAACGTCTTTGCGCTCTACTTCCTGATGAAAGTGGTGCGTCAGGAGCTGGCTTCGTATTCCGAGCGCCTGAAAACCGGTGAAATCCGGAAATTCGAACACTAAAACCCAATCACTGGGGCGGCCTTTGTCGCCCCAGTGCCCGATCAGCCGGCAAAAAGCGCAGAATCTGATCCAAACCCCCTTGCCAGTATGACCGAACTTGCGTAAACGGCGCTTCTGATCGCGTGACCGGCCGAGATGGCATGCCGAGTCGCGTCTGGAACCGAACCCGAAAAAGGAGACGGAAATGCCTAAGATGAAGACCAAGTCGAGCGCCAAAAAGCGCTTCAAGGTGACTGCGACCGGTAAGGTCCTTGCTGGCCAGGCCGGCAAACGGCACGGCATGATCAAGCGGACCAAGAAATTCATCCGCGACGCCCGTGGCAACACCACCCTGTCCGCCCCCGACGCCAAGATCGTCAAGGGCTACATGCCCTACGACCGCTAAGAGGAGATTAAGAGATGTCCCGCGTTAAAGGTGGAACCGTAACTCACGCCCGTCACAAGAAGGTCATCAAGGCCGCCAAAGGTTACTATGGCCGCCGTAAAAGCACCTTCAAGGTTGCCCGTCAGGCCGTCGACAAGGCCAACCAGTATGCAACCCGCGACCGCAAGAACCGCAAGCGCAACTTCCGCGCCCTGTGGATCCAGCGTATCAACGCTGCTGTGCGTTCGCATGACGAGGCACTGACATATTCCCGCTTCATCAACGGCCTGAACCTAGCCGGTATCGAGGTGGACCGCAAAGTTCTGGCCGACCTGGCCGTGCACGAACCGGAAGCGTTCGGCGCGATCGTCGCTAAAGCTCAGGCCGCTCTGGCTGCCTGATCCTCTTTCGAGAGACAGTGAAAGAAAGGCCGTCCCATTTGGGGCGGCTTTTTTGTTTTCCATGGATTGGACGTCGGTGTTAAGCACACTCTGGACATCGTCCGGCAGTCGTGCGCACCTTAAACTATGTCGCTGGTACAAGACTTTGAGCAAGTTTTAGAAACTGCCTTGCCACGTGATCCCAGCTTTCGGCGGATCGCACAGACGGCGATAGACAGTTGCATTAGTGATGCCCGAAGATACGCTTCAGAAGGTCTAAAAGAGGCCTTTCTGTTTTCAACAATGCGCCTACTGGCACTTCCCGACAACGGGCACACACGGCTGATTCCGAATGATGCCATCTCGGTGCTCCCGCTGAGATTCGTGAGCATCGGAACTGCCATCCAGTTAGTTGGTACGGCACCAGAAACAACTGCGCCCAGAGGAAAGCTGGTTGCAGTCAACGGTACACCGTTAAGCCAAATCGAAGCCGCCTCAGGAACATTTCTGGCAGGAACGCGCCAAAGGAAACGGGTAATCGGATCGATTATACTCGTGTGGCCCCATGCTTTGTCTCGTCTCGGTTTTTCCTCAAAAGACGAAACGACCGAGTATCGGGTGCAAGACGAGAACGGTCAGATATCCGAATTCAAAGTGGAAAACAGTCATACGGTTCCTGCATCAACGCTCTACCCGAGAAACGAGCATGGCCGGGCCGATCCGGCTTGGACACCCGAGAGACTTGTGGAGACTAAGGGCTGGCGGGGACTCGGGCTTTCGATACTGTTGCCCAGTTTTCTCGATTCAGGAGAAGGTGCGCTGCCGAAAGCCATCTCAGGTGCAGCAGAACAAGTAAGCGTTTGCTCGGAAAAAACGCTCTTGATTGATATTCGTGGAAACACCGGTGGCGACTTTCTTAAAACGATGCCCTTGATCGACGCCATCTCTGAAAACGCAAGCAGGCAGGTTGTTGTGCTTGTCGATAAATTCACGTTTTCGGCTGCGATAGTTTTTGTCGCCATCCTCAAACATCGATTGGGACCTAGGCTCAAGCTCATAGGGGAAGAAATGGGTGACGGGTTGACGTTTTTTGCCGAGGGAGGTTCGCTCGATTTGCCCACCAGCGGGGCGGTCGTTCGATACTCATCGGCTTTTCACGATTGGGAGAGCGGAACCAGCGATGAAACCACACCAGCCGAGATCGCGCGGCAACTAGTTCCGGCTGGACCACTGGATTTGGATTGGGAATTGATCAACGAACCTACCGCTGAAGATGCAAACGGCGCGTTCTATCAACGAATTCTCAGAAGTCTGAGAAATTAGACGAATGGCAGGAAAGTCCGCGTAGATGCCATGCGAGCGAAAAAACCGGCGCATTTTAGCGCCGGTTTTCATAGGTTCCGTTAAGGTAACTTATCCGAACACACGCCCCAGCGCGCCATCGACCGCGTCGGTGATCTGGTCGATGTCATCCGCCGTGGCGATCAGGGCGGGCGAGAAGCACAGCGTGTTGTTGCGGCTTGGGATCGAGCGGTTGGTGACGCCGATGATCACGCCCTGGTTCATACAGTCGGCCACAACCGCCTGCGCCAGTTTCTCGTCCACCGGCTCTTTAGAACCACGGTCTGCGACCAGCTCGGCACCCAGGAACAGGCCCTTGCCGCGCACGTCGCCAATAACCTTGTGCTTTTCCATCAGCGCCTGAAGGTTGCCCATCATGCGGTCACCCATGGCCGCGCAATTGCCCAGCAGGTTTTCATCCTCGATGATGCGCATGTTTTCGATCGCAGCCGCCGGACCGGCAGTGCAGCCACCAAAGGTCGAGATGTCGCGGAAATAGCTCATCGGGTCCGAAGCATCATCCTTGAACATGTCAAAGACTTCCTCGGTGGTGACCATGCAGGCAATCGCGGCATAGCCCGAGGCGACGCCTTTGGCCATGGTCACGAAATCCGGCTTGATGCCGTATTGCTGATAACCGAACCATGTGCCGGTGCGGCCCACGCCGCAGACAACCTCGTCGATATGCAGCAGCACGTCGTATTTCTTGCAGATCTCCTGCACGCGCTGCCAGTATCCTTCGGGCGCTTCGATCACGCCGCCACCTGCGGTCACTGGCTCAAGGCACAGCGCGCCAACGGTGTCGGGGCCTTCGCGCAGGATGACCTGTTCGATCTGATCTGCGGCCCATTCGCCGAAGTTCTCTTCCGGTGCACCATCCAGCTCGTGCTTGCGGTATTCCATGCAGTGCGGCACGCGGACGAAATCAGGTGCAAAAGGTCCGTATTGTGCGGTGCGCTCGTCCTGACCGCCTGCCGACATGGTTGCCAGAGTCGAACCGTGATAGTCGCGGTCGCGATACAGAATCTTGGTCTTCTTGCCGCCGTACTTCTTGTGCGCGATCTGGCGCACCATCTTGAACGCCTTCTCGTTCGCTTCAGAGCCCGAATTGGTGTAATACACGCGGCTCATGCCGGGCATCTTGTCGATCAGTTGCTCGGCAAAGATCGCGCCGGGGATCGAACCGGCCGAATTGGCGAAATAGCACAGTTTCATCAGCTGGTCGTAAACGGCCTTGCAAATCGATTCGCGGCCATAGCCGACGTTCACAGTCCAGACGCCGCCGGAAACCGCATCCAGATGCTCTTTGCCTTTCTGGTCCCAGACGCGCATGCCTTTGCCTTCGACAATGATGCGGGGATCGTTGGTTTCAAAGGGTTTATGCTGAATCAGATGGTGCCAGATATGGGCGCGGTCGGCTTCGACCACGCGGGAAAGATCGTTTTCGTTGAACGTGCCGTCCATGACAAGTCCTTTCAGTGAGGTGCGGTGCACGGGGTGCAGAGATGGCGTGCCCCGGCATATGTTTAAGATACTTCAGATCACCGCGAATGGCCGGATCTAAGTAGGGCCAGATCGCACCATCCCGTATTGCCAGTCAATAAGGGGACCGTAATACTACGGATTTGTCAGAGCACCAAGTTTATGCTCAAGTCGCGCAAACCGAGTGCAGGGAGGATCAGCAGTTGGCAGCGACCAATATCTATGAGCGTCATTTGGACAAATGCCGGGCGAATTACACACCCTTGTCGCCCCTCTCCTTCATTGAGCGCACGGCGCAGGTTTATCCCGATTACCCGTCGGTCGTTTATGGTGAGCGGCGGTATACCTGGGCTGAAACCTATGCCCGGTGCCGCCGGCTGGCGGGGGCCCTGAATGCGCGGGGTATCGGAAAGGGAGATACCGTATCAATTATCGCCGCAAACATCCCCGAGATGTACGAAACGCATTTTGGTGTGCCCATGGCGGGCGCCGTTTTGAATGCCATCAACACGCGTCTGGATGCTCCGATAGTCGCTTTCATCCTGAACCACGCCGAAACCAAGGCGTTGTTGGTTGACCCCGAGTTTTCCGGCGTCGTGAAGGAGGCGCTGGAGCAGGTTGATCATGACATTCTGGTAATCGACATCGAGGATCCCAGCTTTGAAGGCGGTGAAAGGCTGGGCAGCCTGACCTATGACGCCCTGATTTCAGAGGGAGACCCGGAATTTGACTGGTCACTGCCCGAGGATGAATGGGACGCGATCACACTGAACTATACGTCCGGCACAACGGGCAATCCCAAGGGCGTGGTCTATCATCACCGCGGCGCCACCCTGAATGCACAATCGGATTTGCTGGACTGGGATATGCCCAAGCATTCGATCTATCTGTGGACCTTGCCGATGTTTCACTGCAACGGCTGGTGCTTCCCCTGGGCCATGGCCGCCAATGCGGGCGTGTCCGTCTGTCTGCGCGCCGTGCGCGCCGAGCCGATCTATGCGGCATTCCGGGATGAGAAAGTCACCCATTTCTGTGGCGCTCCCATCGTTTTGAACATGTTGGCCCACGCGCCGGATGAACTGAAGGACTTTGACCATCAGATCAAGGTGATGACCGCGGGCGCTCCGCCGCCGGCCGCCGTGATCGAAGCGATGGAGGCGATGGGGGTCGAAGTCACGCACGTTTATGGCCTGACCGAGACCTATGGGCCTTCGGTCGTTTGTGCCTGGAAGGATGAATGGAACGACAAGGGACCCGAAGACCGTGCTGCCCTGAAAGTACGGCAGGGCGTGCGGTATACGGCACTGTCTGGCCTGATGGTGGCCGATCCCGAAACGATGGAGCCCGTGCCCGCGGATGGCGAAACCATGGGCGAGATCTTTATGCAGGGCAACGTGGTGATGAAAGGGTATCTCAAGAACCCTAATGCCACCGATGGGGCCTTCAAGGGCGGCTGGTTTGCATCCGGCGATTTGGGCGTCATGCATCCGGATGGCTATATCGCGCTCAAAGATCGGTCCAAGGACATTATCATTTCAGGCGGCGAGAACATCTCCTCCGTCGAGGTCGAGGGCATTCTCTACAAACACCCGGCAGTAATGGAAGCGGCGGTTGTGGCCCGGCCAGACGAGAAATGGGGCGAAACCCCCTGTGCCTTTGTCGAGCTGAAGCCTGGTACAACCGCGACCGAGGCAGAGCTGATTGCCTTTTGCCGGGACAACATGGCCCATTTCAAAGCGCCCAAGACCGTGGTGTTTGGCACCCTGCCGAAGACTTCAACCGGCAAGGTGCAGAAATTCGTTCTGCGGGATCAGGCGCGGGCGCTGGGCTGAAGCGTGTCAAAGATCGACAGGTCCAGATCCAGCATTTCACCCATCCAAATCGCGCGATCGCGGTGATCGGCCAGATGGTCGCCGGTTTCCGGGTGGGTGAAAACGGTAAGACCTCGCCGGTTCAGCATCAACCACGGAGTGACCTGATCGAAGGCATCAGCGGCAAAGCTCAACTGGCAGCTCCAGCGCGGGTGGGGGCCAACATTGCGGCTATGCATGCGCCCCATCCGGACGGGGAACAGACGGGCGGCCTCTTCGCAGACCTGTTGCGCCGTGTGCTGCGTATCGGCGTCGAAATAGACATGGGCGTGGTATCCGGTGATCTCGGGCATCAGAACCTCTTTTGCTTTGATGAAACAAAGCTAAGTCCGATTGCGACGAACGCCTAGGCACACCGGCACACAGGACCTGTGCAAGCTTATTGGGGTGCGTGCCTGTCAGGATGCGCCGCGACAAATGCGGGGTGATCGGCACAGGCCTTTTCGACACCCAGCAGACGCGGCATGTCCGACAAGTCGACCTTCCACCGGCGTGCATTGTAGATCTGCGGGATCAGGCAGATGTCGGCGAGGCCGGGCTGTGAACCAACGCAATAGGGGGTTTGTTCAAACTCACCCAACATGGTCTCGAAGGCCTGCAACCCCGGCCGGATGAAGTGCCGCATCCACTCTCCGGGCATGTCGGTCGGATCTTTGCTGAGGGTGGTCGCATGGCGAGCAACTGAAAGGTTGCAAACAGGGTGAATGTCCACCGCAATCGCATAGGCCAGCGCCTGCACGCGCGCGCGCCCTGCTGCATCGTCGGGCAGAAGGTTCAATTCACGTGTCTTGTCCAGATAGTCGAGAATGGCCAGAGACTGAGTCAGCCGCTGCCCGTCAATATCCAGCACCGGAACCAACCCTTGTGGATTTCGCGCAATATGTGCATCGCTTTTGTGTTCGCCGCCCACCAGGTCGACGACAACCGCGCGATAGTCGATCCCGGCCAGATTCAGGGCGATCCGCACCCGATAGCTGGCCGAGGACCGCCAATAGTCATAAAGGACGGTTTTGCTCACATTCGAATCCGTCACGTGTCGGCCAGGGTGGCGGCGCGAATAGCGTCAGACAACACCGCCTTGTCGCCGATGTGATTGGCCAGCACCAGAACCAGTCGGGCGTTCAGCGCGTCACTGTCGGCTTTTTCAAGCCCTTCATGCGCGGCCAGCAGCTCGGCATAGAAGTCGTCAGCATCGTCGATATTCGGGGAAAGGATCAGGTCAGACATCTCGCTCACTCCTTACCACAGGCTCTGCGGATTGCATGGCGGAAACTGTTTTCTTCATAACTGTCCCGGCGCGCCGCCACGTGCTGATCAGGACGGATCAGATAAACCGCGCTGGTTGCGTCGCCCAGATAGCGACGTTTCAGCGCCAGGGTCTGGTCATCCTTGACCGACAGCGCCAACCGCGTGACCTCGACCCCGTCTTCTTCCAGCACCTCCGGGGCATCCGCGTCAATCGTCAAAAGGGTGAATTTGCCTGCCAGTTTGGGCAACAGGAACGCATCACCCAGCGGCGCGTCCGGGCAGGCCGAGCCGGGGCGCGTTTCGGCTGGGCCATCCAGCGCGTCGGCAGAATTCAGGGTCGAGCCGTCATAGGTGCAAGGTTGACTCAGGCGTCCCGAATTCACCAACGGACGCGCAAATTCGTACTTCTCGCTGAGGTCCAGAACCGCATCCCGCAGAACCCGCGACATTTCGGATTTCGGCGTGATGAAATCGGTGGAGCGGCTGGATTTCTGGATGTTCTCATCAGCCCCGTGCACGCGTTCCGCGTTGTAGCTGTCCAGCAGGCTTTCGGGGGCTTTCCCATCCAGCACCAGTTTCAGTTTCCAGCACAGGTTGTCAGTGTCTTGCAGGCCGGAATTGGCACCGCGCGCGCCAAAGGGGCTGACCTGGTGCGCGCTGTCGCCTGCGAATAGGACACGCCCTTTGCGGAAGCTCTCCATGCGGCGACACTGGAACGTATAGATCGAGACCCACTCCAGCTGAAACTCGACGTCATCGCCCAGCATCGCCTTGAGGCGCGGGATCACATTCTCGGGGCGCTTTTCGCGTTCCTTGTCGATGTCCCAACCCAGTTGCAGGTCAATACGCCAGACATTGTCGGGTTGTTTGTGCAAAAGCGCGGATTGCCCGCGATTGAACGGCGGGTCAAACCAGAACCAGCGTTCCGAGGGGAAATCGGCATCCATGATCACGTCCGCGATCAGGAAATTGTCTTCGAAAACACGCCCTTCGAAATCGATGCCCAGCATGCGCCGGGTGGGCGACGCGGCACCATCGCAGGCGATCAGCCATTCGGCCTCGAGTGTATAAGGGCCTTCGGGGGTTTCGACCTCCAGCCGAACGTGATCTTCGTGCGTACCGATTGCGTCAACCTTGTTGCGCCCGCGAATTTCAATCGGTGCGCCTTCTGTCTGCAACTCGCGCACGCGTTCCACAAAGAAGTTCTCAAAATGGTATTGCTGCAAGTTTATGAAGGCCGGGTTGGCATAACCTTCGTCCGGCTGAAGGTTGAAATCATAGACCTGACGGTCGTCGAAAAAGACCTTGCCCCGGTCCCACAGCACACCTTTGTCGACCAATTGCTGGCCGCAACCCAGCCGGTCTGCGATTTCCAGCGTGCGCTGAGAAAAACAGATGGCGCGGCTGCCGAAGCTGACTTTGTCATTCTCGTCCAGAACCACAACTTCGACCCCTTGCTGGGCCAGATCGATGGCGGCGGCCAGACCAACCGGCCCCGCACCGATAACGATCACCTTGCGCCTGACGGGCGTCGGGCTGTCCTGATCCGGGCTGCGTTCATATCCGTAAAGCGGCGTTTCAAAGATCTTGTTCATGGGCTCCCCCGAAACAGATGCACCGATGTGCTGCATGTCCTGTCCCCCGGCGACGGGCGCCGGAGGTCTTAGATTATGGTTTCATCGAATCCCGCCGCAAAAAACGATCTGGATCAAACTCGACCGTTTTTCGTCAGCCTTGCAGGGCTTCCCACATCTCGAGGTCGCGCTGGGCGGTCCAGATGCGGGGCGTGTCAATGCCGCGCGCCTCGTCATAGGCGCGGGCCACGTTGAACGGCAGGCAGTGCTCGTAGATTGCGTAGTCGGCGAACTTCGGATCGCATTCAGCGCGGACTGCGTCCCAGGCCTCTTTCAGGGACCCGCCGCGCGCGGCAACCTTCGCCGCCGGCCGGTATGTGCTTTCGACAAAATCGCGGGTGTTCTCGATGGCCGCATTCACCATGTCCTTGCCAACCAGCGCGTCACCGCGCCCCGGTGCGATGGCGTCGACGTCGAACCACTTGATCTCGTCCAGCGTGTCGCCCCAATCGCTGAAATGACCGTCGCCGCAATAGCAGGCCGAGTGATATTCGACGATATCGCCGGTGAACATCACGTTCTGATCCGGCACATGGATGACGATATCGCCAGCTGTATGCGCGCGGCCCAGATGCATCAGGTCGATCCGGCGGTTTCCCAGATACACCGTCATCGTATCGCTGAAGGTGGTGGTGGGCCATGTCAGGCCAGGGATGCTTTCATGCCCTTCAAAGAGGCGCGGGAAGCGCTGGAATTCGCTGTCCCAGTCTTCTTGACCCCGCTCGACGACCATGGCGCGGGCCATGTCCGACATCAGGATCTGCTGCGCGCCGAATGCGCTTGCGCCCAGAACACGCACTGCGTGGTAGTGGGTCAGGGCCACATGCGTGATCGGTTTGTCGGTGACGGAACGCACGCATTCGATTACCTTATTTGCCAGACGCGGAGTCGCCTGCGCCTCGACAATCATCACGCTGTCGTCGCCGATGATTACACCCGAATTCGGGTCGCCTTCGGCGGTAAAGGCATAAAGCCCTTCTCCGACTTCAGTAAAGCTGATCTTTTTTTCCGACATGTCCCCCTGGGACGCGAATGCCTTGGCCATGGTGGGTTCCTTATCGTGAATATGGGTTTTCAAGAGCGGGCAAAACGGTGCCGACACATTCACCGAAGCCGATCGTGTAGCCGTCGCCACGAGCTGCGCCGGTAAGGGTCAACGTGTCGCCATCCTCGATGAAGCTGCGGGTTTCACCGCTGTCCAATGTCAGAGGTTCCTTGCCGCCCCAGCTAAGCTCCAGCAACGAGCCACGTTCAGGTTTGGTTGGCCCGGAAATGGTTCCCGATCCCAGCAGGTCGCCCGTGTTCATCGGGCATCCTGATGTGGTGTGATGCGCCAATTGCTGCGCAGCGGAATAGTACATCTGGTTGTAATTGGTCCGGGCAATCGTCGAGGCGGGTTGCCCGGCAGGTGCCATGGTGACCGCCAGATCGACGTCATAGAGCATCGGGCCGCAATCCTTGAGGTGATCCAGAAGCTCGAACTCGCGGGGTGGCGTGTCACAGCGGAATGGCTCGAGCGCCGCCTTGGTCACGATCCACGGGCTGATCGAGGTTGCCGTGGCCTTTGCCTGAAACGGGCCCAGCGGCTGATATTCCCATGCCTGGATGTCGCGCGCGGACCAGTCATTCAGAAGCACGTAACCGAAGATATTGTCATCCGCTTCCTGCACGGTGATCGGACCATCCGAGGGTGTTCCGACAATCGCGCCCATCTCAAGCTCGATGTCAAAACGGCGACTGGGCAGGAAGGCGGGCAAGTCCTGATCGGGGGCTTTCAACTGACCCCAGGGGCGGCGAATATCCGTGCCTGATACCACGACCGAAGATGCGCGGCCGTTGTAACCAATGGGAATGTGCAGCCAGTTCGGTGGCAGGGCGTTTTCCGGCCCCCGGAACATGGTGCCCACGTTGAAGGCATGGTTTCGGCCTGCGTAGAAATCGGTGTATTCGCTGACCGCAAAGGGCAGATGCATTTCCGCATCTTCTTGTTTGACAAGCAGCGGTTCGACCTTGGCTTGTTCATCTGAACCCTCGGCCAGCAGGCTGATCAGCCGCTCACGCAGGGCCGCCCAGACGGCTGGGCCTTCCTCCATGAGAGGGTTCCAGAACGGCATGTCGAACAGCGGCTCATCGCTCAGGGTGATCAACCCCTCGGCTTCGGCGGCGGTGACGTCGAGGATCATGTCACCGATGGCCACACCACAGCGGGGATCATCACCTTCGGTCGAGAAGACACCATAAGGCAAATTGTTCAGTGGGAACGGATGTGTCGCGTCATTGGCCGACGCCACCCACGAAGTCATCAAAGGCATATCTTGCCCCTATTTTGTTGTGTTCTAAGAGGTTCGAGAAGATTTTAGCTTTGGAACGGCGGTAGCAAAAGCACGAAGCCGCCGCGGTTGTGGCATGTCATATGCACGAGGCGTCACTGCACACCGGTTGCCGAGGCACGTTGGCTCGGAAACCGGTTCAACTCCGGCATGTTCAGCGCGGGCAGGACGACGGCAATGAAACTGAACCGATGGGTGGCTCATTTCTTACCCGGCGTTCCGTCGAACTTCTTCTCAAGCGATGTCCAGCAGTCGATATAGTCATCCTGCAACGGCGCTTCGGTGGCGGCAAACGAGGTCAGGTGCTGCGGGAAGCGGGTTTCGAACATGAACGACATTGTCTGGTCCAGCTTGTCCGGCCCCAGGTTTGAGTATGACGCCTTGTCGAAGGCCTCCCTGTCGGGGCCGTGTGGGATCATCATGTTGTGTAGGCTTGTGCCGCCGGGAACAAAGCCCTGCGGTTTCGCGTCGTACTGGCCGTAGATGTTGCCCATCAGCTCGGACATGATGTTCTTGTGGTACCACGGCGGGCGGAACGTGTCTTCCATCACCATCCAGCGTTCACGGAACAGGACAAAGTCGATATTGGCCGTACCGGGCTGGCCGGACGGAGCCGTCAGAACTGTAAAGATCGACGGGTCGGGGTGGTCAAACAGGATCGCGCCGACGGGGCAATAGTTGCGCAGGTCGTATTTGTAGGGCGCATAGTTGCCGTGCCATGCCACGACATCCAGCGGGCTGTGGCCGATCTTGGTTGTGTGGAATTGCCCGCACCATTTGATTGTCACGGTAGAAGGGGTTTCACGATCCTCATAAGCGGCCACCGGCGCCTTGAAGTCGCGCGGGTTGGCCATGCAGTTGGCACCGATTGGTCCGCGACCCGGCAGTTCAAACTTCTGACCGTAATTCTCGCAGACAAAGCCGCGCGCAGGGCCTTCCAGAACCTCGACCCGGTACAGCAAACCGCGTGGAATGATAGCGATCTCCTTGGGTTCCAGGTCGATGATTCCCAATTCCGTCGCAAATCGCAGGCGTCCTTCCTGTGGCACAACCAGCAATTCGGAATCAGCCGAAAAGAAATAGTCATCCACCATGGATTCCGTGACCAGATAGATGTGGCTTGCCATGCCGACCTGCGTGTTCACGTCACCTGCGGTCGTCATGGTCCGCATACCCGTCATCCAGTTCAGACCTTCATCGGAATGCGGGATAGGATCCCAGCGGTATTGTCCAAGGCTGATCACATCCGGATCAATGCAGGGGGCCGATTTCCAGTAGGGAAGATCGATTTTTTCATAACGGTGTGAGTGCTTTACCGATGGGCGAATTCGATAGCACCAGGTGCGCTCGGGCGGGTTGGCGGTAAAGGCGGTGCCGCTCAGCTGCTCTCCGTAAAGACCATAGTTGCACCGTTGCGGGCTGTTCATGCCTTGCGGCAGGGCCTCGGGCAGGGCCTCGGTTTCAAAGTCATTTCCAAAGCCAGGCATATAGCCTGCATGAGTTCCGACAGGCGTCGCAGCCTGTGTCAGCGTATGCGGATCAGTCGGACGATTCATTGCGTTTTCCTCCGTTTGCTGCTTGTCGGGTAATAGTTGATTTTGTAACTAACAAGCATGACACACGATGAATCCGAAAAAAATGATGACTTTTATCTGCAAAATTTTCTGCCCTTCCTGCTGAATCAGGCGGCCGAACGGGCTTCGCTAGAGTTTCAGGCAGTTTACAAGGGCCGCTATGGGATGCTCAGAACCGAATGGCGGGTATTGTTCCATCTGGGTTTGTTTGGCGAGATGACCGCCAAAGAAATCGGCGAGCGCGCCAGAATGCACAAAACCAAAATCAGCCGTGCTGTCGCCAAGCTGGAACAGCGTCGATACCTGAAACGCACACGGGACGAAGCGGATCGGCGGGCGGAATGGTTGACACTAACACCAGCAGGGCAAGCTGTGTATCGTGACCTGCGCGGCGTTGCTGCCAATTACGATGCGAAACTGTCAGGCCTGTTCAAACCGGAAGAGGCCGCGTTATTGCGACAAATGCTGCAAAGGTTGGCTGGTTTGGACTGACCTATGGCAATTGACGCGGCCTGCCCCCAAATGGGGATCATACTTGATACGGACAACAAAATGACATTGCCAGATTCCGCTTCAGTTTTCTCACATTCCCTGATCGAATGGCTGGTCAGCAAGGGGCTGGAGGGCGCCGGGCAAGAAGAGCTGTTGGAAGGGTTTTGTGCCCGATTGGTGGAAATGGGTATTCCTTTGATGCGCTTTCATGCGGCGCAGTCGACTCTGCATCCGGTTTACGGAGGTACCGGTTACAGCTGGTACAACGGCGCGGGCGGTGAATCCGAGAAATTTGAGTTCACGGAAACGCCCAGCGAAGTTTGGCAGCAAAGCCCACTCTATACGCTGCTGAACGGTGATCTGGATGAAATCCGGGTCAAACTGGTCGACCATAATGAACCCAGCCGCTTTCCCTTGTTGAATGATCTGCGTGAAATCGGAGCGACCGATTATTATGCCACCGGCCTGTCATATGAAGGGGCCAGACAACTGCGCCCCGACGGTACGAAAAAGGTCAGCGATGGTGTTCTGATGTCCTGGACCAGCGACGCACCGAACGGATTCGAAGACAGCGATCTGAACCAAATACAAACTGTACTGCCGCATCTGGGGCTGGCGCTCAAATCCGCCAAGAACCAGGAACTGGCCAAGGATTTGATGCGGGTTTATCTGGGGCGGGATGCCGGTCGCCGGGTTCTGTCGGGTGAAATTCGGCGTGGGTCTTTGCAGCAAATCGACGCTGTGATCTGGAATTTCGACCTCGAAGGCTTCACCACGCTGTCCGAAGACCTGCCGGGGCATGAGATCATCGACATGCTGAACGACTATCTGGCCGTCGCCGTGGGTGTGGTGCATGACAAGGGCGGCAACATCCTGAAATTCATGGGTGACGGCCTGATGGCAATGTTCGATGTCGGAGAGATCGACGAAGACGCCCGTGCCGCGCTTGAGGCCGTGCCCTTATTGCAGTCCCGCATGGATGAACTGAACGCGAGGCGCCGCGCGCAGGGTCTGCCGGTGGCCAACTATACGCTGGCCTTGCATTCGGGCGAGATTCTCTATGGCAATATCGGGTCCGAGACCCGGCTGGACTTCACGGTGATCGGCCCGGCTGTCAACCAGGCCGCCCGCATTGCGGGAATGCACCGGTCTTTGGGTCAGAGGATCCTGATCTCGGATGATGTCGCCCGCGCTGCACAGCCCTGCGCGCAGGAGCTTGTCTCGGTCGGTCGCTACATGCTGCGCGGGGTGAATGAACCAAAAGAGCTGTTTACGGTGTACAGCCCCGGCGGGCCATCGGAAACCAATTGAAACTGCGGCTATTCCTTCCAGCGGTGCCGAAGCTGAAAGACGTGATGGAACGCCTTTAACCCGCCGGGATTGATCGGATAATCGCGTATGTTGTGGATTTGAGCCAGTATCTGGTTCGAACCCAGATCCACCGATGCTGCACCGGGGACAAGCGACAGAACCTCACATAATTCTGATATCTGCCGGAAAAGGTGACCCAAGCCGGTTTTGGGTTTTGCCAGCTTTATTCCTGCTGCCATGAATCCATGCCGACTTGGGTCTTGCCAGTTTCAATCCATGTAGAACTCAGCCTCCGTTTGAGTTCGCCAGCGGCGGTTGAGCAAAGTCATTGGCTGGCGCTGTCAGGTCCGCGGCTCCGGTTCCGGGCATCAACTCGAACCCAAGATCAAACTGGTCCAGAGTCGAAGCCAATTGCGACACAACATCGGTGTTGCCCTCGGATTGAGCGGTTCCGTCCGCCAGCATATCGACAAGCTTGCTCTCTCCGGTCATGACTTTCTCCAGATCCGCTCTGTTCAAGACGATCGACAGGTCTGCGTCGGGTGCCTTTCGATCAACGATGTGGGTCAGCGTGGCGTTGCTCATCTCGACGACGATGTTTTCATCCCGGTCCGGAATCGACAGGTTGATCGTGAATTCCATACCCGCCGCCTTTTCGCTGTTGACGCGGATGGCTATGAAATCAAGCCACATTGAGGTTTCCATCGCCCGGATCGTGTCAGGGCCGGTGGTTTCGATAGTTGCACCTTGCGGGATGCCGTTGCGCAATTCGTAAGCGGCACCAAGGAACGAGTTGCGAACCGAAGGGCTTTCTTTTTGATAGCCGATCTGCTCGAACGCATCAGCCAGCAGGTCCTTGGCTTGCTGATTTTCCGGTTCGGCATAGACCAGTTTGTTCAGGATCTCGGTTGCGTGCAAGTATTGCCCTGCGTCAATCAAGTCCTGCCCCTTGGACAGGATCGGATCGGCACCGCCCATCATCTCGACATACAGTGGTGCGCTGTCCTGGGGCGACAGAGGTGTCAAGGTGGTCGGGTTCGCATCCCAATACCCAAGATACCGGTTGATCACTGCCCGGCTGTTATGTTCGACCGAGCCGTGATAGCTGCGCGCAGCCCATTGCTGCCGAAGACTTTCGGGGACCTCATAGACATTATGGACCTCATTGATGGTCACACCCTTGTTAGCCAGATTCAACACTCCGTTGTTGAGGTTGGCGTAGGTGTCGCGCTGTGCACGCATGACCTCTTGAATGCGATCATTGCCGAAACGCGGCCAGGAATGCGAAGCGAACATCAACTCAGCTTCCTGCCCGAACTCATAAAGCGCGTCATTGATATGCTTCGACCAGCTGAGCGCATCGCGGACCAGCGCGCCGCGCAGGGTATAGATGTTGTGGATCGTGCCGGTGATGTTTTCCGCAGCCCAGAACGCCTTGAGGTCGGGGAAATAGGTGTTCATCTCGGCAGGGGCTTCGGTGCCAGGCGTATTCTGGAAGATCATGCGCACACCGTCGATGGTGATCTCTTCATAATCGTCCGAGACATAGCGGGTCGGCTCGATCAAGCCGGTGGTTCCGGCCGAGATGTTCTTGCCGATCGACTGATCCACATGACCATGCGGATCGCGCGGCAGCAAAACACCGTATTGGAAGAACAGACGGCGGTTCATCACGTTTCCTGCATAGACGTTCTCGGACACTGCATGTTCCATGAACCCTTCGGGTGCGATGACCTCGACCCCATTGGCCACATCTTCATCGGTGATGACACCACGGACACCGCCGTAATGGTCGGCATGTGAGTGCGAATAGACAACCGCCTTGACCGGCAACTCGCCTACCGTGTCATTCAACAGTTTCAACGCCGCCGCCGCCGTTTCCTTCGATGCCAGTGGATCGAAGATGATCCAGCCGGTCTCGCCGCGGATGAACGAGATGTTCGACAGATCGAAGCCGCGCACCTGATAGATCTTGCCTTCCAGAATCTCGTAAAGACCATAGTTCATGTTCAGGATCGCCTGACGTTGCAGCGATGGATGGATCGAGTCGAAATCCTGCCCTTCTTCCAACAGGAAGTCATAGCTGCCGATGTCCCACGCGACAGTGCCGTCTTCGGTCTTGATTTGGCGATAATCCGGAACGGCGATCAGACCTTTGCGGCTTTCTTCAAAATCGCGCTGATCGTCAAATGGTAGAGAGTCGCGCATCTGCTCCTGAAATTCGACCGTGAATTTCGATGGCATCTTGCCCTTGGGGTCAAAGTGATCCTGCGCGACCGCGGCACCAGCCGTCAAAATCGAAAGCGCGGTAGAGAAAAAAAGTGTATGTCGGCGTGCCATGTTCAAACGGTTCCTGTCGAGTTGAATGCAAATAACGAAAGCGACAAGGAAGCAGCAATAAAATCACACCACTAGGGAAAATCAGACCGTCCGCACGGGACGGTAGCTGTTTTGAACACAAATGCCACTTCCTTGAGGCTCCGGCGCCTGCCTGCGTGGCAAACTGCACGTTCCTGCTAACCTGAGAAAAAGATCAGTGAAGTGCGAACATGTTGCCACCCGAGTTCAATCCCATGTATGAACGTTCCCGTAGCTCTCTGAGTGCTTAATTTATAGGAACTTTTTACGGGACCGGGATTCTTCAGTTGGGCTTATCGGAAAATGACATTCGGGCGCAGTTGCACCGCCTTTTGAAGCATCAAGATTTCACCGCCACACCCCAGCGCCGCGCTTTTCTGTCTTATATCGTGGATGAGTATCTGGCCGGGCGCGCGGACCAAATCAAAGGCGTGTCCATCGCCATGTCCGTTTTCGGCCGGGATGAAACCTTCGATCAGCAAATTGATCCGATTGTCAGGCTTGAAGCGAGGCGACTGCGTCAAGATATAGACGGCTACTATGCTGGGCCCGGCCGATCAGATCCCATTCGATTGACCATTCCCAAGGGCGGCTATGCCCCAAGGTTTGAAAGCGTTGCCCCCCCGGCGGAACCAGTACCGGCACAGCCTGCGCCCCCTCATGTTTCCGGCTTCGGCCCCCGGCGATTTTTCAGGGCTGGATTGGCTGTTTTCGGGGCTTTGGTACTTTGCGCCTTGATCTGGGTTTCTTTTTTTGCGTCGCCCACAAAAACGGCTCAGCTCTCGGTTCAGCCGTTGCCGCAGGGTCCTGTGGTTGCGGTACTGCCATTCGACACTCTGGGTGAGGGGCCAAGCTATTTCGCCGATGGCATTACACAGCAACTGACCAGCGAGCTGGTCCGGTTTCGTGATATTTGGGTTCTCCCTTTGGGCAGCGTGCGGAGGTTTTCGCAAGGGGGCACGGATTCACAAGCTTTGCGCGCAGAGTTCGACGCGGATTTCGCGCTGGAAGGCAGTGTCATGGACATGGGCGACACGGTAGAATTGTCTGCCCGTCTCATAGACCTCAAGAGCCAGCGCTACATCTGGGTTCACGAATACAAGGTTGGCAGCTCACCCAGTGACATCTATGCCGCGCAAGACATGGTCATACAGGATGTGATCGGAAAACTTGCGGGTAAATACGGTGTTCTTACGCAAGACGCGATGAAGAAGGCGGCGCGCACCCCGCCCGGAAACCGTGATGCCCTTGACTGCGTGTTGAGTTACTACAGCTATCAGGTCACAATCGATCTTGATCGGCACCACGCAATCAAGGCCTGTATCCTGAGAGCGCTTGAACAAAACCCCGACTTTGCCGAAGCGTGGGCAGTACTGTCCAACCTGTATCTTCAACAAGTCCGGTTTAGTCTTGGCGGAGACCGCCAAGATCTTTTTGCCGCCGCGGATGCGGCTGCGCGTCGGGCGGTGGAGATTGATCCAAATTTGGCTGCCGGGCATTTGATGCTGGCCAACATGCGCTTTGTTCTTGGCGATATTCAGGGGTTTCGCCAGGCGGGTCAGGTCGCAATTGATCTGAGCCCGAATGACACGGCTGTTCTGGCGCATTACGGAATGAGATTGGCCTTCAGTGGCGAATGGGACGAAGGGCTGACCTTCGTGGAACGGGCCATCGCCCTGAACCCGGTCCATCCGCACTGGTATCGTTTCCCGCGTGTCATTTATGAGTTCGATCAGGGAAACCACCAGCAGGCCCTGACAATTCTGGATCAAATCGACATGCCGAACTTCTTTTGGACGCATCTGTGGGGGGCTGCCTTGAATGGTGAGTTGGGGAATCAAGAAGCGGCCCAGGCGTCATTGAATGAACTGCGGGCGCTACAGCCAAATTTCGCATCAAAGGCGCGGGACATTTTTTCAATCTGGCAATTCGATGACTCGTTTCAGAGGAAACTGATGAACAGTCTTCGTAAAGCCGGCCTGCAAGCCGAAGCTTGACGACATCTGACCGAAGGAAATCTTCGAAGCCGGGAATTCTGAATGCCGTCGCCCCCGAGCCGTGCCGAGGTGTCGGCGGCGGGCTCGACCGTCACGTCGCCGAAGATCAGCCGCAGCTGACCGCCCGGCTTTCACCGCATCCGGCCACCGACGAAGCCCGCTCTCGGAGATCCCTTCGCCATGCGATCCGGGAAATGCAGTCTGAGCATCCAACGCAAAACGTACTCTCCGTCATGAGATAGACATCGCCTCGCGGGCCGGCCGGGGCGAGCGGTGTGACGCTCAGCCGCCGCGCAGCTCACTTTGTCGGCATGGCGGTCGCCGGGACAGCTGATCAGAAATCAATCTCTACACCCGGCAGGTTCAGCTCTTTCATCATGTCACGCAATTCCTGCCGGGCGGCGATGTTCGAGATGTTCAGCTGTTTGACGCCTATGTCCTTCAGGTCCAACAGGGTCAGGCCGCGCGGGAACAGTTCGCGAAAGATAACCCTCTCGGAAAAGCCCGAGGCGACGCGGAAGCCGATGCGCTGGGACAGCATTTCGATCGCGCGTTGCATCTTTTCCTTGTTGACCATGCGCTGCGTACCGACCCGGTTGCGGACAACGACCCAGTCGATCGGCTTCAGCCCCGCCTGTGCCCGCAGTTGACGAGCGTTCCAGACCATTTCGGAATAGACGGACGGGCCAAGGATTTTTTCGCCCTTCGAGTCGATCCGCGCCAAAAGGTCGAAGTCAATGAAGCTGTCGTTCAACGGGGTGATCAGGGTGTCGGCCAGCGAATGCGCCACCTGACTCAGACGGGTGTGAGACCCCGGGCAGTCGATCAGAATAAAGTCGCTGTCGCTTTCCAGCTGGGATACGGCAGCAGACAGGCGATGGTCATAGATGTTCTCGCCCGGTTTCAACGTTGCGGCATCGATCTCGGGCAGGTCGTGATGGCGCGGGCTGGGAAGGGTCAGGTCCGAGCTCTTGAGGAAGTTGTTGCGGTTCTCGAAGTATCGTCCCAGACTGCGCTGACGCAGATCCAGATCCAACGTGCTGACCTTGTGCCCCAATCGGGCCAGCGCGGTCGCCACATGCATCGACACGGTCGATTTGCCTGCGCCACCCTTTTCGTTCCCGACCACAATGATATGTGCCATGCTTGTATTCCCAAGTCCCGCCGTGCTTCACTACACGTTGTTGTCAGCCACTATATGTTGTGTCGGCGGCGAAGGAAAGAACCTCAAGCGGCGCTTTCGGGCAATATCAGACTCCAATCGGGAAAACCCAACGCCGTGCACGGGTTACACAGGGCGCTTGCCATTGTAATGGCACTGATTCACTGTCGACAAACGGTTTCGGCAAGGAGTTTTTTGCTTGGAGCACCTGTTCCTGAATGTTTTGAACGTGGTTCTGCCTGTCCTGATCTGTGCTGGTATTGGCTATGTTCTTGCCGTGATTCAGGCGCCTTTCGACAACAAGGTCATTGGCGGGATCGTCTCAAAAGTCGGCTATCCGACATTGATCATTTCTCATCTGTCGAGCACCAAACTGGCCGTGGGCACGTTTCTTGACATGATGACCGCCGCTGCCCTTGCGGTGGCCGGTTTCGGGGTGTTGGGGTATGTCGGGCTCAAGGCTCTTCGCTTGCCGGTGAGGGCCTTTCTGACGCCGTTGATGCACGGGAATGTCGGCAACATCGGCCTGCCAATCACTTTGCTGGCGCTGGGCGATGCAGGTATGGCCTATACCATGGCGTTCGTGGTGGTTGTGCTGATCAGCATCTTCACCGTCGGCATGTGGATCCCGGCCGGAGAATTCTCGCCCAAGAAACTGGCGACGTCCCCGATTATATATGCCGTGGGCCTCGCCCTGATCCTGATGGCAACGGGGCAGAGCCTGCCGCAACCGGTCGCAAAGTCCTTTGACATCTTGGGTGGATTGTCCATCCCGCTCATGCTGCTGACCCTGGGGCATACGCTCGCGACGCTGCGTGTGAAAAGCCTGGGTCGCGCGGTTCTGCTAACGGCCCTGCATCTGGCGATGGCGGTTGCAATTGCCAGTGTTCTGATCTGGTTGTTTGGTTTCACGGGAACCGAGCGGGGTGCGCTGATCCTGTGTTGCCTGATGCCTTCTTCCGTGGCGACTTATCTGTTTATCGACCAGCATGTTCCGGAATACGGGCCGGATGTGGCGGGGTTCATTCTTGTCTCGACGCTCGGTACTGTGCTGGTGCTGCCCGTTGCGCTGTCTTACTGGATCTGACGCAACTCTATGCGCAGGGCCAGAAATCGTTAAACTGATGATGATTGTATTTAACATTCTTGGTCAGTGGGTGTTTTATGGCCGATGAGAGCTCGGCAAGTGTATCTCCGCAGTCCCGCGCCCGCGTGGTGCTGGCCATGACGGCCATCTGCATGATGGTCGTGGGGTTCAACACCACCGCTGTGTCCACCATATTGCCCAATCTCAGGGCCGAGTTCGATTTGACCCCGTCAGGTTTGCAATGGGTGATGGCCACGTATTCCGTGACCAGCGCCACACTTGTCTGCATCGTCAGCCGGCTGGGTGACATTACCGGCAAGATGGGCGTGTTCTTTTTTGGCATGATCGTCTTTGCAATCGGGTCTGCCTTTGCCCTGTTGGCGCAGGATGGGGCGATGCTGCTTATCGGGCGCGGCGCGCAAGGCGCGGGCGCGGCTGCTTTGTTCGGCACGTCCCTGTCACTGTTGACGGCGGCCACGCCTGAAGAGCAGCGCGCCAGCGTTACCGGCGTCTGGGGGGCGATTGTCGGTCTGGCGATCGGTGTCGGGCCCATCGTCGGTGGCGCTTTCGGCCACTATGTCAGCTGGCGCGCCGTCTTTGCAGCCGACCTGGTTCTGCTGGCTGTGGCCTTTGCCATCGGGCTGCATGTCAGCAAACGGAAATACGTTCCCGATACCCGCCTTGCCGGGGCAAAGTTCGATTATGCGGGGGCCGTTGCCATTCTGTTTTTCCTCGGGCCATTGTCCTTTGCGCTCAGCAACGGGGAAAGCGGCGGGTGGACTTCGCCTTTGACACTGGTGCCCCTGGTCGTGGCGGCCGTGTCGACAATTGCCCTTGTCATCGTATCCCGCCGCAGCGACGATCCTTTGATCGAGCTTCGGTACTTTCGCCATCCGCGTTATCTGATGGCTGCGGCGGGGATGTTCTTTACTGGCTTCACGCTGTTCTGCTTCTTCGTCTATTTCAATACATTCGTCCAATCGCCCGATGCCTTTGGGTATTCGTCCATCGGTGCGGGGCTGGCGATCATGCCGCTCAGCCTCAGCATGTTTTTGATATCGGCCACCGCACCCCGCTTTCTTGCCCCCTACAGCTTTCAATGGCCGATCGCCATTGGCCTGGGGGCGATGGCCTGCGGGTTCCTGCTGCTGATGGCAACAACGAACACAACGCAGTTTTCCGAAATCTGGTGGAAGCTGCTGATCGTCGGTGTCGGGTTGGGCATCTGCTTTTCGCTGTTGCCACGTCTGGGTCTGCGCCTGCTGCCCGAGCAGCATGTGGGGCAGGGTTCTGGGGTCATCAACGCCTGTCTCTACTTCGGAGCAACCCTTGGTGCCGTGGTGGGCGGTCTGGCTGAAGCGATTACCAGACGCCGAGGTCTGTCCGAGGTGATCGACGCGTTGCCTGCCGGGTCAACCCAGCGCGAGAATCTGGCCCATGCGCTGACACACGGAACGCCGAACCAGATACAGCAATTGATATCGGGGATGGATCCGACTGCGGGAGACACATTGGCGAAGGCCCTGCGGGATGTGCAGGACAACGCCTTTGACAATGCCATGTTAGTTGCCGCGATTGCGGCACTGGCCGGAATGACACTGGCGCTGATGTTGTTGCGCGGGCCGGTTCCCCCTGTACACAGTGCGGCGGAATTGACCCGCAATCCGCGACAACCAAGCCCCTAACCGCCGAGGTAAACCCCTTTCTGCGGGCGAAAGAAGACCTTCTGATCGTGTAGCTTGCCCAGAAGTTCGTGAATGCGCCTCAACGTGTCTTCCCGGTCGGTCCTGCTGTCCTCTGGTTCATCCGAAGCAACATGTGACAACGAAGCGATCGAGTCGCGCAAAGCCGTTTCAATCAGATCCATATCATCGACTGAAAGCTCGATCATGTCATTGTACTGGGGCATGTCCGGATCTCCGTGGAAGCTGAGCGTTGGTCAACTGGAGTGTAGCATCCCTGGGCCTTTGCCAAAACGCATCTTGTTCGGTTAGTCCGGTTTCGCGTCCATAAGACACATGGAAGCTTCCAACAAAAAGGCCGCCCCCAAGGGACGGCCTTTCGAAATCGAAACCGGTCAGACTTAGAAACCCAGACCTTCGTATTTCTTTTTGAATTTCGACACGCGGCCGCCGGCGTCCATCAGGCGCGACGAACCACCAGTCCATGCAGGGTGCACGGAGGGGTCGATTTCCAGAGCCAGCTGGTCGCCTTCGGCGCCCCAGGTGGATTTCATCTGAACCACGGTGCCATCGGTCATTTTGACGTCGATGACGTGATAATCGGGATGGATGTCTTTTTTCATCTTTCCGTTCCTTACGCTTCGGCGCCAGCCTTGGGCTTGTAGTTGGTGACTTCTGCGATACGCGCGGATTTACCGCGGCGGGTGCGCAGATAGTACAGTTTGGCGCGACGAACGCGGCCACGGCGGACAACGGTGATGCTGTCGATGTTGGTCGAATACAGCGGGAACACACGCTCCACGCCTTCGCCAAACGAAATCTTGCGAACGGTGAACGACCCGGCAATGCCATTGCCGTTGTTGCGCGCGATGCAGACGCCTTCGTAGTTCTGCACACGGGTGCGCGACCCTTCGGTCACCTTATAGCCGACACGGATGGTGTCACCGGCTTTGAAGTCGGGGATGTCTTTCCCCAGGGCGGCAATCTGTTCCGCCTCAAGCTGTGCGATCAGGTCCATCGCAGGTTCTCCTATCTGCTCGTGGTTGGTCCACGAAGTTTGGGCACGGCCTGAGAGCTCTTGGTCTTCACCGGGTCCTGCACGCAGCCCGCCAGAGGTCAGATCGAATGTTCCTTTGGTCTGGTCTGATCTGACACATCCCCGCCGAAGAAAGCCGGGCTTCAAGCCACCAATCAAACCAAAACACCGGAGTCGCAGAATGCGGCACCGGATTGCGGTCGTTTAAGGGTATTGTGTGCCGGGATCAAGGACAAATCGTGTGGCAGGCAGTGGGAATCCGCCTTTCGAAAATCACACCGTTGCCACAGCGGTCAGATCAGGCATTCTGAAGAAAATTGAAAGAGCGGAAATTTCAGACAGGACCCAATGATGCGAATTGCACTTACGCTGACGATTGCAGCCGCTTTGCTTGTGTCGTGCGGACGCGGCGGCCCGAAACCGCAGGTCGTGGAGCCCACGCCGGGCGTGGACAGGACGGCACCGTCCGTAATCTATCCTGATTTTGGGGACGCCGATCCGCATGAGTGGGAAGGCCGTCACCCTGGCTTGTATCCGATCCACGGGCTTGACGTCTCGCGCTGGCAGGGACCGATAGACTGGCGTACGGCCAAAGCTTCGGGCGTAAGCTTTGCATTTCTGAAAGCAACCGAAGGCGGCGATGTGGCGGATCCATTGTTCGACGACCACAGGCGCGGTGCTCAGGCAGCGGGCGTGCCGTGGGGGGCTTATCATTACTATTATTTCTGCCGATCGGCCCAGGAACAGGCGCGTTGGTTCATTCAGAACGTCCCGAAAGGGGCAGATCTGCCGCATGTTCTTGACATGGAGTGGACGCCGCATTCCAAGACCTGCACGTTGCGGCCCGATGGCAGAACCGTCCGCGCCGAAGCGCAGCGCTTTCTGGACATTCTCGAACGGCATTATGGCCGGCGTCCCATCGTCTATACGACAGTGGATTTCTTTGCAGATACGGATATCGGGCGTTTGCCCAAAACCGAGTTCTGGTTGCGATCCGTCGCAGGCCATCCGCGTCAGGTCTATCCCCGCACAGTCTGGCGGTTTTGGCAATACACCGGCACCGGGCTGGTGCCGGGGGTTCAGGGCAGGGTGGACATCAACACGTTCAACGGCACCCCAGAAACTTGGGCCAGCTGGAAAGCGCGCCGCTAGTTTTTGGCTGTTCCGTAGGTTTCGATAGTGCCGCCCCCGACCAGGTGGTCCAGCCGCCGTTCGCGTTCATCACCAAAGGCGTTGCGCACCCAGAACGATTCACCCGCGGTCAGTTCGCGCCGCTCGAAACCGCGTGCGCGCAGGCAGCGATCAACCTGATCGATTTCGCCCTGTTGGCGCAGCTCGTCCTGAAATGGCGCGGTGACCGCAGGCCCGATGATGATGCCCCAAAGCAGGATATTGGTTGCATAACCGCCAATTACGGCGCTGTTGCCGCCCTCGTCAGCTTCCTGAGAGCAGGAATCAACGGCAACCTTCGCAGAGTGCAGATTGTGACCGGCTTGCGTCGGAACGGACATCCCAAGCGGTTTGGTGGTACAGGCGGAGACAACCAGTAACGTGCCAAGCAATAGCTTTTTCATAATGCCTTCTATTTCACTTCTTATTACCCAAAAACCAATGGGGCATGGAAGTGAATAAATTTAGGTGTGTTCAACTTCAAATGGCATTCTGACAAACATCGAAACTGAGGCATCCCGGCCACAACGAGCGGGTCTAGTCCTGGGTTTCCGATGTGGCTTTGACATATTCCGCCCAGATATCAGGACGCCGTTCGCGCGTGATGTCTTCTGCCATTTTATGCCGCCATTCCGCGATCCGGCCATGATGGCCCGACATCAGAACCTCGGGGATCGGGCGCCCTTTCCAATCTGCGGGGCGGGTATACTGGGGGTGTTCCAGCAAACCCGAGGCAAAACTTTCCTCTTCTGTCGAAGCCTGATTTCCAAGCACTCCGGGAATCAGCCGTACCGTGGCATCGATCAGGGCTTGTGCCGCGATTTCGCCGCCGGTCATGACGAAATCACCCAACGACACCTCTTGAACGCCGTAATGTTCCAAAACGCGCTCGTCCACGCCTTCAAAACGACCGCACAGAAGGGTCATGCCGTCACAACGGGCAAGATTCTGCATCATGCGCTGGTCCATGCGACGCCCGCGCGGGCTGAGGTAGATCAGCGGCCAGTTTCCTTGAATGCCTGCCATCGCATGTTCGATCGCGTCACCCAGAACATCGGCCCGCAGAACCATGCCCGCGCCACCCCCGGCCGGGGTGTCATCAACATTGCGATGTTTGCCTATTCCGAACTGTCGCAGATCCACTGTTTCCAGTTGCCAAAGCCCTTCCTGCAAGGCCTTACCTGTCAGGCTTTCGCCCAGAACACCGGGGAAGGCGGACGGGAACAAAGTGATGATCTTGGCTTTCCAGACCCCGTGCAGATCAGGGCTCGGCGTCATCAGCTCGCGTGGTTTCAGGGAAGGACGGATCGCCTTGCGGCCGTGGGATCTGCTGGGTTTCTCTGTCATGTCTGGCGGGCCAGTTCGTTCTGTGCGGATTGAATCAGAGCTTTCTTCTGGGTGATCATGGCGGCGTCGTCCAGCGAGGATCGGTTCAGCGCCAGGATTTCCTGTAGCACATCGTCTGAAAATGTTGGCGTGCCATGTGCAGGCCCGACAAGCTGTGACGAAAGCTCGGGTGGCAGGTTCAAAAATTCGGCCAACGGCGCACCTGCACCAAGGCGGTGGTTCTGCAACGCTTCCATCCACTCTGTTCTGACCGTAACGGATGGCAGCCGATTCCGGACCGCATCAGCAGTTTCCTTAAGGGATGGCAAATGGGCAAGTTCGGAGGAAAAGGCGTCCAAATCCTGCACCATGCGTGATTTCTGCAAGTCGTGTGCCCACAGGCTCCGCAGCCATTGATCGCGGGCGCGCAAGGATATGTAGATCGTGATGTCGGTTTCATGACCCAGAAACCGACGCCGCACGACGCTGACCAGAGTTTCCGCCAGTTCCGGTGCAGCACCGTATCCTTCTCGCTTGTTTCTGCTGGGGCGCAAGCCTGCGAAATTCTCTTCGCTCAGGATCAACCCCCGGCGTGCGCCGAAATCCAGATCGTCCAGAAACGCGTGCAGGTGGCTTCCAAAACCCGCCAATGTGGAATCCAGCCGGTAAAGCGAGTGACGCGTGGCGCTCTCGCTCAAGCCGCTGTTGCGCGTTTTGTAGGGCAGTACCAACGCGAAGCGCGGCCAGATCAGTTTCCGGTTTTCATGGAGGAAGGACTGTGCTGCGGTCATGCCTGTCTTGTGCAGGCCCAGATGCAGCAGGACCCGACGCATCAGATCAGGCCTTCGGGCGGGTCGGCCACGATACGGCCTTGTTCCAGATCCACCGTGGGTACAACTTGCATCGTGAAAGGCAGCAAAACCGTGGTTTTCAGGCCCGGCCCGTGCAATTCCAACAAGTCCGCGGCGCCGTGGTTCTGCACCGATTTGACCTTGCCCAGCAAGGTGCCTCCGGTGTCATAGACATCCAGCCCGATCAGATCGTTGTGGTAGAATTCATCATCGGGCAGCGACGGCAGCTGATCGCGCCTTGCATAAAGGCGCAACCCATTCAGGGCATCCGCCTGTTCCTTGGTTTCAACGCCACCAAGGCGGGCCGCGAATCCGTTCTTGATGGTGCGCGTCAGTACCACCGGATAACGCTCTTTGCCCGCTTCATCGGTCAGCGGCGAATAGGTCTCGATATCTTCGGGAACGGCGCAATAGCTTTTCAGCCTCACCTCGCCTCGCACACCGTAAGCCCCCGCAATGCTGCCGACGCAGATCAGATCACTCATTGCCTGCCCCAGTCGTCAAACATATCCCGTTTCTCCATTCGCCAAGCCCGTTGCAGGCTTCACGCTGGTTGTTGCGCTCGAAGAACACGCCCACAATAAAGGCGATCAACAGCAGAATGGGAAGTCGTATCAATCCGAACATGAGGCCCTACCTTGTTTCGATCGTCAGGCCCTGCGCCCGGGTTTCCCAGCCGACCTGTTCCAGTTCAGGTGTATCCGACATCTGTTCCGGCCGACCGACACAGAAATAGCCGATCAGGCGCCAGGTTTCAGGAGCATTCAGATCGCGCTTCATCTGGTCGGGATCCAGAATGGAAACCCAGCCCAGCCCCAGCCCTTCGACCCGAAGTGCAAGCCAGAACAAAGTGATCGCCGACACGACAGAGTAGCGCCGCATCTCGGGCATCGTGCCGGCGCCAAGTCCCAGCCCTTTTTCGGTGCTGTCGTCGCAGAAGACGGCCAGTTGCACAGGCGCTTCCTGCATCCCGGAAAGCTTCAGACTGCTGTATAGCTGCGCCTTGTCCCCCGAGTAGCCCGCCAAAGCGTGGTCATTGGCGGTGCGAAAATTCTTCAGCGCTGCGGCCTTTGCCGCTTCGCTTTCGACGCGGATCACGCGCCAGGGTTCGCTGAGCCCCACTGAAGGGGCCAGTCGAAATGCGTCGAGGCAGCGCGCCAGCACTGCCTCGTCAATCGCATCGGTGCGGAACCGGCGCACATCCCGCCGGAGCCGCAACAACAGGTCGAACTGCGTGCGAAAATCGTCTGTAAAGGAGTGATCCCGCACGCGTGCGCCTGCTTATTCTTCTGCTGTGGCTTCTTCTGCCGGAGCAGCAGCGGCTTCGGCTGCTTCAGCGGCCTTGGCGGCTTTCTCTTCGGCGCGCTCCTGGGCTTTCTTGCCCGGAGTTCCCTTGTTGGGGTTGTTGCGCTCGGCCTTGTCACGGGCACCGGCCGCTTCCAGCATGCGTGCGATACGGTCGGTGGGCTGTGCGCCCTGATCCAGCCAGTACTGGATGCGCTCCATGTTCATTTTCACGCGCTCTTCACTGTCTTTCGGCAGCAGCGGGTTGTAGGTGCCCAGTTTCTCGATGAAACGGCCATCGCGCGGCATACGGCTGTCAGCCGCAACGATGCGATAGAAAGGACGTTTTTTCGAGCCGCCGCGGGCGAGACGAATTTTCATTGCCATGGTGGTATCTCCTTTGAATGGCATCACGCCAGAGGCGTGTCTTTGTTTGAGCCGGCGTGGGTGCCGGTTAGTTCTGGTGTTTGTTGAACCGGAGGTTCACTCTTGATGCTTCCGGTGGTGTCGGATGACTTCCTGAATGATGAAATTCAGGAAAGCCTTGGCGAAATCGGGGTCCAGATCGGCCTCATTCGCCAGGTCTTCTAACCGTGCGATCTGCGCAGCTTCGCGCGAGGGATCGGACGGGGGAAGGTCGTGTTCGGCCTTGAGCTTGCCAACGGCCTGCGTGTGCTTGAACCGCTCGCCAAGCGTGTAGACGAGGATCGCATCCAGCCTGTCGATGCTTTCGCGATGCTCTTTCAACAGCGTGGCAGCCTGTGTCACGGGGTTGGTCATTGGCCGGTCCTTTCGGTGGTCAAGTCAATCTGCGGATGGCGCCAGATCTGAGCGTGCTTGCCCAGAAGTTCGGCATTCTCAAGCTCCAGCGTTGCACCAAGCCGTTCAGCCAAAGCGCGCGAACGATCATTTGCATGGGCGATGTAAGAGATCACACCGTTCAGGCCCTGATGCCGGGCGGCATGATCACGCGCAGCCGATGCAGCTTCAAAGGCCAGCCCCTTGCCTTCGGCTTCTTCCATCAGGGTCCAACCCAGTTCCGGTTCGGCCCAGCCCGGTACGTAGATCATTCCGGCCCAGCCGACGAATGTGCCGCCGGCCTTTTCGGTCAGGTGCCACAGGCCATAACCCCGCAACGCCCAATGACCCAGCCGGTTCGACAGAGAGTTCCAGCATTCGAACGAATCCTTCGGGCCGCCCACCATATGGCTGCGCTCGGTCGCGAAGAATGCGGTCATTGCGGGCAGGTCATCCAGATGCGGCGCGCGCAGGATCAGGCGTTCGGTTTCAATGGTGGGAATGGTGAAAGAGGTCATGCGTATGCCTCCATTCCGCCATTCACCAGATCCGAGGGCGCCGGGTGCCGCCAGATTTCGGATTTTCCGTACTTGGGGTGGTCATAGTGATACTCGAACTGCGCGCCCAGACGCTTGGCCACGGCCTTGCTGGCGTGATTGTCCAGGTCGATCAGTGAGATCGCGGTTTCCCAGCCCAATACATCATAGGCGTAGGCGCGTGCGGTCAGCGCGGCCTCGGTCGCATAGCCCTTGCCGGTGGCGTGGTTCAACAGGGTCCAGCCAACTTCGGGTTCCGGCCAGCCTTCGGGAAACCAAAGCCCGATCCGCCCGACATAGGTGCCGGTGTCTTTTTCATCGACGCTCCAATACCCATAGCCGCGCAAAGCCCAGTGCCCCAGCAGCGAGGCGACCACCCGCCAAACCTCATCCTTCCGCAGAGGGCCGCCGACGAACTTGGCCGCATCGCTTGCAAAGAAGGCAGTGTCCGCATCGACATCGGCCTCGGACGGCGCGCGCAGGATCAGGCGTTCGGTTTCCAGCGTCGGGATCGGCAACGCGAATGTCATGCCTGCACCTCGCGGTAGCGCCAGACATGCTGGGTTGGCCCAAAGGCGCTTTCTGCATCGGCATCACGCGCTGCGCCCAGTCGTTGGGCAAGCGCGTTCGAACGGGCGTTGGATTGCGAAACATAGCTTACGAACTGCCCCGATCCCAGCAGGTCAAATCCGAAATCACGCACGGCGGCGCAAGCTTCGGTGGCATAGCCCTGCATCCGGTGTTCAGCGCCGAACATATAGCCAAGTTCCGGTTCGTGATCGTCCCATTCCAAGCCCAGAACGACGAAGCCAATGGCCTGATCATTTCCTTTGAGCGTGACCGTGAACAGGCCGTGACCATGCAGAAGCCAGCCCGCGGTATAATAGGAAAACTCGGTCCACGCGGCTTGCGCGGTGTCACCAAAGCTGCCTTTGCAGATCGACGTCCACACCGGCAGGTCGTCCAGTGTGGGCACGCGCAGTACCAGCCGCCGGGTCTGAATGACCGGCAGGGCTGCGCGATATTGCGCTGCTGCCATCGCCGCCTTTCCGGACGGGGGCTGGGTACAGCGTGCGGGGGTCACTTTTTCTTTCCGAACCCGCTCAGGCCCGGAGGCAGACCCATGCCGCCGCCCAGACCGGGCATTTTGCCACCCATGGCCTTGGCCGCCTGCTCCAGCGCCTTGGGGTCCATGCCTGCGGCCATCTCCTCGGGGCTGGGGCCGCCTTTGCCGAACATGCCTTTCATGGCCTGTTTCAGCATCTTGCCTTTGCCCATCTTGCCCATCTTCTTCATCATGTCCGACATCTGCCGGTGCATCTTGAGCAGCTTGTTGAGGTCGCTGACCTCCATCCCGGACCCCGCCGCGATGCGTTTCTTGCGGCTGGCTTGAAGGATCTGCGGGTTGGCGCGTTCGCGCTTGGTCATCGACTGGATCATGGCGATTTGCTGACGCAGAATCCTGTCGTCCAGACCGGCCTGATCCATCTGCTTGGCCATCTTGCCCATGCCCGGCATCATGCCCATCATGCCCTGCATGCCGCCCATCTGGATCATCTGCTCCAGCTGCATTTTCAGGTCGTTCATGTTGAACTGACCCTTGACCATGCGCTTCATCATGCGCTCAGTCTGTTCCATCTCCATCGTTTCCTGGGCCTTTTCGACCAGGGCAACGATGTCACCCATGCCCAGAATCCGACCGGCGATCCGGTCCGGCTCGAAGGTTTCGAGCGCGTCCATCTTCTCGCCCAGACCGACAAAGCGGATCGGCTTGCCGGTGACTGCGCGCATCGACAGCGCCGCACCACCGCGCCCGTCGCCGTCCATCCGCGTCAGAACCACGCCCGAGATGCCGACCTTGGCGTCGAACTCTTCAGCGACCTCGACGGCGACCTGCCCGGTCAGGCCGTCAACCACCAGCAGCGTCTCGCGCGGGTCAACGGCGTTGCGGACCTGTTCGACCTCATCCATCAGGACTTCGTCGATGTGCAGACGACCCGCGGTGTCGAGCATGTACACGTCGTAGCCACCCAGCGTCGCCTGCTGTTTGGCGCGCTTGGCAATATCGACAGGTTTCTGGCCGGGAACGATCGGCAGGGTGTCCACTCCGATCTGGGTGCCCAGAACCGCCAGCTGATCCATCGCCGCCGGGCGGTAGACGTCCAGCGAGGCCATCAGGACCTTTTTGCCCTCTTTCTCTTTCAGACGTTTCGCCAGCTTGCCGGTGGTCGTCGTCTTACCCGAACCCTGCAAGCCGACCATCAGGATCGGTGCGGGCGGGTTGTCGATCTTCAGCGCGCCGGGGTCTTCCTCGCCACGCAGGGTGTCAACCAAAGCGTCATGCACGATCTTGACGACCTGCTGACCGGGGGTGATCGACTTGGTGACTGCCTGACCGGTGGCCTGGCTTTGAACTTTCTTGACGAATTCCCTTGCAACCGGCAGCGAGACGTCGGCCTCAAGTAGGGCAACGCGGACCTCACGCAGGGCGGTTTTGACGTCTTCCTCGGACAGGGCGCCCTGTTTGGTCAACCGGTCGAAGACGCCAGAGAGGCGTTCGGATAGATTTTCAAACATGCCTGCGGCCTCCTTAGCCGGTTCTGATTTGGCGCCCCTTAGATAAGGGCAGACGGGTCAATGCACAAACGCCCCCACGGGCGAAACTCGCTGGTGGGGGGCGATCCCTGAACGACTCAAGGGACCGGAAGATCGAAAGGCTTCCGGATGTTTGGCGATCATCTACGCCTCTGGGCCGTGTGAGTCAAGATAAGCTATGTGAGTGTCACATTGCGGGCTATTCTGCGTGATTGAAGCTGAGGGAGGGGGCGATGAAGAATGGTCTGCCGCGAAAGACGACCGACTATGTCGGCGAAGTGACCAACACCGATATATGGTCCGGATTCGAGATCCGGCCCAGCGACGTCTTTGTGTGCACACCGCCCAAATGCGGCACCACTTGGACGCAAACACTGGTGCGCATGCTCATCACCGAAACGGCCGACCCCAGTGTGTACGACAACAGGGTTTCACCGTGGCTTGATTGCAGCTTTCGCGACCGGGTGGCGCAGGCGGATGAACTGAGCGCGCAAAGCCATCGGCGCTGTATCAAGACACATACCCCGCTTGATGGCATCTTGTTCTCGCCAAATGCGCAATATCTGGTTGTTCACCGCCACCCGGTTGACGTTCATTTTTCAATGCGCCGCCATGTCGAGAATATGAAGCATGACTGGCTTGATTACCTGTTCCCCGACGATCTGTCGGAAGCTTTCGACATGTTTTTGAACCGGCCCGCGTCGTCCAAGGGCACAGATGACCTGACCCTCAGATCGATCATTCATCACTTCCATTCCTTTTGGATGTATCGCGACCTGCCAAACATCCATTTTCTGCACTATGCCGAGCTCAGCCGGGATCTTCCGGGACAGGTCGCGCGCCTTGCACGGATCATGGACATCGAAATTAACCCGGTTCTGGTCAAGGACATAGCCGGGGCCGGCAGTTTCGGATCGATGAAAAACAATGCCATACGTCTGGAGCAAACCCCCGGATTCACCAGCGGTTTTCACGACTTTGCGCAGTTCTTCTCTTCGGGCACAAGCAACAAGTGGGAAGGCAAGCTGACCGAGCAGGACATGGCGCGATATGACTCCTGCATGTCCCGGCTGGTCTCAGCCGAAGAACGATTGTGGCTGGAACGCGGCCTGACCTCTTAATTCGTCCCGACTGCGCGACGGTCTTGGCCGGGCTTAGATGGAAGCCAGTCATTCACCGCCTCGGCCAACCGGCGAGAGCCGGAGCCGCTGGAAAACGCTTCGACAATGGGATGGCGGCCCGCGCTCATGCCTTTCTCAAGAACAAGGACCGGGCGATACAGCGTCGAGGTGCCGTTTTTGCTTCGGGATGTCGTGCTTTCGATTTCTGCGTGGGACAGGTTGGACAGTTTGTGTTCAACCGCTTCGTAACCAAAAACCGATTGGCGGCGGATCAGGATACTGTCCTTGTTCCGATCCAGAATGATCTGAACCCGTCTTACGAAAACGCAAAACGTACCAAACCCAAGACCTCCTCCGCCAAGGGCGAAGATCAGGCCGAACCAGATGCCTTCGCCGCCCGTGCTCATCAGAAAAATACCGGGGCCGACAAAGGCCAGAATGAAAATGACCAGCGTGATACCGATGAACCAGGGCGTATTGGCGATGATCAGTTGGTTCGGGGTGTCTCGGGTCACTTTCATGGCGGTACGCTAGCACCGTTCCAACACCCTGTTCCAGTTTGTTTCATCACCGTCTTGCGTGAAATCAGGCTGAATCGCGCGGGGCAAGGACAGCACCGTCCTTGATCTCGGGCAGTGTGGTTGGCGGGGTCAAGGCCAGGTTCGGCACGCCAGACACTGACTGCGCCAGTGATGCGCGCGATTTTCATTCGGGCGGGTGTCACCCTGGCAATTGTATGTCCCGCGCTTGAATTCCAAGCTTTGTTGCGCGATGAGCAATCCCCAAAAAGCGAGGGCTTCATGGACGCTTCATCCACCTATCAGGACACGTTGCCGCTGAGTTCGGACGCATTGCTGGCGCAGATGGAAGATTGGGGGCTGACCTATCGCCTGCATACCCATGTGCCATTGCGTACGGTCGAGGATGCAAAGGCGGTCGAAGACCAGTTCATGACACCGGGAGAGAACGCGCTGAGGGTCAAGAACCTGTACCTGCGCGACAAGAAAAAGCGCAACTATCTGGTGACCTTGGAACAAAGTCGCGAGATTGATCTCAAGGCTTTGGGGGCCGAGTTGGGCATAGGCAACCTGTCCTTCGGCTCGGCGGACCGGCTGTTTCAGAATCTCGGCATACGCCCCGGCGCGGTCAGTCCGCTGGCGATGATCAACGGTGTTCAGAATGATGTCAGGTTCTTCATGGATGCGGCGGCACAGCAGGCCGAGGTGATTTACATGCACCCCCTTGTCAACGACCGCACCGTGGCCCTGAAGCGGGCCGACATGATGGCCTTTTTCGAGCGCATCGGCTGCGCGGTCACGTGGTTGCCCTGATTACATCAGCGCCTCTTTCAATGCGGCGGCAACATGCGCGGCTGACGGGTTGACGAACAGATGCCCGTCAGCTTCGAACACCGGATCGTCCAGGTGGTTCGGAAAAGCCAGTGGAAGCTCGGTACAGGCCAGCAGGATCGCGGTTCCGGGGCTGGCGTGCTTGTCGCAAAACGCCAGCAGACGAGCGCGGGCCGTGTCGGTTGCACCACCATAGAAATCACTGTCGATCATGGCCTGCATCTGGGAAATCTCGGGTTCGGGCAACCGTTCATTCGCGGTAATGCCTTCGGCGGCCAGTCGATCCGCATAGTTGGTGGCCTGCATCGTCACGGTTGTTCCCAGGACCAGAGCCCGTGATGCGCCGGTACCTGCCGTCGCCTCGGCGGTTGCGTCAAAGATGTTGAGGATCGGCATCGAGACACCCTGCCGTATCGCGTGAAGCCGCGCATGGGGGGTGTTGGACGCGATAATGCCAAAATCGCACCCGGCGCGTTCGAGAGTCAGCAGGGCGTCGCGGAACACCGCGTCAAAATCCGCCCAGCTTGCCTCATCACCGGCGACACCGCGCAGGGCGCGCGTTCTGGCCTGCGTAACGGATTCGATGGTCATCGGTGGGATTGGCAAAGGCGAACCATGGCCGCGTTCCGCGTGATAACGCCCGGCCCCTTCGGCAATCGCCCGGTAATAATCGACGGTCGAGGCCCAGCCCACACCGCCCAGAATGCCGATTTTCTTCATGTGGCCCATCCAGTCTGCCTGTTTGCTCGCATGCAGACTGGACGTTTCCACGCTCGTTGGCCAGAGGCGATCAGGCTGCAAGCTCCGCAACCGCCTTGTGGGCATTTTCCAGCGCCGCATCCGGGTTCACGGCCATCTGATCAGCGGCGATGACGTCGATGTCATGAATGCCGATGAAACCCAGAACGTGGCGCGCGTAATTGGTGGCGAAATCAGCTTCGGATCCGACGGGAACACCGCCCGATGCGATGGCCAGAATGGCACGTTTCCCTTCCAGCAGGCCTTTGGGGCCGTTTTCCGTGTAGGAAAAGGTCAGGCCCGCGCGCGCCACGAGGTCGACCCAGGCCTTGAATGCGGCAGGCACCGAAAAGTTGTAGATCGGCAGGCCGATGACGATGGTGTCGGCCTCTTGCAGTTCGGAAACGAGTTCGTCCGACAGGGCCAGCCGGTCGCGCTGTAGATCGTCGCGCTGCTCGGCGGGGGTGAAATTGGCGGCGATCCAGTCTTCTGTCAGCAGGGGCAGGGGGGTGGCCAGATCGCGGCGGATGATACGGTCTGCGCCCAGTTGCTTGACCACACGGTCAGACAGATCGCGCGTGGTCGAGTTCACGCGGCGGGCGGATGAGTCGATGTGAAGGATCGTTTTGGTCATTGTTTTGGTCCTTTTGGTCAGGGGAATCTTGTCCTGCGCCCAATATGATTGTTGCGTTGATGAACAAAACTCGGATACATCAACAGTTATTGTTGGAAATTGCACAGTGACGACATTGCCATGGATAATTGGGATGAAGTGAGAACCGCCTATCAGGTGGCACGCATGGGGACGGTCAGCGGCGCGGCAGAGGTTCTGGGTGTTCACCACGCCACCGTGATCCGTCACATTGATGCGATCGAGGCGCGATTGGGTGTCAAACTGTTCCAGCGCCATGCCCGTGGGTATACGCCGACCGAAGCAGGCGACGATCTGTTGCGTGTGGCCCAGGCGACCGAAGATCAGTTCAACCAGCTTGTCGGCCGGATGAAGGGACGCGGAGACGATGTCTCGGGTGAATTGGTCGTGACATCCCTGGGGTCTCTTGCCCCGTTGGTGGTGCCGACGCTCACCGCGTTTCAAAAGATGCATCCGGACCTGATCGTGCGATACCTGACGGGCGACCGGCTGTTCCGGTTGGAATACGGTGAGGCGCATGTGGCGATCCGCGCCGGATCGGCCCCTGATCAACCCGACAATGTCGTCCAGCCTTTCCGACAAGAGGAAGTTGGTCTTTATGCCAGCGCCTCGTACATCGAACGGTTCGGCAAGCCATCCGGAATCGAAGATTTTGCACGCCATCACTTCGTCAGTTCCGATGATGAGACCAGCCGCGCGCCGTTCACACGCTGGCTGCGCGCGACGGTACCCGCCGATCGCATCACCTTCCGCTGTACCAACAACTTCTGCATGCGCGAGGCCGTCCTGGCCGGTGCCGGCATCGGCTTCATGGCCCGTTGGGAGGCTGCCCGCCACGACAATCTGGTCGAGGTGATTGATCCGCTGCCGGAATGGTTCGGCAATCTGTGGCTGGTGACCCACGTGGATTTGCACCGCACCACCAAGGTACAGGCGTTCCTGAGCTTTCTGAAGGAAGAAGCCAAAGGCTGGCAGCCATGAGCCCGCAGATGCGTGGCCATCTGGCCATGCTTGCCTTTTCAGCCCTTGTGGCAGGCAGCTTTTCGTTGGGGTCCATGATCGCCAACGAAATCGCGCCAGCCGCCCTGAATGCGGTTCGCTTTGCGATTGCGGCTGCCGTGATTGGTTTGGCCGCACTGGCGACAACCGGCCTGCCGCGCAGCGCCGCGCAGGCCCCTTGGCGCTATCTGGTGCTCGGGGCTTTGTTCGCCACCTATTTCGTCCTGATGTTCTATGGGTTGCAAACCGCCCCACCTGTCAGTGCGGCGGCGGTGTTCACCCTGACACCAGTTGTCTCTGCCATGGCCGGTTGGGTCTTGTTGCGCCAGATCACGACTCCGCGCATGGCGCTGGCCCTGACCATTGGCGCTGTGGGGGCGCTTTGGGTGATTTTTCGGGCCGATTGGCAAATGTTCCGCGCCTTTGAAATCGGTGGCGGCGAAATCATCTATTTCTGGGGCTGCGTCGCCCATGCGATCTATACGCCCATGATACGCAAGCTGAACCGAGGAGAGCCCGCCGTGGTATTCACCTTCGGTACGCTGGTCGCCGGGTGTCTGTTGTTGGTCGTCTTCGGCTGGTCGGACCTGATGGCAACCGATTGGGCCGGGCTTCCGGCTATTGTCTGGATCGGTCTGTTCTATATTTCGTTATTTGCAACGGCAGCCAGCTTCGTGCTGGTGCAGTTTTCTTCTTTGCGGCTGCCGTCGGCCAAGGTCATGGCCTATACCTACCTGGTTCCCAGCTGGGTCATTCTGTGGGAGATTGCGCTGGGCAAAGGCGTGCCAACCGGTTTGATCCTGGGTGGTGTGGCGCTGACAATCATCGCCCTGCTGATGTTGTTGAAAGAGGAAGTCCCGCCCTCGGTGCCTGTTCGCCGCGCCGTGGAATAAGCCATGTCTTCGCTGGAAAAACCCGACAGATCCTAGATGCATTCCAGAGGTGGAATTTGTTGAGCCAGATCAAGGCGCCCCTGTGGGCCTTTCCATAACCTCTTTGGCAGGCAAATGGAGGAGATCATGTTCAAACATATCATGTTGCCGGTTGACCGGCATCTACCGCCCGAAGTTCGCAAAGCAGCCGATGTTGCCGCGCAGGTTGCAAAATGGCAGGGCGCCAAAATCACTCTGGTCAGCGTTACCGGGGCTCATATGGGTGAATCCTCGGAAACCGAGGCCGAGATCGACAAGGAGTTGGCGGAGTTCACCGAACAGTTGGCCGCAGAAAGTGGATCAGACGTTTCCATGCGCAAAATCCACTCGGTCGACGTTGCCGCAGAGGTGGACAGCGATCTGACCCGCGCGGCCGAGAAGATCGGCGCAGATCTGGTCATTGTCGGCACCCACGCGCCCCGGATCACCGACTATATTTTTTCCAGCCACGCCGGTTATCTGGCGAAACACGCCAGCATGTCTGTTTTTGTGGTGCGCTAGGCCTCGCCCGACTTTGGCAGTTCAGCTTCCAGAAACCGTTCGAACGCGTCCAGATTGACGGGCTCGAATTGTCCGAACCCCTGCATCCAGACCGAAGCGGTGCGCAAGGCGTCGGGTTCCAGCTTGCACCATTTTACCCGCCCGCGTTTTTCCTGACTGATCAGACCGGCCTTGGTCAGTATGACCAGGTGTTTGGAAATCGCCGCCAGCGACATCTCGAACGGTTCGGCCACATCCGTCACCGCCATGTCATCCTCCAGCAGCATCGCCAGAATGGCGCGGCGGGTGGGGTCGGCGAGGGCTGCAAAGACAGTGTCGAGATCGTTGGACATGCGTCCGCTCAACCATAGCTGCCGGGATTGGTCAACCATTTGGTTGAATATGTGGATTCAGGGCCTTGGCGGCGCAACGGTGGCCCTCGAAACCAATGACACGCCTTGTGACTTCCTAAAATCATAATACTTTCAATGCTTTAGGCTGCGTCAATGAGGGCATTCAAGGTCGTTGACTCTGGGCGCTTCGCGCCTTAGCACCATGCCCAAGATTGTACGAGGGAAACGCCCGTGACCGATGATGACCAAAAGCAGCGTATGGCGCAGCTTGAGGCCAAGATCGAAGCGGCGAAAAAGGCCAAAGCGCCAAAACCTCGTGCGGATGCTGACGTGTCCGGGGGCGAGCTTGCCTGGCGGATGGTCATCGAAATGGTATCCGGTCTGGGGATCGGATTTGGCATCGGATACGGGCTGGACAGCCTGCTCGGGACGATCCCGATCTTTCTGGTGCTGTTTACATTGCTGGGCCTTGTCGCGGGCGTGAAGGTTATGCTCCGCAGCGCGAAAGAGGCTCAAGAGAAACAAACGGCGGCAACGGCTGCCGAGAAGGACGAGAGGGACTGAACGTGGCAACCGAGACCACCGCAGCAGAAGGCAGCAGCCTGGTATTCCACCCGATGGATCAGTTCATCGTCAAGCCGCTGTTCGGCGACGGTGCAGTAGGCATGTTCACGGTCACCAACGTGACCCTGTGGTTGTTCTTTGCGGTGCTGGCCATAATCGCTCTGCTGGTGCTGCCCACTTCGAAACGCGCCATCGTTCCGACCCGTATGCAGTCGGTGGCCGAGCTGGCCTATGGCTTCATCTACAAGATGCTGGAAGACATCTGCGGCAAGGAGGGCGTGAAATACTTCCCCTATGTCATGACTTTGTTCATGTTCATCGTCTGCGCAAACTTCCTGGGGCTGATCCCGACCTCGTTCACCACCACGTCGCATTTCGCCGTGACCATCCCGCTGGCGCTGGCTGTGTTCCTGACCGTGACCGTGCTGGGTTTCGTGAAGAACGGCGCCGCATTCCTGGGCCTGTTTTGGGTCTCCAGCGCGCCTCTGGCGCTGCGCCCGATCCTGGCGCTCATCGAGCTGATCTCGTACTTCGTACGCCCTGTCAGCCACTCCATCCGTCTTGCCGGTAACGTCATGGCAGGTCACGCGGTTATCAAGGTTTTCGCAGGCTTCGCCGCGATTGCCGTGATCTCGCCCGTGTCGGTTCTGGCGATCACTGCAATGTATGGTCTTGAGGTCCTGGTGGCCTTCATTCAGGCCTACGTATTCACCATTCTGACCTGTGTTTATCTGAAAGATGCGCTGCATCCTTCGCACTAAGGTCCGATACCCCAACATCGAAACTTCCAATTCGTAAGGAGACACATCATGGAAGGCGATCTCGCACACATCGGCGCAGGCCTGGCAGCAATCGGTTCCGGCGCAGCCGCAATCGGGGTGGGCAACGTTGCAGGCAACTTCCTGGCCGGCGCCCTGCGCAACCCTTCGGCGGCTGCTTCGCAGACCGCAACCCTCTTCATCGGTATCGCGTTCGCAGAAGCCCTGGGGATCTTCGCATTCCTGGTCTCGCTGCTGCTGATGTTCGCCGTATAATCTGCGGAACCTGATCCTTACGCGCAGGTGGGTCCAAGCCATAGCGGCCCACCTGTTGTAAAGACACGTTTCCGACGGAGGATATCATGGCGACTGAACCCCTTACAAAAGAGGTAGCTGGCTCGTGCGTCGACTCCTATGGCTCTGCCATCGGGATGCCACAGCTCTGCTTCGATTGGTTCCCCAACCAGATTTTCTGGCTGGTCATTACGCTGGTCGTCATCTTTCTGGTCCTGTCCCGCGTGGCTCTGCCCCGCATCGCGGCAATCCTGGCTGAACGTCAGGGGACCATTACAAATGACCTGGCTGCGGCCGAAGATCTGAAGGCCAAGGCGGTCGAGGCCGAAGAGGCCTATAACAAGGCGCTGGCCGATGCCCGTGCCGAAGCGCAGCGTATCGCTGCCGAAGCACGTGCGGAAATCCAGGCAGGTCTGGATGATGCGATTGCCAAGGCGGATGCGGAAATCGCTGCCAAGGCGGCTGAATCGGAAAAGGCAATCGCCGAAATCCGTGCCGGTGCGCTGGAAAGCATTCAAGTGGTTGCCAAGGATACGGCGGCTGAACTGGTCACCGCACTGGGCGGCGAGGCAGATGCCAAAGCCATCAACAGTGCAGTAGACGCACAGACGAAAGGATAAGTGACATGCGGAACACTCTTGCCCTTATCCTGACCGTTGGTGCCGCCAGCCCCGCGCTGGCTGCAAGCGGCCCGTTCTTCTCGCTTGGCAATACCGACTTTGTCGTCCTTCTGGGCTTCATCGTCTTCATCGCGGTCCTGTTCTATTTCAAGGTACCCGGTATGATCGGCGGTGCGCTGGACAAACGTGCCGAAGGCATCAAATCCGAACTGGACGAAGCCCGTGCTCTGCATGAAGAAGCCCGCAGTTTGCTGGCCTCGTACGAGCGCAAGCAGCGTGAAGTTCAGGGGCAGGCCGATGCGATTGTCGCGGCAGCGAAGGAAGACGCGGCCTTGGCAGCAGAACAGGCGAAAGCTGACTTGGAAAAGTCGATCGAACGTCGTCTGGCCGCAGCTCAGGACCAGATCGCTTCGGCCGAAGCGTCTGCACTGAAGGAAGTGCGTGATCAGGCCGTTTCGGTTGCGGTTTCGGCGGCCAGCTCGGTTCTGGCAAAGCAAATGACCGCAGCGCAGGCCAACAAGCTGATCGATGCATCGATTGCAGATGTGGATGCCAAGCTGCACTGACGGGTGACCCCGACAGACACGTGATACAGACGACCCGAGAGCTTTTGGCTGTCGGGTCTTTTGTTTTTACCGTGCTTCTGTTTCTGTTGTTTGGAACACTCCGAATCCTACGACCTGCCGGGGATCAGGTTGATAGGAGCGCCCTGATGGGGGCGTGAAAACAACAGGGAAAGACAAGCGGTGTCAGGCAACGCAGTTTCGATGAATATTGTCGGCGTCGTCCGAAATGGCGGGTCGGCTCTGATCGACACGATCAACAGGATCGAAAACCTGTCTGCGCAGTTGCACCGGTTCACCGTCACCATTGCCACGAACGACAACACGGACGGTACGGATCAGGTGTTGTCCGACTATGCGGTGCAAAACAGGCATGTCGATATCCTGCGACTGGATGGTCTTGCGTCAAAATTGCCAAACCGGGTCGAGCGTATCACGGCGGCCAGAAATGCAGTTCTCAAAAAACTCGAGGATCAGGACAGGGATCTGGAGTTGACGCTGGTGTTGGATCTGGATGGTCCGAATACCTGCCTGGATGCTCAGGCGGTTCTGACAGCAGCACAGCGGGTCGCCCCGTTGTGGGAGGGCGTTTTCGCCAACCCCAAACCAGCATATGATGATATCCACGCCCTGCGTTGTTCGGGTTGGTGTGATGAGGACGTATGGCAACGCATTCAAAGCACGCGCAGGCCGCTGTTCGGGCGTCGCAAATGGCGCCGGTCTGTCATGAAGTCCGCTGTTTTTGACCGCCAGTTCCACATTCCTGCCGATACGCCCCTAATCCCGGTCGACAGCGCATTCGGCGGTGCCGGGTTGTACAAATCCCGCGCGCTGCGAGGGTTGCGCTATTCTTGCCGGGACGAAAAAGGCCAACAGGTGTGCGAACATGTAATGCTGCACAAACATCTGAGAGATCGCGGCGCAAGGCTGTTCATCGACCCGGCGCTGACGACACTGGCCGCTGAGGACCGTTTGGGGGAAGGCAGCGGCGCGCCGTTCCCCCGACATCTGCTGCCAGCCGCGTCGGGCGCTGCCTAGTCCCGGCCTTGCCCTGCCTAGTCTGCAAAATCGGGGCCGCGCTCAGCCCCGCCCGGTTTCGTGTTGCAGCCTTTGTTGCGCAATAGCTTCGTTTCGATCGGCCTTTTGCTGGTCCGCCATACAGCGTTCCACAAAATCCAAATGGCGTTCGATTGCATTTCGGGCGGCCAGGGGATCACGCTCTTGCAGCGCCGCATTGATGGCGCGGTGCTGGTCCAGGATAGCCTCGCGGGTGGCGCGCTGACGGAACATGGTCTGACGGTTGTAGAACACCCCCTGCACCAGAAGGTCATACATCGACCGCATCATGTGCAGCATCACCACATTGTGGCTGGCTTCGATGATGGCCATGTGGAATTCGGCGTCCAGCTGCGCCTCGTCATTCGCAGCGTTTCGGTTGTGGGCCGCCTGCATCTTGTCAAAGATCGCCTGAACGACCTTCAGGTCGCTGTCTGATCCCAGGCGCGCGGCTCGTTCCGCCGCCAGCCCTTCCATGTCACGGCGAAAGGACAGGTAATCGAATACAGCTTCTTCATGGCTGCCGAACAGACGGATCAGTGCCGGTGAAAAGGCAGAGCCCAGAACCTCGGCCACATAGATCCCGGATCCGGCTTTCGCAGTCAAAAGCCCCTGTTCCTGAAGGTCAGAAATTGCATCTCGCAGGGACGGGCGCGAAACGCCCATGCGTTCTGCCAACTCCCGCTCGGATGGCAGGCGCTCGCCGGGGCGCAGGATGCCTCGCAGGATCAAAAGCTCGATCTGGCGAACAACTGCGAGCGACAGCTTTTCCGTCTGAACTTTGTGAAATGGCATCTCATCTTCCGAAAGTGGTCAACTCATTTGACCATGGACGCCGGTACTGTTCAAGAATCCCCGGTCGCATCCGCTGATTAATTAGATCAGCAATATTGACCTTAATGGGGGAGAGCTTAGGCTGCACCGAATTGAGATCGGAGGAGCCTCATGTCCCAACACCCTTTGTTTGCCACCCGGGCCTCGCGAATGAAAGCGTCAGAGATCCGCGAATTGCTGAAGCTGCTCGACCAACCCGGCATCATTTCCTTTGCCGGTGGGATTCCTGATCCCGCATTGTTTCCCGCCGATGCGTTTGCACAGGCGTTTCAGCAGGCTATGGGGCCGGATTTTCAAGCGCAGGCGCTGCAATATTCGGTCAGCGAAGGCTATGTCCCATTGCGGCAGTGGCTGGCGCATCACATGCGCGAAATCGGGGTGTCCTGTGACATCGACAACATCCTGATCACCTCGGGGTCGCAGCAGGCGCTGGACTATCTGGGCAAGCTGTTCCTGTCCCCCGGCGACACGGCCCTGGTCGGGTGGCCCACTTATCTGGGTGCGCTGGCGGCATTCAACGCCTACGAGCCGCGCTTTGACCGGCTCAATGGCAATCAGGGGGCCAAGGAATACAAGGCCGCAGCGGGCGAAGGCGCAGTGAAATTTGCCTATCTGTCGGCGGATTTTGCGAACCCGACAGGAGAAACCGTGGACTTGCAGGGCAGAGAGGCTTTGCTGGATCTGGCCGAGGAACTGGATTGCGCGTTGATAGAGGACGGAGCCTATCAGGCTCTGCGCTATGACGGGGACCCGATCCCACCCATACTGTCATTGGAGCAGGCCCGCAAAGGGTCAATCGAGGACTGTCGGACGATCTATTGCGGCAGTTTCTCGAAAACGCTGTCGCCGGGTTTGCGTATGGGATGGGTCGTTGCGTCCAAGCCAGTCATTTCCCAGATGGTGCTGCTGAAACAGGCAGCGGACCTTCATTCCGCGACCATCAACCAGATGGCCGTGCATCAGGTGGCGCAGGCCTGTTTCGACACCCATATTCCGAAAGTACGAAACGTCTATCGCGCCCGTCGTGATGTGATGCTGAACGCGATGGAACAGCATATGCCTGACGGGGTGAATTGGACACGTCCCGAAGGGGGGATGTTCATCTGGGTCACGTTGCCCGAGGGGATGGTTGGCTCTGACCTGCTGGCGCGTGCGCTGGACACCGTCAAAGTAGCATTTGTTCCGGGGCAGGCGTTCTTCCCGGATGGCAGCGGGGCAAACACGATCCGTCTCAGTTTTTCGAATTCTGACGAGGCGACAATCCGCGAAGGTATTCGCCGGCTGGGAGAGGTGCTGCGGGCCTGATGTTCGGAAAGGTTCTGTTAACCAAAATGCTGCAACTCTGCGGCATGATCCGGTTTCTCGCTCCGCTCCTGCTGGCCGCCTGCGCCGCCGGGACCCCGCATTTCCGCGACGTTCCCGCCACGCGCGTGGCTGTGAATGGCAGTGTGTTCGACGTGCGTGTGCGCGGCGACCTGGCCGAGGCTGTGCGGATCAACGCGCAATACGCCCCTCGGCTGGGCCCGGTCCGGGATCGCGCCGCTTTGGCGATGGCGCAGGTTTCGGGATGTCCGATCCTGGACGTGCTGGGGGACGCAGCCGTGACCGTTGGGGTTTTGGGGTGTGACCGCGATGCGGGTGAGCGGCTTTTGCTGACGGCCGTCTCGACCCCTAATTACGAATGCATCGACTTTGGTCTTTATGAAAACGTCGGTGGGGAAAACGGGTATCAGGTCTTTGAATGCACCCCATATTGAGATGCGCGCGTTCTTGCGTATTTCGGCAAGATGTTGTGGATAACTTGGCGTGATATCCCATATCCTGCGCAACTCCGTTGACTCGGACCCCATCCCTTGCGCAGACTTCCAATGCACAGGAATCATGGGACACGCAGCCATTGCGTTTCAGCAAGCTCAAACTGACCGGCTTCAAAAGCTTTGTTGATCCGACCGATTTGATCATCGCGGACGGGTTGACCGGTGTGGTGGGCCCGAATGGTTGCGGCAAATCCAACCTTCTGGAAGCTTTGCGTTGGGTGATGGGCGAAAACCGCCCCAAATCCATGCGCGGTGGCGCGATGGAAGACGTGATCTTTGCCGGGGCCGCCACGCGACCCGCGCGCAACTTTGCCGAAGTTGTCCTGACGATGGACAACTCGGAACGTCTGGCACCGTCAGGGTTCAACGACAGCGATCAACTCGAAATCGTTCGCCGCATCACCCGCGATGTGGGCAGCGCCTACAAGACCAACGGCAAGGATGTGCGCGCGCGCGATGTGCAGATGTTGTTTGCGGATGCTTCGACCGGTGCGCATTCGCCCGCTTTGGTCGGGCAGAACCGCATTGCCGAACTGATCAACGCCAAGCCGCGTGCCCGTCGGCGCATTCTGGAAGAGGCCGCCGGGATCTCGGGCCTGTATCAGCGTCGCCATGAGGCCGAGCTCAAGCTGAAAGGCACCGAAGCCAACCTGACCCGCGTCGATGACGTGCTGGAGCAGTTGGGCGGACAACTGGCCCAGCTTGCGCGTCAGGCCCGTCAGGCGGCCCGCTATCGTGAAATTGGCGAACAGCTGCGTCAGGCCGAGGGGATGCTGCTTTATCGACGTTGGAAAGAGGCCGACATGGCCCGCCAGCAGGCCGAAGAAAAACTCCGTGAGCGGATCACCGAAGCCTCCCGTGCCGAGGCTGAAGCCCGCGCCGCCGCCGCAAAACGTGCCGAGATCGAGGAAACCCTGCCGCCGCTGCGCGAGGAGGAGGCCATTGCCGCCGCCGTGCTGCAACGCCAGCAGGTGCAGCGCGATCAATTGTCCGATCAGGAAACCCGCGCCCGTCAAACGATCGAGACGCTGACCAACCGGATTCAGCAGCTGGCCAACGATATCGAACGCGAAGCCGGTCTGAACCGCGATGCGGGACAAATGATTGAACGGCTGGAATGGGAAGCGCGCGAATTGGCCAAGGCAGCAGAAGGTCACGATGAGAAAGTGGCCGAAGCGGCGGAAATCGCCCGCGAGGCAGCCTCGATCTTACAGGAACGCGAAGACCACCTGTCGCAGCAAACCGAGGATATGGCCCGTCTTGTCGCCCGGCACCAGTCCGCCCAGCGTCTGGTCGAAGACAGTCGCAAGACACTGGCTCGATCCGAGAGTGAAGAAGAAGAAGCCCGGAAAGCCGTGGACGAGGCCAAGACGGCCCTGATCCGCGCCAGCGAGGCGTTTGAAGACGCCCAATCGGGCGAAGAAGAAGCCCGTGAAGCGGTGGAAGCCGCCGAAGAGGCGCTTGCCGCGGCGGATGAACTGCGCAACGAAACGCAAGCGCGCGAAGCCGAGGCCCGGGCAAGACGGTCCGAGGCAGAAGGCGAGCTGGGCGCGATCCGGGCCGAAACCACGGCGCTGGCCAAGCTGGTGGAGCGCGACACGGCGGAAGGCGGTCAGGTGCTGGACCTGCTGCGCGTCGAACCCGGCTATGAAAAGGCTTTGGGTGCTGCTCTGGCCGACGATCTTCGCGCGCCGCTGGTCGAGGGTGACGGGCCATCCGGCTGGGTGCAGGTGGCTGGATATGACAGCGACCAGCCATTGCCTGAAGGGGCCGAGCCTCTGGCGCTTCATGTATCGGGCCCCGATCGTCTCAGCCGACGCATTGCGCAGATCGGGTTGGTAGATGCGGATCAGGGCGGACGGTTGCAGGCATCGCTGAAGCCGGGCCAGCGGCTCGTGTCCCGCTCGGGCGACCTTTGGCGCTGGGACGGGTTCCGTGCCTGGGCCGAAGACGCGCCAAGTGCTGCTGCTTTGCGGTTGGAGCAGCTCAACAGGCTGGAAGCACTGAAACAGGACCTTGCCCGTGCCGAAGCACAGGCTGACGGTGCCCGGGCCGCGCATGAGGCGCTGTCTCAGCAATTGGCGGACGTGACCGAAGCAGACCGGCGCGCGCGTGAGGCCCGCCGTGCTGCTGATCAGCGCATGGCCGAAACCGCGCGCGCACTGTCGCGGGCCGAGGCCGACCGCAATCTGGCCCAGGGCAAGCTGGAAACCCTGACCCTCGCCGTTGACCGCCACAAGGACGACGCCATGGCCGCCCGCGCGCAACTGCGCGAGGCCGAAGCGGCTTTGGCCGGTCTGGGTGATCTGGACAGTGCCCGCGCGCAGGTCGAAGACATCAAGCAGACGGTCGAGGCGGCGCGGATCACCATGCTGACCCACCGCTCGACCCATGACGAGCTGCGCCGTGAGGGGGACGCCCGCACGCGTCGCACCCAGGAGGTCGCGAAAGATCTCAGCGGGTGGCGCCACCGTTTGGAAACGGCTGAAAAGCGGATTTCCGAACTTGCCGAGCGCAAGGAAAGTTCGGAAGAAGAGCTGACGGAGGCCATGGCCATGCCCGGCGAAATCGCCGAGGCGCGTGAGGAGCTGAACGAACAGATCGAAGCTGCCGAAGCACGGCGCGCCGAAGCCGCCGACAAATTGGCCGAAGCCGAGGCTATGCACCGTGAAATCGTTCTGGCCGAACGGGAGGCCGAGCGTCTGGCATCAGAAGCGCGCGAAAGCCGTGCCGCGGCCGAGGCGCGTTGTGACGCGGCCAAGGAAAGTGTTGTCGCGGCGGCCGAACGGATTGCCGAGGATCAGCAACTGACCCCAAACCAATTGCTGAACCAGCTGGACGTGAACCCCGACCAGATGCCAGCTGCGGACGTTCTGGAATCCGAAGTGAACCGTCACAAACGTCAGCGCGACGCGATGGGGGCCGTGAACCTGAGGGCCGAGGAAGACAGCAAGGAAGTTCAGGAAGAATTCGATACGCTCAGCAGCGAAAAAGCCGATCTGGAAGAGGCAATCAAGGCGCTGCGCAGCGGGATCGCTAGCCTCAACCGCGAAGGGCGCGAGCGGTTGCTGACTGCGTTTGAACAGGTGAATTCAAACTTTGCGATGCTGTTCAAGCATCTATTTGGGGGTGGCGAGGCCAATCTTGTGATGGTCGAAAGTGACGACCCGCTGGATGCGGGCCTTGAGATCATGTGCCAGCCGCCTGGCAAGAAACTGTCGACTCTCAGCCTGCTGTCGGGCGGAGAACAGACCCTGACGGCGACCGCGCTGATTTTCGGCGTCTTCCTTGCCAATCCAGCTCCGATCTGCGTGCTGGACGAGGTTGATGCGCCTCTAGATGATGCAAACGTGACGCGTTTCTGTGATCTGCTGGACGAGATGTGCCGCCAAACTGACACGCGGTTCCTGATCATCACTCACCATGCGGTGACGATGGCGCGCATGGATCGCCTGTTCGGTGTCACCATGCAGGAACAGGGCGTCAGCCAGCTGGTTTCGGTCGATCTGAAGAAGGCCGAACAGATGGTCGCCTGACCGCTCACTGCAAATTTATGACGATTGCGGCTTTATCGCGCTAACCTGAGCGCATGACGCGCTTTCTGATCCCCGCCCTCATCGCCGCCGGCCCTGTCTTTGCAGCCGACTGGCCCGTCAAAACCGGGGATACGCCCCTTACAGCCGCAGAGCTTGATGCTTTGGCGGGGCAGACGCTGACCTTTTTCGACGACGGACAGGCCAAATTCTCGGCCGGGGGCGCCTATTCCTATACATATGCAAGCGGAGATTCTGCCTTTGGAACTTACGCGATTGCCGATGATGGCAGCGTGTGCATCGCTTACCGCAATGGGTTCAGCCGATGCGATTTGTACGTACGCAACGGGGACAGGTTGATCCTGATTGACGAAAAAGGCGATCGGTATCCGGTGCGTAGTAAGTGAAATTGATCTGAGATTCTTGCAGTTTCTGCGCATTTGATAGGGGAAATCCGAAAAATCAGATAATGTATGGGAGAAAATCTGATAACCAAGGTGGTATTGTCCCGAAAATTTTCACTGACGGACGGAGACAGGCAATGTGCCGATTCTTGGCTTGGGTTGGGCGGCAGCGATACCTGGACGAACTGGTCCTTGAGCAAGAACAATCGCTTGTCATTCAAAGCCGAAATGCACTGATCGGAAAAACGCCGATAAACGCGGATGGGTTCGGTCTGGCATGGTATTCTGATCGTGATACGCCGTGTTTTTACAAGGACACCCATCCGGCGTGGTCCGATGCTAATCTGAAGCAATTGGCGCATCACACGAAATCCCGGCTGTTTCTGGCCCATGTACGGGCCTCGACCGGTACGGCGACCTCGCGCAACAACTGTCACCCCTTTGGCGTCGGCAGGTGGAGTTTCATGCATAACGGTCAGGCCGGGGGTCATGAAGGAATCCGGCAAGAGCTTGATGCCATGATCCCGGCGCATCTGTACCAGCATCGTATGGGCGCAACCGAGAGCGAGGCGATCTTTCTCATCGCTCATGGCGAAGGGCTGGACACCGATCCTGTGGGTGCAATGGCCCGTGCGGTCGGTCGGGTCGAAGCCCTTTCCAGGCGCCGCGGAGCATCACCCTATCTTCGGTTTGCCGCCTGCTGGTCGGACGGCAAACGGGTTTTTGCGGCCCGTTATGCCTCGGATCGGTTTGCCCCCAGCTTGCACTACAAGGCCTGCAAAGACGGTATCATCATTTCGTCCGAGCCATTGGATGCCAACAACGAGGGATGGCTCGAGATACAGCCCAACACGGCAATCGAAACCGAGGGTGCCACGGTGACGACGCACGCCTTTGCGCCCTGTGTTCCGCAGCAACGGGAATGGGTCGCGTAAGCGTGGTTGCCGCCTAAAGCCGGTTTAACAGATCCACTGTCGGCCATGCATCGGCCGGCAGGCCAAGCCGCTTCTGTTCCGCCTGCACGGCCGCCCGCGTGCCAGCGCCCAGGATCCCGTCGACCTTGCCAACGTCATACCCCTTGGCCTGAAGCTTGCTTTGCAGCTGCTTCATCTGTGCACCGTTCAGACCCTGTGCGGGATTGCCGGCATCATAGATCTGTGCCCCTTCCAGACGTGTCCCGAAATAGGCGGCGGTCAATACATAAACAAAGCTCTGGTTCCATTCGAAATAGACGTCGAAATTCGGATAGGCCAGAAAGGCCGGGCCCTGGTGCCCCTGGGGCAGGATCAGCGAGGCAGGCAGGTTTGCCAGCGACCCGCTGCGTGCCTGAACGCCCATGGCCTGCCAATCGGCCACCGACCGGGGCTTGCCGGGGCCGGACAGCGACCAGTCCATCTGCGCGGGCACCGTGACCTCTTGCAGCCACGGTTCGCCTGCGCGCCAGCCCAGATGCGACAGCATCTTGGCGCCAGACATCAGTGCATCGGGGGCCGAGGTTTTCAGGCGGACATGCCCGTCGCCGTCACCATCGACACCGTTTTCAAGAATGTCCTGCGGCAGCATCTGGACCATACCGATTTCGCCGGCCCATGCGCCCGTTGTGCGGGCCGGGTCGAAATCACCATTCTGATAAAGTTCGATGGCGGCGAAGATTTGAGGGCGGAACAGGTCGGGGCGACGGCAGTCATGGGCCAACGTCACCAGCGCATTGCGGGTGTTGAAGTCGCCCTGAAATGATCCGTAATCGGTCTCGAACGCCCAGAAGGCCAGCAACACCCCGCGTGAGATTCCGTACTGCTTTTCGATCCGGTCAAACACCGCGTCGTATTTGCGCGACATCGCCTGCCCGCGTTCGATCCGGTTTTGCGAAATCAGACGACGGGAAAACTCGATAAAGGGTTTCTGAAACACCCCTTGCGCCCGATCGGCCTTCAGCACGGCGCTGTCCTGCTGCACGCCTTTGAAAAACGCGTTCACGGTGGATTTGTCAAAGCCTTGCTGCGTGGCCTCGGCCTTTAGCCCTTTGACAAAGGAATTGAAGCCGCCACCACATTGGGCCAGGGCAGGTTGGGCAAACAGGGTGGCGGCGATCAGGCCGGAAAGAAAACGCATGACAAATGTCCGTCAGTAAATCAGGTCGATCCCAACCGACACCGACACGAGCCCAAGCGCAAGCCCCCAAACACGCCACAACATGCGACATGCGCGGAAAATGTCCAAGGCTCCGATTTCGCGCTGAGCATTGCCATTGACCCATGCCAGATCCCGCACCTTGCCGTCATAGCTGCGCGGCCCGGCCAGGGCGACGTTCAAGGCGCGGGCCATGGCGGCCTCGGGCCAGCCCGCATTGGGCGAGATGTGACGGTGCGCATCTGCCACGATTTCGCGCCAGCGCGACCACTGGCCCGACAGCGCCACGATCATCAGGCAGGTCAGGCGGGCCGGGATCAGGTTCATCAGGTCGTCGAACCGGGCCGAAGCCCAGCCAAACGCGCGGTACGTTTCATTGCGATACCCGATCATGCTGTCGGCCGTGTTCACCGCCTTGTAGACCAGCAGCCCCGGCAACCCGGCAATCAGAAACCAGAAAGCAGGCGCGATGACGCCGTCGCTGAGGTTTTCAGCGGCGCTTTCGATGGCCGAGCGTGCCACCTGTGCCTCGGTCATGTCCCGTGTATCGCGTGAGACGATCATGGCCACCCGTGCCCGCCCCTCTGACAGCGAGGCCATCAGCCCTTCGCCCACGGCGCGCACATGGGTGACCAACGATTTTTGCGCCAACAGGATCGCGCAGACCAGGATTTCAACCACCGGCCCTAGCAGAGACAAACCCCAGCCAAGCGCCCCTGCGCCGCCAACCAGCAGGACAAGCACACCCACCCCTTTTGAACGGCGCAGGGCCCCGTGGTTCAAGCGTGTATCCAGCCAGCCGATCAGGTTGCCGATCATCACCGCCGGATGCCTGATGCGCGACCAGAGCCAGTCGGGTTCCCCCAGTGCTGCGTCCAGACACATGGCACAGACCAGCATCAGGCCAGGGCTCACAGGGCTGCCTCCAACCTGTTCCATCCATCCTCGGGCGGGAGCCCAAGGCGCAGATAGGTTTCAGAATAGGGGAAGATGCGGCTCCAGATGTGGGACCGTGCCAGACGACCTTGCCAATGGGCGGCGTTGTCGACCTGATAAAGTCGGAACAGGCTGGTGCCGCCGATCACTTTGGCCCCTTTTCTCGTGACCAGCGCATCCAGCCTTGAGGCCTCGTCAGCCAGACGCGCATGCGTGGCTTCCGCCCAACGGTTGTCCATCAAAGCCTGTGTGCCGATCCGCAAGGCCGGACCGGATACCGACCAAGGGCCGGTCAGATCGTTCAACCGGCTGATCATATCCGGCCGTCCGATGGCAAACCCCAGCCTTACCCCGGCCAGCCCCCAGAATTTGCCAAAACTCTTCAGCACGATCACGCCGGGGCGGTCTGCCAGATGGATCAGGGACTTGTCAGGCATGACGTCGCAAAAGCTTTCGTCAATCACGGTAAGTGGTGCCGATGCGTCGCTTTCCTGCCAGATACGCCCGTCCGGGTTGTTTGGATGTACGATCACGCGGGCGTCGCTGGGCCCGTCTTGCCGTACCTTCCACCCCTGCGCCGAAAAGGCGGCGGCGTGTTCGTTATAGGTGGGCGGCGTGATCTGTACCGTACCCGTCGCGGCCAGAGCCGGCAGACGCGCGATGATCGCCGACGCTCCGGGCGCGGGCAGGATCGCGGCACGCTGCGGCACGTTCCAGAACCGGCGCGCGGCATCGCTGAGCCGTTCGAACGCCCCGTGATCCGGCAATTCGGCCCAATCCCCGGCCGACAGGCCAGACACAGGATAGGCATGGGGATTGATGCCGGTGGACAGGTCGATCCAGTCGGTGCGTTGCCCACCATATTTGACAATCGCCTTGTCCAACCCGCCGCCGTGGTCACGAACCGCGCGTGGATTCAGACTTTCATCGAATGTGCTCATCTGCTCTCTCTGCGAGAAATTACCGCTTTTTGACCGCTTCAAGCGGATTTTCGCCTCTTACACAAGCAAATCCGCCTGTTCACGGGCCTGTGGGGCTGCTGTTAACACTTTGTTAAGGAAATAACGAGATCACGGACCATGGGGGTCGGCACCACTCACCATACCAAGTGCCGAGGTTGTTGCAAATGAAAGTTCTGATTGTTGAGAGTAATCCCGACCTTGGTCGGGTCTGGAAAAGGCATCTGGAACGGCAGGGCGCCGAGGTCACGCTGGTCGAGACGCAGGAAGCCGCCATTCTGGCGCTGTACGGCACGGATTTCGAAATTATCGTGCTGGATCTGGTTCTGGAAACCGGCAGCGCACTGGCTGTGGCCGATTTCGCAAGCTATCGCCGCCCCCAGGCGCGGGTGATCTTTGTCACCAACACCACCTTCTTCTCGGATGGATCGATATTTGCCCACAGCCCGAACGCCTGTGCTTATGTGCAAAGCGAAACACCGCCAGAGGATCTGGCGGCGATGGTCGAGCATTACGCAGCAGGGCGCTGATCGCGGCGGTGCGGTTCTGTGTAATCCAGCACCGGGTTTACCGGAATGATCCGGTGCGGATTGATGGTGTCATGGCTGTAGTGATAGTGGCGCACGATATGGTTCATGTTCACCGTGGGCGCCACGCCGGGCCATTGGTGCAGTTCACGCGTATAGGCCCATAGGTTCGGGTAATCGATCAGGCGCCGCTTGTTGCATTTGAAGTGCAGATGATAGACCGGATCAAAGCGGATCAGCGTCGTAAACAGCCGCCAGTCAGCCTCGGTAATCCGATCCCCCATCAGGTAACGGTTCCGGGCCAGACGATCTTCCAGCCAGTCCAGCGTGTCGAACAACGGGCCCACGGCGGCGTCATAGGCCGCTTGCGAAGTGGCAAAGCCGGACTTGTAGACGCCGTTGTTGACGTCTGTATAGATGCGCGCGTTGACCTCTTCGATTTCATCGCGCATCGCTTCGGGCCAATAGTCATCGGTATTGCCGGTGACCCCGTCGAAGGCCGTATTGAACATGCGGATGATTTCCGAGCTTTCGTTCGACACAATGGTTTCCTGCCGCTTGTCCCACAGGATCGGCACGGTCACGCGCCCCGAATAGGCTGGATCGGCTTTGGTATAGATCTGGTGCGCAAAACCCAGCCCGTAAAGGTCATCTCCCGTCGCGCCGTGAGCGTCTGTTTCAAAGGTCCAACCCTGATTCAGCATGTCCGGATGCACGACCGACACCGAGATCAGATCGCTCAGCCCTTTCAACTCGCGAAAAATCAGCGTGCGATGGGCCCAGGGGCAGGCATAGCTGACGTAAAGGTGATAGCGCCCGGGTTCTGCTTTGAACCCGCCTTTGCCTGATGGCCCCGCCTCGCCGTCAGCTGTCAACCAATTGCGAAACCGCGCTGCGCTGCGCTTGAATGCACCGCCCGTGGATTTGGTATCATACCAGGTATCGTGCCATTTTCCGTCGACCAGCAGGCCCATGTCTTTTCCTCCGCATGTGCGTTTCGAAAAACATAGGGCCAGGGCTTGCATCTTCCTATGCGAGCGCCCGCGCAAATGCTCTGCATCCGCGCACAGTCGAGTTCGGGATTTCTGTGCAACAAACCTCGGCTGGATCGTGTTTCTGTGACGTGGTTCACTGGATTTTTACAACTTATCCCGCACAATAGAAGTCATTCACGGGGGAACGGATTAATGAGTACCTATGTTTCAAAGGAAATACGCGCCGAGTTGGACGCGGCCCGAATCGCCACATTGAAAAAAGCCAGCCGTTTACGGGTGGAGATGGGCGACAATACCTACAAAATACTCAAATTGTGGAAAGACGGTTTTACGGTTGAGGCGGAAACCACGCCGCGCCTGCGCGGGCTTGTCGATATCTTTGACGGGGCCAACCACCTCTATCAATGCCTCATCGTCGCGGATGAGGATGAAGGCGGTGAGATGCGGTATGAATTCAAACGCAGCACGGCCGCCCATGACAGCGCGCCGCTTGACTTTTACCGCGCGCCCGATGCGCCGATCGCCCTGCTGGGGCGTGACGACTAGGGGCGAATTTCAACCGGTATTCCGATTTGGCCCGGGTTTGGTCGATGCCAAAAGCCAGCGGTGCCAGCCTAAAGACAGGCACGCGCGGGCCAAAGCGGCCTCAACCAAGTCAACCGGCACCTGTGAAAACAGGGCAGGGCTTTCAAGCTCTGGCCGGCACGTACTTATTGCAGATCCCCGAAAGCACGTTTCAGCCGCAGGCAAGCTTCCTCGACCCGCGCCCGTTGAGTGGCGAGGTTGAACCGTTCAAACGTTTCTCCTCCAGTGCCGAAACCCGGACCTGACGATGTCGCGATCCGCGCGTCCTCGCGCAATCGGCGGACAAATTCGGCGTGATCCATGCCGGTGCCCGAGAAATCGACCCAGGCCAGATAGGTCGCCTGCAAGGGCATCGACCAGAGCCCCGGAATCTCGGTGATGGTCTGATCGAACAGACGCCTGTTTCCCTCCAGATGCGCGATCTGGGCATCTACCCATTCGGCCCCTTCGGGGCTGTAGGCGGCGGTGATCATCGCCACGCCCAACGCGCCGGGATCGTAATCCAATGTTTGCAGCCGTTGCTTCATGGCCGCGCGCAGTTTGGGATCGGGAATGATCATGTTGCCGGTCCGCTGCCCGGCGATGTTGAAGGTCTTCGACGCCGCAGTCAGCGTCACGGTCCACGGGCGTGCATCCGGGGCCGCCACGTCCATCGGTACAAATTTGGCGCCGGGATAGACCAGATCGTGGTGAATCTCGTCCGATACCAGGATCAAACCGTTCCGTTCGGCAAACGCAGCAACGGCCTGCAACTCGTCGGGCGTCCAGACACGACCCGACGGGTTTTGCGGCGAACACCACAGCAGCATCTTCTCGGACCCGTCCAACCGGGACTGGGCGTCGTCCAGATCCAGGCCGTAACTTTCCCCGTCCCGCACCAAAGGGCATTCCACGACCCGGCGGCCGGATTTGTTCACCTTGTGGGCAAACTCATGGTAAACGGGGGTAAAGATCACGATGCCATCACCGGGATCGGTCCAGACATCCAGCGACAGGGCGATTGCATTGCCCAAGCCCTGGGTGGTCAGAATCCAATCCGTGTCGATTTCCCAATCGTGGCGGGTTTTCATCCACCATTGAACCGAGGCCAGATAGTCCGGGTGCATCCATGAATAGCCGAACACGCCGTGATCTGCGGCCTTGCGCACGGCCTCGATCACGCAGGGTGCCGTTTGGTAATCGGAATCGGCCGTCCACATGGCCAGACCGCCCTCGGGCGAGACGCCATACAGCATCTCCATCTTGTCCCATTTAGAACTGTTGGTGCCCCGGCGGTCGATCAGGTCGTTGAAAGTCATGTCTGCTCCATTTTCTCGACCGAAAGCTAACCGCAAATCGGGCAGGTGCAAGGGGGGCGTTGCGGCGCGGGGCGGGATGGCCTAAATCAGCCTCATGAAACGCACTATCCTGATCCATCCCGATCCCCGCCTGAAAAAGGTCTGCGCGCCCGTATCCGACCTGACGGACGAGCTGCGCACGCTGGCTGACGACATGCTGGAAACCATGTATGACGCGCCCGGGATTGGCCTTGCCGCCCCGCAGATCGGTGTGCTGGAACGGTTGATCGTGCTGGATTGCATCAAGGAAGAAGGCGAGACCCCGCGCCCGCTGATCATGTTCAACCCCGAGGTCATCGCCTCTTCCGAGGAAACCAATGTATACGAAGAAGGATGCCTGTCGATCCCGGATCAATATGCCGAAGTGACCCGCCCCAAGGTGGTCGATGTCACCTGGATGGACGAGAAGGGAAACCTGCGACAGGAGACGTTCGACGGTCTTTGGGCCACTTGCGTGCAGCATGAAATCGACCATCTGAACGGCAAGCTGTTCATCGATTACCTCAAACCGCTGAAACGGCAGATGATTACCCGCAAGATGCAAAAGCTCAAACGTGAACGGGCGCGCGCATGACCGTCCGCACCTGTCTGCCCTGGCCTGACAAACGCTTGCGCACAAAGGCGGATGAGGTGACTGAAATCACCGATGACATTCGCCGGATTTGGCAGGACATGATCGACACGATGGAGGCCATGCCCGGTGTCGGTCTGGCCGCGCCGCAGATCGGAGTGATGTTGCGTCTGGCCGTGGTCGATGGGTCGGCCGAGCGGGGCAAGGCCGTGCGTCTGGCGAACCCGGAAATCCTGCACAGCTCGATCGAACTGCGTGAACATGAAGAAGCCAGTCCGAACCTGCCGGGCGTGTCGGCCAAGGTAAAACGCCCGCGCGCGGTGACTGTCAAATTCCTGAACGAGCAGGGCGTGGTGGACCGTCGCGATTTTGTCGGCATCGAGGCCACCAGTGTCCAGCACCAGATCGACCATCTGTATGGCCGGATGTATTTTGACCGGCTCAGCAAGGTCAAACGCGACATGCTGCTGCGCAAAGCCAAGAAACAGGGGTAAAGATGCGCGTTGTTTTCATGGGAACCCCGGACTTCTCGGTGCCGGTTCTGGATGCGCTGGTCGAGGCCGGGCATGAGATCGCCGCCGTCTATTGCCAGCCCCCGCGCCCGGCGGGGCGGGGCAAGAAGGATCGCCCGACACCGGTCCACGCGCGTGCCCAAGCGCTGGGTCTGGACGTGCGTCACCCAACCTCGCTGAAACCGGCCGAGGAGCAGGACAGTTTTGCGGCACTGAACGCGGATGTGGCGGTGGTTGTGGCTTATGGGCTGATCCTGCCCCAGCCCATCCTCGATGCGCCGGCTCATGGCTGCCTGAACATTCATGCCAGCCTGCTGCCGCGCTGGCGCGGGGCGGCTCCGATCCACCGCGCGATCATGGCGGGCGATGCGCAAACTGGCGTCTGTATCATGCAAATGGAGGCGGGCCTTGATACCGGCCCCGTTCTGTTGCGGCAGGCCACCGATATCGGGCCCGAGGAAACCACTGCGAAACTGCATGACCGGCTCTCGGCGATGGGCGCGGCCTTGATCGTTGAGGCGTTGGCAAAGCTGCCCGGCCTGACCCCTGATCCGCAGCCCGAGATTGGTGTCACCTATGCCGCCAAGATCGACAAGTCCGAGGCCCGCGTGGACTGGTCGCGCCCGGCGGTTGAGGTCGATCGGCAGGTCCGCGGGCTGTCGCCCTTTCCCGGGGCCTGGACCGAGATCGACGGCAACCGGGTAAAACTCCTCGCTTCGCGTCTGGCCGAAGGGCAGGGCGCGCCGGGCGAAGTTCTGAATGACGATCTGTATGTGGCTTGCGGGCAGGGCGCCATAGAACTGCTGCGCTTGCAAAGGGCGGGCAAAGGCGCGCAGGATAAGGAAACGTTCCTGCGGGGCTGGCCAATCACGATCGGCACCCGGATGTCTTCGGAGTAAAGCCATATGTTCATGGTGATGATGGGCACTGTCGTGATTGCCGGGATCGTCGGGTATCTGTCCGAACAGACCGGTTTCACCCATAACGGCTATTTGCAATCCATCATCATCTGTGTGGGCGGGGCGTTCCTGTTCTATTTCGTCCGTATCATGTTCGGTATCAGCTTTGGTCCTCCGGGGCTGGATGCGGTGATTTCCTCTGTTGGTGCCCTGATCATCGTGCCGACCCACTGGAGGAAGTGACATGCCAATCGTCGCCCTGATCATCATCGGTGCAGCGGCAGGGTTTCTGGCCACCCGCCTGATGCGGATCGAGGCGGATATCCCGACGACCATGTTGATCGGTATCGTGGGGGCCCTGATCGGAGGGGCGCTGCTGCGGTTTCTTGTTACCGTTATGGGGTGGCTGTCTGGTTTTGTCGGGGCGGTTCTGGGCGCCTTGCTTGTGATTTGGATCTGGCAGACCTACCTGCGCCGCTAACCCCTTGACCCGGCGCCCTTCCTCCGTCCAGATCACATTCAACGAAAAAGGGGAATGATGATGCCGTATGATTTGAAGCCGGGTGATGTCGCTCTGATGGGTGTTCCTTTGGATCTGCATTCCTCGTTCCTGCAAGGGCCGGCCTTCGCACCCGGACGCATCCGCGAGGCGCTGCATTCCGGCGCCGCCAACCTGACCGCCGAAGATGGTACCGATCTGGGTGAAAGCGCCAAATTCAGGGATACCGGCGATCTGGATGTGTTCGAAATGCGCGGGCAGGAACCGATTGACCGGATCGAGGCCGAAGCGGCGAAGCGGATCGCAACCGGCGCACGCCTGTTGTCGCTGGGCGGCGACCATTCCGTGGCCTATCCGCTGATCAAGGCCCATGCAGATCGGTACGAAGGCCTGAACATCCTGCATATCGACAGCCACCCGGATCTGTACGACACGCAGGATATCGGCCCGCTCGGCCATGGCTGCCCCTTTGCGCGGGTGATGGAGACCTGCCCGGTCAAGCGTCTGGTGCAGGTCGGCATCCGCACCATGAACGCCCATCAGCGCGAACAGGCCAACAAGTTCGGCGTCGAGGTGATCGACATGCGCAACTGGCGCCCCGACTTGCAGATTTCATTCGATGGCCCGGTCTATCTGTCCCTTGATCTGGACGCGCTGGACCCGGCCTTTGCCCCGGGCGTCTCGCACTATGAACCCGGTGGGCTGAGCACGCGCGAGGTTATCGACCTGATCCACCGGTTCAAAGGTCAGCTGGTCGGGGCGGATATCGTCGAGCTCAACCCGCATCGCGACCCCTATGGCATGACGGCGATGGTGGCCGCGAAATTCGTCAAGGAAATCGGCGCGCGCTTGCTGAACGGTTGACTTACCGTTCGTCGCACACCGTCGCAGACCCAAGTGCCGGAGCACCCCTGGTGGTCAAATCGAACCGGTTCGCCTCGGCGGCGGTCATCCAGTGGATGCTGTCGGCCGGGGCTGCGAACAGAGTGTACCAGTAAAACTCCTCGTCCACGCCGATATCCTTGAAGTAATCCAGGTATCGGTCATGTTCGGGATCGTCCTCGGGCAAGTCGGTCGCCACCAGACCCGACCCGGCCCAGCTGTGGACACCGACACAGGCCCCCGGTTGCAGCACGCGGCGGTTTCCGGCCAGGAACAGATCGGTGCCGCCGCTGGCAACCAGACCGTTCGATGGAACAACGGTATCGAACCCGGCCCTGTGCACTTCGCGGGCGAAGATGACATTGGCGTCATCATCAACCGATCCTTCAATGTATTGCAGAACCAAAGTGCGGGCTTCGGGGTTTTGGGCTGTCACTTCCTCAAAGGCAGACAGCGTTGTCTCGTCAATCGTGCCCGAGGCGATGATCTGGTCGCCCTGCGCAACAAAACTGACAGGGGTGTAATACGCGCCGCATGAGGCGAGCAGGGCCAGGCAGGCTGTGATGGATGCAAGTCTGAATGTCACGTTGGCCTCCGGGCTGTGCTTTCAAAAGGGGTATCAGCCAGCCGCTTTGGCGTCCACTATCGGGCTCAGTTGCGCGGCGGACGGCTTTTGTAGACCGGCAATTGCCAGCCAAACATCAACGACCCGGCACGCAACGCCCAGCACACCAAGGCGCAGAGAGCCAGAGAAAACGCGGGCTCAGTCCCCAATCGGGAAGCCAGAACCGTCGTCAGGGCACCTGTAAAGGCGCAGGACACATAAAGCTCGCCCTGTTTCAGCACCAGCGGTACTTCGTTGCAGACCACATCGCGCATCAGCCCGCCCAGGCATCCGGTCGTCACACCCATCAAAACGACAATGACCCCGGACTGATCCAGCGACAATGCCGCGCCGGTTCCGGCCGCAACAGCCACTGACAGTGCAAAACTGTCCAGCCAGACCAGCCAGTTATAGCGGCTTTCCACCAGATGTGCGGTAAAGAACACCAGGACCGACGCCGCGACTGCGATCAGGATGTAATCCGGCTGCCCGACCCAAAAGATCGGGTGACGGTCCAGCAAAAGGTCTCGTACAGTGCCGCCCCCGACGGCAGTCAGGCAGGCCATGAAGGCAAATCCCACCAGATCCAGCTGGGCACGGCTGGCCACCAGTGCCCCCGTCAACGCGAAGATCAGAACCGAGGCATAGTCCAGCAGCGTCAGCGCGGTCACGCCTGTGCCTTTTTCGGTTTGAACGGCGCCATTCCGGCCCGGGCCAGCTCATCAGCTTTTTCATTCTCGGGGTGGCCTGCGTGGCCCTTGACCCATTCCCATGTCACATCATGCCGTTCCTGCGCCTCGTCCAGACGCTGCCAAAGATCGACATTCTTGACCGGTTTCTTGTTCGAGGTTTTCCAGCCGTTGCGTTTCCAACCGAAAATCCAGCCAGTGACGCCGTTCTTCACATAGGCACTGTCGGTGACGACGGTTATCTTCGACGGTCGCTCCAGCGCTTCAAGCGCGCTGATGGCGGCCAGCAACTCCATCCGGTTGTTGGTCGTCTCGGCCTCACCCCCGTTCAGCTCACGCTCTTTCAGAACGCTGTCCCCGTCCATCGCGCGCAACAGCACGCCCCAGCCTCCGGGGCCGGGGTTTCCGGAACAGGCACCGTCTGTATAGGCAAACAATTCAGGCATGGGCGAACACCAGGATATATCCGTCATACGATCCGGCCAGGCCTTTGCCCATGCCATGGACTGCGCGGTCAATCGTGAAACCGACCTTGTTCAAGGCGCCCTCGATCTCGGACTCCGTGTAATAGGAATAATAACGATCCAGATCATCCCGATGTTCACCAGTGCCCAGCTTCATCCCCAGAAACAGCTGTCCACCGGGTTTCAGAGCCCTGTGGATCGCATTCAGATGCCGCTGGAAATCAGCGCGCGGCGCGTGCAGCAGGGAAAAGCTGGCGTAAACACCGTCATATTCGGCCGTCTCGGTGACGTCATCGAACGTACCCAGATGAGCATCCACACCGTTTTCCCGCGCATGTTCGACAAAGGCCGGCGTGGCATCCAGCGCGCGAACCTTCAGCCCCTGACGCATCAGGAACCCGCTGTCCGATCCCGGCCCGGACCCCAAATCCAGCACATAGCCGCCTGCGCCGACTGCATCAGCAAAAGCCTGTCGGGCCTCAAGCTGCTCGGGCGGCAGAGGGATCTTCAGATATTCCGCCACCCTGTTGGTATAAGCGGTGATCGTACGTTCATCGGTCACAGATAGACTCCGACTGCAAGACTGGCCAATACGACCGCGGTCAGCAGGATGCGCAACCGCATCCACCAGACCGGTGTCAGGCGCCAGTAGGAAAACAGGGCATCCAGCAACAACAGGCCAGCGAACCCATACATCAGATTGGTGCCCGCATTCACCGGCCCACCACCTGTCATGGCAAAGGCCCAAAGCGCGGGCAGAACCGACAACAGATAACACAGGGCCGCCTTGCTGCCCGATGTCTTGGTGGCAAAACCCCAGAGTACACCGGACATGAAGCTGAGGATGACTGATCCATAGAACAGTTGCACATAAGGGCCCACGAAACGCGGGCCAAAGGTTTGCGCGCCCCAGGCATTCAGATCGCCATTCAGATAGGTCAGGGCGCCCCAGACAAACGGAATCAGTCCCGCCAGCCCCAGACAGAGCGGCGCTTTCGGCACTCCGTTCACGCCGGTTGCCTCAACACGCGGGGGACTTTGAACTCGACGTTTTCAACGGCGGTTTCGACCGGCTCGACGGTGACATCATAATGCGCGCTGAACGCTTCGATCACCTCGTTTACCAGAACCTCCGGGGCCGACGCGCCTGCGGTGACAGCCACGGTCGAGATACCCTCGAGCGCGCGCCAGTCAATCTCGGTGGCGCGCTGGACCAGCTGCGCGTACTGACACCCCTCGCGCGAGGCAACCTCGACCAGACGGCGCGAGTTCGATGAGTTCGGCGCGCCCACTACCAGCAAGGCATCCGCCTTGGGGGCCACGGCTTTCACCGCTTCCTGCCGGTTGGTGGTGGCGTAACAGATATCTTCCTTGTGCGGTCCGACAATGGCCGGGAACCGGGCCTGAAGGGCGGCGATGATATCCTTGGTGTCATCGACCGAAAGGGTGGTTTGGGTGACAAAGGCCAGCTTATCCGGGTCACGCACCTGCACCGTGGCAACGTCGTCCACGGTCTCGACCAGCAGCACATCGCCCTCGGGCAGCTGCCCCATGGTGCCCACGGTTTCGGGATGGCCTTTATGGCCGATCATGATCATCTGCAACCCCGCGTCCGCGTGGCGCTGCGCCTCGACATGCACCTTGGAAACCAGAGGACAGGTGGCGTCCACATAGATCATCTCGCGCTGGGCAGCCTCGGCGGGAACGGATTTCGGCACCCCGTGGGCGGAAAAGATCACCGGGCGGTCATCGGGGCATTCCTGCAATTCTTCGACAAACACAGCCCCTTTGGCGCGAAGGCCATCGACCACGAATTTGTTGTGCACGATCTCGTGGCGCACATAGACCGGTGGTCCCCATTTCTGCAAAGCCATCTCAACGATTTTGATGGCACGGTCCACACCGGCGCAGAACCCGCGTGGGGCGGCAAGGTAAAGTGTCAGTGGCGGCTTTTTCATCAGGCTGTCTCCTTGTGGCACAGGTAAGTCTTTTCCCGGCCTTGGTCCAGACAGGACATCGTCATTCATCTGACACGAATCGTTGCTACTAGGGTGATGTTTAAGCACCTGTACCTTGTTAAAGAAGCGCGGCCAGGACTGATGTCCTGACCGCGCAATTTTTTTCCCCATCATGACAGGCTTGTCGCCTTGTCAGCTGTTGCTGGCAACAGCGACGCTGCGATGCTCCGTCGGCATTTCACGCGGCGGGCGACCGATGACATCGCGCAGATCTTCCAGTTCGATGAAATTGTCGGCCTGGCGGCGCAGTTCGTCCGAGATCATCGGCGGTTGGCTGCGGATTGTCGAAACCACCGATACGCGCACGCCCTGCCGTTGCAGGCTGGCGATCAGCGGGCGGAAATCCCCATCACCCGAGAACAGCACGATATGATCGACGCGCGGCGCCAGTTCCATGGCATCGACGGTAAGCTCGATATCCATATTTCCTTTGACTTTCCGACGCCCCATGCTGTCGGTGTATTCCTTGGCCGGTTTCGTGACCATGGTGAAGCCGTTGTAATGCAGCCAGTCAACCAATGGGCGGATCGGCGAATACTCGTCGTTTTCCAGCAGCGCTGTATAATAGAAGGCCCGAAGAAGCTTGCCGCGGCGCATGAATTCCTGCCGCAGAAGTTTGTAGTCAATGTCGAAACCGAGTGCTTTTGCCGCAGCATAAAGATTCGAGCCGTCGATGAACAGCGCTAGCCGTTCGTCTTTATAAAACATAAATGTTCCCTTCCGGTATAATCCAGTGCGTGCCGCGTTACGTGAGTGAGTGAGTGATAAAATGACGCGCTCTGGTACGCCTATAATTAGAACTTCTGTCGATTATCGCAAGTATGCAATGGGTCGAATGTAGGGTATCACATGAGCAAATCCATGCCAAATGCCGTTGTTGCGCTGGGCGCAAATCTCGATTTGAGAGGAAATGGTCCCGCTGTAACACTTCAGAACGCGCTTGACGCGTTATCGCGTCACGATGTGGTGATTCGCTCCGTCAGTCGTTTTTTTGCCACCCCGTGCTTTCCCGCCGGGGCCGGCCCGGATTATGTGAATGCTGCGGCGCTGATTGCGACGGAGAAATCTCCGTCGCAGCTGTTGCAGGTGCTGCACGAGGTGGAACAGGAATTCGGGCGTGAACGGGTGCAGCGCTGGGGGATGCGGACGCTGGATCTGGATCTGGTCTGTTTCGAAGATCAGGTCCTGCCGGATCGCGTCACGTTTGATCGCTGGCGGACCCTGCCGACCGACGCGCAAAGGCAAGAGGCACCGGATCAGTTGATCTTGCCGCATCCGCGCCTTCAGGATCGCGCCTTTGTCCTGGTGCCGATGGCCGATATCGTGCCCGACTGGCGTCATCCGGTTATGGGTCGCACCGTCTGCGAGATGATCCAGACCCTTCCCGCGGTAGAGGTTGCGGCGGTCACGGCGCTGTGATCCGTGCAAATGCAGCATTTCCTGCTTGTCAAGGCGCGGATTCGCGCTTAGATAAACCCCTTCCTGACATGGATTCAGAAACGGAGAGCGCCCAATGGCCCGCGTGACGGTTGAAGATTGCGTAGACAAGGTTCCAAACCGGTTCGAGCTGGTGATGCTCGCCGCCCATCGGGCGCGTGAGATTTCCGCCGGTGCAGCGATTACCGTTGACCGCGACAACGACAAGAACCCTGTCGTGTCTCTGCGTGAGATCGCCGATGAAACCCAAAGCGCGGACGAACTGCGCGAGCGCCTGATCGAGGCCAACCAGACCCAGATCGAGGTTGATGAGCCCGAAGAAGATCAGATGGCGCTGCTGATGGGTGCCGAAACGGACAAACCCGCCATGGACGACATGTCGGAAGAGAAGCTCCTGCGCGCTCTGATGGAGGCTCAAGGGCAGGGGTAAGCCCTGAAGACGAAGGTGCGGACCGGATGATTTCTGCTGACGATCTGATTGCGCTGGTCCGCAACTACAATCCCAAGACGAATGCTGACCGCATTGCGCTGGCCTATGAATTTGGCCAGCAGATGCACGAAGGGCAGTTCCGCCATTCCGGCGAGCCCTATTTCACTCATCCCGTTGCCGTTGCCGCCATCCTGACCGAACAGCGTCTGGATGATGCGACCATAATCACGGCGCTGCTTCACGACACGATCGAAGACACCAAGGCCAACTATGGCAAGGTGGCTGAACTTTTCGGGGATGAAGTCGCCAAACTGGTTGACGGCGTCACCAAGCTGACCAATCTGCAACTGTCCAGTCGCGAGACCAAGCAGGCCGAGAACTTCCGCAAGCTGTTCATGGCCATGTCCAAGGACTTGCGCGTGATTCTGGTCAAGCTGGCCGACCGTTTGCACAACATGCGGACGATCAAGGCGATGCGTCCCGAAAAACAGATCGTCAAGGCCCGCGAGACGATGGACATCTACGCACCGCTTGCGGGCCGGATGGGTATGCAGTGGATGCGCGAGGAACTGGAAGACCTGGCTTTCCGTGTTCTCAATCCCGAAGGCCGCCAGTCGATCATCCGTCGCTTTATTACCCTGCAACGCGAGACCGGCGACGTGATCCATCGCATCACCGGCGACATGCGGCACGAGTTGGAAAAGGCCGGGATCGAGGCCGAGGTGTTCGGCCGCGCCAAGAAACCCTATTCGATCTGGCGCAAGATGCAGGAAAAGGATCAGGGCTTTTCGCGCCTGTCCGACATCTATGGGTTCCGCATCATCACCCAGACCGAGGAAGACTGCTATCGAACCCTGGGGGCCATCCACCAGCGCTGGCGCGCGGTGCCGGGGCGCTTCAAGGACTACATCAGCCAGCCCAAATCGAACGGTTACCGCTCGATCCACACCACGGTTTCCGGCCGGGACGGCAAACGGGTCGAGGTCCAGATCCGCACCCGCCAGATGCACGACGTGGCCGAAACCGGGGTCGCGGCGCATTGGTCCTATCGCGACGGTGTGCGCACCGAGAACCCGTTCGCCGTCGACCCGGCCAAATGGATTTCCAATCTGACAGAGCAGTTCGACAACGAGGAAGATCACGAAGACTTCCTCGAGGCCGTCAAGCTCGAGATGTATTCGGACCAGGTGTTCTGTTTCACCCCCAAGGGCGACGTGGTGAAGCTGCCGCGTGGCGCGACGCCGATCGATTTTGCCTATGCCATTCACACCCGGATCGGTCATGCCTGTGTCGGGGCCAAGGTTGATGGTATCCGCGTTCCGCTCTGGACACGGCTCAAGAATGGTCAGTCCGTGGACATCATTACCGCCGATGGTCAGACGCCACAGGTCACGTGGCTGGAGATTGCAGTCACCGGCAAGGCGCGTACCGCCATTCGCCGCGCCCTGCGCGAAGTGGATCGGGAACGATTCATCAAGCTGGGCAAGGAACTTGCCCGTTCCGGGTTCGAGCACGTGGGCCGCAAGGCGACCGACAAGGCGCTCGATACCGCAGCAAAACACCTGCGCCTGAAAGACCGGCACGAGCTGCTGGCCCGCCTTGGCAGCGCCGAACTGACCGCACATGAGGTGGTTCAGGCCGTCTATCCCGAACTTGCCAAGGACGACGGCGACGCCATTCCGCTGCGCCGTGCGGTGATTGGCCTGGAGCCGGGGCAGAAGTTCGACCGGGCCCCCTGCTGTCAGCCGCTGCCGGGGGAACGTATCGTCGGTATCACCTATCGGGGCAAGGGCGTGGTCGTGCATGCCATCGATTGCGATCGGCTCAGCGAGTTCGAAGGCGAACCTGACCGGTGGGTCGATCTGCACTGGCATTCGGGCACGCACCCGGCCGTCTATGGCGCGACGCTGGATCTGACCATTGGCAACGATGCCGGGGTTCTGGGGCGTATTTGCACATTGATCGGCGAGAAAAAGGCCAATATCTCGAACCTGGAATTTGTTGACCGCAAACCGGATTTTTACCGCCTTCTGATCAATGTCGAACTGCGCGACCTTGAACAGCTTCATTCACTCATGCTGATGCTGGAGGCGGAAAGCGACGTTGCAGCGGTCGAACGTTATCGGGACCGGACCAAAACCGCGACCGCGGCTGGCTGAGAAGGGGTGATCACGGGTGGTATTCAAGCGCCGAGACCGACGCTCTCCAGTCCAGATTGCATCGGATTTCGTCTATCCGCGTGGCGGATGGACCCGCGCCTTCCATTACGTGAAACACCGCGTCCGGCGCTTGCCGGATACCCCTGACCGGATCGCGCGCGGTATAGGGGCGGGTGTTTTCGCGGCCTTTACGCCGTTTTACGGGTTGCATTTTCTTGTCGCCGCCATCGGTGCCCGGCTGATCAAGGGAAATATTCTGGCCGCGCTCAGCGGCACGTTTTTTGGCAACCCGCTCACCTATGTTCCGATCGGGGTGATCTGTCTTCAGACTGGGCATTTCCTGCTGGGGACAGAATACGAAGAAGGCGACACACAAGGGCTGATGGGCAAATTCGCCAGCGCCATAGGGGACCTCAAGAACAATTTTCTGGCGTTGTTTACGGATCGCGTGGCCGACTGGCACGGGCTGTCGCAGTTCTACGATGACGTCTTCTATCCCTATATGATCGGTGGGATCATTCCGGGCGTCGTTGCGGGGGTGATCTGCTATTACCTCAGCCTGCCGCTGATCCTGACGTATCAGCAGCGCCGCCGCGCCAGGATCAAGGCGAAGTTCGAGGAAATCAAGCGTTTGGCCGAAGATTCGGCTGCCGTTTCTTCGGCAGAGCCTCTAGGCTCGGGCAGAAACATGCAAAAGGAATCGAGTGATGTCTGAGAACCATCTGCGTCTGGGTGTGAACATCGATCACGTGGCCACCGTGCGCAATGCGCGGGGTGGGGATTATCCAGATCCGCTGCGCGCTGCCAAACTGGCGGAAGAAGCGGGGGCGGATGGCATCACCGCGCATCTGCGCGAAGATCGACGCCATATCTCGGACGCCGATATCGACGGGTTGATGGAGGTTCTGTCGGTGCCGCTGAATTTTGAGATGGCCGCGACGCCCGAGATGCAGAAAATCGCCCTGCGCCACAAGCCTCACGCGGTCTGCATCGTGCCTGAAAAGCGCGAAGAGCGCACGACCGAAGGCGGGCTTGAAGTCGCGCGCGAGGAAAACAAGCTGGCGCATTTCATCGCGCCCCTGCGTGAGGCCGGCTGCCGCGTGTCGATCTTCATTGCCGCCGATCAGCGTCAGATCGAAGCCGCGCATCGCATTGGTGCCGAAGTGATCGAGCTGCACACCGGCGCCTATTGCGACGCCCATGCCGAAGGTCGCATGGAAGATGCCGAACGCGAGCTTGAGTCGCTGCGCCAGATGTCCACCTTCGCCCATTCGCTTGGGCTCGAGGTTCATGCGGGCCATGGCCTGACCTATGACACCGTAAAACCGGTTGCCGCTTTCCCAGAAGTAAAAGAGCTGAATATCGGTCATTTCCTGATTGGCGAGGCGATTTTTCTGGGCATGACCCCGGCCATTCAGGCAATGCGTCGCCTGATGGACGAGGCGCGCGCGTGATCACCCCCGGCTTTGTCGCCATCTGGTTCGCCTGGCTGATGGCCGGGGGCTCTCCGGGCCCCGCCACGATGGGCATTGCCGGAACCGCCATGAACGAAGGCCGCCGCGCTGGTCTGGTCTTCGCGCTGGGCATCTGTGCCGGGTCCGCCGCCTGGGGCATTGCTGCAGCGCTTGGCCTGTCGGCGATCATGCTGGCCAATGTCTGGGTGTTCGAAGTGATCCGCTATGTCGGCGTGGCCTATCTGGGTTGGCTGGCCCTCAAGGCCCTGCGCCGCGCGATGACCGCGGATGAGGTCGCTTTGGGCAGACCGGTTACGGGCGCGCTGCCGACGATCTTCGCCAAAGGTGCCGCCATCCACCTGACGAACCCCAAGGCGATCCTCAGCTGGGGCTCGATCTATGCCATCGTCGCCCCCAGCGATGCCAGCCTTTCGATGCTGCTGGGCTATTTCACCATGCTCTATGCTGGATCGTTGATGATTTTTATCGGCTATGCGTTTCTGTTTTCCTCCGAACGCCTGGTTCGAACCTACCGCCGCGCCCGCCGCTGGTTCGATTTCGCCTTTGCCGGGTTCTTCGGGGTGGCGAGTTACATGATCCTCACGGTGCGGTTGTCATGATCCTCGGAATCGGCACAGACCTCGCAAACATCGACCGCATCCAGGGCACGCTCGACCGGTTCGGCGACCGCTTCCGCAACCGGGTCTTCACCGACACCGAACAGCGCAAGGCCGAACGCCGCGCCGATACGGCCGGAACCTATGCCAAACGCTGGGCCGCGAAAGAGGCCTGTTCCAAAGCGCTCGGCACCGGCCTGCGCATGGGCATTTCGTGGAAGGACATGGCCGTCACCAATCTGCGCACCGGCCAACCGGTGATGCACGTGACCGGCTGGGCCGCCGAGCGCCTCAAGGAAATGACCCCCGACGGGCACGAGGCGATCATCCACGTCACCCTGACCGATGATCACCCTTGGGCGCAGGCTTTTGTGGTGATCGAGGCGCGTCCGGTTCAAGATCAGCCCGCGCAGCCTTGACTTGCCCCCATCCCCCCCGCATGTAGCAGCGAAGCCAAGCAAAGAACTGGAGCGAGCAGAATGGCCGAGGACGCCAAAACCGGAAATCCCGTCTGGGAGACGATCAAGACCATCGTCTACGCGCTGTTGATTGCCGGCGTGTTCCGCACCCTCTTCTTTCAACCGTTCTGGATCCCCTCGGGCTCGATGAAGCAGACGCTGCTGATCGGCGATTTCCTCTTCGTCAACAAGATGGCCTATGGCTATTCCTACGCATCCTGCCCCAGCCTGATCATCCCCAGCGTCGGCCTGAACGTGGATGCCGAAGATATCTGTGGCTGGATGCAGGGCGAAGACAATACCCGTATCTGGGGCGGTGATCCCGAACGTGGCGATGTCATCGTCTTTCGCCATCCGGTCACCGGGCGTGATTATATCAAACGCCTGATTGGGTTGCCGGGCGACCGGATCCAGGTCCGCAATGGCCAGATCATCCTCAATGGCACTCCGGTTCCTCAGCAGCCCGACGGCGTGTTTACTGAAATTGCCGAACCGCAAGGCCCGCAGCGCCTGCGCCCCCGCTGTGAAAACGGCCCTGTTGGAATCGGTGGTACCTGTGAAAAGTCGCGCCTGATCGAAACCCTGCCCAACGGTGTGTCCTATGACGTGCTGAATATCGGCAACCAGGCATCGGACAATACCGGCATCTATACCGTGCCCGAGGGTCATTATTTCTTCATGGGTGACAACCGTGACAATTCCAGCGACAGCCGTCTGCCGCAATCTGCCGGTGGTGTCGGATACGTGCCTTACGAAAACCTGATCGGTCGTGCCGACCGGATCATGTTCTCGTCCGCGGGCCGTTCGATGCTGTTCTTCTGGACATGGCGCGGTGATCGGTTCTTCAAGGCGGTCAATTGAAGCTCTCGGCTGAAATAAAGGCGTTCCAGCGGCGATTGGGGTATGAGTTCAAAAACCCCGAACTGCTGGTGCGCGCGCTGACCCATGGCTCGGTGTCTTCGTCCACCCGCCCCGACAATCAGCGGCTGGAGTTTCTGGGAGACCGGGTGCTGGGCCTTGTTATGGCCACTGCGCTGCTTGAAGCTGACAAGAAGGCGTCCGAGGGTCAGTTGGCCCCACGGTTCAACGCACTGGTCCGCAAAGAAGCCTGCGCTGATGTGGCCCGCCAGATTGACCTGGGCGCGGTGTTGAAACTAGGCCGGTCCGAGATGCTGTCCGGTGGCCGTCGCAAGCAAGCGCTGCTGGGCGACGCGATGGAGGCCGTGATCGCTGCCATCTATCGGGATACGGGGTTTGAGGCCGCCCGCGATGTCATCCTCGCCCTCTGGGGGGACCGCATCCACAAGGTCGAGGCCGACGCCCGCGACGCCAAAACCGCGCTTCAGGAATGGGCGCAGGCGCGCGGCCAAAAACCACCCAGCTATGTCGAGGTCAAACGCAGCGGCCCCGACCACGCCCCCGTCTTCACCATCGCCGCCCGCCTTCAGGACGGAACCGAGGCACAAGCCACGGCAGGTTCCAAGCGCCAGGCCGAACAGGCGGCCGCCAAGGCCTTGCTGGAGCGGGTCGGCTGATCTCTGTCTAAGCTCGACCTGTCACAAACTTCAATCTAACTTGAAGACTATAGAAGCCACGACAGACGACCTGTATCTGGGTATCAGTCGTTTTGGCACCAGTCAGGCTACGGCAGGTCAAAGCACTCAGAAAACAACATAAAAAAGGCAATCTAATGCAACGTGCAAAACTCTCGCTCGTCAATATCGGCTTTCTGTTCATTGCCGGGTTTGTGGCAACCATGGCCTTCGATTTCTGGGGGCAGGTTGTCAGTCCCGGGATCGGCTGGGCCAACCTGTCACCCGAAGGTCTGGCGCAGAGTTTGCTGTCCAGTCTGGGCCTGCCCAGCAACGCTTTTCTGGGCTTCTTTGTGCATTTCTACATTGTCGGCCTGATTGCCTATCCTTTGGGTTGGTTCCTTATTTTCCAGCCAATCTGGGTCAAGGTTCTGGGTCCGGCCCACATCTTTGTAGCCTCGGCAATCTATGGTTTCGGTCTGTGGGTGTTTGCTATCGGAGGTGTCACGACCTTTGCCGGTCTGCCACCGTTCCTGAACTTTGTCGGCATCACATGGGTCGCGCTGATCGGACACGTTTTGTACGGTATCGTGTTTGTGGCCGTGCTGAACCCCATCCTGCGCCGTCACCCGTGATCTGACCCGTACTATCCGTCGGTCCGGTGTCGGGCCGACGGTTTTCATTGATCACTCCACGCGAATGAACCCGGTCAGCCCGGTTTTCTGATGTTCGATCACATGGCAATGAAACGCCCAGTCGCCGGGGTTGTCCGCCACCAGTGCGATATCCGCCACCTCATCCTTCAACAGCAGCATCGTGTCCGTCATCAGCGGTGGCAGGGTGCGCAGGTTGGATCGCAGCGGCACGAAGGCCAGCCCGTGCAGGTGGATCGGGTGCAGATTGGGCGATTCATTGCGCAATCGCAAAACATAGCTCTTGCCCCGTTGCAGCACGGCCAGCGGCCCGGTTTCCTGCGCCGCATCGCCCGGCCAGGGTGTGCGGTTGATCGACCAGAAACTATAGCCCAACGACCCGCAGAACCCGTCATTCGGGGCGCCGCCTTCCGGGGTCCAGCCGAACACGAATTCATGCAACTCGGCCTGATCAAGATCTGGGCGCGCGACAGGGTTTGCACGCAATGGGCGCAGCTCTCTCAGATCGCGCGCCGCTGATGTGCCGGTCGCCCGCAAGCGCGCCATGGCGCGATGTGGTTGACCGGGAAACTTGGCTATCAGGTCCGCCGACTGCCCTTCGCCCTCGGGCATCCGGACGGCAATATCCACCCGTTGACCGGGGCCCAGCAACAGCGGTTCGTCCGCCGTTGGCACCGGCAGATCGATCTCGACCGGATGCCCGTCCCAGGCGATGATCCGGGTCTCGGCCCCCTCAGGATGCAACCTATAGATGCGGGTCGTGTCCGTGTTGACCACCCGCAGCCGCACCAGACTACCCGCCGTGTGTTCATAGACCGCCTCGCTCTGCCAGTTGGCGGTCTGCACCGTGCCAAACGTGCCCGCCCGCGCCGCACCTCGCGCCGTATAGGCCGGCAGGAACGCGTCATTCTCGTCCAGACGGAAATCCCGCAGATTGACCACCTGATCGCTGTCGAACCCCGGCTCGTCCGGCTCGGCAATCACCATCACGCCGGTCAGCCCGCGGGCCATCTGGTCCATCGTCATGCAATGGGGATGATACCAATACGTGCCCGCATCCGGCGGCGTGAACTCATAGGCGAAACTTTCGCCCTCGCCGATGGGCATCTGGGTCAGGTAGGGCACCCCGTCCATCCCGTTTCGAATGCGCAGCCCGTGCCAGTGCATCGCGGTATAATCCGGCAAGGTGTTGCGAACGCTCAGCCGCATAAGCTCGCCCTGCCGCCCATACAGAATCGGCGGCGGCGCATCGGGCGACAGGCTGACCATCCCTGTGGTCAGCCCTTCGCGCAGCCGGTAACTGGCGGGTTGCAGCACCAGCTCCTGCGCCGCATTGCCTGCCGCCAGCGACCATCCGCCCAACCCAAACGCACCAGCGGCGGCACCGCTTCCAAGAAGAAACTCGCGACGTTTCATGACAACCTCACTGAAAGGATTTGCTGCCGGGCTGGAACTGGCTGGGCATCTAATCCTGTCCTGCCACTGCAAGCGCAGGGCTGCAATGCGACAAATCCCTCTGGCCCGCCGCCCCTTTCTGCTATAGGGGGGCGCAGTTGCAGACAGGATTGCCAGACACATGACCACACGCGCCGGATTTATCGCCCTGATCGGAGAGCCCAATGCGGGCAAATCCACCCTCCTGAACCGCATGGTCGGGGCCAAGGTGTCGATCGTGACGCATAAGGTGCAGACCACCCGCGCGCGTATCCGCGGCGTGGCGATGGAAGGCGACGCGCAACTGGTCTTCGTCGACACGCCGGGCCTGTTCAAACCCCGCCGCCGACTGGATCGCGCCATGGTCGCCGCCGCATGGGGCGGGGCCGCGGATGCCGACATCGTTGTGCTCATGGTCGAGGCGCATCGTGGCATTACTGAAGGCGTCGAGCGCATTCTAGAAGGTCTGGAAGAGATCGGGCAGGGCCGCACGATCGCGTTGGCCATCAACAAGATCGACAAGGTGCCGTCCGAGAAGCTGCTGGCGCTGACCAGTGACCTGAACGCGCGCTACCCGTTTGCCGAAACCTTCATGATCTCTGCTGAAAAGGGACACGGCGTCGAGGACTTGCGCAAGTGGCTGGCCTCTGAACTGCCTGAAGGCCCGTGGTTGTATCCCGAAGACCAGATCGCCGATCTGCCCCTGCGCATGATCGCCGCCGAAATGACGCGCGAGAAGCTGACCCTGCGTCTGCATCAGGAATTGCCCTATCAACTGACCGTCGAGACCGAAAACTGGGAAGAGCGCAAAGACGGCTCTGCCAAGATCGATCAGGTCATCTATGTCATGCGCGACGGCCACAAGGGCATCGTTCTGGGCAAGAAGGGCGAGACGATCAAGGCCGTCAGTCAGGCCGCACGGGCCGAGCTGGAAGAATTCCTCGACCGCAGGATTCACCTGTTCCTGCAAGTGAAGGTCCGGCCCAATTGGCTGGAAGAATCCGAGCGGTATTCGGAAATGGGGCTGGATTTCAAAGACGGAAACGCATGACGCGGCTGACGGCGGAATTCTGGGTTCACGCCTATCTGGCGCGGCTGCGATTTCAGGATATCCCGGCCTATGTGGTTGCCCATGGCGATGACACCGCAGGCGCAGTTCTGGTCAAGCTGAACACACTAAACGGGCAGGCCGTTGCCTTCCAACGCAGCTTTGATCTGATGAGTGGCGAACGGAAATGGGTCGAACTCTCGTCCGGCCTTGAAGGTGACGTGGACCAGGCCATTCAGCGCCAACGCAGCTTTGACCCCGACCTCTGGGTGATCGAGGTCGAAGACCGGCAGGGGCGGCACCTGCTGGGCGAAGAAGGGCTGGAGTGACCACGGTACAGACGGGTCTTTGACGCAGAGACCAAAATGACTATTTTACCCCGGCAATTACACTGGCAGGGCTGGCTTGCCCTGTGGACAGGCGCAACCAAGAGGTGCTTTCGTGGCTAAAACGCTTGCTGAGAAACTGGAAAAATCGGAACTCGGCCACTGGATGCAGCGTTTCGAAAGCTTCATGGTCTTTGTCGGGGTTGTTGGTCCTTTTGCCACGCTTCCGCAACTGATCAAGCTCTACTTCACCCATTCCGAACACGCTACTGGTCAGTCGCTTCTGTCCTGGTCGCTTTATGCCGGGCTGTCCTTCCTGTGGTTCGCATATGGTCTGGTGGTCGGCAAGTTGCCCATCTATGTGGGCAACGGTATCTCGATGGTGCTGAACCTGCTGATGGTCATAGGAATTCTGGTTCATGCGGGTGTGACGTTCTGAACTTCACGCTGGCTTGGGTCTTTCTTGTTCGCGGTCGCAGACGATGCTCGGGGCCATCAATCCGCGTCGCCAAAATAGACAAAGCTCATCTTGTTCCCATCGGGGTCGCGTGCGTAGGCACCAAAAAAGTTTGGGCCATATTGGGGGCGGTCCCCCGGATCACCTTCGTTTGTTCCGCCATTTGCAAGCGCGGCCGCGTGCGCCTCACGCACTTCCTCTGTGCTTTGGCACAGCAGGCCAACCATGTTTCCGTTGCCGATCGTCGCGTCTTTTTTGTCGAACGGTGTCGCGACCCATATGCATCCGCCGCCGCGCAGCTCATAACATACGGCATGCGGCATATACTCAGCGACGACCTTTCCGCCGATCCGGGGCATAACCGCGTCGTAATAGCTGCGTGCCTTGGCAACGTCGTTGGAACCGATCATGACGTAATTAAGAGACATTTTGGGAATCCCGTTTTAGAACATAGGTAGAACATTATGGCCTGAACGGGATTAAAGCAACGCATTCTTTTGCCCGCAGTTGGCGATACCCCGGACGACAGACGGGGTTTCCATCGACCAAGGGGCAGCAGGCGCGTTCTGCCGGGGCATATTGGTGATCTGAGGAATGGCGGCGGGTTCATGTTGAGGCACAACAGAATCCACCGTGGTCAGGTCTGGTCGCTATATCGGACCGGACCGTTGCAATGAAAAGCCGATGCTCTGCCCTTCAGTCTTTGCATGTCTTGGGATTACGCGCCATGTCCGCCGTTCCACCCGTCTTCGTACTCGCCCAACACCCTGGACAGGTGCAGCAGAGAGGCAGAAAAGCGTGCATAGACATCCCTCGACAACATCGGCTTGTTGTCATCCAGCACTTGCACAAGTTCGACGATGGCTGACGCAAATGTCTCATAGACCTGCATGTCTGCCGCCGTGGGGTCCGGTGTCCAGATTTCGCGTTCGTCGTAATATGTGGCGGGTTTCGGTTCGTCATCGATCATGCTGCGGCCCCTTTTGTTGAAGCGCAGTTGGGGGTCGTAAAAACACGCACAAGCCGGGTGGCGCGAAGTCACAAAACTATGGCAGCTTCGGAAAAGAACACGCGCTGAAAAGGGGTTGAAGCACTTCCGCTCTTGCGTGCCAACGTCGCTTGGGATTTTCTGCGAACCAACCAAACCAGCAACAGGGTCAGGTTTTGGACTGGCGCGATCACGGAATACTCCTGACATTACGCCGCCATGGTGAAACAGCGGCGATCATCGAGGTCTTTACCGAAGGCCACGGGCGCCACGCAGGTGTGGTGCGCGGCGGGACCAGCCGCAAGATCGCGCCGATCCTGCAACCTGGGGCGCAATTGGACGTGCTGTGGCGTGCGCGGCTGGAAGAACATATCGGCACCTTTCAGGTCGAACCCCTGCGGTCCCGTGCGGCAGCCGCTTTTTCAGGGCGGCTGGCCTTGTCCGGGCTGAACGCGGTCGTTTCGCTGTTGTCCTTTTGTCTGCCCGAACGGGAACCACACCCCGCGCTTTATTCCCGGACGGAACAGTTGATGGATCTGTTGGGGCAGGACGAGGTCTGGCCTCTGGCCTATCTGCGATGGGAGCTCGCGTTGCTTGACGAACTTGGCTTTGGCCTTGATCTGACAGCCTGCGCCGTGACCGGTGTGACCGAAGGATTGATCTATGTATCCCCCAAAACAGGCCGTTCCGTCAGCGCCAATGGCGCCGGGGAATGGGCTGACAAGCTGTTGCCTCTGCCGCCTTGTCTGCGAGGTGAGGGCACTGCGCCCGATGCCGAGGTCGCAGAGGCCCTGCGCACAACCGGATATTTCCTGGAGCACCGCGTTGCTCCGTCTTTGGGGCATAATCCGCTGCCCGAAGCGCGGGCTCGGTTCGTGGATCAGGTCACTCGGCGGCTGTGAACACCATCTCGTGCCCGTCCTCATTGCGCAGAATCAGAACATTGCCTGACACCTCGGATTGGGTCATGGCCATGAGGGCGGCAAAGTAGACCCCTTCCGCCTCGAGTCCCGCGCAGGCGGCGCGCGTCGCGTTGAGGTTCTGAACCTCAAACCAAGGGTAAGGCGCGTTGAGTGTTCCGTCATAGCTGTTGCACGGAGCGTTGCCGGCAATCCTGCCTTCTTCCGGAAACCGCAGCAGAGCGCTCGCCTCATAGGGCTGACCATCGATCTCCTGCAGCACCCAAATCTGGTCCGCCGCACCATAGGCGGCGACGGTTTCGTCCTTGTCGCATTGGAACAGTGCCAACAAGGGCAGGGTCAGGATCAGACGAGTCATGGCTGGGTCTTAGCGCATAGGGGATGTTGTTGGAACCGGATCAGTAAGGAAGAGACCCGTTCAGCAGTTGCGCACGCACTTCCTGCCGGGGTTTCCAGTTATAGCGCGTATCTTCACGCACCGGCGCCCAGAACAAGGCACCGCTGTTGCGCCATGGGTCGAGGATGATACCGTCATACATTGTGTCCCCCTTGGCGCTGATCGATGCCGAATGGTGGATGATGCGAAACGGGGTCGGCGGCGACGTGGCCCAGTTCAGGTCCAGCGTCTGGAAATTTTCCTGCCGCAAGCGTTTGGTCATCGCTTCGGCCCAGTCATTGCACAGGCCCTTTTCGCGGAACCCGTTGATGACCTTGGCGTTGTGGATGATAGCCGGGTCGGTGACATTCCAATCCCGTGCCAACTGCTGCGAGTAGGAATAGGCGATTGTGGCCGCCCTCTGAGCCTCGGCCGGATCGACATCCGACCCGAGCGCCTGGATCGACTGAGCCAGCGCATCAATATCGTTCCGGCTCACCGTCGGTTGAGACGTGGTGCAAGCCGCCAGAGCAAGAGCCGCAAGAACAGCACACATGGCAAGGAAAGATCGGGTCATGCGGTATCCCAAAAGTTAATTTCGACGTCTCGTGTTCGGCTGATGCTCTACCGGTGAAAGGGGCGGGATCAAAGGGGGAAGTTTTGAAACACGTGGGTCATTTGTGACCGTCACGCGGGCTACGAGGGGCGATGGTATGTTTTGTACAAAACACACTCTGCATGGTTCGGACCGCGTACAGATTGTACAAAACAGGAAAAAGACCCGGCGCAAGCGCCGGGCCAGTCGGGGAAACAGGGCTGCCGGAATGGGTCACCCGAGCAGACGTCGTGCGATGACCTGTGCCTGAATCTCGGCCGCCCCTTCGAAAATGTTAAGAATACGCGCGTCGCAGAGAACGCGGCTGATCTTGTATTCCAGTGCAAAGCCGTTTCCGCCGTGGATTTGCAGCCCGTTGTCCGCCGCAGCCCAGGCCACACGCGCGCCAAGCAGCTTGGCCATACCGGCCTCTAGATCACAGCGCTGGCCGTGGTCTTTTTCCCATGCGCTGAAATAGGTCAGCTGGCGCGCGATCATGATCTCGACCGCCATCATTGCCAGCTTGCCCGAGACACGCGGGAAGTTGATCAGCGATTTGCCGAATTGCTTGCGGTCGATGGCATATTGCATGGCGATATCCAGCGCGCTTTGCGCCACGCCGATGGCGCGCGCGGCGGTCTGGATACGGGCACTTTCAAAGGTTTCCATCAGCTGTTTGAAACCCTTGCCTTCTTCACCGCCCAGCAGGTTTTCACCCTTGACGTGAAAGCCGTCAAAGCCCAGCTCGTATTCCTTCATGCCGCGGTATCCCAGAACCTCGATCTCACCACCGGTCATGCCGGGGGTGGGGAAGGGATTGTCGTCCGTGCCGGGTGTCTTTTCCGCCAGGAACATGGACAGGCCGCGGTGATCGGTGCTGTCGGGATCGGTCCGCGCCAGCAACGTCATGACATGGGTCCGCGCGGCGTGGGTGATCCAGGTCTTGTTGCCGGTGATCCGGTAATCACCGTTCTCGTCCTTCACGGCACGGGTGCGCAGGCTGCCAAGATCCGAGCCGGTGTTGGGTTCAGTGAAGACAGCCGTCGGCAGAATTTCAGCGCTGGCCAGTTTTGGCAGCCAGTTGGCTTTTTGCTCGTCAGTACCGCCGGCAATGATCAACTCGGCCGCGATTTCCGAACGCGTGCCCAGCGAGCCGACGCCGATATAGCCACGCGACAGTTCTTCGGAAACGACGCACATGGATGCTTTGGACAGTCCGAAACCGCCAAACTCTTCCGGGATGGTCAGCCCGAAAACGCCCATTTCCGCCAGTTCTTCGATGATTTCCAGCGGGATCAGCTCATCCTTGAGGTGCCATTCATGGGCATACGGTTCGACCTTTTCCTGCGCATAGCGGCGGAACTGGTCGCGGATCATTTCCAGTTCTTCGTCCAGGCCCGACGCGCCGAACATTGTGGCGCCGGCCTGATCTTGCATCAGCTCGACCAAACGGCTGCGTGCGGCTTGTGAATTCGCCTGCGCCATCAAGGTCTGTACTTCGGACGACTGAAAGCCCGACAGCGCATCCCAGCCGAGACCCATATCCTGAAGGCGCACGACTTCGCCCTGGTTCATCGGGATGCCGCCTGCGACCTGATGCAGGTACTCGCCAAAGGCGATCTGGTGAAGCAACTGCTCGACCTCGCCGAACTTGCCTTCGGCCTGAAGTGCTTCGGCCCAGCGCTGCATCTGTTGCAGCGACTGGTTATACGTGGCCAGCCAGGCCAGGCCATGCGCGGCGGTCTGGTTTGCCTCGATCAGAGCGCCAGAGATACGGCCATCCGCCGAGACCATGTCGCGCACGGATTCACGGGCTTTTTCAAAAACAGCTTCTACCGCGGGTAGGGCAGCCCGGGTCAAATTCAGAAGATCGGGCAAAACTGCAGCAGTTGTCATCTCGGTCATATCCTGTCCGTCGTGGGCCATGAATCGCGTCCTTTCCTCGGTCGTCTGGTCATATCATGCTGCACGTGCAGCGCAACAAAAATACTTATTACGCTGCGAAAAAGTTCAAAAATTACCCCACCATTTTTGCAATGCAGAAGAAAACCCAGATGATATCTAGGGGGCATGACCCTGTTCTCCATTCTTTCCCCGCAGGAACTGTTGTTGGCCATGGCAATCGCGTTTGCCTCTGGGTGGGTCAAGGGCATGGTTGGTTTCGCGATGCCCATGATTTTGGTATCAGGGTTGAATTCATTTCTGCCGCCGGATCTGACCCTTGCGGGACTTATCCTGCCGACGCTGGTGACCAATGGGCTGCAGGCCCTTCGCGGTGGCCGTGTCGCCGCGTTTGCCTCGATTCGGCGCTTTCGGGTTTTCCTTGTTGTTGGCGGTCTTCTTCTGCTGCTGAGCGCACAGTTGGTCGCATTGATCCCGGGGTCTGTCTTTCTGGTTCTGATGGGCGGCTTTGTGTCAGTTTTTGCTCTGTTACAAGTTCTGGGGTTCAGAATGGCGCTGAACCAACCCTCGACCGCAGTCGAGGCTCTGGTAGGTGGCGTGGCGGGGTTTGTTGGCGGCATGTCAGGAGTTTGGGGGCCTCCGACAGTTGCCTATCTGACAGCGCTGAACACCCCCAAGACCGAACAGATTCGAATTCAGGGCGTAATCTACGGTTTGGGGGCGGTTTTGTTGCTGGTCGCACATCTTGGATCAGGCATTCTGTATGCAGAAACACTTGAGTTTTCGGCAGCCCTGATCGTTCCGGCCCTGGCCGGGATGTGGATCGGCATGAAGCTGCAGGACCGTATTGATCAGGCAAGCTTTCGCAAGGCGACCTTGTTGGTATTGCTGATCGCGGGCCTGAACCTGCTTCGACGCGGTTTGGTGGGGTAACACGTCAGCCCGAGCGCTTGTCGGCAAACCGGAAAGCAAAATACAGGCCCAGCATCAGAAAGAACAAACCCGAGATATCGCCGATCAGGAATGCGATATATTCCACCGTCGCGCTGCCAAAAGCCAGGTTGGTCAACCCGGAGACAAGGAAGGACGTTACGATTCCGATGCCCATCACACATATCCAACAGGGTTTGCGATCCGGACGGGGAAACAGATCCCACCCGATTGCCTTGAGAAGATAGAACACGATCGGGGCCGTCAGAACCGCAATCGCCATGGCCATCAGGCGGCTGGGCAGGAACACATCCGTTTGACCCAAATAGGCAAAAACGATGAACACGCCGGGCAACAATGCGAAAACGGCGCGCCACCCCAACAGCCACGCCGACAGAACCCGCACGCCATGCGGCAGAAACAACAGGCTCGCCCTGCTTGGGTATTCCGGGAAAAACACGTTCTGCAACGGCATGAGGACGGCGAATGTAAGGAACGACGCCAGCACATAGGCCAATGAGGCCAGAAGCGTTTCAGTAGCCCACCCGCGCAAAGTAATCACGGCCTCTTGCGCGGGTGGATCGCATCATTTGGGTGCATGAACGATATACCGTCCCCGGTTGGCGCTGCCGCTTTGAGAAAGATAGCCTTTTTCGACCAGCGACTTCAGTGCGCGAAAGAATGTTGGGCGCGAAACACTTTGAACCAACGTGTGCTCGATCAGGCCGAATGTGCGCACTTCCTGATCGGACTTGGAAAGCTCTTCGGCGGCATAGTAGATGTCGCGTTCAATCGGAGATAGTTTTTCCAGGCCTAAAGTGCGCTCCATGCTTTGCATCAATTTGCGCAGTTCGGTGAGTTTCGAGATCTCAGTCATAATGTTACCTATCGTTTGCCGTGTCATTTGCCGCCTAATTGCGACTGTTTGAGCCATGCTGAATGACGCGCAAGTCAGCAGGTCTCGTGTTGACACTCATCCCCATTTACTTAGACTAGGCGACTGATTAGGTTGCTCACTCCAGCGTTGTGAGTGTGCGCACATGAGCGACCCCCAATCTAATTTCAGTCAGTGCCCGGCGCAAAAGTGCCGGGTTTTTTCGTCTCAGCGATTATCAGGGCTAGCGCAAATTTCATTTTGAAACAACGCAATTGTATGTGCTTTTTGCGACAAACAACCTTAGGGAGAAGCACAGTGAGTGTAGTAAAAAAGGGGCGCTGTGGCCCCTTTTCCTGATTTATCCGATTGCGACGGCTTTGATGTCATCGTCAATGAAGGGCAGATATTGTTCAAAGTTCTCGGCAAACATCTGCACCAGTTTTTCGGCCTGTTTGTCAAAGGCTGCCTGATCGTCCCAGGTACGGCGCGGGTCCAGCAGAACTTCGGCAACCCCCGGGACAGAGACTGGAACGTCAAAGCCGAAATTGGCATCCTTGCGGAACTCGGCGTCGCGCAGGGACCCTTCCAGAGCGGCGGTCAGCAAGGCGCGTGTCGCGCGGATCGGCATCCGGCTGCCCACGCCATAGGCGCCGCCGGTCCAGCCGGTGTTCACAAGCCAGCAGGTCGCGCCGTGCTGGGCGATCTTGCCCCGCAGCAGGTTGCCGTATTCCTCAGGGCGACGGGGCATGAACGGCGCGCCGAAACAGGTCGAGAATGTCGGCTGCGGCTCGGTGATGCCGCGTTCGGTCCCGGCGACTTTTGACGTGAAACCCGACAGGAAGTGATACATGGCCTGTGCCGGCGTCAGCCGCGCGATCGGAGGCAGAACGCCAAACGCGTCGCAGGTCAGCATGATAATATTCTTCGGGTGACCACCCAGTGCGCTTTTGGATGCGTTCGAGATATATTCAAGCGGATAGGCGCAGCGCATGTTGGCGGTCAGCGAGTCATCGTCGAAATCCAGTTCCTTGGTTTCGGGGTCGAAGACCATGTTTTCGATCACGGTTCCGAACTTCGAAGTGGTGGCATAGATTTCCGGCTCTGCCTCGGCATTCAGGTTAATGGTCTTGGCATAGCAACCGCCTTCGAAGTTGAAGGTGCCGCGATCGGACCAGCCGTGCTCGTCATCCCCGATCAGTATGCGCGAAGGATCTGCGGACAAGGTGGTCTTTCCGGTGCCGGACAGGCCAAAGAACACGGCCGTATCGACCGGGTTGCCAACAGCATGGTTGGCCGAGCAGTGCATCGGCATCACGCCTTTTTCAGGAAGCATGTAGTTCAGCAGGGTGAAAACGGACTTCTTGTTTTCACCGGCATATTCAGTGCCGCCGATCAGGATCAGTTTGCGGTCGAAGTTCATCGCAATCACAGTCTCGCTGCGGCAGCCATGCTTTGCCGGGTCGGCCTGAAAGCTGGGGCAGTTGATGACAGTGAAATCGGCCGTGAACTCATCCAGATCTTCGCGGTCCGGGCGACGCAGAAGGTGGCGGATGAACAGGTTGTGCCACGCCAGCTCGGTAACCATTCGTACATTGATTGCGTAAGCCGGGTCCGCACCACCGACGAGGTCCTGCACGAAATAATCGCGGCCCTTCATGTGAGCCAGCATGTCTTCGTACAGCGCGTCAAAGCCCTCGGGGCTCATTTCGGCATTGTTTTCCCACCAGATGGTGTCGGCAACGGTGTCGGTCTTGACGACGTGTTTGTCCTTTGGCGACCGGCCGGTGAACTTGCCTGTGGTAACCAGGAACGCTCCACCATTGCCAAGTGTGCCTTCGCCGCGCTTCAGCGCCTCTTCGATCAGCGCCGGCTCCATGAAGTTGTAATAGACATTGCCCAGACCCTCGATGCCCTGATCTTCGAGGCGGAATTGCGGGTTAACCCGTCCAGATGTCATGTGTGTCTTCTCCTGTGGCGGCGCGAAGGTCGTTGGCCGTTGCGCCTTTGGGGCAGTGAGCCGGGAAAACCGGCGGCTGAGCGCGTCTTATCACGGTCGTTCATGGCATGAACAGGCGGGTTTGACGCAGTTAGCGCAACCAAGTCCGGGTTTAGCGCCATCAGAAATTCAATGTCGGAAAAGCGGGCAGATTTTTGCGGGCATAAAGGCAAATTTGCCGCAGACCTGCCGCAACAAAGGCATGATTCGCAGTTACGGATTGATTCGGCGTCTTAAAACCGCCAACAATGCCTTACAAATAAGCGAATTATTGCGCGAGTGAGCAGGAATAGGGGTGAGCCCGATGTCAAAGATTGCACTTGTGGATGACGATAGAAACATTCTGACGTCTGTATCCATGACCCTCGAAGCCGAAGGTTTCGAGGTTGAAACATATAATGATGGCCAGGCCGCGTTGGATGCGTTCAACAAGAAACTGCCGGACATGGCTGTTCTGGATATTAAGATGCCGCGGATGGACGGCATGGATCTGTTGCAACGGCTGCGTCAGAAGACGCAGATGCCGGTGATCTTTCTGACCTCGAAAGACGATGAGATCGACGAGGTTTTGGGCCTGCGCATGGGCGCGGATGACTATGTAAAGAAACCTTTTTCGCAGCGTCTGCTGGTCGAACGCATTCGGGCCTTGCTGCGCCGGCAAGAGGCGACAAGCGGCGATGCGGTCGCATCCAACAGCAATGACACCAAAGTCATGGAGCGCGGCGACTTGCGGATGGACCCGCTGCGCCATGCGGTCAGCTGGAAAGGTAATGATGTGTCCCTGACCGTGACCGAGTTCCTGCTGCTTCAGGCGCTGGCCCAACGTCCGGGATTCGTCAAAAGCCGCGACCAGCTGATGGATGTCGCCTATGATGATCAGGTCTATGTGGATGACCGGACGATCGACAGCCACATAAAGCGTCTGCGGAAAAAGATGCGCGCGGCTGATCCCGAGTTCTCGGCGATCGAAACCTTGTATGGTATCGGTTACCGGTACAACGAAGAATAGGCGCCGCCGCCTGCAAGAGGTAATGGGGTCTCGTGCGCGACACCGAACAAGCCAGCGAACTGCGCGACGGTGACGTCGTTCTTGGGGATGACTGGGTCATTCCCCAGGACCCCGAGTCAGCGGAGCTAAGGGAAAAGCGATCGCGGAGAAACCTGTTTTCGCTGCGTGGTTCTCCTCTGGCGCGCAAAATCATCACGTTCAATCTGATCGCTCTGGTGATCCTGGTCACTGGGTTGTTGTATCTGGACGACTCGCGAAAAGAAAAGGTTCAGCAGACCGCCCGCAATCTGCTGGGCGATGCGCAACTTGTCAGCAACGTTTTTGAAACCCAGTTGCGTCAGGGCGCACAGCAATCCGGGCAGAATGCCGGGAACCTGGACGTCAAGGATACCCTGTCTGGCCTCACCTTACCCGAAGGGGGCGAGGTTTTTGTTTATGACGCCAGTGGCACGCTGATCGGCTGGACACGTGGTGCCCCGCAAGCCTCTGACATGCCGGTTCTTCTGCAATCCGAGGCCGAGATGCAGACCGGCAGTACGGTGATCAGCGACACGCTGAATGCCGTTTGGACGGGTTTGTCAAACCTGCTGAACTGGTCGACTGACACCGAGGCACCGACGTTGGCGCAGCGTGTTCAGACCATTATTCCACAAGCGATTGCCGGTCAAAGCCAGGTGCAGGCGGTACAAGATGGCGCGGGTGAGACGGTCATCGTGGCTGCGGCACCAGTTCTTTATCAGGATGTACCCGCCGGCGCGGTGGCGATTACCGGCCCGGCTGGTGAAATCGACGCGCTTGCCCGCCGCGAGCAGGAGCGCATTCTTCAGATGTTTGTCGTGGCCCTGCTGGTTTCCGTGGGCCTCAGCCTTGTCCTGGCCTCGACCATTGCGAACCCGCTGGCCGATCTGGCATCCGCGGCAGAGATGGGCAAAGACCGGGGCACGGGTGTCAATCCCGGGCGCATCCGCATTCCCGACCTCAGCGCCCGTCCTGATGAAATCGGACGTCTCAGCCGCGCTTTGCGGGGTATGGTGACCGCGCTCTACAACCGGATCGACGCAAACGAACAGTTTGCCGCCGATGTCGCCCATGAAATCAAAAACCCGCTGGCCAGCCTGCAATCCGCCGTGGGAACGCTGCGGATGGTCAAGCGCGAGGATCAGCGCGACAAGCTGCTGGACGTGATCGAGCATGACGTACGGCGTCTGGACCGGCTGGTCAGCGACATATCAAATGCGTCGCGTCTGGATGCGGAACTGGTCAAGGAAGAAGAGCAGCCCTTTGACCTGCTTAAGCTGCTGGGCAATCTCGGCCAGTATCTGGGTGAAGATGCACGCTCCAAGGGCATCGATTACATTACGGATCTGCCCTCTGAGCCAATTGTGATCAACGGGCTGGAAGCGCGTCTTGCGCAGGTCTTTGTCAATCTGATCACCAACGCCATTTCGTTCTGCGAGGAAAATGACGCAATTCGCGTTTGGGTCCGGCAGCGGGACAACCGCGTGCTGGTGGTTGTCGAAGACACTGGCCCGGGGATTCCCGAACAGGCGCTTACCAAAGTGTTCAAGCGTTTCTACTCGCAGCGTCCGGCGGAACATTTCGGCAATAACTCGGGTCTCGGCTTGGCGATCTCCAAGCAGATTGTCGAAGCGCATGGCGGGGTGATCTGGGCTGAGAACATCCGCCCGACAGAGGCCGATATCACATCGGATCCGCTGGGTGCCCGCTTTGTCGTGGGGTTGCCCGTCTAAATCCATGCATATTGATTCGTTGTCACTCGCGAAAGATCAGGACAGCGCCTGTGTTCATGCCTCCTGCGTTTCGGTTGCCGGACGCGGGCTTTTGATCATCGGTGCGTCCGGCACAGGGAAGTCCGGGCTGGCGTTGCAAATGATGGCGTTCGGCGCGAAACTGGTCGCCGATGACCGAGTCAATCTAGAGATGCAGCAGAATCGGGTGATCGCTTCGGCCGTATCGCAGATCCGCGGTTTGATCGAGGCGCGCCAAATTGGCCTGATCAAAGCCGAACCTAGCGGTCCGGTTCCGCTGGATTACGTGGTGGATCTGGATCAGCCTGAGCCCGAGCGTCTGCCCGACCCTTTGACGGTTTCCGTGCTGAGGCAAACTGTTCCCTTGCTTAGGGGCGCGGGCGTGCCCAACTTGGCTGTAGCGATGATGCAGCTTCTAGGAAATGGGCACGTAAACCCGGAATGGCCGAACACATGACATCGCAAAGACGGATCGTACTTGTCACGGGGCCCTCTGGGGCAGGCAGATCCACAGCCATTCATGTGCTGGAAGATCTGGGCTTTGAAGCCATCGACAATCTGCCGATGGGTCTTTTGTCGCGCTTGCTCGACAGTGCTGACAGCGACCGTCCGATGGCTTTGGGTATAGATGCCCGCAACCGTGATTTTTCGACGATCGGTTTCATAGAATTGGCTGAAAAGCTGGGCCGTTTGGCGCAGGTCGATCTGACGGTTCTGTACCTGGATTGCAGTGATGATGTTCTGGTGCGTAGGTTTTCAGAAACCCGAAGGCGGCATCCCGTCGCCAAGAATGCCAGCCCGGAAACCGGCGTTCAGCGCGAAAAAGAGCTGCTGGCGCCGATACGTGAGATTGCGGATACACTGATCGACACCAGCCTTCTGAACGTGCATCAGCTGCGGGAAGAGGTCGAGAACTGGTTCGCCCCGCAAGGCGGGCGGCATCTGGCGGTTTCCATCGAATCCTTTTCTTACAAACGCGGTCTGCCGCGTGGATTGGACATGGTGTTCGATTGCAGATTTCTGGCGAATCCGTACTGGCGCCCGGAATTTCGCGCAGCAGATGGTCGAAACCTTGACGTTGCGCACTATGTGCAGTCAGACGCTAACTACTTACCGTTTTTTGAACGTGTGCTGGACTTGCTGACCCTGTTGCTGCCGGCTTTTCGGGCCGAGGGCAAAGCGCATCTTTCCGTGGCGTTTGGGTGCACAGGGGGCCAGCACAGATCAGTTGCCCTGGCAGAGGCCGTTGCAAAGGCCCTTGCGGAAGACGGGCAGCAGGTGGCAATTAGGCATCGCGAGATGGAACGTCGGTCGTTGAATGTGAGGTCGGATTGATCGGAATTGTGATCGTTGCACATGGTGGGTTGGCTCAGGAATACCTGGCCGCCACACAACACGTGGTCGGACCACAGGCCAGCCTCGTGGCGGTCGCGATCGAGGCTGACCATGATCGGGACGAAAAACAGGCCGAAATCTGCCGTGCCGCGGACGAAGTGGACACCGGAGATGGTGTCGTTGTTGTCACCGACCTCTTTGGCGGAAGCCCCTCGAATCTCAGCCTGCGTGCCTGCGCGCCTCAGGATCGGCGTATTCTGTATGGGGCAAACCTGCCGATGCTGATCAAATTGGCCAAAAGTCGCCACTTGCCCATTGGTGATGCCGTCCGTCAGGCAATGGAGGCTGGACGGAAGTACATCAATGCGCAGAATGTGACATTGGATTAAAAACGGATTATTGAATATGACGAGCCGAAGCCTGAAAATTATCAATGAAAAGGGCCTGCATGCACGCGCCTCGGCAAAGCTGGTTGAGGTTGTCGAGGGGTTTGATGCACATGCCGAGGTGTCAAAAGACGGACTTTCTGCATCGGGCGACAGCATCATGGGCCTTTTGATGTTGGCAGCATCGCGCGGAACAACTATTGACGTCGAGACGTCCGGGCCGGATGCTGAGGCATTGGCAGAAGCTCTGGAAACGCTTGTGAACGACAAGTTCGGAGAGGGGTTCTAAGCCACCCCGCCGGGACAGGAAGAACGGGAAGACCAGGAATTGGCGGAAACGACGCACGAGACCAAGACAAACCCGGTGGTGGATGGGACCACAGATCAGGGTGAGATCTACGACCGTAGAACGCTGACCTATGCGAATTCATTCGACGATGCCTGGACAGCGACCGCCATTCGGGCAATCGAGTGGTGCACAGGCAAGCTGACCATTTTGCGCATGGTCAACAAGTTCGAAAAAAAGAACGAATACTATCGCGGCCAGCGGTTCTGGGGCGGTGCCCTCAAGACTATGGGAATCGACCTGACCACACCGCAGGAACAGATTGACCGCATTCCCAAGACCGGCCCGGTTGTTGTTGTCGCGAACCACCCGCACGGTATGGTCGATGGCATGATTTTGGCAGAACTGATCGGCCGGGTACGCAGCGATTACCGCATCCTGACCCGTTCGGTCCTGACAGGGCTGGACGAAGCGGCCACGTCATTCATGATTCCGGTTCCGTTCCCACATGACCCCGAGGCGCAGGCCAAGATGCTGGAAATGCGCGGCAAAGCCATGGAACATCTTAAAAACGGCGGCGTTGTGGCGCTGTTCCCATCCGGTGTTGTGATGTCCTCGGATGATTGGTTCGGGCCTGCGATCGAGCGGGAATGGAACGTGTTCACCGCCAAGATGATCCGCCGTTCAGGCGCGCGTGTGGTGCCGATTTTCTTTCCGGGCAGCAATTCGCGCTGGTATCAGATCGCCAACCGTGTCTCTGCAATTCTCCGGCAGGGATTGTTGCTGCACGAGATCGTCCGATCCTGCAACAAACCTCAGTCGCCGGTGATCGGCGAACCGATTTCAGACCGCGACATGGAACTGCTGGAACGCGACCCGCGCGGTTTTATGGCCTGGCTCAGACATCACACCATGTCTCTGGGCAAGTCGGAACAGACCTGACCCGCGTCTTCATCTGGCCAAAAATATCCCGGGGGTGAGCCCGGACAAAGTCCGGGCGAGGGGGTTGGCCCCCTTCAGCGTGTCGGTACCGGAACTTCACCACGGTAATCATAAAAGCCGCGCTCGGTCTTGCGCCCCAGCCACCCGGCCTCGACATATTTCGTCAGCAGGGGGCAGGGGCGGTATTTGGTATCGGCCAACCCGTCATGCAACACGTTCATGATCGCCAGACAGGTATCCAACCCGATGAAGTCCGCCAATTCCAGCGGGCCCATGGGATGATTCGCCCCAAGTTTCATGGACTGGTCGATGGATTGAACGTTCCCCACACCTTCATAGAGTGTGTAGACAGCCTCGTTGATCATGGGCATCAGGATCCGGTTCACGATAAAGGCCGGAAAGTCCTCGGCGCTGGCCGCCGTTTTGCCCAACCGATCCACCACCGCTTTGCAGGCCTTGAAAGTTTCTTCATCCGTGGCGATGCCGCGGATCAATTCCACCAGCTGCATAACAGGGACAGGGTTCATGAAATGAAAACCCATGAACCGTTCGGGCCGATCCGTGCGGCTTGCCAGGCGGGTGATGGAAATCGAGGATGTATTTGACGTCAGAATCGTATGCGGCAGCAGGTGAGGTTGCAGGTCCTCGAAAATCGCCTGCTTGATCGTTTCCCGCTCGGTTGCTGCCTCGATAACCAGATCGGTTTGGCCCAGTTTCGGCAACTCAAGCGTGGTCGTAATCCGTTTCAGTGCAGCCTTCATCGCCTCTTCGGTGATTTTGCCACGCGACGCCTGCCGCGCCAGGTTACCTTCGATTGTGGCAATGGCGTTGTCCAGAGCATCCTGGCTGACATCGTTCAGCAAGACGTCGTATCCCGCCAACGCCATAACATGGGCAATGCCGTTGCCCATTTGCCCCGCGCCAATCACCCCGACCGATTTAACTTCCATGTTCAGCTGCCTTTGCCCTGTAGGATACCGCGACAGTATCGGCAGACCGGGGCAGGCGGCAAGAGGATCAAGGCGGTCAATTTCGCTTCAAATGCGCGCATTAGGAAAATCTCAATATCTAAGGCCGCAAGATGGCACCGGGTGAGAAAACGGGGGCTTGATATGAGCTTTCATCAGACAAACAGCGGCGGGGAGTCCGCCTGCCAATATGCCAACTCGAAACTTTGGTTCCGGGGTCCACCCGGCACGTTGAACCAGCCCTATGTGGCCTGTCTGGGAGGAGAGGAAACTTTCGGCAGATTCGTCGATTACCCGTTTCCTGCCGTGCTTGAGAAGCGATTGGGAAAGCCATGCGTAAACTTCGGCAGCCTGTTTTGCGGAATCGAAGCGTTGTCCACTGATCCGGGGGTGCTGAATCTGGTCAATCAGTCAGACCTGTGCGTGTTGCAGGTGCCCGATCTTCTGCGTCAATCGAACCGGTTTTACCGCGTGCACCCGCGTCGCAACGATCGGTTCCTTGAACCCACCGCAGACTTGCTGGGGCTGTACCCGGATGTTGACTTCACGGAAATCCATTTTGTGCGCCATTTGTTGGAGCAGCTGAGCGCAACAGAAGACGCACGATTTGAAGTCGTAACGCAGGAGCTGCGAGAGGTCTGGATACGCGCCACCGGGGACTTGATAGAACGGATCGAACCCGGCGTGGTTCTGCTTTGGCTGCATGTGCAGCGGCAAACCGGATCGCATGTCGACCATATCGTGCCCGACGCCGCCATGATCGAACAGCTACGCCCGCTATGCGCAGATGTCGTCGAGGTTTCGGTCGCTGTATCCGCGCGATCGGATGCTCTCGAAGACGTAATGTTCGGAACGCTTCAGCAGCCAATTGCGGAACATATGATCGGCCCGTCCGCGCATCGAGAAATTTCCGAACACCTGCTAATCGCCTTGCGGAACCTGAACTGAAAAAGGCCCGCCTGTTGGCGGGCCTTTACAGATCAATCCGGATATCCGGTTCAGCCGAGCTTTTCGGTCAGTTCCGGTACCGCCTGGAACAGGTCTGCGACCAGGCCGAAATCGGCGACCTGGAAGATCGGCGCCTCTTCGTCCTTGTTGATCGCCACGATGACCTTCGAGTCCTTCATGCCGGCCAGGTGCTGGATCGCGCCCGAAATACCGACGGCGACATACAGATCTGGGGCAACAACCTTGCCGGTCTGACCCACCTGCCAGTCGTTCGGCGCATAGCCCGAGTCAACGGCCGCACGCGACGCACCAACCGCAGCGCCCAGCTTGTCAGCCAGGGTTTCGATCAGTTTGAAGTCTTCTTCCGAGCCGACACCGCGGCCGCCCGAAACAACAACGCCGGCCGAGGTCAGCTCTGGACGGTCGCTTTCGGCCACCTTGTCCTCAACCCAGGACGACAGGCCGGGGTTCTCGCCGACCGACACGGTCTCGACCGCGGCCGAACCACCTTCGCCGGCAGCGTCAAAGCTGGCGGTCCGGATGGTGACGACCTTCTTGGCGTCGTTCGACTTGACGGTCTGGATCGCGTTGCCCGCATAGATTGGGCGCTCAAACGTAGAGCCATCGACCACGCCCGAGGCATCCGAGATCACCATCACGTCCAGCAGCGCTGCAACGCGCGGCATCACGTTCTTGGCGTCGGTGGTGGCAGGGGCAACGATGTGCTCATACCCATCGGACAGGCCCACGATCAGGGCTGCGGTCGATTCCGCCAGGCGGTGGCCCAGCGATGCGTCTTCGGCGACCAGAACCTTGGATACGCCGTCGATCTTGGCGGCGGCCTCACCGGCAGCAGCGGCAGACCCGCCTGCGGCCAGAACGGTCACGTCGCCCAGCACTTTCGCGGCGGTCACGGCCTTTGCGGTCGCATCCATCGCCAATTCGCCGTTGTTCACTTCGGCAAGCAGAAGTACAGCCATTACACAGCCCCCGCTTCTTTGAGTTTCTCGACCAGCTCGTCAACCGAGCCCACGATGATGCCCGCCGCGCGCGCCGGCGGCTCTTCGGTCTTGACGATTTCCAGACGCGGGGTGACGTCGACGCCGTAATCGGCGGCGGTTTTCTCGTCCAGCGGCTTTTTCTTCGCCTTCATGATGTTGGGCAGCGAGGCATAGCGCGGCTCGTTCAGACGCAGGTCGACGGTGATGATGGCGGGCATCTTGACGCTGATGGTCTGTAGGCCGCCATCGACCTCGCGGGTGACCTTGGCGGTGTCGCCTTCGATGTCCAGCTCGGACGCGAAGGTGCCCTGGGACCAGCCCAACAGCGCCGACAGCATCTGGCCGGTGGCGTTCATGTCGTTGTCGATCGCCTGCTTGCCTGCCAGAACAATGCCGGGCTGCTCTTCTTCGACCACTTTGGCCAGGATCTTGGCAACGGCCAGAGGCTCGATATCGGTGTGTACATCGTCAGTCGCCACAACCAGGATTGCGCGGTCAGCCCCCATGGCCAGCGCCGTGCGCAGCGTCTCCTGCGCCTGTTTCACGCCGATCGAAACAGCAACGACCTCGTCGGCCTTGCCGGCTTCTTTCAGGCGGATAGCTTCTTCCACCGCAATCTCGTCGAACGGGTTCATCGACATTTTGACATTGGCGAGATCAACACCGCTACCGTCCGCTTTCACGCGGACCTTCACATTGTAGTCAATCACGCGTTTGACAGGCACCAGTACCTTCATTGTAGCGCTTTCTCCTCAAAAAAACGGTAAGCCGCGCAGGCGACTCCACCAATGCTCTCGACCGACTAGATAGCGCCTGCCGCAGTGGCACAACAGAGCAAAATCGTCACGTCATGGCGTCGGGACGTCGCGTTTTGCAATTTTTTTGCCAAGTGGCGAAAGAATATTACCCGCGACTCTGTATTTCGCGATCAGCGGTTCGCGCCCGGAACCCACAACACGTCGTCTTTGCCGTTTGCGTTTGCGCAGCGTGCTGCAACAAAGAACCAGTCGCTGAGACGGTTGAGGTATTTGACCGCCACGTCGTTGACGGGCTCCATATTCGTCAGCTCGACCGCAAGCCGTTCCGCCCGGCGCGAAACGGTCCGGCAGACATGCAGATGTGCTGCCAAGCGCGAGCCACCGGGCAGGATGAAACTGCGCAGAGGTTCCAGCGTCTCGTTCATTGCGTCGATCTCGGCTTCCAGCCGGTCGATCTGGGCAGGCACGATGCGTAGGGGGGGATAATCGGCCTCGGCGTCTTTTTCCATGTCGGGGCGACAGAAGTCGGCACCCAGATCGAACAGGTCATTTTGAATGCGCGACAGCGCGGTTTCGACATCACCTTCGGCCTCGGTCCGTGCCACGCCGACAAAAGCGTTCAGTTCGTCCACGGTGCCATAGGCTGCAACGCGGCCCGAATATTTTGCCACGCGCTCTCCGTTGCCCAGGGCGGTTTTCCCGTCATCGCCAGTGCGTGTGTAGATTTTGTTGAGTACGACCATTTATTGAACTCCCTGTCCGCGCAGATACACGAAAAGCACGATCAGCAACACGGCGATGAACTGAAAGAGAATGCGCAGGCGCATCATCTTGTTGCTTTTCTTGGCCGCTTCCATGCCGCCTTTGCCGAAATTCGCGATGCCTAAGGCCAGCACTACGACAACTGCCGCCATAGCCAGAAGCAGAATGACCATCACAAGGTTCATTTGAACTCACCGTCCGGTTTTTTTCGATTACCACCCATCTAGCGTCAGGGCGTCGAAAAGCGAACGGGAAATATCGTCTCAGATATCCGAAAGGATTCGATCAGAGGCGTTTGTAGGCAGAATGCGGCGCAGTATCCCGGCGATATATGTCGGAGTGGTCACATAGTAACGTGGTTTGGGGCGTCGGGCCTCGACCGCATGAGCCAGCTTGTCCGTGACGGCAGAGGCGGGCAATTCAAATCGGTCTGGCCCACTGCTTTCATAAAGGCGATTAAGAAGTGAGCCTTCATACTTCTCCCGAATGGCCGAGTTTTCCCAGTCGATGTATTTCTCGAACAATGGGATCGCCTTTTCCCGGAGTTTTGAGGTGATGGGGCCGGGTTCGATCAGGGCGACGTGGATGTCGGTATCCCGAAGTTCCAGCCGCAGCGTGTCGGTCAGCCCTTCGATCGCGTATTTCGTGGCGACATATGCGCCGCGCCACGGGAAGGCGACAAGACCCAGAACCGAGGAACACTGCACAATCCGGCCATGACCCTGTTCCCGCATGACGGGAATGACCTGTCGGGTCAGCTCGTGCCAACCAAAGACATTGGTCTCAAATATATGGCGCAGGCCATCCGTCGGAACATCCTCAACCGCGCCGGGCAAGCCATGTGCGCCATTGTTGAAAAGGGCATCCAGAGAGCCGCCTGTAGCCTCGAGAACGTGGGACAAGCCCGATGTAATGCTCTCTGCATCAGTGTAGTCGATTCTGGGGCTTTCAAAGCCCTGTGCGCGTAGGCGATCACAGTCGCGTTGCTGGCGGCAGGATGCAAAAACGCGCCAGCCTCTTGCACGCATCCCGTGTGCCGCGTCCAGACCGATGCCTGACGAGCATCCCGTGATAAGAATCGATTTCTGCATATACCTTCCGAGCCTGATCCCCGCCCATAGCTATGGCGGGGTTTGCGGCAGGGCAATGACACTTCGATGTCAGTTCGTTGTTTTCCGGACGAGTGATGCCGAAATCCACCCAACCTGTTGCCCCGGCAACACGCGCAGGCGCAACCAGCCGGTACCTGAGTCCCCAAATACCTCAACCTGCTGGCCGATCCTGGCTTTGCCGATGATCGGATAGATCGTCCCCGGCCCATCGCGCAGGTTCACGCGGGTTCCCGAAATTTCACGGATATCCTTGGCGGCCTCGACAGGGGCGGGCAGTTCGACCGTTGGCAGCTCGGCGTCGGTGGTGACCTGTTCGAGAGAGGCCAGACCCTGTTCCAGCGACGCAAGGGTCAGAGTGACGTTTTCGTCAGCGAACAGTGAGGGGTTTGCCTTCAGACCAGTCGCGACTTGCGACAACAGCGCTTTGGTTTCTGCTTCGTCCAATTCGGCGACAGGTTCAGTGACCGGTGCGACCGGCGCCGGAGGCTTCACCGCGGCGCGCACGACCAACGTTTCCGCGGGCGCGGGTTCGATAGCTGGTCTTGAAGGTTTCGGGACAATGGCAACACGCTCGGGCTCCGCTGTGCGGACCCCGCGCGGCTCAAAGTCCGGACCTCCGCTCATCACGTAAAAAGCCCAGCCGAGTGCGGCAAAAGTAACAAGTACAAGGCGCGTCATGGCGCATCCCCCAATTCAATCGTAACAACAAAAAAGGCAGCAATCATTCAATTGTTGGAATGGTAGCATAATAGAAGGGCAGAGTCGAAAATTCGGGGAAAACACCGACTTGCCTCCCCCTGTTGCAAAAAGCCCGACTTGTCCCCAGTAAAATACGCGTTGCTTGCTTTACCAAGGCGTTCTTGCGTCGTATCACATCATATATGAACGATACGATCGACGACCCCAACATGGAGGCCCCCGACCACGGGGGTGAGGTTGCAGAACCGCTGCGCCGCGCGATAGGCGAGCGTTACCTGACCTATGCGCTGTCCACAATCATGCACCGCGCCCTGCCGGACGCGCGGGACGGATTGAAGCCGGTGCACCGGCGAATCCTCTTTGCGATGAGAGAGCTGCGACTCAGCGCAACCGGAGGTTTTCGCAAATCCGCCAAGATTTCCGGCGACGTGATGGGCAATTACCACCCGCATGGCGACGCCGCGATTTACGACGCAATGGCGCGCCTGGCGCAGGACTTCAACGTGCGTTACCCGCTGGTCGACGGGCAGGGGAATTTCGGGAATATCGACGGCGACAATCCGGCGGCCTCGCGATATACCGAGGCGCGGATGACCATCGTGGCCGAGGCGCTGCTGGAAGGTCTGAACGAAGACGCCGTGGATTTCCGCGACAACTATGATGGCACGCTGACCGAACCTGTGGTGCTGCCTGCGCAGTTTCCGAATCTTTTGGCCAACGGCGCCAGCGGTATCGCCGTCGGCATGGCCACGAACATCCCGCCGCACAACATCTCGGAGCTTTGCGACGCCTGCCTGCACCTGATCAAAACACCGGACGCGCGGGACGACACGTTGCTGAACTATGTCCCCGGCCCGGATTTTCCGACCGGTGGCGTGATCGTCGAACCGCCCGAGAACATCGCGCAAGCCTATCGCACCGGGCGCGGCTCGTTCCGACTGCGCTGCAAGTTCGAGGTCGAGGATCTGGGCCGTGGCCAGTGGCAGATCGTGGTGACCGAGATTCCCTATCAGGTTCAGAAATCCAAGCTGATCGAAAAGATCGCGGAACTGATCCAGACCAAGAAAATCCCGATCCTCGCAGATGTGCGCGACGAATCCGCCGACGATATCCGTCTGATCCTCGAGCCACGCTCCAAGAACGTGGACCCCGAGGTGCTCATGGGCATGTTATACCGCAACTCGGACCTCGAGGTGCGGTTCAGCCTGAACATGAACGTGCTGATCGATGGGGTGACGCCCAAGGTCTGTTCGATGAAGGAAGTTTTGCGAGCCTTCCTCGATCACCGGCAAGAGGTGCTGCTGCGCCGCTCGCGTCACCGCATGGCCAAGATCGACCACCGGTTGGAAGTGCTCGAAGGCTTTATCGTCGCCTTCCTGAACCTCGACCGTGTGATCGACATCATCCGTTATGACGACGACCCCAAGGCCGCGCTGATGCGCGAGGATTGGGGCATCGACCACGTTCGCGCCACCGACGAATCTGACTACGTCACGCCTAAGCCGGGCGAGGGCGAGCTGTCGGAAGTTCAGGTCGACGCCATCCTCAATATGCGCCTGCGCTCCTTGCGCCGTCTGGAAGAGATGGAGCTGGTTCGCGAACGCGACGCGCTGATGGAAGAACGCGCCAATCTCGAAGATCTGCTGGCCGATCCCGCCCTGCAATGGGCCAAGATTGCCGAGCAATTGAAAGAGACGAAAAAGACCTTTGGCAAAGATTATGAAGGCGGTGCGCGCCGCACCCGGTTTGCCGAGGCCGGACAGGTTGAAGAAGTTCCGCTTGAGGCGATGATCGACAAAGAGCCGATCACGGTCGTCTGCTCGCAGATGGGCTGGATTCGCGCCATGACCGGCCATATCGACCTGAAGCGAGAGTTGAAGTTCAAGGACGGCGACGGCCCGCGTTTCATCTTCCACGCGGAAACGACCGACCGGTTGCTGGTCTTTGCCTCGAATGGCCGATTCTATACCGTCAGCGCAGCCAACCTGCCCGGCGGGCGCGGCATGGGCGAGCCCTTGCGCCTGATGGTGGATCTGCCCAACGAGGCGCAGATCATCGACATCTTGATCCACAAGCCGGGGCGCAAGCTGCTGGTGGCCTCGGACGCGGGCAACGGCTTTATGGTGCCGGAAGATGACGTGCTGGCGCAGACGCGCAACGGCAAACAAGTGCTGAACGTCAAGGGTGATGAGACGGCCATGATCTGTAAGCCTGTGGAAGGCGATCATGTCGCTGTCGTGTCCCAAAACGGCAAATTCCTGGTCTTCCCCACGGAAGAACTGCCAGAGATGGGTCGCGGCAAGGGCGTGCGTTTGCAGAAATACAATATGGCGCGGGGCCGTCAGGGAACGCTTGAGCTGGATGGGGGCTTGTCCGACATCACGACGTTCAACTGGGAAGACGGTCTCAAATGGTCCATGGGCGGCGACAAGACCCGACATGAGGCGGATATGACGCAATGGCTGGCAAAACGCGCCAGTGTCGGGAAAAAACCGCCCTATGGCTTCCCGCGCGACTATAAGTTTTCGTGATCGCGCTGCTGCGCGGGTGAATTTCCGCCGATACGGCTTTGCACAACCCGTATCGGTGCGCTAGATCAACAAAAAACAGGCCTATCGAGACGACACATGTTGCGCATTCTGACGCTGATCACCGGACTGGCCCTGATGGCCGCTTGCACACAGACACAGGTGTATGAGCCGCCTGAATCCCTCGGAGAATTCAAGCTTCGTGTGAATTATGCCTTTGCGGACAAGGCCGTTCAGGGACCTGTATCGCGGGACGCCACACCTGACGAATGGACAAAAGCGATCCAGAACGCGGTTGATATTCGTTTGGGGCGTTACGAAGGCTCACAGGAATATGACCTTGGCATCAGCCTTGAAGGTTACATGCTGGCCCCGCCGGGGATCCCTGTGATCTACAACCCCAAAAGCACTGCGATTGTGTTGGTCAACGTCTATGACGTGAAGAAAAAAGAGTTTCTGGCCAAGGGTAAGCAATTCCAGGTGCTGGAAGACACCACCGGCGGAAGTGCCCTCAAAGGATCGGGGCATGAGCGCACAAAAGAAGAACAGATGAGCGGTCTGGCCCTCAAGATAGCCGACCGGGTCGAGGAATGGCTGGCTGAAGAGCACAAGGAAAATGGTTGGTTCGACAAACGGCCGGACCTTATCCAGCCGTTGGAATCTGTCGAGGTCACGCAAAATCCGGCAGGATAAGCGCTTTTCCCTCAGGATGTGCTTGATTTTCCCCTTTGAACCAAATATCTCGCGCGCGCAGATGTAACCACGGGACCAAGGGTCCCCCAAATCGCAAAAGGGCGCCTGAGGAATGGCAAAGGAAAAGTTTGAGCGTACAAAACCGCACGTCAACATCGGCACGATTG
>NZ_WVQU01000009.1:0-118234 GCF_013110575.1 Ruegeria sp. HKCCD7559
GAAACCTCGTCTGCACATGCCCCCCAATGGACGCATACGCAGACGCCGCGGAATAACAGCAACAACCCCGCCGAGTTTCGGCGGGGTTTTTCGCCAATCGGAAACTCATGTTCTGATTTGTGCCCTCTTTGGATGTCGTTTTTACCCAGCGAAGCGTCTTTTTCGCTTGCTGCGGGTGCGAAGGGCCCATAGCTCTGTGCGTGGGACACCCCTCCCCAACGAGGGGCGTGTATCTGGAAGGGTAATACAGATGAGCACTCAAAAACCGGCGACGCGGCCGGCCAATCCGCGTTTTTCCTCGGGTCCTTGCGCCAAACCCCCCACATTTGATCTGACCAAACTGGCCGATGCCGCCTTGGGACGCTCGCACCGTGCCGCCGTTGGCAAGGACAAGCTGAAAGCGGCCATCGAAGGCACGCGCGAGGTGCTTGGCATTCCGGCAGATTACAGGATCGGCATTGTTCCCGCCTCGGACACGGGCGCGGTTGAGATGGCTCTTTGGTCGCTATTGGGCGAACGCAAGGTCGAGATGCTGGCGTGGGAAAGCTTTGGGTCCGGTTGGGTGACCGATGTGGTCAAGCAGCTTAAGATCGACGCCGAGGTGAAGACCGCCGATTACGGACAGATCGTGGATCTGGCATCGGTCGATTTCGCCAATGACGTGGTCTTTACGTGGAATGGCACCACCTCGGGCGTGCGCGTGCCGAATGGCGACTGGATCGCCGATGATCGTCAGGGTCTGACGATCTGCGACGCAACCTCGGCTGCCTTTGCGATGGACCTGCCCTGGGACAAGCTGGATGTGACCACCTTCAGCTGGCAGAAGGTTCTGGGCGGTGAGGCCGCGCATGGGATGCTGATCCTGTCCCCGCGCGCCGTTGAACGTCTGGAGAGCTACACCCCTGCATGGCCGCTGCCCAAGATTTTCCGCCTGACCAAGGGTGGCAAGCTGATCGAAGGCATCTTTACCGGGGCGACGATCAACACGCCGTCGATGCTGGCGGTTGAGGATTATCTGTTTGCACTGGATTGGGCGCGCTCGGTGGGCGGTCTGAAGGGCCTTACAGCCCGCGCGAACGCCAATGCCGATGCAGTGCATGCGTTCTGCGACCGGAACGACTGGATCGAAAACCTGGCCGCAGACGCTGCGACGCGGTCGAACACATCCGTCTGTCTGAAATTCACCGACGCCCGAATTCAGGACGGCGCAAGCTTTGCCAAGGCTGTGGCCAAGCGGCTGGAGTCCGAGAATATCGCGCTGGACATCGGTGCCTATCGCGACGCGCCTGCGGGCTTGCGGATCTGGTGCGGCGGTACGGTCGAGACCTCGGACATCGAAGCGATGCTGCCTTGGCTGGCATGGGCCTTTGAGGCCGAAATCGCGGCGCAGACAGAAGCCGCCTGATCGCATCCCATCTCCACCGGGCCGCATCGGCCCGGACCTCTCAATACATTCAAGGACCACAAACATGGCTCCCAAAGTACTCGTTTCCGACAAACTCAGCGAAACCGCCGTTCAGATTTTCCGTGATCGCGGCATCGACGTGGATTTCATGCCCGATCTGGGCAAGGACAAGGACAAGTTGGCCGAGGTGATCGGCCAGTATGATGGTCTTGCCATCCGCTCGGCCACCAAGGTCACGCCGACCATTCTCGAAAAAGCCGACAAGCTGAAGGTGATCGGCCGCGCTGGAATCGGCACTGACAATATCGACAAGGAAGCAGCGTCGAAAAAAGGTGTGATCGTGATGAACACGCCATTCGGCAACATGATCACCACTGCCGAACACGCCATTGCGATGATGTTTGCCGTGGCGCGGCAGATCCCCGAGGCCTCGACTTCGACCCATGCGGGCAAGTGGGAAAAGTCCAAGTTCATGGGGATCGAGCTGACCAACAAGACGCTCGGCGTCATTGGTGCGGGGAACATCGGTGGCATCGTGTGCGAGCGCGCGCTTGGCCTGAAGATGAAAGTCATCGCCTATGATCCCTATCTGGGCGAAGAGAAAGCCGCCAAGATGGGCGTGGAAAAGGTAGAGCTGGACGAGTTGCTGTCCCGCGCCGACTTCATCACCCTGCACGTGCCGCTGACGGATCAGACCCGCAATATTCTGAGCCGTGAGAACCTTGCCAAGACCAAGAAAGGCGTGCGCATCATCAACTGTGCTCGGGGTGGTCTGGTTGATGAGGAGGCCTTGGCCGAGGCGCTGCAATCCGGTCACGTTGCGGGCGCCGCGTTTGACGTGTTCGGTGAGGAACCCGCCAAGGACAACCCCCTGTTCAATCTGCCCAACGTGGTCTGCACGCCGCATCTTGGTGCAGCAACGACCGAAGCGCAGGAGAATGTGGCGCTGCAAGTGGCCGAGCAGATCTCGAACTATCTGCTGACAGGTGCGGTCGAGAACGCTTTGAACATGCCCAGTGTAACGGCGGAAGAAGCCAAGGTGATGGGGCCGTGGATCAAGCTGGCCGGCCATCTGGGCAGCTTTATCGGCCAGATGACGGATGAGCCGGTCAAGGCGATCAATATCCTGTATGATGGTGTGGCCGCTGAAATGAATCTGGCGGCGTTGAACTGCTCGGTGGTCGCCGGGATCATGAAAAAGTTCAACCCCGAGGTGAACATGGTGTCGGCCCCGGTTGTCGCCAAGGAACGTGGGATCAAGATCTCGACCACCAATCAGGACAAATCGGGTGCCTTCGAAGGCTATATCAAAGTCACCGTTGTGACCGACAAGCGCGAGCGTTCTATCGGCGGCACTGTGTTCAGCGACGGCAAACCGCGGTTCATCCAGATCAAGGGCATCAATATCGACGCCGAGGTCGGTGCCCATATGCTCTACACCACCAACGAAGACGTGCCGGGCATCATCGGTGCTTTGGGGCAGACCATGGGCGAGAACAACGTCAACATCGCGAACTTTACCCTAGGTCGATCCGAGGCCGGAGGAGAAGCGATTGCGTTGCTTTATGTCGACGAACCCGTTCCGGCCGAAGCACGCGCCAAGCTGGCGGAAACGGGTCTGTTCACGCAGATCAAGCCGCTGGAATTTGATGTCACCTGACGAGGCCTGTTGAGTTTGAGAAACAGTTCGGGACCCGGTTGACCGAAGGCCCGGGTCCTTTGTTTTCTCGGGCTGCAATCTGCGGCACAAGCAAGCTGAACCTTACCGTCGGAGGATCTATGACACAGCCTGTCTACGTTGTTGGTGATCTGCACGGGCAGGTGGCCGAGCTGGAACGCGCGCTGTCTCTGATCCGGGGTGATGGCGGCCCGGACGCCCAGATCGTGTTTCTAGGTGATTACGTGGATCGCGGCCCTGACAGCCGCGGGCTGATCGAGCGTCTGATTGCCGGGCGCGACGCGGGTCTGAACTGGATCACTTTGCTGGGCAACCATGATCGCATGTTCGCCTGGTTCATGGAGGATACGCCGCGTCACGATCCGCATTTGCTTGTCGGGTATCATTGGCTGCATGAAAGGCTGGGTGGGGTGGAGACCCTGCGCAGTTATGGCGTGGAATTCGAAGGCCAGATTCGTCTGGAAGATCTGCATCAGATGGCGCAGGCGGCGGTGCCGAAATCGCACCTGACCTTTCTGCGAGATCTGGTTCTGATGCATCAGACGCCCGAGCTTGCCTTTGTTCACGCAGGCATTCGCCCGGGCGTGCCGCTCAACGCGCAGGGGGACAACGACCTGGTCTGGATCAGGCAGGATTTTCATGCTCATCGGGGTCCGCATCCCAAGCTGATCGTGCATGGTCATACTCCGGTGGACCGGGCAACGCATTATGGAAATCGCGTCAATCTGGACACAGGTGCTGGATATGGGCGCCCGGTGGGTGTCGCTGTGTTCGAAGGGCAGACTTGCTGGGAATTGACCGATCAGGGCCGTTTGTCGTTGACCCCCTAGATCACCTCGCCCGGCCAAGAAATTTGGAGATTGAAGATGTATGTCGCCACTTTGCTGACCAATCCGGCAGCGCCTTCGCTGGACAGCGCATTACCCGAGTCACTGCGCAATGCGTGGGGTGGCGGGGACATCCTCTGGCTCAACCCGGATGAGGCGGCAGAATTCGAGTTGAACGCCATCCCCGACAATTGCTGGGACGTTTGGGCAGACTTGCAGGGTATGGGCGTGGACCTGATTTTGCAGCCTGCGCAGGGACGGCGCAAACAGATGCTGCTGGCCGATATGGACAGCACCATGATCCAGCAGGAATGCATTGACGAACTGGCGGATGAGGCTGGCGTCGGCGAAAGGGTCAAGGACATCACCGCCCGCGCCATGAACGGAGAGCTGGATTTCGAAGGTGCCCTGATCGAGCGGGTTGGTTTGCTGAAGGATCTGGATGAAAGCGTCATCGGCAAAGTCCTGCGCGAACGGATCACCCTGATGCCCGGAGGCAGGGAATTGCTGGCGACGATGCGGGCCAACGGGGCCTATACAGCATTGGTATCCGGTGGCTTTACGGCCTTTACCGCGCGGGTGGCAGAGCTTTTGGGGTTCGATGAAAACCGTGCCAACACTTTGCTGGCGGAAGATGGCAAGCTGACCGGAGACGTCGCGCGTCCTATTCTGGGGCGTCAGGCCAAGGTCGAAGCGCTGGCGCAGATTTCAACGCGTCGGGGCCTGTCGGAAAGTGATGTGATTGCCGTGGGTGACGGGGCCAATGACCTTGGAATGCTTGGCCGGGCCGGGACCGGGGTTGCCCTTCATGCCAAACCGTCGGTGGCCGCACAATGTGATGTGCGGGTGAATCACGGCGACCTGACGGCACTGCTTTATCTACAAGGGTACAGTCGCGCGGATTTCGCCGAATCCTGACAGGGCTTTTCATTATTTAACATTTGTGTTAAATAGAAGTCATGAGCACGCTTCTGACCACCTTTTCCGCTTTGTCTGATGCCACCCGGTTCTCGATTGTCGAGCAACTGATGGAGCAGGGCGAACTGCCCGCTGGTGAACTGATCGAAGGGCGCGGCATGTCCGGCGCCGCGATTTCGCGCCACCTCAAGGTACTGCGCGAGGCCGGGTTGGTGCAGCAGCGTGTGCGGGGCACCCAACGGATGTACTCCATCCGGTCCGACGGGCTGCGTATGATTGCCGACTGGACGATCTCCAAACGGCAATTCTGGGAAAGCAGCCTTGATCGCCTCAGTGATATCATCGAAAGGGAGAATTCATGGCCGACCTGAAACTGGAACGGGATTTCCCCGTCAGCCCAGAGGACCTGTTTGCATGGATCAGTGACGGCAGCCGGTTGTTGCAATGGTGGGGCCCCGAAGGGATGCACGTGCCTGAACACAATCTGGATTTCTCGCGCACCGGCCCGTGGTATTCGGTCATGGAAAACGGCGAGGGCCAGCAATACAAGGTCTCGGGCCACGTCACGCATGTCGACCCTCCAAACTCGGTGGGGTTTACCTGGGGCTGGCATGACGATCAGGATCAGCGCGGGGCCGAAAGCCACGTCACCTTCACAGTCAAAGCGACAGGCACGGGGTCGCGCCTGGTTTTGGACCACCGCGAACTGGCCGATGCCGAAGCAGCCGCGAACCACAATCAGGGCTGGACGTCTTCGCTGCGCAAACTCGAAGCGAAGTGCAAATAAGGTTTCATCAGGGAGGAGCGATATGCCCCAATATTTGTTTGTTTATCACGGGGGACACACCCCGACCGACCCCGCCGAGATCGAGGCGACCATGGCCGCCTGGGGCGCCTGGTTTCAGGATATGGGAGACGCCCTCGATATCCCCGGAAACCCGGTGGGGCAGTCTTACACCGTCAGCAACAACGGAGTGGTCGATAACGGCGGCGCAAACCCGGCCTCGGGCTTCACGGTGATCAAAGCTGACAGTATCGATGCTGCGACCGAGATGGCCAAGGGCTGTCCGATGGTCGTCAATGGCACAGGCTCGGTTGAAGTGGCCGAGGTGCACGAGATCGAGATGTAGTGGCCTTAGCCGGGGAAACCCGGCGCAGGTTTGATCACGCCGCATTCCAGCCCCCGGCGGCTGTATTGCGTGGCGTTCATGAATTTGCGGGTGGCCGGGTGATCGGCCTCCAGCACACCAAGGCTCACCAGAATAGCGGCGATGGCGCATTCGCTGGCCCGTGTGGTGCCATCGGTGATCTTCAGCGCAACGCCCATGCGTTTTTCCGGGATGATGGCCACAAACACCGCCTCGGCCCCGGTCTTGATGGCGACGCGCCCGTTCATGGCGCGCATCAGTTCGGTGCAGGCCCGGGTCTCACCGGCAACCAGTTCCGGGTGTTTCACCATCGCGGCCACCAGCTGCATCGCTGCATCGCTGGAGCGGTCGGACCGGTCTGCTGCTGAAGCAAACCAAGCCATCGAACGTGCCAAACCGAAAAGCGATGTGGCGAAATTCGGGGCGGAACAGCCATCGATGCCGTATGCCGGGCTGGTCTCGGCCGTTGTTTCTTCGACGGCAGATAGGCAGGCTTGTTGCACCGGATGATCAATTTCAAGGTATTCCGGCCCGGCGCCCATATGCTGTGCCAGAGTCAGAAAGCCGCAATGTTTGCCGGAACAATTGTTGTGGATCTGGCAAGGCGTGTCGTCCGCCAAAATCAGCCGGTCGCGCGCGGCGGTGTCGGCGGGCTCCTGTGGGCCGCACCGCAGATCGTGCTCGTTCAACCCCAGATGGTCCAGCCACGCCGTCACGCGATCCGTGTGGATCGCCGCCCCGTTATGCGAGGCGCAGGCTAACGCGAGGTGTTCGCTGGTCAGACCGTATTTCGCCGCCGCCCCTGATGTGACCAACGGAAGCGCTTGAATCATCTTGGCGGATGACCGCGGGTATATGACGGATTGCGGGTCGCCCCAACTGCGCACGATCTGGCCCGTGTCATCGCAAATAACCGCATGACCCAGATGCAGACTTTCCAGCAGAGGGCCGCGCCAAAGTTCTGTCATGGGTACGGGCTGCGTCATCTGGACCTCCGAAATTTATGCGCAAAATTCTGCCAATCGCCCTTTCGCCTGTGGCGAAACCTGCGTTAGTGTGTGTATGTCGGCAATCATCGGAAGACGCAAACGAATAGACGAACCGGCAGGGTTCGCAGACGTGTCCGATGGGTATGAGGTAAGGGTCGAGCTAGGAGGCTGCACAAATGGGATCAATGCTCGTTCGCACGATAGCGGGCCTGTGTATGGCAGGCATCGCAGCAACATCTGCAATCGCCCAACAGGCGACAAGCACCAACCGCGTAGCTGCAAAAACGGATTGGAGCGTTTTTGTCGAAGACGATCCCACCGAATGCTGGAGCGTCTCGGCACCCAAGGAAACCGTAAACACCCGCGGTGGACGTGTGGTTTCCGTACGGCGCAGCGATATCCTGCTGTTTGTGTTCTATCGCCCGAATGCCGAGGTCAAAGGCCAATTGACCTTTACTGGCGGCTACCCGTTTGCCGCGGGTTCGACGGTGAACCTGAACGTGGACGGGACCGAGTTCGAACTGTTCACAGAAGGCGAATGGGCCTGGGCCGCGTCGGATGCGGATGATGCCAAGATCATCACCGCCCTGAAGCGCGGAACCGAGGCTGTTCTGACCGCCCGGTCCGAGCGTGGGACGCAGACGAAAGACACCTTCTCGCTGCTGGGCTTTACCGCAGCGATTGAAGACGCTGAGAAGCGCTGCACCAACTGATCTTATCGCGCCGATTGTTGAAAAGGCCCCGCCTGGTTGCGGGGCTTTTGACGTATGGTCATCTGCCAGTTTTGATCCGCATCAAAGTTTCGCGTTCGGCAATGTGAACTAAGTGGTTTAGCCACTTAGAGAGGACATCGTGATGAAACAGAAAACTTGGATCACTCTGGTTCTGGTCGCATCCGCCGCTGTGCTGAGCGCTTGCGAGAAGAATGCTGAAACCTACCCGATATCGGGCGAGCAATGTGGCCCGGAAGATCCGGTTCAGACCCTGGACGCCAGTGATTGCTACACTCCGCCGCCGGTAAACTGATCAAAAAGGCCCGGTATGTTCATCGTGCCGGGCCTGCCGGCTTAGGAAACCTTTTGATCTTTGCGCAGGTTCCTATATAGAGGCGCATCCCAAGCCCGATTCCGTCGAGATACGCCAATGTCGCCCAAAGCGCCGATCACCCAAGACGTCATGACCATCCCGCGCAAACTGCCCGACGGGAAGATCAACCTCGTCGGCCTTACGCGCGACCGTTTGCGCGAAACCTTGATTGAACACGGCACGCCCGAGAAACAGGCCAAGATGCGCACCGGTCAGATCTGGCAATGGATCTACCAATGGGGCGTGCGCGACTTTGCAAAGATGACCAATCTGGCAAAGGCTTATCGCGCTCAACTGGCCGAGCACTTCGTGATCGAAATCCCCGAGGTGGTCACACGTCAGGTGTCCGAGGACGGCACCCGCAAATACCTGTGCCGTATCGCCGGCGGGCATGAGGTCGAGGTGGTCTACATCCCCGAGGAAGATCGCGGCACGCTGTGTATCTCGTCTCAGGTGGGCTGTACGCTGACCTGTTCGTTTTGTCATACCGGCACTCAAAAACTTGTACGAAACCTGACATCCGCCGAAATCGTTGGCCAGATCATGATGGCGCGCGACGATCTTGAAGAATGGCCAACCCCCGGCGCACCTAAGGACGAAACCCGCCTGCTGTCGAACATCGTTCTGATGGGAATGGGCGAGCCGCTTTACAATTTCGAAAACGTGCGCGACGCGATGAAAATCGCCATGGACCCCGAGGGCATTTCTCTGTCGCGCCGGCGGATTACTCTGTCGACCTCGGGCGTGGTGCCCGAGATCGCGCGCACCGCCGAGGAAATCGGGTGCCTGCTGGCGATTTCGTTCCACGCCACTACGGACGAAACTCGCGACGTTCTTGTGCCCATCAACAAACGTTGGAATATCGAGGAACTGCTGACCGCTTTGGCCAGCTATCCGAATGCTTCGAACTCTGAACGGATCACGTTTGAATATGTGATGCTGGATGGTGTGAATGACAGTGACGAAGATGCGCATCGTTTGATCAATCACATCAAGCGACACAACATTCCGGCCAAGATCAACCTGATCCCGTTCAACGAATGGCCCGGCGCACCGTACAAGCGCAGCTCGAACAACCGCATCCGCGCCTTCGCAAACATCATCTATCAGGCCGGCTATGCCTCGCCCATCCGCAAGACACGCGGTGAGGACATCATGGCGGCTTGCGGTCAGTTGAAGTCGGCGACCGAACGGGCGCGCAAATCACGCAAACAAATCGAGGCCGAAACGGGTCTGAGCCGATAGGGTTTGGTCCATCTGGGCCAGGCTTGATTGGATCGCGCCTTAAGTGTTTTCTGGCTTTGTCTGCACGTCACAATTGTTTTGTTCAAACTTAATGTTTTAGATGCTGAAACTACATGCATGATTTGCTATATTTCTCGTGCCCGTCGCTGAATTTGCCTCTTCAATTCGATGCACAAGCCGGTGAGGTGTCCGGGTCAGAGATGGCAAGTTTTTGCGATTCCGCTAGACTGTTCCAAGTGGTGCAGAAAGCGCTCAGGTGAACTGAATTTCAGGTGGGCCACGATTATGAATGCAAGTTCTTTTTCGATCATCCGTTTTGGTGCCGCTGCGCTTGCTATCGTCTCGGGTTCAGGCTTGGCCTTTGCTGACGGCCAGGACGCTCATATTGCAATCGAAAACCCTGCCGAGTTGAGCAAACAAGAGGCTTTGGAACACTACCGATCCCTCAATCGCCGCATGGCGCGTGGCTACGCCGTGGCGCAACTGGACCTGATCCTCAACTACCAAAGCTGGCCGATTTTCAACGATGCGCCCTATATTTCGGCAACCCACGGGCAAAGGTATGTGAACAGCTACGCCAATCGCATGGCGCATAACTACGCGACGTTGCAGGAAGGTGAAGAACTTCCCATGGGGTCGGTTCTTGCCAAGGACAGCATGACCGTGACGGATGAAGGTCACGTGCATCCCGGTGCCATGTTCGTAATGGAGAAACTGGCAGAAGATGCCAGCCCGGACACGGCGGATTGGCGTTACATCATGGTCTTGCCGGACGGCTCGGTCTTTGGGGACACTATGGGCGACCGCGCCGGTGCCGTGGCCTATTGCCATGTCTGCCACGAACAGGTGGCAGATCGGGACTATACGTTTTACGTGCCGGAAGAGTATCGAACACGCGACTGAGCCGGCTCAGGCTTGTTGTGCGCCCGGCAGCTTCAGTTCCGTCGCCTCACGGCGGCTGAGTTGTTCGCCCTGCTTGCGCTTTGACAAAACTTCACGGGCCAGCGCGTATTTGTCGTGCTGCCAGAAAATCAAGCAGCCGTTGCAACCTTTGCCACAGCAACCCTCGGTGCCGATGCGGTTGGTTTTGAAACGGCGTTCGTTGCCGTCTTCGCCGATCTTTTCAACCAAGGCGTCGCGACGGCGGGCATAGGCGCCAGGGTTGTCACGGCCCGAGGTTTCCAAACCCTGCACCAGCTTGTCAAAGCGGATGCGGCTCCAGTGTTCGTCAGTCAGGGCGCGTTCCTTGCGCAGAACGGAATAGGCGGGGAACCGGGCGCGCAGATCGTCGATATCCTCGTGGTCGAACAGGGTGAAGGGCAGGCGGATCACTGTTTTGGTGCTGCCATGCACTACGTCCATCCGCGCACCATCGGATGCGCGTTCGAAATCATAGACCCTCAGCAGAACCGTCTCGCGCGAGATGGGCGAGAGGAAATCCAGCACATCGCCCGGTTCCAGCTTGTTCTTTACCTCGACCAGAAAGGCATCCTGGGTCACTTCGGTGACGATCCCGGCATATTCCCATTGCGCGATGGACGCCGTGTGCTCGTAATCATGGGCGTAGTTGGTCAGACGCCCCTCGTGGAAGGCCAGCGTATAGCCGCGGTTTCCCACGGTCTCCAACTCGCGCATATAGGGTTTCGGGTCCCAGTTCTGGGGGTCGGCATAGTAATCGTCGATGGCCATGCGATAGGCGCGCGCGACGATGGCGGCGTAGTATTCCGACTTGCCGCGTCCCTCGACCTTGAGGCTGTCGACCCCGATCTTCAGGTATTCGTCCAGCTTGGGCATGATGCACAGATCGCGCGAATTGAGGATGTAGGAACCGCGGTCGTCTTCCTCGATCGGCATCAGATCGCCGGGGCGGCAGCCTTCTTCCAACAGGAATTCGAACAGGTCGGCGTTTTCTTCGGTGATGCGCAATTCCTGATGTGTGCCATCCTTCAGGCGCAGTTTCAGCGCATAGTTCCAGCGGCAGGAGTTGGCGCAGTTGCCCTGGTTGGCGCCACGTTCCGCCATGAAATTCGACAGCAGGCAACGGCCCGAATAGGTCATGCACATGGCCCCGTGGACGAAGGCCTCGAGCTTGATGTCGGGGCATTTTTCGCGGATTTCCACCAGTTCGGGGTAGGAAACCTCGCGCGCCAGAACCACCAGTTCCGCGCCCTGATCCTGCCAGAACTTCACCGACAGCCATGAACAGATATTGGCCTGGGTCGAGATGTGCACTGGCAGTTCCGGCGCGCGGTCGCGCACGTACTGGAACACGCCGGGGTCGGCGATGATCAACCCGTCCGGCTGCACTTTGCGGACAGTGTCGATATATTCGTCCAGCTTCGGGATGTCCTTGTTGTGCGAGAACAGGTTCAGCGTCAGATAGGCGCGCCGGCCATGGCTGTGGCAGAACTCGACGCCCTCGATCACCTCTTCCAGCGAAAACTCGGATTTCGTGCGCAGCGACATATCGGGCGTGCCCAGATACACCGCATCCGCCCCGTAAAGGACAGCGAGTTTCAGCTTGCGCAGATTGCCCGCAGGCATCAGCAATTCGGATCTGGACTGGGTCATGGCGCCACCTGTCAAAGGATCAAGCCGGCCTTCTAATCCAAATGTTTCGAGTCCAAAACCCCGTTATCTGCGACGGAATCGCGCTGTACCGATGACCTTGACCAGTTGCTGCCGCACAGGTTCGGGTTGCGCCTCGATCGCGTTCAGAACTTCGCGCAGTTCGGCCCGCAGCCCATGCAGCTGGTCGATCAGTGAGATCATCATCGACAGCGCATCCGCCTCCATGTCGTACTGTTCGTGCAACTCACAGGCCAGTTCCAGACGGGCGACGTCGATATTTTGATAAACCAGCCCTTGATCCGACTGTTCCGGAATCACGATTTCCGCCGCCAGGTATTCGGTCAGGCGGTCCGAGGTCAGGCGGGTGACCGTTTCGATCAGTTCCTTTTCGGTCAGGATCATAGCTGCATTCCTTTCCGCGGATCATAGCGGTGCTTTTGACGCCAGGTTTCCATGAACTGCTTCAGTTCATCATCGATCTTGTCCGGTGTCGCAATGGTCAGCTCAATCAGCTGATCACCACGGGCGGACGAGCCGCGCTTTTTCACGCCTTTTCCGCGCAACCGAAGCGTTTTGCCGCTGCTGGTGCCTGCCGGGACGTTGACATTCACACCGCCGTCTATGGTAGGGGCCGGGACTTTTCCGCCCAGAATGGCCTCGTCGATTGTGATCGGCAGCGTGATATGGATGTCGTCGCCCTGACGTTCAAAAACCGGGTGCTTGGCGACCGAAACCGTCACCAGTGCGTCACCCGGAGGGCCTTCGCCATATCCCGGCGCGCCTTTGCCGCGCAACCGGATGGTCTGGCCGTCGGTGATCCCGGCCGGGATTTTGACCTCGATCCGGTCTCCATCCGGCAAGGTCAATTTCTGACTGGCGCCGAACACGGCATCCAGAAAGCTGATTTGCAGTGAATAGTTCAGATTGTGACCCGGTGCGTGAAACTGGTGGCCGCGCTGGCCACCAAAACCGCCGCGACCACGCATGAACTCGGCAAAGATGTCTGACATGTCGTCGGGATCCGCCTGACGCCCGCGATAGGGGTTTCCAGCGGCCTCGGCATAGTCCCGGTAATACTGCTGTTGCGGGCGTTCCTGACCCGAGGCGTCTATTTCCCCGTTGTCGAAACGCGCACGTGTTTCAGGATCTTTCAACAGATCATAAGCAGCGGCGGCGGCCTTGAATTTGGCCTCGGCCGTGGCATCGCCGGGTTTCAGATCCGGATGGCAATCCTTGGCGATACGCCGGTAGGCTTTTTTGATCTCGGCTGCACTGGCGTCCTTCGAGACACCAAGAACGGTGTAGGGGTCGTCGCTCATCTCACTCTCACAGGTCAGGGGCGGGTCTGATCACGATGAAGGTGTTCTACCATTTGATTTCAATGGTTGAAACGGAAGAGGCGATTGAATTGTCTCGTAAAATCCCGAAGACCTGATAGTATATGCATATTTATACTTGTCGAATGACGGAGACCGCCGCATGTCACGCAGAATAAAATCCGCCCTGGCCCTGATGGCCGGGAATGCCATTGGGTTGTTGCTTGCCGCGCTGATATTGTCGGGATTTGCGATCAAGCCGATCTCGTTCATCGTGGTGGTGATTGTCTTCACCGTCGTACAGGTCGTGGCTGAACCCCTGATCCTGAAACTGGGCGAAAAGAAAGCGCCCGCCCTGAAAGGTGGGATCGCCCTGATCGTAACCTTCGTGGGCCTTTTCGTGACCGACCTGATTGCAGCCGGGCTGACCGTTGGCGGGGTTTCGAACCTGCTGGCGGCAACATTGCTGGTCTGGCTGGGGGCGTTGATCGCCAGCGTTGTGCTGCCGATCTACGTGTTCAAAGAACTGCGTGAGCCCAAAAGGTAATCACACGGCGTTCAGGCTGGCTTCGATAGCTTGCCACAATTCTTCCACGGGTTCGCATCCGACGGACAGGCGGATGAAGGCCGGATCAACGTCGTCGCCCCAGCGCGCGCGCCGCTCGGCCGAGCTGTGGACGCCTCCGAATGACGTGGCCGGGCGCAGAAGCGGGCAATTGTTGATGAAGGCTTCGGCCCGGTCTTCGCTGTTCAGCGTCAGGGACAGCAGAAATCCGAAACGTGTGGTCTGTTCTTGCGCCAGTTTATGCGACGGGTCGTTGGCCAGCCCGGGATAGCGCACCTGTTTCACTGCGGGATGTGCCGTCAGGCGTTCGGCCAATACTTCGGCCGAGCTGCACATCCGGTCGAACCGAACGTCCAGCGTTTCAAGTCCGCGATGAAGCAGCCATGCTTCATGTGGCCCCGGAATCGAGCCGGAGACTTTCCGCCATTCCTCGACCCGTTCCATGATGTCGCCGTTGCGGCTGGCCACATGGCCCATCAGCATGTCGGAATGCCCGCCCATCGCCTTGGTATCGGACGAGACAACCACATCGATGCCCAGATCGAGAGGACGCTGACCCAGCGGAGTCATCGTCGTATTGTCGGCAATGGTTATGCCCCCGGCAGCGCGCACCCGATCCGCCACCTCGGTCAGATCGATCATGTCCAACCCCGGATTCGAGGGGCTTTCGGCAAAGACCACATCGAACCCGTCAAAACCGCCGTCGGCAAAGGCGGTGGTGGGGCGTTCCTCAACGATCACGCCCAGCCGCGACAGGAAACGATCGGCCAATAGGCGCGTCACGTAATAGCCGTCGGAGGGGATCAGCAGGCGTGATCCGGCCTTTACGGTGGCAAACAGTGCTGCGGAAATCGCTGCCATGCCCGAGGGAAAGCTGAGGCAGGGCGCGTCTTCCAAATGCGACAGAACATGCTCCAGATGCACCCAGGTCGGGTTGTCCACCCGGCCGTAACTCGCCTGCCCGTCCGGGGTGCCCGGCAGGTGGTACATGCTGCTTTGGGTCAGTGGCAGCGCTACGGGTTCGCCCTTGCTCAGGGCATTTCCGCGCAGATGCAGCATCTCTCCGGTCTTGGGCGCCATGGTTCAGCGCCCCGGAATTTCGTCGCGGGGCGGGGCGGGCTCCCAGTTTTCAATGATCTCGACCGCTTCCTCCGCCGTGTCCACAAAGCGGAACAGGTCAAGATCCTCGTCCGAGATGGTTCCGGCATCGGCCAGCGCTTTCCAGTTGATGACCTTTTCCCAGAATTCGCGACCAAACAGCAGGAAGGGCACGCGGTCCATCCGGCCGGTCTGAATCAGGGTCAGGGATTCGAACAGCTCGTCCAATGTGCCGAAACCACCGGGGAAAATCGTGATGGCGCGGGCGCGCATCAGGAAATGCATCTTGCGGATGGCGAAATAGTGGAAGTTGAAGCTGAGATCCGGCGTCACATAAAGGTTCGGGGCCTGCTCGTGCGGCAGAACGATATTCAACCCGATCGAGCATCCGCCCGCGTCCTGTGCCCCACGGTTGCCTGCCTCCATCACACCGGGGCCGCCGCCCGTGACGATCACGTTTTCACGGCAGCCGGTCTCGTTCGATTTCACGGTCATCAGCCGCGCGAACTCGCGCGCCTCGTCGTAATAGGCCGACAGACCAGCCAGCGTTTCCGTTCGTGCGGTGTGTTTCTGCGATGGTTCAGGGATGCGCGCGCCGCCGAACATCACGATGGTCGAGGTGATCTCGCGCTCACTCATGATCATCTCGGGTTTCAGCAGTTCCAGTTGCAGACGTACCGGGCGCAGCTCGTCGCGGCACAGGAATTCGTCATCGGCAAAGGCAAGGCGATAGGCGGACGATCGCGTTTGCGGCGTGTCCGGCACTTCGCTCGCGGTCGAACGATCTGTCTGCGCATCGCGAAACGGATTGTGGCGGTCTTCTCTCATGGGTGATCGATCCCTGCTTGCGTGTTTTCCAAACAGCTATAGGGTTCGCGGGCAGAGTGCCAGTCACGGAAAGACAAGAATGAATTGGAAGAGCGAAATATCAGCGGCGCGGGATCGTATCGCCGGGCATACGCAGGTGACGCCGGTGATCGAGAGCCGAGTTCCGGGCCATCCCATTGAGCTGAAGCTGGAGCACATGCAGCACACGGGCAGTTTCAAGGCGCGCGGTGCGTTCAATACGTTGCTGAGCCTCGACGTGCCCGATGCAGGTGTCGTGGCTGCATCCGGTGGCAATCATGGTGCAGCGGCGGCCTTTGCGGCGCAGGCGCTTGGTTATCCGGCCAAGGTTTTCGTGCCCGAACTGGCGGGGCCATCCAAGATTGCATTGATCCGGCAAACCGGCGCGGATCTGAGTGTTGTGCCCGGCGAATACGCCAATGCGCTGACACAGGCGCAGGCGCATGAAGCGGAGACCGGCGCGATGCAGATTCACGCCTATGATGCGCCGGCTACCGTGGCGGGGCAGGGGACCTGCTTTGCGGAATGGGATGCGCAGGGCCTACAGGCAGATACGGTGCTGGTCGCCGTGGGCGGGGGTGGGCTGATCGCCGGGGCGTTGGCCTGGTTCGACGGTGCGCGCAAGGTCGTGGCGGTCGAACCCCAGACCTCTTGCGCATTGAATGCGGCGTTGCAGGCCGGTGAGCCGGTGGATGTTTCCGTATCCGGGATCGCGGCAAACGCGCTGGGCGCGCGCCGGATCGGGCAGATCTGTTTCGACCTGGCACAGGGGATGACGTCGGTCCTGGTGTCGGATGATGCCATCGCGGCGGCTCAGAAGACGTTGTGGCAGGCGCATCGTATTCTGGTGGAGCCGGCGGGCGCCACGGCGTTGGCAGCCTTGACCTCGGGCGTGTATCGGCCCGAACCGGGCGAGCGCGTGGCCGTTCTGGTGTGTGGTGCGAATGTCGCGCCGGACCCGCTTGCGGGGTGAATTATCTGGTTGAGGATAGCTGTCGTAGATTTTATCTATAATTTATGACCGCTACGATCTCGGACACGATTTACCAGAACCTCAGCCAGCAAATCATAACCGGAGAGCTGAGCGCCGGGGAAAAGCTGCGGCAGGATCATATTGCCCGCACCTTCGACACCAGCCATGTTCCGGTGCGGGAAGCCCTGTTGCGGCTTGAGGCGCATGGACTGGCCCGGCACGAGCCGCGCCGGGGCATGCGGGTCACGGCGCTGGACCCGGCAGAGGTGCGAGAGGTCATCGAAATGCGCGTGGCGCTGGAAACACTGGCGTTGCAGCAATCGGTGCAGAACATGTCTCCGGTCGCGTTGGACAAGATCGATCGCGCACGCATCGCCTGTGACGAGGCGCAGACGATGCCCCAATGGGAGGCGTTGAACAGAGCATTCCATCGCGCCATCCTGACACCTTGCGGGCTGCCCCGTCTGTTGCACACCATCGACGATCTGCATATCGCAAGCGCACGCCACTTGTTTGCGCACTGGCGGTCGAAATGGGTGCAGCAAACTGACAAGGATCACGCCGCACTTGTTCAGGCACTCAGGCGGAAGGACCTGAGCACGGCAAAAGGTATTCTGACCCGACATATACGCCGCGCCAGCTGATTGCGGGCCTTTCAGACGCAAAACGGCCCGTGTTCGTCGCATTGCGCCATGGGCCCGGCTTGCGTATAGGCCAAACCAACATGAACAGATTCTGTAGGGAGACGCCCCATGTCCAACGCGCAACTGGAAGCCGCCATCGAAGCCGCCTGGGAGGCGCGCGACACGATCACACCTGCCACGGCAGGTGAACAACGCGAAGCGATCGAAGACACGCTGAACGCGCTGGACAGCGGGTCGCTGCGTGTTGCCGAAAAGCTGGAAAACGGCGACTGGCACGTGAACCAGTGGGCCAAAAAGGCGGTTCTGCTGGGCTTTCGCATCAAGGACATGGAAATTCAGACAGGCGGTCCGCAGGACGGCGGCTGGTGGGACAAGGTGGACAGCAAGTTCGCTGGTTGGGGTGAAGATCAATGGCGCTCGGCCGGGTTCCGCGCGGTTCCCAACTGCGTTGTCCGCAAATCGGCCTATATCGCGCCGGGCGTGGTGCTGATGCCATCCTTTGTCAACCTTGGCGCCTATGTGGATGAAGGCACCATGGTCGACACCTGGGCGACCGTCGGCTCATGCGCGCAGATCGGCAAAAATGTCCACCTGTCGGGCGGCGTAGGTATCGGTGGCGTGCTGGAGCCGATGCAGGCCGGCCCGACCATCATCGAGGACAACTGCTTTATCGGCGCGCGCTCCGAGGTGGTCGAGGGCTGCATCGTCCGCGAAGGCTCGGTTCTGGGGATGGGCGTGTTCATCGGCAAATCAACCAAGATCGTGGATCGGGAAACCGGCGAAGTGACATATGGCGAAGTCCCGCCCTATTCCGTGGTCGTCGCGGGTTCGATGCCGTCAAAGAACAACATCAGCCTGTATTGCGCGGTGATCGTGAAGCGGGTGGATGAAAAGACCCGGTCGAAAACCGGCATCAACGAATTGCTGCGGGACTGATCGCCCCGGTTGTACAGAAAGGCCGGAGCTGACCCGCTCCGGCCTTTCCGTTTTTTGGGGTGTTTGACTTATGCGACCGCACCTTGGTCAGAGCCTGTCCTGAGATTGTGTCCTGGCTCAGACGAACGCTCTGTGTGGGTCAGCGATTTTCACCCTGCATAGCGTCAACTTCTGAGTTTCCTGCGTTGGTTTCCGTGCCTTCGCTTTCGTTATCGCCGCCGCTTTCGTTATCGTCGCCGCCTTCGTTGTCGCCGCCGCTTTCGTTATCGTCGCCGCCTTCGTTGTCGCCGCCGCTTTCGTTATCGTCGCCGCCTTCGTTGTCGCCGCCGCTTTCGTTATCGCCGCCGCTTTCGTTATCGCCGCCGCCTTCGTTGTCGCCACCGCTCTCGCTATCGCCCCCGTCTTCGCTATCGCCACCGCCGTCTTGGGCGTAAGCTGCACTTGGCGTCACAAAAGACAGCACGGCGACAGCAGGTACTCCGGAAAGCACAATCACACTTGCAGTTGTCATCATTAACTTGGACAGAACACTCATTTTAATTCTCCTGTAAAAAAATGACTTACGCAGTGGCACCATCCTAGGGTTGGCTTCTCTTCACCGTTGTGAAAGGCAGGAAACGCGTCGAACTCAGCAGGAAATGGCTAAAATTGAGGTCAAAATGTGGCAAAAATGTGCCCGATTCAACTTAAGGAATGGAGTTGAAGCGCGGCTCAATTTTTGGGCGAAAATGGGGAAGGGGCTTTGCTGAGTCGCGTTCCTTCAAATCCTCTAGGCTTGTGGGCCGGGCAGGGGGCTGCGGAAGATTCCACGCTCAAAGCCTGGATCGATGGAAGCAGTTGACCCTCCAAAACACCGCGCGTAATGCAGGGCCCATGGAAAAGCAAAAGAAGCCCTCTCGTCAGCAAGTCTATACCCTTCTGGTCCAGATCGGCCGCAAGGACGGCGACGGGCTGCCGGACGGTGCGACGGGGGCGGCACTGATCTGCTACGCCAGCGGCGTGGACGAAGCCGAGGCCGTGCGCGAGACGGTGGCTATTCTGAAGCAGGCCGACACCGCGCCTTTGGATGTCACCGGCTACGGGACCCTGGCCGAGCGTGAGGCACAGGGACATGACATCGAACCTGACGAACGTGCCCTGATGCAGCGTGCCCTGGATGAAAACGCCGTGATCGTCGCGCAGATGACACCGTTCTTCGGGGACGAGGCGCCGGCCTAGTTCCGCATACCGAACCACTTGCGATAGATTTCGTCATAAGTACCGTCTTCACGCAACGAAAGCAGGGCCTGGTTGACATCCTCGACCAGAGGCGACCCGGTCGGGAAAGCGATGCCATAGTTCTCGCGCAGGAAGACGCCGCCTGTCATCGACGCCGTTCGCCGGCCTTCATGGGCCGCATAGTAGGACAGGATCGGCGCGTCGAATACGACGGCATCCAGTTGTTTGGACTGGAACGCATCCAGCATCTGCTCCAGCCCGGGATAGCCGGTGAATTCAATCTCACGCCGGTTCAGAAAACTTGCTGCGGTCGAATCCGAGATTGTCCCGACGTTTTTGCCATACAAGTCATTCACCGAATTCACGCTGCCCGTGATCGCATCCACCGTCATCACCGACGTGATGCGGGCCGTGAAAACGGACACGATGAACAGTGACGAAACAACCAGAACGACACCCAGAAGTCGGCCGAAGGGCGTGCGCGGCATCCTCTCTTCGAACCCGCCGTTCACGACAAGGTTCAGCGCCCACCAGAACGAGGGAAACCATGCCTCGTTCAGCTTGCGGTCGAAATAGGGTTGAGCACTGCGCTCAAAGCTCCACATCAACATGCCGCCGCCCAACAGAATGGCGAAAGCCAGGCCGATGGCGATAAACAACTCTTTTGAGAGCAGCGCATGCAGCAGCGAAGGCTGGCGCGCGGCTTCCGATGGCACCATGATCTGTAGGCCCGCCTCAAAGATCGGCTGGCTGAAGTCCATTTGCGTTTCCCGCAGCGCAGTGATCGAGATATTGGCGACTGCAAGATCGGCGGACCCATTCTGAACCGCCTCCAGCATATCCGAGAATGAATCCACCCGATTGATGGAATAGTCCCAGTTCAGCGCTTCTGCCAGCGCGGCGAGCAGATCCATCGAAAAGCCGGTTTCCGCACCGTCTTCGACATAGGAAAACGGGGGGCGGGTCACCGTCGTGACCGTGAGGGACTGTGCCATGCTCTGCTGCGCTAGGACGGCGAAAGTCAGGCAGATCAGTGCGTAGAATGCGCGCTTCATTTTCATTCACCTGTTTCGCGGCCCTGTAACGCGATTGCGCGGCTGGCGGCAAGATGGTCGCCGGGTAAACCGCCATGATTTGTCAGGGTATCGCTTTGATATCTGCTCAGTCGGGTGAAATGATATTTTTGCGAATTGGGGTTGGAAAACCGGCCAATTCGTTGAATCTGTGCGCGAACCCGCGAAAGACACCGTTCCAGAGGCCATTGCATGACCGACCCCGTCCAATTGACAGCCGATCTGATCCGTTGCCCATCGGTCACACCAGCCGAGGGCGGCGCGCTCGTTCTGCTGGGATCGAAGCTGGCGGATGCGGGGTTTGAATGCACGCGTGTCGACCGTGGTGGCGTCAGCAACCTGTTCGCACGATGGGGCCAGAAAGGCCATCCGCGCAGTTTCGGGTTCAACGGCCATACTGATGTTGTGCCGGTCGGCGACGAAGCCGCATGGACGATGCCGCCTTTCGGGGCCGAAATACGCGATGGTGTGATGTATGGGCGTGGGGCAACGGATATGAAATCCGGCGTTGCGGCGTTTGCGGCGGCGGCAATCGATTTCGTGCGCGACACCCCGCCTGACGGAGCCATCATCCTGACGATTACCGGCGACGAGGAAGGCGACGCGCTGGATGGCACGACCGCCTTGCTGGATTACATGGACGGCGCCGATGAACATATGTCTGTCTGTGTGGTGGGTGAGCCCACTTGCCCGAACAAGATGGGTGAAATGATGAAGATCGGCCGTCGGGGGTCGATGACCGCATGGTTTACGATCACCGGTGTTCAGGGGCATTCGGCCTATCCGCATCGTGCCAAAAACCCGTTGCCAGCCATGGCGCGGCTGATGGATCGGCTGGCGGGGCACGAACTGGATCAGGGCACGGACCACTTCGATGCTTCGACATTGGCAGTGGTGACAATCGACACCGGGAATGCGGCCACTAACGTAATCCCGGCGCAGTGCAAGGGAACGGTGAATATTCGATTCAATGATCTGCATTCCGGGGCCAGCCTGAGTGACTGGCTGAAGTCGGAAGCAGATCAGGTGGCCGCTCGGTTCGGCGTTGAAATAGATGTCGCAATCAAGATTTCGGGCGAAAGCTTTCTGACCCCGCCGGGGCCCTTGTCGGATCTGGTGGCCAAAGCGGTAGAGGCGGAAACAGGCGCAACGCCCGAGCTTTCGACGACCGGTGGTACGTCGGATGCGCGTTTCATCAAGAACCATTGCCCGGTTGTAGAGTTCGGTCTGGTCGGTCGCACGATGCATCAGGTTGACGAGTGCGTCGAGGTGGCCCAGATCCAGCAGCTCAAATCGATTTATAGCCGCATCCTGACTGGCTATTTCGCCTGATCCATGCAGCGCACATTGGTGATCATGGTGAAGGAACCTCAACCGGGCCGCGTCAAAACGCGGCTTGGGCGAGAAATCGGCATGGTCGCGGCGGCGTGGTGGTTTCGGCACCAGACCCGGTCCCTGATCCGGCGGCTGCGTGATCCCCGTTGGCGAATCGTTTTGGCCGTCTCACCCGATCAGCAGGGTCTGAACAGCCGGGTATGGCCCGCTGACCTGCCGCGCGCCGCGCAGGGGCGTGGGGACCTGGGGGATCGTATGGGGCGGATGCTGCGCGGGATGCCCAAGGGCCCGGTTTGCCTGATCGGTGCGGACATTCCGGGCATTTCGCGCCGCCATATTGCCCGTGCTTTCAACGCATTGGGGTGTTCTCAAATGGTGTTTGGGCCAGCCCCGGATGGTGGCTATTGGCTGGTCGGCGCGCAACGATATGCAGCCTTGCCGGCAAGTCTGTTCCAAAACGTGCGCTGGTCGACAGAACACGCATTGGCTGACACGCTGGCCTCGATTTCTGGCGGTCGGGTGTCATTGCTTGATCAGCTGCGCGATGTGGATACGGTTACCGATCTTGACCCCTGAGGCTTTTTGGTCATGACGCGGTCGCAAACGCGTGCTAGGCCGGACGTATGACTCGCATCCCTACCAAGCAGGAGGTCCTGGACTGGATCTCGGCGAACCCCACTCTGACCTCAAAACGCGATATCGCCAAAGCCTTTGGCATCAAGGGCGCGGATCGGATTGATCTGAAACGTATCCTCAAAGAGCTTGAGGCCGAAGGCCATCTTGAGAAGCGCAAGCGCAGTTACCGCGACCCGGATCGCCTACCGCCGGTCAGCGTGTTGCAGGTAAAGGCGCCGAATGCCGATGGCGACCTGTTCGCGCGGCCGCTGGAATGGCATGGCGAGGGGGTCGAGCCCATCGTTCTGATCATTGCTCGCGCCAGCGACCCGGCGCTGGGCGAAGGTGATCGCATTCTGGCTCGTCTGACCGTGGTGCATGAGGAAGATCACAATTACGAAGCCCGCCTGATCCGCCGTATCGGAACGAACCCTCGGAAAATCGTGGGTATCTTCCGCAAAGGGGCCGAAGGCGGGCGGATCGTGCCGATCGACAAGGCCGGATCGACCGAATGGCTGGTGGCCGAAGGCGCTGCGCTGGGCGCCAGGGATGGCGAACTGGTCGAGGCCGAGCAAGCCGGGCCGAAAAACCGCATGGGGCTGCCACGCGCGCGTATCGTTGAACGGCTGGGCGACCCTACTGCGCCCAAGGCCGTTTCGTTGATCGCGATCCATCAGCACGGCATCCCGGATGATTTCCCCGACAAGGTGATTGCCGAGGCCGACAAGGCCAAACCTGTCGGCCTGAAAGGCCGCGAGGATCTGCGGGATATGCCTTTACTGACAATCGATCCCTCGGACGCGCGCGATCATGACGACGCCTGTTATGCCCATGCTGATGACGACCCGAAAAACCCGGGCGGTCATGTGATCTGGGTCGCCATTGCTGATGTCGCCGCCTATGTGCGGCCCGGCACCGCGCTGGACCGCGAGGCGCGCAAGCGCGGCAATTCCAGCTATTTCCCCGACCGCGTCGTGCCGATGCTGCCCGACCGTCTGTCGGGTGATCTGTGTTCGCTGCACGAAGGCGTGCCGCGCGCCTGTATCGCGGTGCGGATGCAGATCGACGCAAACGGCAACAAGATCGACCACCGGTTCGTGCGCGGGCTGATGCGCTCGGCCGCGTCCCTGAACTATGCCGAGGTGCAAGAGGCCATCGACGGTCATCCGAACGACCGCACTGGGCCGTTGCTGGAGAGCGTTCTGAAACCGCTTTATGCTGCATATGCCGCGCTGAAAAAGGCCCGTGCTGATCGCCAGCCGCTGGAGTTGGACCTGCCGGAACGCAAGATCGTGCTGAACGACAAGGGCGAGGTCGAAAGCGTGGCCTTCCGCGAGCGGCTGGACGCGCACCGGCTGATCGAGGAATTCATGATCCTGGCCAACGTGGCCGCCGCCGAGACGCTGATCGCCAAGCGCAGCCCGCTGCTGTTCCGGGTTCACGAAGAACCCGCGCCCGAAAAACTGGAAAGCCTGCGCGAGACGGCGCAGGCCGCCGGGCTGAATCTGGCCAAGGGGCAGGTGCTCCAGACCCGTCACCTGAACGCGCTGCTGAATGCCGCCGCCGGCACCGAGGATGCCGAGCTGATCAATCTCAGCACCTTACGGTCGATGGCGCAGGCCTATTACAGCCCGGAAAACTTCGGCCATTTCGGGCTGGCGCTGCGTAATTACGCGCATTTCACCTCGCCCATCCGGCGCTATGCAGACCTGATCGTGCACCGGGCGCTTATCTCGGCCCATGGCTGGGGCAAGGACGGGCTGACCGAGGATGAAATTGCCCGGCTCGAAGAAACGGCCACGCATATTTCGGATACCGAACGCCGCTCGATGATGGCCGAGCGCGATACGACCGACCGCTATCTGGCGGCCTATCTCAGCGAACGTGTGGGCAACGAATTCACCGGGCGGATCAGTGGCATTGCCCGGTTCGGGGCCTTCGTGAAAATGGACGAAACGGGCGCGGATGGCCTAGTGCCGGTGCGGTCTTTGGGGCGCGAATTCTTCCATTTTGATCGAGAGGCCGGAACGCTGATGGGCTCGGATTCCGGGCTGATCATCGCCATCGGCCAGCGGGTCACGGTGAGGCTGACCGAGGCGACACCTGTGACCGGCGGGTTGGAGCTGGAACTGCTGTCCATCGACGATCAGGCCCTGCCGCGCGGGCGCGGGCCCGCCAAGCGGTCGACGCGACGCAAGGCAGCCAGCACCAAGCGCAAGAAGGACAAGATCAAGCGCAAGGTCGAACGCAAGCGCCGTCAAAGGTGATAGGTCAGCGCCCGGGCAATCAGCCAGCCATGGCGGGTTTCATCGATCTGGCTCGGGTCATCGAACAGAATGGCCCGGTTCCCGTCAATTCGGTCCTCGCCCGGAAAGGCCGTGGTGAAATCACCGATCAATCGGCTTTGGCAGTGCACGAACAGTGCGAAATCCGCGGATTTGTGAGCCCCCAGCCGGATCGTTGACCCTTTGGGGGCAAGATAGGCGGGCTGGCCCCAGCGCAGCTCTTCTCGCAATGGATTGGCGGTGGGCAGAGACTCTGCTGTATTCAGTATCAGATCGCGAAGCGCCAGGGCCCCCGCGCGTGCTTGCGGGGGCATGGCTTCAAAGGCCGAGGCGACTGTGGGGTCATCAAAAGGTTTCATGCAATCGGTATCGCCTGTTCCATCCGGTCTACGTAACTGTTCAACAGATTATCTTGTTTGATCCTTCGGGTCAGTGGGGTATCGGCAGGCGTTGCGCGCATGGCGGCGAGCATTGGGCCGACGCTCATATCTGCTGAAGTCGGTTGATCCGCCAGCAGGAAGCGGGATTGCCACAGATGGGCCGAGATCGCCTCGAGATCGCGTTCGACCCGGTCCAGGCGCTCGGGCAACGAGAACCGGCCGATCCCTTGTGACCTGATTCCTTTCAGAACGGATTTTCGGATCGCATTGGACGCCGGCTTTCGGATCAGGGTCGGAATTCCGGTGAAAAAGGTTTCGCGAAGGATCGGCCAGACCTCGTCATTTCCCCAGCGGTCCAGAACGATGTGGAAATACAGATGCTCTTCGGCCATTCGTACCAGCGCGCGGGATTGCGCTTTTTCCACATCCGAAAGCCCCTGATCGAACTCCGCCCCCTTCCGTTCCAGCCAATCGCGGATCAGATCGCTGTCCGGAATCAACCGCTCTGGCGTCCGCAGCACTGGCAGTTTTTGATGCGGCATCCTGCGCGGGTCAAGCATGTCCGAACGCTGCCAGACCTGACCGGAGTGCTGAAGCATCAAGGCTGTCTTGACGCAGAACGGACTGGCGCTGAACAGTCCGAAGGCGGAAGGATAGGTGAGAAGGGTCAGCATCGCGTGGCTCCGTATATTTGACGTGCCGGATGAGTAAACCGAGCTGATGACAGTTTTTGTCATTAGGGATAGGCTAGGGTTCATCATGTCCCGCACCGCCCGATTGTTCCAACTGATGCAAGCCCTGCGTTCTGGCCCATCGCCCAGAACGTCTGAACAACTGGCGCAGGATCTGGGTGTTTCTGCCAGAACGATACACAGGGATATTGACGCGCTGCGTGGTCTGGGGGCCGTTATCGACGGTGAGGCAGGGTTTGGATTCACCCTGATCGAAGATGCCACTTTGCCGCCATTGGGTTTCACCGATGACGAGCTTGAGGCCCTGGTTCTTGGCCTGCGCGAAGTTCAGGTGATTGGTGACCCGGCCTTGTCAGATGCAGCCAGCGCCGCCCTGCGGAAATTGCAGGGGCGATTGCCACAGCGTCAGTCCCATCGGCTGAGCCACGCGGTTCTGGCGGCAACGCGGTTCAATCGCCCGCCCGCGCCAACAATCGACGTGGCCATTTTGCGGCAGGCGACGTGGGACGAACGCGCGATCGAGTTCTCGTATACGGACGCAAAGGGCGGTGCCACACAAAGACGGGTCAACCCGCTGAGCATCGTCTATATGGATCGATCAAATGTGTTGCTCGGCTGGTGCCACCTGAGACAGGATTTTCGCGTCTTCCGGTTGGATCGCATGCAGGACATGTCCGTGACAGATCAAAGCTTTAGACCTTACCGGGTGCCCATGCTGCGCGCAGTTTTGGCGCAAATCCGCGCAGCGCGCGACGCGCAAGAACGCGATGAGGACGCCTGAGACTTTGTGATTCGCCGATTTTGCGCTACCCTGAGGTCGAGCAGTAATCAGGAAAAATCGGAATGCAAAAATGCGTAGGCGGCATCATGACCGTCGCATTGTGGGCATCCATGGTGCAGGCGGACATATCAGAAAATACGACTTGGCCAGACAGTGCAGTGTCCGGCAAAACGATACAGCTGGCCTCGGCGGATGTGGCGGTTTCGATCCGTCCGGTCCCGCGCCCGGCGGTTGAGGCTTTGCGGGTGTCCGCGGCCGTGACCGTACGGTTTCAGGCCTGGCTCGGCGCGTTTCACGAGCGCGCGAAGCAGCAGGGTATATCGGAAAGAACATTGAACAGGGTGTTCCCGGACATGATCTTTGACGAGGACATCCTGAAACGAGACCGCAATCAGGCTGAATTTTCGAAACCGATCTGGGCGTATCTGGATTCCGCCGTCTCGGACACGCGCGTTTCCAATGGTCGTGCCGCGATGCAACGACATCGGCAGGTGTTGCAGCAAATCGAGGCGGTATATGGCGTAGAAAATGAAGTGGTCACGGCGATCTGGGGGTTGGAAACATCATTCGGCTCTTATCGTGGCAGCAACCGGACGCTGAGTTCCTTGGCGACGCTGGCCTTTGATGCACGGCGGGCGCAGTTCTTTGAAACGCAGTTGATCGCCGCGCTGAGGATCGTGCAGGCAGGCGATGTCAGCGCCAAAAACATGCTGGGCAGCTGGGCAGGTGCGATGGGGCACACGCAATTCATGCCAACTTCGTATCTGGATCACGCAGTTGATTTCGATGGCGATGGTCGGCGAGACATCTGGTCGGATGATCCGACGGATGCGCTGGCCTCGGCCGCGTCCTATCTGGCGCGACACGGTTGGAAAAAGGGGCAGCCCTGGGGCGTCGAGGTGCGCTTGCCCGAAGGGTTTGACTATGCCACCGCCAAACGGGACTTCACCCTGCTGCCGTCAGATTGGGCGGCGCGTGGCGTGGTCGGGCGTGACGGCAAACCGGTCCTGGATCACGGGCAAGCCGCAATCCTTTTGCCCGCCGGGAGGCATGGCGTGGCGCTGATGATTTTCGACAATTTCAGCGTGATCGAGGCCTATAACGGGGCCGACGCTTACGTGATCGGTATCGGACACCTGTCCGACCGGCTTGCGGGTGGCGCACCGTTTCAGTCCGACTGGCCCCGAGGGGAGCGGGCGCTAAGCTTCACCGAGAAGAAAGAACTGCAAACCCGCCTGACCAATGCGGGGTTCGATACAAAGGGTATCGATGGGCGTACAGGGCCGAATACCATCAATGCGGTTCGCGCCTACCAACTGGCGCAGGGCTTGGTGCCGGACGGCTATCCAACTGCGACACTTTTGGAGCGGTTGCGGTGAACGATAAGAGGCGACCCAGACGGGCCGCCCCTTAATAGAACCTTTTTCTGATCTCAGGATGCGGCTTTCATCAGTCCCTGAGCGATGATTTCCGCCTGTGCTTCGTCCAGAGATTTGTAAATCCGCACGAACATCTCGTCGATATCTGCCGGGGTCAGGATCAGCGGCGGCGAGATGATCATGCGGTCGCCCACATGACGCATGATCAGATTGTTGGCAAAGCAACGGTCACGGCAGATATAGCCGACCGTTCCGGGCTCGGACGCGAATTTGGCGCGGCTGGCTTTGTCGGGTGTCAGAGCGATGGAGGCCATCATTCCGACGATCTTCGCCTCACCCACAAGCGGGTGATCGACCAGGGCCTCCCATTTCTGTTTCAGATAGGGGGCTGCAACGTCGCGCACATGCTCGACGATCTTCTCTTCTTCCAAAATGCGTAGGTTTTCAAGCGCCACGGCGGCGGCGACGGGGTGGCCGGAATAGGTGTACCCGTGGTTAAATTCCGTCCCGCCGATCACTTCGGCGATCTCATCATTCACGATGGACCCGCCGATCGGCGCATAGCCCGAGCTGAGCCCCTTGGCGATGGTCATGATATGCGGTTTGATGCCCACGGTTTGCGATCCGAACCAGTTGCCGGTTCGGCCGAACCCACAGATCACCTCGTCTGCAATCAACAGGATATCGTATTTGTCGCAGATGCGCTGAATTTCCGGCCAGTAGGTATCGGGCGCCACGATCACGCCGCCTGCACCCTGAACCGGCTCGGCGATAAAGGCCGCGACACGGTCCTCGCCCAGCTCCTGTATGGCCTCTTCCAGCTCGCGCGCGCGGGCCAGGCCGAATTCCTCGGGCGACATGTCGCCGCCTTCCGCCCACCAGTTCGGTTGGTTGATGTGGTGAATGTTCGGGATCGGAATGCCGCCCTGCGCATGCATACCTGCCATGCCGCCCAGCGAAGCCGACCCGACAGAAGACCCGTGATACGCGTTTTTCCTGCTGATGATGATATTTTTGTCCGGCTGCCCCTTCTCGGCCCAGTATGTGCGCACGAGGCGGATGTTGGTGTCGTTTGCCTCGGACCCGCCAGCTGCGAAAAAGACATGGTTCAGATCACCTGGTGCCAGTTCGGCGATTTTGGCCGCCAGTGCGATTGCGGGCACATGGGTCGTCTTGAAGAAGGTGTTGTAGTAGGGCAGTTCGCGCATCTGACGCGCCGCGACATCGGCCAGCTCATCGCGGCCATAACCGATATTGACGCACCAAAGTCCTGCCATTGCGTCCAGGATTTCCTCACCTTCGCTGTCGGTCAGGTAAACCCCGCTGGCGCGTGTAATCACGCGGGCCCCTTCCTGCCCCAGCGCACCATTGGCCGAGAAAGGATGGATGTGATGCGCCGCATCCAGCGCCTGCAATTCGGCGGTCGGCATATGGTTGGTTATGGTGGACATCGGAGAATCTCCTACAAGAACGCAGTTGCGGATCACAATATGATCAAATTCATCGCTGTCAATCGAATCAGGCTGAGTTAAGCGGAAGTCAGGGCGTCCGACATCAATTCCATGCCTTGTTCGATGTCCTGAGCCGTTGCCTTTGCCGCTTTTTCGGCGTCGCCTTCGCGCAAGGCGGAAATGATATCCTTGTGTCGATCCGGCAGGCTTTGAGTCCCGAATCGACCACACACGACACGCAGCGAAGGGCCGAACCGCAACCAAAGCCTTTCGGCGAGATCACTGAGAATCGGTGCGTTTGCATGAGAGTACAGCGTTTCGTGGAACGCCTGGTTCAGACGCAGATATCCGCCCACATCCCCGTCGGCGATCATACGGTCCAAATGCGTATCAAGCCGCTCAAGATGATCGATATCCTCGGCCTGCAAATTCGACGTCGCGCGCCTTGAAAGCTCTGATTCTATTGAGGTTCTTGCAAAGATCATTTCCTGGATATCGCCCGGGGACAGCAGCGGCACACTTACACGCCGATTGCCCTGGAACACCAATGCCCCGTCCGAGATCAACCGGCGGATGGCTTCGCGCACCGGTGTCATGCCAACACCCAGCGAATCAGTCAGGCCCTGGATCGTGACAGGCTGGCCCGGAACCAATTCGCCGAACAGGATCTGTGATCTGAGCGTTTGATAAACCTGCTCATGCGCGGGCTGTTTCCCTTTGTCGACTATCGACGCAGATGCCTTATTTTTGATCAAATCCAATCGGTTCTTCCCATTTCGACTAACCCTGACTTGTCAGGTGACAGACCTCGTGAAACCATACGCTGGATCGAGGGAAAACGCAAAACTTGATCAAATCCAAAAAAACGGGAAAATAGCCGTACACTTGCAGGGAGAAGAATATGACAATCAAAACGCTGACCATGACAGCGGTCATCGCATTGGGGACTTCGGCGGCATTCGCCGAAGAGGTGCGTGTTTATAACTGGTCCGACTATATCGACGAAGAATTGCTAAGCAAATTCGAGGAAGAAACCGGTCTGACCCTGATTTACGATGTGTTCGACAGCAATGAGGTTTTGGAAACCAAGATGCTGGCCGGTGGTTCGGGATACGATGTGGTGGTGCCGTCGGGCACATTCCTGCAACGCCAGATTCAGGCGGGCGCGTTTCAGGAACTGGACATGGCCAAGTTGCCGAATGCGGAAAATTTGTGGGACGTGATTCAGAAGCGTACCGCAGGATATGATCCGAACAATGCCTACTCGATCAACTACATGTGGGGAACGACGGGCATCGGCGTGAACGTCGACAAGGTCAGGGAAGTCTTGGGTGACGACGTGGCCCTGAACAGCATGGATTTGGTTCTGAAGCCAGAAAATATGGAAAAGCTGGCCTCGTGTGGCGTTCACTTACTTGATGCGCCAGCCGAAATGATACCGATGACCTTGCAGTACATCGGTGAAGACCCCGACAGCCATGACCCGGAAGTGATCAAGAAGGTCGAAGACGTTCTGACAAGCGTTCGCCCCTACATCCAGAAGTTTCACAGTTCGGAATACATCAACGCGCTGGCCAATGGCGATATTTGCGTAGCCGTGGGTTGGTCCGGTGATATTTTGCAGGCGCGGGACCGCGCGGCCGAAGCCGACAACGGTGTGAACATCGAATACCACCCGTTCGCAGAAGGGTCGTTGATGTGGTTCGACCAGATGGCAATTCCTGCCGACGCGCCGAATCCGGAAGGTGCGCACAAGTTCCTGAATTTCATTCTGGATGCCAACAACATGGCTGCTGCGTCCAACTACGTATACTACGCCAACGGCAACAAGGCGTCTCAGGAGTTTCTTGAGGAAGACGTGATCGGCGATCCGGCAATTTATCCGGATGAAGCCACGATGCAGAACCTGTACATCACGACTCCGTACCCCGCGAAGACACAGCGGGTCGTGACCCGTCTTTGGACCAAGATCAAGTCAGGCACCTGATCCGGTCAAAAGCGCGGGGCGGTCTGGCGATCGCCCCGCCGCACTATTGTCCAAACTGACCATGCGGGGGCTGCTTTGAGTTCTGACGTTTTTGCGCCGTGGAATGACCCACAGGCGAAACCCTTGATCCAGTTCCAGAACGTGACCAAGCGCTTTGGCGAGTTCACGGCGATCGACAACCTGTCTCTGGATATTTTCGAACGTGAGTTTTTTGCCCTGCTAGGCCCTTCTGGGTGCGGCAAAACAACGATGATGCGGATGCTGGCCGGGTTCGAGACCCCGACCGAAGGCCATATTCTGCTGGGCGGGCAGGATATTGACCCCATCCCGCCGAACAAACGGGCCGTGAACATGATGTTCCAGTCCTATGCCCTGTTCCCGCATCTGAGTGTCTGGGAAAACATCGCTTTCGGTCTGCGCCGAGACAACATGCCCAAGCACGATCTGGAAGATCGGGTCGAAGAGATGCTGCGCCTGACCCGGCTGGAACAGTTCGCCCGTCGCAAACCGCATCAGATCTCGGGCGGTCAGAGGCAGCGCGTCGCGCTGGCGCGCTCGTTGGCCAAAGCGCCCAAGCTTCTGCTGCTGGATGAACCGCTGGGCGCGTTGGACAAGAAGCTGCGTCAGGATACCCAGTTCGAATTGATGGATATCCAGGAAAAGACCGGCACCACCTTTGTCATCGTCACTCATGATCAGGAAGAGGCGATGACAGTCGCCACCCGCGTCGCGGTGATGGATCAAGGCCAGTTAAAGCAAGTGGCCACCCCGGATCGCATCTATGAAAACCCTGAATCTGTTTATGTCGCTGACTTCATCGGAGATGTGAACATAATCGAAGGCCGCGCGACTCCATCCGGAGAGGACGCCTATCAGATCGATTGGGCCGAAGGTCAGGCCCCGTTCACGGCATCTTCGCCTGCCGGTTTCTCAGACGGCCAGCCCTGCCATCTGGCGATCCGCCCCGAGAAAGTGACAATCTCTGCCGAACGGCCCGTCGATGCGGTCAACGCCGTGCAGGGCAAGGTTCACGACATTGCCTATCTGGGCAATCTGTCCACCTATCACGTTGAATTGGCAAACGGCACAATCATCAAGGCGCAGACGGCCAACACCCGCCGCATCTCGCGCCGTTCTTTCACCTGGGAAGACCCGGTCTGGCTGTCCTGGACAGCCACGGCTGCGGTTCTGTTGGCCAACTGATGCGCCGCGCCGTTCTGATCGCCATTCCTTACGTCTGGCTGTTGGCACTGTTTCTGGTGCCGTTCTTCATCGTTCTGAAGATTTCGCTGTCGGATACCGCGCTTGCCATACCCCCTTATGCTCCGACTTTGGACCTGTCTGCCGGTTGGGCGGGGATAAAGGAGTTTTTCAGCCAGCTTGATCTGGAGAATTATGTCTGGCTGACCGAGGACGACCTGTATTGGAAAGCCTACCTGTCCAGCGTCAAGATCGCTTTGATTTCGACCTTCCTGACACTGCTGGTGGGCTATCCCATTGCCTACGGCATGGCCCGCGCGCCTCAGGAATGGCGACCGACACTGATGATGCTGGTCATCCTGCCCTTCTGGACTTCGTTCCTGATCCGGGTTTACGCTTGGATGGGCATTCTGTCGAACGAAGGGTACCTCAACCAGATCTTGCTGTGGACCGGTATCATCTCGACGCCGCTGACGATCCTGAACACGTCAACTGCCGTCTATATCGGCATTGTCTACACCTACCTGCCTTTCATGATCCTGCCGATCTATTCGGCGTTGGAACGGTTGGACGGATCATTGATCGAAGCGGCCGAGGATCTGGGGTGTTCCCGTTTGCAGGCCTTCTGGTTGGTGACCATCCCGCTATCCAAACCCGGCATCATTGCAGGGTGTTTCCTGGTGATGATCCCTGTGATCGGTGAATTCGTGATCCCATCCCTTCTGGGTGGTTCCGGTACGCTGATGATCGGCAAGGTTCTGTGGGAAGAGTTCTTTTCGAACCGTGACTGGCCGGTGGCAAGTGCGGTGGCCATCGTGCTGCTGCTGATCCTTGTCATTCCCATCGTGCTGTTCCAGCGCAACCAGCAGAAACAGGCGGAGGCCGAGGGATGAACAGATTGAGCTGGTTCAACACGGTTTCGCTGACGCTGGGTTTTGCGTTTCTGTACATCCCGATGATCATCCTGATCGTCTTCAGCTTCAACGAAAGCAAGCTGGTCACGGTCTGGGCCGGGTTTTCGACGAAATGGTACGGAGAGCTGCTGCGGAACGAAGCGTTCCTTGATGCCGCCTGGGTCACGATCCGGGTCGCGGTCTTTTCGTCGACGCTGGCGACAATTCTTGGAACGGCCGCCGCTTATGTACTGGTCCGCAGCGGGCGTTTCTTTGGCCGGACACTGTTTTCCGGCATGATCTATGCACCGCTGGTCATGCCCGAAGTGATCACCGGCCTGTCGCTGCTTTTGCTGTTTATTGGCATCGGCCTGGATCGGGGTATTCTGACCATCGTTCTGGCGCATACGACCTTTTCGATGTGTTTCGTTTCCGTTGTCGTATCCTCGCGCCTCATCACCTTTGACCGGTCGCTGGAAGAGGCTGCGCTGGACCTTGGGTGTTCGCCCGCGCAAGCCTTCCGTCTTGTTACCCTGCCGATCATCGCACCTGCGGTAATCTCGGGCTGGTTGCTGGCCTTCACCTTGTCACTTGATGATCTGGTGATTGCATCCTTCACTTCGGGGCCGTCGGCGACGACATTGCCGATCAAGATATTCTCGGCCGTGCGCCTTGGTGTCAGCCCGGAAATCAACGCGTTGTCGACGATCATGATCGCTGTGGTGACGGTCGGGGTAATCACGGCCTCGCTTGTGACCAAACGCGCGATGGTACGTCAGCAGCAGGACGAAATGGCCGCAGCGCGCACCGAATGAAGCGGATTTTTCCAGACTACGCCTTTGGCAGCGAACCTCGCGACGGCTGTTGGTGGGACGAAACTGTTGCCAGCCTGGATTGGCCGAACTTCCAGGGCGACATGCATGTGGATGTGGCCATTATTGGCGGTGGATTTACAGGCGTTTCGGCTGCTCTGCATTTGGCTGAAGATGCTTCGGTTGCGGTTTTCGAAGCCGGCGCACCGGGGTGGGGTGCCTCGGGCCGAAATGGCGGGTTTTGCTGTCTTGGCGGCTCAAAACTTGGCCACGCATCCATGCAGCGCCGATTTGGCCGCGATGCTGCTTTGGACTATGCGGCAGCGGAACAGGAAGCGGTCCGACTGGTCGCTGATCTGTTGGCACAGCATCAGATCGATGCGGATACCCACTCCAGCGGGGAAACCCAGCTGGCGCATTCCAGGCGGGCGATGGACATGCTGCGCCGCAATGCCGACGAGGCGGGAACCCTGCACGAAGCCAGAGACCTGCCCGCGAAGGGCATGGGTGGCGCGTTTCATGGTGGATACACTTCGCCGGTTGGTTTCGGGTTGAATCCCCGCAAATACCTGTTCGGGATTGCCCGAGCCGCCGAAGCAATGGGCGCGCATCTGTTCCGGAATTCCCCAGTTCTGAGCGTTGAAAAAACGGCGTCCGGCTTTGTGTTGCAAACGCAGAGCGGGCCAGTCAAAGCGCAGGCGGTGTTGGTGTGTACCAACGGCTACTCCAGCGAGGATATCCCGGCCTGGATGTGCGGACGATACATGCCTGCCCAGTCGACCGTCATGGTAACGCGACCCCTTGGCCAAACCGAACAGATGGCACAGGGATGGACATCGGATCAGATGTGCTATGACACGCGCAATCTGTTGCACTATTTCCGCCTGATGCCGGACGGGCGCTTTCTGTTTGGTATGAGGGGCGGCCTGCGGTCATCGGCCGAGGCTGAAGCAGCCATTCGGCGAAAGGTTCAGCAGGATTTCAAACATATGTTTCCTGCTTGGTCGACGGTCGAGGTCACTCATATCTGGTCCGGTTTGGTGTGCCTGTCGCGGGCCCTGACACCTTTTGTCGGCCCCGTTCCGGATCAACCGGGGATGTTCGCCGGTTTTGCATATCACGGCAACGGCGTCGCCATGGGCACGTATTGCGGTCGAGCATTGGCGCGGTTGGTTCTGGGGCAGGACTCCAGGCTGCCGGCCGTGATGACGCAAACACCGGGTCGGTTTCCTTTGGGTCGCTGGCGCCGTGTGCTCATGCCGCCAGCCTACGCCATGCTGGCACTGGCCGACCTGCGATGAGGCGGGGCGTTACAGAATTGCGGTTTCCAAGTTCAAACCTGTCGCGTAATCGGGCGCACCATTTTCAGCGCGCCAGAGGCAATACGTCGCCATGCGCCACGCATACCATGGCCTGAGCTGTTCATAGCGCGCGACGATTTTGGGCCTGCCGTAGGCCGAAAGAAACTGGTCTTCCTCTTTCTTCGACAGCGGTGAGCCTCGGTAAAGCTGCTGCATAGCAGGCGACAAAAACAGCGCAAGGTCTTCGCAGGGATCGCCCTGGGCCGGGCATTGCCAGTCGATCAAGGTCAGACCACCGGTCGCCACCAGGATATTGCCTGCCACGGGGTCGCCATGGATCAGGCACGTCTGTTGCGTGGGTGCGACCGAATTTGAAGGTTGCAAATCAGCGAGTTCGTCGCGCCCGTTTGACGTGCAGCCTTGCAGAATTCTTTTTCCATGAGCGCGCAAGTCTGCGCTGCCATTGCATCCGGCTGGCGCCTGGACGGCAATGGGCAGGGTATGAAGCTTGCGCAGCAAGGCGCCAACCTGGGCTGAATCCTGCCGCCAGGGGGCTCCGGGGGCGTGGTCGTAAAACACCCAACGGGCTTCTTTGTATTGCCCTGTGGCCCGCAACCTTGGCACGAAGCCCGTGGTGCCAAGCGCCTTCAGACATTGGGCCTCCAACTCGGCATCATTGCGAAACAAAGGATTGCGCAACGCTGTGCTGTAGAGTTTCAGGACTTTGTCACTGTCGCGGCCCTTGACCTTCCACACCCTGTTGGTGCGCCCGCCGTACAAGGTCTCGAACCGGGGATGCGCGTTGACCAATCCTTGCGCGTGGAGATGGTCAACCAGATCACGAGGGGGGGCAGGCAGGTCGGGCAGAGGTTCCATCACTTCTTATGGCGAGTCGATTTGCCAAGGTTTGGCCCGTCCCGCCCGACAGATCAAGCACCAGTTCGGACTGCGGTGACCTGAGTTGCGGGAACCACCTGACCGCCCTGCAAGGTCAGCAAAACAGCATCGTCGCCAACCTGTGCTTCGACGACGCGATTGTAGGCGGCGACAGGTTTTTCGGAGAGCAACTTGTCGCCCTTGTAGCTTTCCAGAGTTGCGGTGTAGTTGCCTGATGCCAATGGATTGCCTGAAGAATCCACTCCGGCCCAAACAAACTCCTCAGTTGTCGTGGGCACGGTGACATTATCGATCACCGTGCCGTCACTGTCGCGGATCACCAATTTCGTCGCGTCCGCATCAGGGTCGGCCTGGGCAAACAATGTCACGGGCTGGCCGGCAAAGTGAAAGGCTGATGTCGAACGGACGTCCATGCCCACCCAGCTTGCAAGCTCGTTCAGTTTTGTGCCGCCCAATGCGTTGGCCAGGTTGGACAAGAGGTCATTGGTCTGGACTTGTTGCTCGACCATCGAGAACTGCGCCAACTGAGACGCATATTCGGTCGAATCCATCGGCTCCAGCGGATCCTGATTCTTTGCCTGCGCCGTTAGCATCAGCAAGAAAGTCTCAAAGTCGGACGTAATCGCGGATTTCTGAGATGCCCCGGCCTTTTGTTGATCCGCAAAGGGCTGCGCGGTGTTGACAGGCGTAATCATTGGTCAAAACCTCATGTCGATGCCTTGGCCCGAGGCCAGATACTGTGTTTGGGAAGTTGTGTGATCGATCCGTTCATGCGGCGCAGCTTCAGAATGTGAAGGGGATTGTGTGTCAGCGTCGTTTGCGTCCTTTTGATGTGCGCTAGAACCCCAAGAGGTTCCCAGGTCAAAGCTCAGATCCCCATAACCCAGCTTCTGAAACTCTTCTGTCAGAACGGACAAATGACGCCGCATTAATTCGAGGGTTTCCGGGCGCTCGGTCGCAATGGTGATTTGCAGGCCGTCCTCCCGACCGTTCAGAACAATCGACACACGCCCAAGCTCTTCCGGATTCAGCGCTATTTCCGTTGCTCCTGATCCGATACGAGTCTGGACAGCTGCTGACAGCTGACCAGCAATCGACCGGGCGATTTCCGTTCGGGCAGCAGTGGACGGAACCGTAATTTGAGGCGCGGACTCACGCGAGGTCAGCGGCAAAGGTTCCTCTCTGGCGGCCGGCAGGGCCTCAGCTTCGATAACGGGTGCCACGGGTTCGGCTTCAACGGCAGTTGCCATCAGCTGAAGCTGCGCCACCGAGGGCGCCCGGTCAGGCGCTGACGGTTTGGGCGTCGGAATGTTCACTTCGGGCAACGGCTTCTTTTCAGGGTCCAGCGGAAAGGGGACGGCCCCCATTTGTTCGACCGTGCCTGTGGGCTTTGCAAGCTGATGAAACATCTGGCCGATTTCGGTCATGGCTGTCACTTGCACAGGTTGGGTCGTCGGACCCAGCGCCTTCTGCGAGAGCGCCGGAACCTGGGAAGGCGTGTCGCTTTGTGTGGGCAAACCTTTTGGTACTGATACCGGTGGTTGTTTCAGTGTTTCCGAGGGTGCTTGATTTACCTCCGCCAACTGAACCGGCACCACCTTTACCTCGTCCAGGTCCGGGGTTTCCAGAAATGCAGAAGGGGGTTGCTGTTCGCCGATGTGTTCTGAAATCGGGGTGGGATGGGCCGTTTCAGATGCCTCGGCCGTTGTCTCCGGCACAAATTCGGGCTCTGATTCGACAATTTTCAGCTCGGCATTGATGGCAGCGTTTTCGCCTTCAGGGCGGCCGGTGGCACCAACCTCTTGCCCGAGGATATCCTGAAAGCTCTCCGAGCCAGTGTTTTGGCCCGGAGCCTTACGAGATGTGACGGCTTTCTCGGTTGTGGTCGGCGTTGCGTTCGCCAGCGTTAGGGGGTTGGGCATTTTGCTCCGGCTCCGTGTGACTGGTCGGAACACTGCCTGTAGGAAGTTACGTTTATTTTAACCGCTTTCACCTTTGATCGAGAAAGTTCGAAGCAAATTCGGAGAATGCCATGAAGGTTTCCACCCTTCCTCACGTATCTCAATTACAGTCACCCCAGACCCGGCTGAAAAACGCCGCCATAGAGCTGGAGGCCGCGTTTCTGGCCGAAACGCTGAAATCTGCCGGGTTGGGAAAGACCCGTCAGTCCTTTGGCGGTGGCGCCGGTGAGGATCAGTTTTCTTCGATGCTTGTTCAACATCAGGCGCAGCAACTGGCCCGGTCCGGCGGCGTGGGCCTTTCCGAAATTCTGTTCAAGTCACTGATGGAGAAAACCGATGACTTCTAAGGCCGATAAAGCGTTGATCAAGTCTTTGGAAGAAGTCCTGGATTTGGAACGTGCAGCACTTGTGCAGGGGGATCTGGACCGTTTGTCCAGCATGGTGCCTGAAAAAGAAAAGCTGATCGGGGCAATCAATGATCTTCAGGTGCTGGAAAGTGAGGCACTGATTCGCGTCCAACAGAAAGCCGAGCGCAATCAGGCGCTGCTGAACAGCGCGGCTGAAGGCATCCGGGCGGTCGCCAGCCGAATGGCTGAATTGCGGCGCGTTCGGCAGGAATTCAGCACCTATGGTGCAGACGGACAGCGAAGTGAATTCGCGGTGCGCAGCACGGCAAAGCTGGAAAAGCGGGCATAGGCAGAATTTTGATTCAAATCCGAAATTTCTGGGCCGGGCGCTTTAGCACTCCGTTAGGGGATCGAGTTCAAAAGTGGTGTTGCACCTGAGATCAACAGGTGGCGCGAACGGCCACGCGGCGCGTCGCACAGGTCAGAAAGACACCAATGCCCGCAAATAGTGCGGGGTGAACATGGGCAAAATGGCCCGAACGAAAAGGATGAAAGCTATGTCCAGCATTCTGACAAACAATGGCGCGATGGTTGCGCTGCAAACTCTCAAGTCGGTCAACAAAAACCTGGCGATGACCCAGAACGCGATCTCGACCGGCAAGGATGTCGCAACGGCCAAGGACAACTCGGCAGTATGGGCGATTTCCAAAGTGATGGAGTCGGACGTCAAAGGTTTCAACGCCATCAAGGACAGCCTCGCGCTTGGCGAATCGACCGTCGCCGTTGCCCGGAATGCCGCAGAAACCGTCACTGATCTGCTGACCCAGATGAAAGGCAAGATCGTCGCCGCGCAGGAAGACAACGTTGATCGAGGCAAAATCAATGATGATGTGACTGCTCTGAAAGATCAGATTGCGTCCGTTGTCAGCGCAGCGCAGTTCAATGGCCTGAACCTGGTTGACGGCTCTGCTGGTTCCGCTTCGGTTCTGGCGTCGTTGGATCGTGACAATACCGGGGCCGTGACCGCATCGTCGATCACCGTTGCAGGGCAGAACCTGTCAACCGGCGGTTATGTCACCAAGCAGGTTTTTGACGGTTCGACCGGCGCATCGGCAGGCAACGATCGCGTCGGCGCAACCATCGACAACGGCGCGACTGCTGCGACCGCGCTGGTCACCGACGAATCCAGCGGTGCATTTGCCGCCGGCGACAAGGTTGTCGTCGCGATCAACGATCAGGTCGTGTCCTATACCGTGTCTGCCGAAGACGCCGCCGCGACAACAACCGGTGATCTGGTTGCCGTTGGATTGAAATCGAAGATTGAAGAGCTTGGGATTACCGGTCTGACCGTCGACTATGACTCGGGTACAGCAGGAACCCTGTCCATCACCAACGGTACGGGCTCTGACATTTCATTCTCGGCTCAATTCGTGAACGCCGGCGCAGGTGGTCTTGGCGCGCTGGCCGGCATTGATGTATCGACCGGTGCGGGTGCGACCGCTGCCCTGGCCGCCGTTGAATCGCTGATCGATACTTCGATCGATGCATCAGCTGCTTTCGGTTCCTCCCAAGGCCGGATCGAAACTCAGAAAGAGTTCATCTCGAACCTGTCCGACTCGTTCAAGTCAGGTATCGGGTCTCTGGTCGACGCGGACATGGAAGAGACTTCGGCGCGGCTACAGGCGCTTCAGGTTCAGCAACAGTTGGCAACACAGTCGCTTTCGATCGCCAATCAGGCACCGCAGTCGATTCTGTCGCTGTTCCGCTAATTCGCGAAATCGGTTGGGGCGCGTTCTTCGCGCCCCATCAATGACTGCCTGATGACGGCCCTTTGGAAGGATTTCAAGTGACACCGCAAACCCTAGCCCATCAAACTTATGCGCAAACCACCGCGCCGACTCGGACGCCTCGAGACACAGAATACGAAGCGATTTCAAGGATCACACGGCGCCTGAAGGCAGCAACAGCACAAAAGGCAACGGATTTTTCGGGTTTTGTTCAGGCCGTGCACGAAAACCGGCGGCTATGGGGGGTGCTCGCAACCGGCGTTGCCGATTCCGAGAATGCCCTGCCCAACGACCTGAGAGCCAGGATCTTCTACCTTGCCGAATTCACCGAACAACACAGCAGCCGCGTTCTGGGAGACGGCGCAACCGTTGAGCCGTTGGTGGAAATCAACACGGCCGTACTGCGCGGGTTGCGCCAAATGAGGGCAACTTGATGAGCGGTCTGGTCCTAAAGCTTGCCCCGAAAGAAAGGGTTCTGATCAACGGGGTCGTAATTGAGAACGGCGATCGCCGCGGCCGGTTTTCTATTATGACGCCCCAGGCAAATGTACTTCGATTGCGGGACGCGATTCATCCGGATGAGGTGAATACGCCGGTGCGCCGCGTCTGTTATGCCGCGCAGCTTGTATTGTCAGGGGACATCGAACCTTGCCAAGCACGTCAGCAACTGTTGCGCCGCGTGGAAGAGCTGAGCCAGGTTTTTACGGATGCGGATAGCCGTCGGGTCTTGGCCGAAGCCACGGATGCCCTGGTTGCAGAGCATTATTACAAGTGCCTCAAATCGCTTCGCTCGCTTCTGCCGCGCGAAGAGCGGCTGATGGCTTACCAGCAATGACATTCCAACCCGTCATTCCAAGCGGCGGAATCGTGGGCTGGCGGTTCCTGCAACGTACCTATGAAAGTCAGCTCCAGAGTTTTTCGTCGTCAGCAGCAAATGAAAGAGAGACAAAGTATTTTCTGGACAACATCGGGAAAATCCAATCCGCTGAAGAGCTGGTTACGGATCGCAGGTTGTTGCAGGTCGCTTTGGGTGCGTTCGGCTTGGAAGGAGATTTGGACAACCGGTTTTTCATACGCAAAATCCTCGAGGATGGGACACAGGCGGATGACGCGTTGTCCAATCGTTTGGCCGACAAGCGATACCGGGCATTTTCTGACGCCTTTGGGTTTGGTCCCGGAGCTGTCCGAAAAACCGCGCGGACGTCCGACATGGAGCAAATCGCCCAGGCCAATTTGACGGCCAGGTTTGAAATCGCCGTTGGCGAGTCGGATGAAACGATGCGAATTTCGCTCTATGCACAACGAGAGCTTTCGGATCTTGCCAACAGGACCTCAAGCGCAGACACAAAGTGGTTTGATCTTATGGGGCTGCCACCTTTGCGCAGCATGATGGAAACGGCACTTGGACTGCCGTCATCCTTTGCGCAGCTGGACATTGACAAACAACTGGTCGAGTTCAAGGCTAGGTTGCTCAAACTGACCGGCTCGGATGACCTGGCACAGTTTTCGAACCCACAGTCTGTTGAGAAACTGACCGACACCTATTTGGCCAGAAGTCAGATTGCGCAACTTCAGAACACGATCTCGCCGGCGCAGACCGCATTGATCTTGTTGGGGGCCGTTTGAGCAGAACGCCTCCGGATCGAAGTGATCGGTGAAGCATGATCGCAAGGGCGTCACGTTGATCAAGGCAATGCGGGTTTCTTCAGAACTGCAAACGACAGGCCTCAACCGTTCAGAATCTCATCGGCTGCGGTTCGTAAAGCGTATGATCTGACGGGACGGGACACATTGTGCAGATTGACGTCTCCCAGCGGTACAGCATTGGAACAGGCGGGTTCGATGTCTTCTGAAACGACAATGCGGTGCCCTTGCGACTTGCCGAACTCGCCCAAACGTGCGGCGATGTTTGCGGCCTGACCGATAACTGTGAAATCAAGCCGTTCGCGAGATCCCACATTGCCGTAGGTGACACGCCCATACGCGACGCCGATCGAACAGTCGCAATGCCTGTCCGTACCTACTTTTCGCAGCTCTCCCAAAGTTTCGACGATTTTGATCGCCGAGCGCTGGGCATTGGTGCGGGCCGTACTGGCATCCTCGTCCGTTGCCGGGAAGACGGCAAGCACAGCGTCGCCAATGAACTTGAGGACTTCTCCGTTGTTGTCATGAACAATGCCCGAGACCGTTTCAAAGAACTCGTTCAGCAGATTGATATACTCGCCCCGGCCCAGCTTCTCTTCCAGGCTCGTTGAATTACGGAGGTCGCAGAACATGATGGCGGCGTCGATCTCATCCCCGTCACCCCGCCTGATTTCGCCGCCCAATACGCGCGCGCCGGTGCGTTTGCCGACATAGGTTTCCAGCAAGACCTGCGCGTTTTCACGCTGCATGAACACTTCGTAGAAACGGGCGATTACCGAGGAACATTCAAAGACAAGGCCCAGATTTTCGGTGGTAAACCCGTCCGGGTGATCGCAGGTCAGCGTCAGAACATTGGTGCGCCCGTCGGAAAACGGCAAGGGCATGGCCACGTAATCTGTTGCGCCCTTGGCCCGCAGGTCCTCCATGATCGGGAAACTGTTATGCGGGTTTTCATCATTCAACCTTTGCCGCACGCCACCCAGGCCGTTCGAGACATGCCGCAAGGGGCTGTTGATGAAAGCTGGGTGATCATAGATTTCGTATGTCGGAGCCCGGGTCAGAATCTCTTCTTCATCTTTTTCCCAGATATAGTGCTTTCCCGCGATCAGGGGGTGAAGGGACCAGGCCAGAATGCTCAGCCTTTGTATTGCGATGCCGTGCTCCAGCATCTTTTCGGCGAGCGCTTTGGTAAAGCTTTCGGGCGTTGCCGCGGTCGAAGCACCACGCATCAACCAATCAATCAGGGGCCCGCTGATGTTGCCGTCTTCAGGTTCGCGAAGGCGGTTGTCGCCCAGATGGATCTTCGTATAGGCGCCGGGCACAAAGCCGATACAGCCTTGAATGGCCGCGCTTTCGGGCAGGGCTTCCTCATAGGCCCAGACAGAATTGGCCAGGTTTTCGGACCCCAGATTGATGTCGTGATACGTGGCAGTGCCTTTGAACGGGCAGAATGTTTGCAGGTCTGTTTCTTCGCTCAAATCAACACAGACATCCGCGCGGGGAACATAGATCGTGGGCGGCAGGCGCGTTTCATACATCACCTTGGCATCTGTGCTTTCAGCCAAAAGCACATCATTGCGATAAATGGCAATTCTGCCATTCAGCGATTCAACCGATATTCCATACCCATTGATTTTTGGTGCGGCGTGGACGTTCATATGCGACCTCCCTTGCCTGGGTTTTTTCTAGAATGGGGCTTTGCATCCCACATTCCAAGAGGCGCAGAAGGGAAAAGTGCCAACGCATACGGTCATGCAGCAAGGTTCAGACCATTTGTATGACGTCTTTTTCGATGGACAGCATGTACCCTTTTTTGGCGATGTTTTTGACCAGAAGTTCACTGACCATCTGATTGCCAAGCGCATCCCGCAACCGTTTGATCCGCGTCGCGCCTGCGGCTTCGTCGCAATCGGCTTCATTACGGCCGGAAATCATCGCCTCGATCTGGGCGCCGGACAAAACCTCATCATCCAGTCGCGATTCAGCCAGAACCGACAAGGTTTCCATGGCGGCAGGCGTGAGTTTGAAATCCATGTTGTTGAGGTAGACGGTGTTTTCCTCGCGGCTGATCAGCAACGAGGTCACCTGAATGCCGGTGCGTTCGATCTGCGCCATGCGTCGGTTCAGCAGTACCAGCATCACCAGAAAGACCAATGCCGAGGCCATCATGGCGCAGGCAAAAACCAGCAGCACATAGATCACCATCCGATAGCTGGACAGGGTGTCGGCGAAGGCGGTGCCGGACTGAGCCAGAATTTCAAGCAACCGGATTTCGGTTTGCGAGGTCAGATCGGTCTCGATGAACAATCGCTCGACCCGCGCGTTGAATGCGTTGGCGTCCGGCAGGGTCCAGAACAGGAAAACGGCAGCGGTGATCAGAATGGCGATAATGGCTGCGACGCCCAGCACAACCAGACGGACCCCCGACCGGCGTGCGTCAGAAACGGAGATAGTATTGTCCGGCATTGCCTTTCCTCTGATCCAACCCTTCCGGCCCGAAAACGGACTGCACTTCAAGCAAGGTCCAGCCTGACGCGCTCAGGCGCTGGGCGATTTCTGCTTGGGCCTGGCCCTTGTCGCAGTTCGAGACCTGGATAACCCCATAATGCAAACGCAGCGGGTTGTCTTTCTTGGCCTTGTAATCCGCATAGCAATCCGCCGCAGACGCAGCAGAGCCAAGCGATATCAGGACCGCAAAGGTCAGAGAAGAGAGGATCTGTTTCATAGGCCGCATCCTGCGCACGAGTCGCCGCGATATTCAATAACCCAAGGGGTTTGCGGGTTTTGATATCCGATAACACCGGGCCGTTATTGCTTGTCTGGGCCGGTCGCCCCCAGTGTCAGGGCAATCAGGACGCGCTCCGTCACACGGTCGCCCAAACACTATGAAGGACACGCATCATGCATAAGAAATTCATCGCATTCATCGTTGCGACCGCGGTTGCAATAACCGGGGTGTCTGCGTCTCAGGCACGGGCTGCGGACGCAAAGGACATTCTTGGCGGGCTGGCCGCCATCGCGATCATCGGGGCCGGGGTTCACTATTACAACAAGGAAAAGAAAAAGGATCGGGCGACTCGCCACCAAACCTATACCCCGGCACCTTACACGCCGCAGCCGGTGCGCCCTCTGCCGCCGCGCGTGGCGCGTTATGATCTGCCCCAGCGCTGCCTGCGCACATTCAACGGGTATTCACAGGATCATCCGCTGCTTGGGCCGAAATGCCTCAAGAAGCACTACAAACATGCCAATAGCCTGCCGCAAGAGTGCAAAGTCGGTTTCTGGAATGGGCAAAAGGTCAAGCGGGCATACGAACCCGCGTGCCTGCGCCAGAAAGGATACCGTGTCGTTTACCAGTAACACCGGTTGAGCAGGAGCGGCGCCAAAGAAGCGCCGTGTGAGAGAGGGCGGTGTGGGCTGCCCTCTCTTTTTTTCTTGCGGCGCTGTGTGAAACACGGTTTTCCAAAGGCATGACAAAACCAGATTTCGAACTTGAACAGGCGCTGCTGGGCCGGGGCCATTGCCGCATCGCGGGCCTGGATGAGGTCGGGCGCGGCCCTTTGGCCGGCCCGGTCGTCGCGGCAGCGGTGATCCTGAACCCACAGGCCATCCCCGAAGGGTTGAATGATTCCAAGAAGCTGACGGCCAGACGTCGGGCCGCCCTGGATGCCGAGATCCGGCACAGCGCCGAGTTTGCCGTGGCCGAAGCCTCGGTCGCCGAGATTGACGAGATCAACATCCTCAGGGCATCGCATCTGGCGATGCTGCGCGCGGTTGAGGCACTGTCGCCGGCCCCCGATTTCCTGCTTATCGACGGGAATATGATTCCACGCGGCCTGAAAATCCCGTCGCAGGCCGTCGTGAAGGGGGATGCCCGATCGGTGTCGATTGCAGCCGCCTCGATCCTTGCGAAAAACTGGCGCGATCAGGTGATGGTGGATTTGGCGCAACAGCATCCGGGATATGGATGGGAAACCAACGCCGGCTATCCGTCAAAACAACACAAGGAAGCGCTGCAAAATCTTGGCGTGACCCCACACCATAGACGTTCGTTCAAGCCAGTGCACAATATCTTGTATCAAGAGTAAATCGTAAGTCGCTGATTCAAAAAAGAAATTGACGGCGAATCGTCTTTGACTCATCCTTGTCTCAACCAAATGAGCGCAAAAGCGCCGTGGATACTTGAGGCAGTGATATGACAACGACCACCAAAAAGGGCGCAAAAGCGCTCCCTTTAAACACGATTCTATCCGGGGACTGCATCGAAGTGATGAACAGTCTGCCCGAGGCGTCGGTTGACCTGATTTTCGCCGATCCTCCGTATAACTTGCAGCTGAAAGGCCAGTTGCACCGCCCGGATAACTCTCAGGTGGATGCGGTTGATGATCACTGGGACCAGTTTTCCAGCTTTGGTGCCTATGACCAGTTCACGCGCGAATGGTTGAAGGCAGCACACCGTCTGCTGAAGCCCAACGGCGCTATCTGGGTGATCGGTTCTTACCACAATATTTTCCGTGTAGGCTCGGCTTTGCAGGACGCAGGATATTGGATCCTCAACGATGTGGTCTGGCGCAAGTCGAACCCGATGCCGAATTTCCGGGGCAAGCGCTTTACCAACGCGCATGAGACGATGATCTGGGCCAGCAAACGCGAAGGCGCGAAATACACCTTCAACTATGAGGCGCTAAAGGCTCTGAACGAAGGCGTGCAGATGCGCAGCGATTGGGTGCTGCCGATCTGCACCGGGCATGAGCGTCTAAAAGATGAAAACGGCGACAAGGCACACCCGACACAAAAGCCGGAATCGCTGCTGCACCGCGTGTTGATTGGCTCGACCAATCCGGGCGATGTGATTTTGGATCCGTTCTTTGGCACAGGTACAACCGGTGCAGTCGCCAAAATGCTGGGTCGCGAGTTCATCGGGATCGAGCGCGAGGAAAGCTACCGCAAGGTGGCCGAGAAGCGTATTGCCAAGGTCCGCAAGTTCGACCGCGAAGCGCTGGAAGTCAGTGCCAGCAAACGCGCCGAACCGCGCGTGCCCTTCGGGCAACTGGTCGAACGTGGCATGCTGCGCCCGGGCGAAGAGTTGTATTCCATGAACCAGCGCCACAAAGCCAAGGTCCGGGCCGATGGCACATTGGTCGGTGACAACGTCAAAGGCTCGATCCATCAGGTGGGCGCCCATCTGGAAAATGCGCCATCCTGCAATGGCTGGACCTATTGGTGCTTCAAGCGTGACGGCAAAACGGTTCCGATCGACGTTCTGCGCCAGCAGATCCGGGCCGAGATGAACTGATACAAAGAACACCGCCGGTGCCTGTGGCCTGACACAAGGCACTACGCCTTGCCCCGCCGATCCTACGGCGGGGTCTTTTGTTTTCGGATCAACAGTGATTGCATGTTGTTGACCCTGACACTGCAAGAAAGATCACGGCCATGACCGAGACAACCGCGCAGCCCCGCCGCAGTCTGTTTTTCACGGAACCTGACACGTTCGATCTGGACAACAAATACACCGAGGCCGCGTTGGAGCGGCACAAGCGAGAAGGGTTGGAACTGGCCGTCCGCGCGCGCTGGGTGGCGATGGCGCTGACCGGGGTTCTTCTGGTTTTCCTGAACCCGCAATGGGAGGTGCTTTGGTATCACTTCATTCTGCTGCTGATCTGCGCCAACGGTTGGCTGATCCGCCGTTCCGGTCGGGTGGGACAATCGCGGGTCGAGCTTCTTTTGATCTTCGTGGATTTGCTGATCATGACCCTTGGAATGATCGTGCCCAACCCGTTCAGTGACGATGTTCGCCCTCTGGCCATGCAATACCGGTTTGACAACTTTCAGTACTTTTTCGTCATCCTGGCGGCTGGAACCCTGGCTTATTCCTGGCGAACGGTCATTGCCATCGGTTCGTGGACGGCATTGATGTGGACGATCGGTTGGATCGTTGCCTCGTGGGTGGCAACGCCGATTCCGGGGATCAGCGAAAAGGTTGCAGAGGCCTTGCAGGGCTATCCGGATGTTGCCGAGCTGTTGGACCCCAACAGTTTCATGGTCCCTCAACGTATCCAGCAAGTGATCGTATTCATAATGGTCGCGGTAACTCTGGGCATTTCGATGCGGCGTCTCAATCAATTGTTGATGAACAACGCAGGATTGGAACGTGAACGGGCCAACCTGTCGCGGTATTTCTCGCCCAATGTGGTGGATGAGCTGAGCCAGAACGATGAACCGCTGAAACAGGTCCGCAAAGAAGATGTGGCCGTTCTTTTCATCGATATCGTCGGGTTCACCAAATACGCCGCCGGGCGGGATCCCTATGAAGTGATCGAGGTTCTGCGCGGGTTTCATGCCCGTATGGAAACCGAGGTATTCCGGCACCACGGGACCTTGGACAAGTATCTGGGCGACGGTTTGATGGCGACCTTCGGCACTCCGGTGCCGACGCCCCTGGACGCGAGCAATGCCCTGGACTGCGCGCGTGCGATGGTGGGTGTGATCGACCGTTGGAATCTGGAACGTCGCAGGGTGGGAGAGCCCGAAATCCATGTCGGCGTTGGGGTGCATTACGGCTCGGTCGTACTTGGGGATATCGGCGCCAACCGGTTGGAATTCGCGGTGATTGGCGATGCGGTCAATGTGGCGGCCAAGCTTGAGGCACTGACGCGTGATTTCAAGGCGCGTATCGTTGTCAGCGATGCCGTGCGTTTGCGGGTTGAGGAAGAAAACCCGCAGGCGCCGGAGGTCATGGCCGGTTTTGGTGCCTGCCGCGACCAAACCGTGCGAGGGGTCGAGGCGCCGATGGATGTCTGGGTGATGAAAAGCTGAGGGCCTCCCGCCCGTCAGAACAGGATCGCAGATGCAGTGCTGACAGTTGGGTCAAGCAGCGCGCCAGTGCGCGCTGCGGTCACGCTTTGGGCATGGGGTTCAAAGATTTGTTGTAGGGGTGCCAGTCGGTGATCTCGGGATAATAGTGGCGTCGCCACGCGCGAACGCGCGGGTTCATGACCCGCCGCCAAAGCGGAGGGATCATAGCGAACACGGTCATGACGGGATAGCCATAGGGCAATTGTGGGGCTGCGTCCGACGCGTGATGTTGCAGCAGCGGAAACCGGCGATTGGGTTTGTAATGGTGGTCCGAATGGCGCTGAAGATTGATCAGCAACCAGTTCGAAGCTTTCTGCGAGGCATTCCAGGAATGGCGTGGCAGGACATGCTCGTACCGTCCGTCGCCCAGGTGTTTTCGGGTCAGGCCGTAATGCTCGACGTAATTGACCAGCTCGAGCTGCCAGATCGCGACACCAGCCTGAAGCAGAAACAGCGCCACGCCGGACCATCCTCCGATCAGGCCGGCCAGTGCCAGCATCCCACCTTGCAGCGCCCAGTACCGCCAGAACGGGTTTGAACGATCTGTCCACGGTCTGCCGACGCGGGCCAGCTTGTTGCGCTCGGCGTTGAAGGCCGAAACCCAGCATTGCCACAGAACGCGGGGATAGAAGCGATGGAAACCTTCGTTGTAGCGCGCCGTTACCGGATCGCGTGGGGTGCCAACATGGCGGTGATGGACCAACAGGTGCTCGGACCGAAAATGAGAATACAGCACCATGGCAAGAAGGATGTCCCCCAGCCAGCGTTCCATATGGCTTTTCTGGTGCATCAACTCGTGGCTGTAATTGATCCCAATCGTGCCCGAAATGACGCCCATGCCAAAGAAGAGGCCGATTTTCTCAAGCGTTGACAGATGGGTGCCGTGGGTTGCGTACCAGATCAGACCAAAAAGGGTGACGAACTGGATCGGGGCCCAGAGTTTTGTCAGTAATATGTACCATTGCAGCGCCGTGTCCGGCGTCTCGGGGTCGGCGTTTTGCGTGTTGAGCCCGGTGATCCGGTCCAGCACTGCAAAAGCCCACCAGGTTGCGGCAGGAACCAGCAGCAGTGACCATCCACCGGTGGCAGCTGAAAACCAGACCAGCGGAATCAGCAGCAGCGACACCCAGAAAGGGGATGCAGATTGCCAGCGGGACAATGTGCCTGTTGCGATCATCTTTTCTGCTCCGACTTTACGGAGATATCCTAGCCATGGCCCGAAGATTTGCACAGCGGACTTATTGTCCTCGCCAAAGATCATAGGCCTTGCGCATCACGGTTGGCAGGTCGCCGGGCCTGAAGCTTTGTTTGTCTACAACTGTCAGATGTTCGGGTACGTCGTGATCGGCGGCATCTGTGGTCCAGATCCGCAAAATCAGGTGGAAATGCGTAAATGTATGGCGGACTTCGCCCGGCAACATCTTCCAATTCGCCGGGAACGGAGGCCGTTCGGCCGGGGCATCGTTCCACTCTGATCCGGGCCAGCCCAGCATTCCGCCCAGCAAACCTTTGTCAGGCCGGCGTTCCAGCACCATGGCCCCGTCTGCGCTTTGCGCAACATACACGTGCCCATAGCGCGTGGATTTGGGCTTTTTGGGTGTTTTTCGTGGCAGGTCGGCCTGGGTGCCTGCGACGCGGCTCTGACAGGGGTCACGCAGGGGGCAAATGCCACATGCCGGCGACTTCGGCGTGCAGATGGTTGCCCCCAAATCCATGACCGCCTGCGCGTAATCGCCGGGACGTGTGGCCGGGGTCAGGGTCGACGCCTTTTCCTTCAGCAGGGGTTTGGAGCCGGGCAGCGGATCGTGAATGTCATGGAGCCGGGCCATGACACGCTCGACGTTTCCGTCCAGCACGGTTTCAGGCCGATCAAACGCGATGGCCGAGATCGCAGCGGCGGTATAGGGGCCTATGCCGGGTAGGTTCAGCAGCGCTTCAAAGCTGTCGGGAAACCGGCCATCGTAGTCTTGCGTGACGGCCCGGGCGCATTTCAAAAGATTGCGGGCGCGGGCGTAATAGCCAAGCCCGGCCCATTCCCCCATGACCTGATCGTCCGGTGCGGCGGCCAGAGCCTGAACCGTAGGCCATCGGGTGGTGAAGCGCAGGAAATAGTCGCGAACGGCGGCAACTGTTGTCTGCTGCAACATCACTTCGGACAGCCAGACCCGATAGGGGTCGGGGCGCATCCCGGCGGCGCGATCTGCCGGACCGATGCGCCATGGCATTTCGCGGGCGTGCCGGTCGTACCATTCCAGCAACGCATCACTGACGGTGAATTCAGCAGAGTCACGCAAGTTTTATTCAACTCCCGGTCGGGTTTCGCTGGCACATGGTGGCCTGCCCAGTACAATAGAGGTGTAGGAGCAGGAAACCAGATGCAACGCAGACGTTCTTCGACCCGCGGGTTCAAACGCACCGCATCCTTGCTGAACGATCAGATCCGGCGCGCCGGGGAAAGCCGGGGGTTTGCCGTGTCGCGGCTTTTGACCCACTGGGCCGAGATTGTCGGCCAGGAAACCGCCGCCATCGCGCGCCCGGTCAAAGTGGGTTATGGCAAGGGCGGATTTGGTGCCACCCTAACTGTGTTAACGACCGGGCCACAGGCTCCGATGCTGGAAATGCAGAAGGAACAGCTGCGCGGCAAGGTAAACGCGGTCTATGGCTATAACGCCATCAGCCGTGTCCGTATCACCCAGACCGCTCCGACCGGATTTGCCGAGGGGCAGGCCAGTTTCGACCACAAGCCGAAGCAAGCCAAACCCCAGATTGCGCCTGACATTGCCGCCGAGGCCGACAAAATGTCACGCGATGTACATGATGTAGATTTGCGCGCGGCTCTTGAACGTCTCGGGCGCAACGTTTTATCCAAACAGAAACGCTGAGAAAGGGCTGAAAATGAGCCGTATTGCAACCGTAATCTGTGCGGCCGTCGCCGTGGCCGCTGGCGGCTATTGGCTGACAGGGTCGAACACCAATGTCACCATTCCACTGGTCAGTGCCGCCGAAGCGCAGGAGGCAGACCTGGATACTTCGACGATCGTCGAGATGGTGCAGGGCGCCGAGGATGCACCTGTCGAAATCATCGAATATGCATCATATACCTGCCCGCACTGCGCAAACTTCCACACAGGCGCGTATAAGCAGCTCAAGAAAGACTTCATCGACACCGGCAAGGTCAAGTTTACCTATCGTGAGGTGTATTTTGACCGCTACGGCCTTTGGGCATCGATGGTTGCACGCTGCGCTGGCCCCGAAAAGTTTTTCGGTATCACAGACCTGATCTATGAAGGGCAGGCAGAATGGACACGCGCAGGTGGTCCGGCCGAGATCGTGGACGAGCTGCGCAAGATCGGTCGTTTGGCCGGCATCGATGGCGACCAGCTTGAGGCTTGCCTGCAAGACGGTACCAAGGCGCGGACATTGGCTGCGTGGTATCAGGAAAACGCCGAACGAGATGGTATTCAGTCGACCCCGTCGTTCCTTGTGAACGGCAAGAAAGTCGACAACCAGTCCTACGCTGACTTCAAAAAGCTGATCGAAGACGAACTGGGCGGCTAAAAACCCTTTTCCGGTTGGCCCTGTAGGGGCCGACCGGGCCTATTTTGGTGCAGGTGCTGCATTCAATAGCATGTCGCGGACCTTGTCAGTTTCGCCCACTCGCAGACGAACCGGCAGAGTGATCACTTTGCTCCGAAAAGCCGGGGGCAGACGTACGGCGTCTTTCTCGGTCGTTATCATCTGAATACCCAGTTGGCGCGCCTCGTTTTCCAGACGGGCCATCAGTGCCTGAGTCAGAGGCTGGTGGTCGTCCAGGGCTTCGGCGCGGACCAGGTCTACGCCCAGCTGTCGCAGGGTTTTGAAGAACTTCTCGGGGTGGCCGATACCGGCAAATGCCAAAGCGCGTGTGCCGGTCCAGTCCATGCCGGTTTGCAGGGGCTCGATTGCTCCGGTGACATGGGGAACAGACAACTTGTCGCCCCACTGACCGGTGAAAGCCATTTGCGCGGCCTCATCGCCCAGAGACAACACAAGGTCGGCCCGTTTCAATCCGATGTCGACCGGTTCCCGCAGTGGCCCGGCAGGCAGGCACAAACCGTTTCCGAACCCGCGTTGAGCATCGACAACAATGATCGAGAAATCCTTGGCCACCGAGGGGTTTTGAAAACCGTCATCCAGCACGATTGCCGTGGCGCCCGCCGCTGCGGCGGCCCGTGCGCCCGCCGCCCTGTCCTTGGCAACCCAGACTTCGGCAAACATCGCCAGAAGCAGCGGCTCGTCTCCTACTTCGGCAGCCGTGTGCCGGGTCGGATCAACCTGCACCGGCCCGTCCAAAGAGCCTCCGTGCCCCCGCGTGACGACATGTGGTTCGTGCCAGGCGCCTCGAAGCTGTTCAAGGGTCCAGATCACCGTTGGTGTCTTACCGGTTCCACCAGCATTGAGGTTGCCGATACAGATCACGGGCACACCCGGCTTTTCGCCGGATTCCGAGGCGATCCTACGGGCGGTTGCCGCTGCATACAGGCGCCCCAACGGTGCCAGCATACGCGCCCTAAGATCCGGTTGGTCCGGGGTCGTGTTCCAGAAATCAGGTGCCCGCATGATCCGCACTCCGCTGATCCAGAATATCCTGCACCATTTCGATCAGGGCGTCAGCCTGCGGTGCGCCTTCGGTCAACAATTGCCATCCCGCCAACGCCATGTCGGCAGCTTGATCCGGCGCCAGAAGCTGCACAACGGCGTCGCCCAGTTCGGTTGCCGTTTTAACCTCTTTGGCGGCGTTCACCTGTTGCAGGCTGGAATAGAATTCCTGATGGCGATGCACATATGGTCCGAACATGATCGCAGACCCCAGCGCGATTGCTTCGGACGGATCCTGACCGCCCGCGCCGCGTTCCAGTGAACTGCCCATGAAGGTCACTGGTGCCATGCGATGCCACAGGCCCAGGTTTTCGGGGTCCGATGTCAGGACGACCTGCGTGGTATCTTCAATCATGTCCCCTTCATCCCAGTTGACGCAGCGCAGGTCCATCGATTCCAGCCGCCGTCTCAGCGGCGAGACTTCCGGCTCGTTTGCCACGTGCAACACCAGAACCAGCCGATGCAGCATCCGCAGTGCCTGACGGTGGGCTGTCAGAACCGAGATGAACTCCTTGTCCTGAACCCATGCCGCCAGCCAAACCGGGCGCCCGGCAAGTGTGTGAGTGGTCTCGATAAGTTCGTCTTCTGGCCAGGGCCGAGGGTTGGGGCTGATCCGCAAAGGCGGTGATTCCGCAACTTTTCCGGATTGGATTCCGAGGCGGCGGATCTGTCGAGCCGTCTCGGCGGATGGCGTGAGAATCTTGCGGAAACAGTCAAAGGTCACCCGTGTGATGTCCGGCAGCCAACGGGCGTTCCGGGACAGTGTGACGCTGAATTGGGCGTCGAACAGGACCAGCGGGATCGCCTGTTCGTCAGCGCGCGTGACAATGTTGGGCATCAGATCGCCACCGACCCACAACCCCATGTTCGGACGCCAGTATTCGATAAACTCGCGGGCGGCTCCACTCTGTTCCTGTGGCAGGTTGATCAAAGGGAACCTGCTGTCCGGCCAGTTGGACAGATCCTCATCCGGGGGGGCTGTCAGCAGGAAATTCAGCTTGGCCCTGACCTGCGACAGCCGACGGCAGAAGTCGGTCACAGCCCGCAGCCGATCCGGGGTGGCAACATGGATCCATAGCAACTCACCTTCGGGGCGCGGCAGGTTGGATTGCGGCGCAACCCCGTTGCGCAACCCCCATGACAACACCCTGTAGGCGGCCAAGCTGAGTGAGCGCGGTTTGCTCATGTTCCAATTCCCGGCCCGGCCGGATCCAGCAGTGCCGACAGTTGCTGATGAATCGAGGCGCTGGCGGCGATCACGCCGTTCAACCTGGGATGCATGTTGTTGAAGATCAGCCGTTGACCCGTACGGTCGGAACACACGCCGCCGGCCTCTCGGATGATCAGGTCGCCGGCGGCAATGTCCCATTCCCAACTGGGGCGCAGGGTCAGCATGCCGTCGAACCGCCCCTGCGCAACCAAAGCCATGCGATAGGCAAGTGACGGACGATACGCGCGTTCGAATTCTGGCGCCTGCGCATTGCGCCAATGCCGTGCGTCAAGGTTCGGCTTGGCGGCCAGAATTTCTGATTGCAAAAGCTCTGCGGTGTCCGAGGTCGTGATCGTCTTACCATTGAGAGACGCGCCCTGACCTTGGGCCGCCGTGTACAGCAAATCCCGCATCGGCAGGTAAATGACCGCCGCCGTCACCACGCCGTTATCGGCGACGGCTATGGAATGTGCCCAGGTGCGCGCGCCTTCTGCAAAGCTCCGGGTGCCGTCGATCGGGTCGATGATGAAAGTGCTGTTGCGGTCCAGCCGGTCGGTGGAATCCTCGGATTCTTCACTAAGCCAGCCATAGCCCGGTCGCGCCGAACACAACCGCTCCTCTAGCATCGTGTTCACGGCAAGGTCCGCCTCGGTCACTGGGCCGGCGCCATCGGGTTTGTCCCAGCGCTGTGCTTGCGTGCCGGAATAGCGCGTGGCGATCTTGCCGGCCTCCAGCGCCGCCTCGATCAGCAGGGGCAGATCAGTTGCCGGCAAGTGTCATTCCTTCGATCAGAAGCGACGGAACCACGCGCGACAGGTATGGGCGGGCATCGTTCGCCGGGATGATCCGGCGCAGCATGTCCCGCAGATTGCCCGCGATGGTGCATTCATTGACCGGATGCGTGATCTCGCCATTCTCGACCCAGAAGCCCGATGCACCCCTTGAATAGTCACCGGTATTGGGGTTGATCGTTGAACCGATCATGGACGTGACCAGCAACCCGGTTCCCATATCGCGCAGCAGGTCGGCGCGGCTTTGGTCACCTTGTGTCAGGCTCAGGTTCCAGTTGCTGGGCGATGGCGGGCCCGAGACCCCACGCGCGGCATTTCCCGTGGACGCCATATCCAGTTTTCGCCCGCTTGACAGGTCCAGCGTCCAGCCGGTCAGAACACCGTTTTCCACGATTGCCCGGCGTCGTGTCGGCAGACCCTCGGCATCAAAGGGACGCGAGCCCGAAATGCGCGGGCGGTGCGGGTCTTCGATCAGGGACAGATGCGCAGGCAGAACGTCCTGCCCCAAACAATCCTTGATCCAAGATGCGCCCCGTGCGATCGCCGCGCCATTGCTGGCGGCCAGAAGGTGGCCGATGAGCGAAGACGAGATCCGTTCGTCGAAGAGCACCGGAAAACTTCCCGTCTCAGGTTTGCGCGCACCAACCTGTTGCACGGCGCGTTCGCCTGCAGTGCGCCCGATTTCTTTCGCGCTGCGCAGGTCGGATTGGAACGTCCGGCTGTCGCCGTCATAGTCCCGTTCCATCCCCGTGCCTTCGCCCGAGATCGCAACACAGGAAACCGACCGGCTGCTGCGCGCGTACCCGCCGGTGAACCCGTTTGTCGCGGCCAGATGCACATGGTGGGTTCCATAGCTTGCGGCCGCATCCGACACCTGGGTGACGCCGGCGACGGCCAGCGCTGCGGCCTCGGCCGTCAGGGCATCCTGCATCAGGGCTTCGGCAGACGGGGCCGGGGCGGGGTCTGACAATTCCAGTGACTCTATGTTCCAGTCTGTGACCAGCTGGTCCTTGTCAGCCAGCCCGGAAAACGGATCTTCGGGGGCCTCCCTGGCCATTGCGACAGCTCGTTCCGCCATGGCGCGCAGGGTTTCAGGGCGGCTGTCGGAACTGGACACAATGGCGGATCGTTTGCCCAGAAACACCCGAAATCCCAAATCAGTCCCTTCCGAGCGCTCGGCATGTTCCAGCGCGCCGCCCCGCACTTCGACGGAAACAGAGGATCCGTCGATAACGATGGCATCCGCCGCGTCCGCGCCTGCCTTGCGGGCCACGTCAAGCAAATGATGGCTGATTTCTTCTGGTGAGCAGGTCATGAGGCCTCCGGGTTGATTGCCAAGGACCTAGCCTTGGACCGCCCGTCTCGCAAGACCTGTGACCAGATTGTGCGTTGAGTATCGCGGTGAACCCGTGCCGTTTCAGAGGTTTGGGCAAGGGTTGGCAGGGCAGAGAAAGGGCCGCATGTTGCGCGGCCCTTTCCGTTGATTGTCACTTGATACGCTGACCATTCGCCAGGATCTGGCCGTCTTCGGTGAACTCGATCTTCGAGTTCAGTGTGTCCGGCTCTTCGCCCGGAACTGCCATCAGACCCATCATCATGCGGGCACCCAGCGCGTCTTCTTCCGAGATGATTCCCATGCCGATCAGAGTGTCGATCAACTGGTTGGCGCCAACCAGCCGAAGGTTCGCCACGCCGCTTGGGCTGGGCAGGCCATCAAACTCTTCGGTATTGGTGTTGTCGAAAGCAAAATCACCGGTACCGGTCAGTTTGGCGCCAACCAGCGAAACCAGCAGTTCGTTGATCTTCAGCGAGTGCAGTTCCCCCGGCGCTTCGTCGGATTCGACGTCGATTTCAGGATCGAAGATATTCATCAGCACTTTCGCGGTTCCCGTCGCATCCAGCGCAATCGTCGCCGGATCACGCGGCAGCGCGCCCGCAGGATCGAAAATGCCCCACAATACGTCCGACATGGTGAAATCGGTCAGGTTCAGCCCAAAGCCGAAGGGTTGAACCTCGTCCGATTGCTGGATGGGGAATTCGAAGTTCAGGCCCGCCTTGGCCATCGAAAGTTCGATCGGGAACGGCAGGCCCGCCGTGGTAACGGCCATCTTCGTGCTGTTCTGGTCAATGTCATAGACGATACGCTCTGCATCGATGCTGGCTGCAAAACGCCCGCCTTCGGACGTGCTGTTCATCGAGAACGCCTGACCTTCGCTGGTCCCGCTCAGATCCGTGCTGCCTGCGGCATAGGTGAAGGTGCCGTCAAACGAAAAACCAGCCTTGTAAAAGGCTTCTGGGTCCGAAAAGTCAAAATCCGGCGGGACGACGTTGTTGCCCTCAAATGCCAGTTGATCGAGTTGACCGTTGATCAACCCGTTTTCGCCGCTTTCAGGATCCTTAAAGTTCAGATCATAAGTTAACGTGGCTGCGTTGAACGTCTGGCTGATGTTCCGATTGTCGCCGATCTGCATCCGCGAGCTGCCGGACAGATCGCTTGCCTGGACATCGATGCCAAACACATCATTGGGCAGCGCCTCACCATCGACCTCAATCGAATCCAGTTTCACGCCCAGATTGTCAGCCTTGTAGTCATAGGTCATGTCGTCCGGTGCGCCCGACACGACCATGTTCAGTTGGCTGTGGGAATAGGTGACAGTGGCTGCGAAGTTTTCGTCTTCGGCCTGACCGGTGATTTCCATGGGAAAGCTTTCCGGCAGGTCAATGGTAACGGTCCCGTCACCATTTTCGGTCAATGTCATTTCCGGCATGACCATCTGAAACTGTCCGTCCTCTTCGGGAAGGGCCACTGAAAGTGTCATGTTGGAAATCGTGGTGACGTCGCCCGAAGTGCTTTCGTCTCCTGTGACGGTGTAACCCATCGAGGTGAAATAGCTCTGCCAATCGGACCAGACGTCATCGGCCGACAGATCGGCAAACGCCCCTTGGGTGGCAACGGCATAAGCCAAGGCAGCGCCGCAGCTGCGGCGAAGGAAAACGGACATAAGGTAACCCTTCTTGATCAATTTGTGGCGCATGGTCGGTTTTGTGGCGGGTATCGTCAAGGGGGCAAGGGCTGGACCCTTTCCCCGTTTACGCGTTACGGCTGTAGCCGACAGAGATTGCAATGCGTGAGGAAGGGCAAATGCAGGGAAAAACTGTTCTCATAACCGGGGCCAGCCGAGGAATTGGGGCCGAGGCAGGGCGCGTTTTTGCCGCAGCCGGCGCCAATGTCGCATTGGTGGCTCGCAGTCAGGATCAGATTGACGCTCTGGCGGCCGCATTGGGCGATAAGGCCATCGCATTGGCCTGTGACGTCAGCGATTTCGCGCAGGTGGAACAAGCCGTGGCCACATGCGTGGACCGGTTCGGTGGGTTGGATGTTCTGATCGGCAACGCGGGTGTGATCGATCCGATCTTTCATCTCTCGAATGCTGACACCGAGGCGTGGAGCAAGGCCATCGACATCAACCTGAAAGGTATTTTCTACGGGATGCGCGCGGCGTTGCCGGTGATGCGGGCTGCGGGAGGAGGGAGCATTCTGACGATCTCGTCCGGTGCAGCGTCGAACCCGGTCGAAGCCTGGAGCCATTATTGCGCCTCGAAGGCCGGGGCCAAGATGCTCACGGAATGTCTGCATCTGGAAGAAGCCCATAATGGTATTCGCGCCATGGGCCTGTCACCGGGGACGGTGGCCACCGATATGCAGCGGTCGATCAAGGCCAGCGGCATAAATCCCGTCAGTCAGCTGGACTGGGATGTGCATATCCCAGCAGATTGGCCCGCGCGGGCGCTGTTGTGGATGTGCACGGATAATGCTGATGAGTTCCTTGGCACTGAAATTTCGCTCCGGCTTGATGACATACGCAAACGGGCCGGGCTGATATGATCGATTTGACCAAAGAAGGCGGCCTGTGGACCGTCACGATCAACAATCCCGGCAAGGCGAACGCCCTGACGGGGGTCATGCTGGCGGAACTGGCCGAGATCGCCGAATCCGCGACAGAGGCCAAGGCGTTGATCCTGACGGGCGCGGGTAAAGTGTTCAGCGCCGGGGCAGATCTGGACGAAGCGCGCGCCGGTCTGGCCAAATCGGATGTCTGGGAAAGGCTGTCCGGCGCCATTGCCGCGTTGCCCTGTCTGACCGTTGCCGCACTGAACGGCACTTTGGCAGGCGGGGCCAACGGTATGGCACTGGCCTGCGATCTGCGCATTGCCGTGCCGTCGGCCAAGTTCTTCTATCCGGTGATGAAGCTGGGGTTTCTGCCACAACCGTCCGACCCCGCGCGGCTGGCGGCTCTGGTCGGACCGGCAAGGGCCAAGTTGATCTTTATGGCGGGTCAGAAAATCACCGCGCAAGAGGCGTATGAATTTGGCCTAGTGGACCGGATTGTCGATCCCGATCACCTGATGCAAACCGCACGCGATCTGGTTGCCGACAGCGTGAACGCCGACCCCGAGATCGCGGCGGGAATCGCAAGGTTGTGCTCATGAGGCTGTCTGCACTGCGCCTGCGGGTCGCTGACCCGGATCGGCTGGCCGCGTTTTATCGCGACATTCTGGGCATGTCCGTTGGCCGAACAGAAACCGGCCACCGTGTCGGCTATGACGGTGCAGACGCAGATATTTTGTTGCTGCCGGGTGGAGGAGGGTACACCCATGACAAGGGGCAGCGCTACTGGAAGATAGGAATCACCGTGCCGGATGTCGATCTTGCTGCGGCTCATCTGCGCAGGTTTGACGTTCCAGTGAGCACGCCGAATCAGTTTCTGGACATCGGCTACATGTGCCATCTTGCGGATCCCGAAGGGTTCGTCATCGAGCTGCTGCAACATGATTTCGAAGGCAACCGACCGCCGCATGCAGCGGACCCTGACGCGCCTTTTGCGCAGGCTCGGATCGGTCAGATTACCCTTCGAACCGGCGATATTGCCGCCGAAGACGCGTTCTGGCGCGCCCAGGGCATGTCGTTGTTGTCGATGCAGGAGGTCGCCCCTTACGGCTTTGACCTGCATTTTTATGCTTTTACGGACGAAACCCCGCCCAATCCTGACCTTTGGGCTGTTGAAAACCGCGAATGGCTGTGGAAACGCGCCTATACGACGTTGGAATTCCAACATGTTGCGGGCGCACAATTCGTGCATGTACCGGACTTTCAGGGTATCGTGATCGAAGGCCTGTCCGAACCTCTTACAGATATTGTCGGGGACCAGATCCTGCCAGGTTGATCAGCGCCCGCGCCGCTTGCCCGGAACTTTCGAACGAAATCCGGGTGGGCGTTTGCGAACCCAAGTCAGAAATTTCTCGAGCCTTGGATGCGCACGCAGGGCCTCGACCGTGTTGAAACTGCGTGCCAGTTCGGCTTCGGTCAGGGTGGCGTGCACCTCTTTGTGGCAGATCTGATGCAGCAGAACGGTAGGTCCGCCCTTGCCTCCTTTGAGTTTTGGGATCAGATGATGCAGGCTGCCACCCCCCTCGGGGATCGGGCGGTCGCAAAGCGGGCAGATTGGATCGCTGTTCGTCATGATGATGTGAAACTTGCGCCTGTGACGGGCGAAGGCAAGAGGGTGCGAATGGCGCAGGCAGTGGTGATTGGAGCAGGCCCCGCCGGGTTGATGGCGGCCGAACAGCTCGCCGCAGCCGGGCATTCCGTGTTGGTGGCCGAGGCCAAACCTTCGGTCGCGCGCAAGTTCCTGATGGCCGGGAAATCGGGGCTGAACCTGACCAAGGACGAGCCGCGTGATGACCTGATCCGCGCCTATGGTGAAGCGGCAGATTGGTTGCGTCCGATCATGTCTGACTTTGATGCCGAAGCTGTTCAGCACTGGGCGCGCGGGTTGGGGCAGACGCTGTTTGTCGGCTCGACGGGGCGCGTGTTTCCCCAAGCAATGAAGGCCTCGCCCTTATTGCGGGCCTGGTTGGCACGATTGGGCAAGGCCGGGGTCGAAATCAGGACCCGCTGGCGTTGGACAGGCTGGGACGGTGATGCGCCGGTGTTTGACACTCCGGACGGGCGGCGCAGTGTTTCGACGGATGTCACCGTGCTGGCACTGGGCGGTGCAAGCTGGGCCCGCCTAGGCTCGGACGGTCACTGGGCGCAGATATTGGCCGGAAAAGACGTGGCTTTGGCACCCTTTGAACCCGCAAACTCAGCCATTTCCGTTGATTGGAGCCCACATATGCAGCCCCATTTCGGGGCCGCATTGAAATCGATCCGATGGATGGCAGGCGATTTGGAGAGCCGAGGAGAGGCTGCGATTTCCAGAACCGGTCTGGAAGGCGGAGGGCTGTATAAGCTGACACCGGCCTTGCGCGCGGGGACACCATTGTTTGCTGATCTGACGCCTGATCTGGACCAACAGGCTCTGCTGGCGCGGTTGTCCGCGAAACGGTCGAAAACAACGCTGTCCCAGTGGATGAGGAAATCGCTGAACCTGTCTGCTCAGAAAATCGCCCTGTTTCATGAAATGGCAAAACGCGGTGGCCACCCTCAATCCGTGCAAGTGAGCATGTTGAAAAAGCTGCCTGTCCGGCATGTCGGCCTTCGCCCGATGGGCGAAGCCATTTCGACCGCAGGTGGTGTCAAACAGGCAGCGCTGGATGACGGGCTGATGCTGACGGCCCTGCCGGGTGTGTTCTGCGCTGGGGAAATGCTGGACTGGGAGGCCCCGACCGGGGGCTATCTGCTCACGGCTTGCCTGGCGACCGGGCGCTGGGCCGGTCGGTCTGCCGCCGACTGGCTGGAAAAGGCTGAGTGACCTAGCGGGATCGCGCCAACATCGCCAATCGGATCATCGCGCGTTCCACCAGCGCCATGGCAGGGGCTGTCTGCCCGGCCGACCGCAACGCCAAATCTGTATCGGTCAGAACCGTCAGTGCGGTTTGCAGCTTGGTCGCGCCCCAACCTTGTGCCTGCCGCAGGATACGGTCACGCCGTTTGCCGTAAACCGGTGGACGCAGCTTACCGATGCCCTGCGCAGCACCGCCGGGATCGGACGCGCAGGCATAGAGTGTCCGAAAATGCCGCATCGCTCCGATGCACAGAGTCACGCCGTTGGTGCCCTGCGCCTGCAACCTCCGGATCAGCGGCCCGATCTCACCGGCGCGGCCTTCGGCAACGACGTTGAGAACATCATCCAGCGCCGCCTCGGTCGAGCGCGGGGCGCAGGCCTCAATATCTTCGATCGTCAAATCAGCGCTGTCACCGCGCTTGTAAAGAGACAGTTTTTCAATCGTTTGGGCGAAATCACCGGGGCTGAGGCTGACGGCCAATTCGCTGATTGCAGACATGACATCTCGGGGCACGTTTTTCATACCCGACTCGGCAAGAACCCGTTCCACTTCGGCGCGTGAGGGCGGGTCGTCATAAATGCCGACGGCGTAGGCGGCAGGGTGGCCTTCGAACGCCTTGCGGATTTTCGAGCTGGGTTTCAATTGCCCTGAGGTCACGATGATCTGGGCGTCTCCGGGGGCCCAATCTTCGAGTGCGGCCAGAATTGCCGGCGCCGCGGTTTCGGTTGCGTCTTCCACGAAAACGGCACGTGGGCCGGAAAAGAAGCCGACCGCCTTGACCGCGTCCAGCAGCAGGGCGGGATCACCACGCAGATCGCCACCGGGCATGCGGGTCAGGCGCATTTCTTCTTCGGCTTGGGCGCCAAGCAGAGCGGCCAGCACCTGTTGCCGCTTGAGCGCAACCCGCATCGCATCCGCGCCATAGATAAGCAGCCCTGTCTTGTCCGCGTCCGGCTTGACAAAATACCCCTCAGCCTCGCGCGGGCCCAACTTCATGCAGCCAGACCCGGTGTGGCGTAAAGACGGTTCATGATCTGACCCGACAGAATCATCATCAGCCGTCTCTTGGCATCGCGCTCATCCGCCAAGGTGGAAACGGTCGATCCTGCGGCAGAATATGACACAAAATCCGCCACCGAGCCCGAGGCGATGATCTGACCGGTTGCGTTGGACCGCAGCGTGTATTGCGCGCTTCCGTCGATGGTGTAGCGTTGCGTTTCGTTTGTGGTGGTGATTGCAGCGCCACGCGTCACGGTCGAAACCTGAACGTCCAGCTTGTAGTCGTTGACCGACCCGGCGCTTCGCCCCAGTTGCTGTTCCAGATTTTGGACCAGCAAATAGCTTTCCACGGTGTTGGGCGCCGACACCTCGACGCGGCCATACAAGGCCGAACCTGATCCGCCAGGTGCATAGACGGGCTCAAAGCCGCAGGCGGCCAGCGCCAGCGGCATCAGCAAAAACGTTCTGCGATCAAACGACAACATTCACAATCCGGCCCGGAACGACGATCACTTTCTTCGGCGCATTCCCTTCCAGCGCCTTTTGAACAGCTTCAGTGCTGAGCGCAATTTTTTCAACCTCGGCTTTATCCAGATCCTTGGCCACGCTGATTTCCGCGCGACGCTTGCCGTTGATCTGGATCGGCAAGGTGACGGTGTCATCAACCAGCATCGCCTCGTCGGCGACGGGCCATGGCGCGACGGCCACAAGGCCTTCGCCGCCCTGATGGGCCCAAATATCTTCCGCCAGATGCGGTGTCATCGGCGACATCAGCTGTGCCAACGTTTTGATGGCCTGCTTTTGGGCCGCAGCACCTGCCTTGGATTTCGCCAGGGTGTTGGTGAAGGCATAAAGCTTGGCGATGGCCGCGTTGAAGCCAAAGCTTTCAACACCCAATGTCACGTCGCGGATGGTTTTGTGCATCTCGCGCAGCAGTTCCTCATCGCCTTCACCCGTGGCGTTCGGGTCCATGGCGCCGATCTTGTCGCAGAGATTCCAGACACGGTTGAGATGCTTGTACGCGGCCTCGGCCCCCGCAGCCGTCCATTCCACGTCCCGTTCGGGTGGCGAATCGGACAGCACGAACCAGCGCGCGGTATCGGCGCCGAAGGCCGAGATGATGCTGACCGGGTCGACAACGTTCTTCTTGGACTTTGACATTTTGGCCGATGGGATGATCTCGACCTCTGTGCCGTCAGCCAGTTTTCCGTCCGTGACCTCTTCGGGCAGGTGATAGACCGGACGACCGTTGGCATCGCGGGTCTGGTAGATCTCGTGCGTCACCATGCCTTGGGTAAACAGCGCGTCGAAGGGTTCGATGGCTTTGTCCGGCAAATGCCCGGTGATGTTCATCGCGCGGGCGAAGAACCGCGAATACAGCAGATGCAGAATCGCGTGTTCGATCCCGCCGATATACTGGTCAACATTCATCCAGTATTCCGCCTCGGCCAGATCGGTGGGCGTTTCCGCGCGCGGAGCGGTGAAGCGCGCGAAATACCACGACGAATCCACGAATGTGTCCATCGTGTCGGTCTCGCGCTTGGCAGGGGCGCCACAATTCGGGCAGGCGCAGTCGCGCCAGGTCGGGTGACGGTCCAGCGGGTTGCCCGGTTTGTCGAAGGTGACATCATCGGGCAGGCGAACCGGAAGGTTCTCTTTCTTTTCAGGGACCACACCACAGCTTTCGCAGTGAACGACAGGAATCGGACAACCCCAATAGCGCTGACGGCTCAAGCCCCAGTCTCGCAGGCGATATTTCGTGACCCCTTCGCCCCAACCGGCTTTTTCGGCGAAATCGATGGTGGTGTTGATCGCCTCTTCTCCGGTTGCTTCGGTCAGGCCCGCGAAATGGTTCACCCAGCGGACTTTCTGCTCTTTTGGTGGGACAAAGGCGATCTTGTCGACCGGCGTGTCGTCGTCCAGCGCAAAGAAGGTGTCGATCACCGGCAGATCGTATTTGCGGCAGAAATCAAGGTCGCGCTGGTCATGGGCCGGGCAGGCGAAGATCGCGCCGGTGCCGTAATCCATCAGGATGAAATTGGCGATCCAGACCGGCAGCTCCCAGTTCGGGTCCAACGGGTGCTTGACGCGAATGCCGGTGTCGAAACCCAGCTTTTCGCCGGTTTCGATGGCCTCTTCCGTGGTGCCGCCCTTGCGGCATTCGGCAACGAATTCAGCGACTTCCGGGTTTTCGGCCTCAAGCTGTTTGGCGATCGGGTGATCGGGCGATATCCCAACGAAGGATGCGCCCAGCAGCGTGTCGGGGCGCGTCGTGTAGACAGTGATCGGTTCCCCACCATCCGTGCGCTCGAACCCGAATTGCAGGCCGCGCGACTTGCCGATCCAGTTTTCCTGCATCAGTCGAACCTTGGCGGGCCAGTTTTCCAGCGTGTCCAGAGCGTTCAGCAGTTCTTCGGAATAATCCGAGATCTTGAAGAACCACTGCGTCAGCTCGCGCCGTTCCACCAGCGCACCCGAGCGCCAGCCGCGCCCGTTTTCCACCTGTTCATTGGCCAGAACGGTCATGTCGACCGGATCCCAGTTCACCACGGCATTCTTGCGATAGACCAGCCCGGCCTCGAGCATGTCGAGGAACAGCGCCTGCTGCTGGCCATAGTATTCCGGATCACATGTGGCGAATTCACGGGACCAGTCGATCGACAGGCCCAGTGGCTTCATCTGGGCGCGCATGTCGGCGATATTGCCGTAAGTCCACTCTTTGGGGTGGCCGCCGATCGCCATGGCAGCGTTTTCCGCCGGCATCCCGAACGCGTCCCAGCCCATGGGGTGCAGAACATTGTGCCCGGTGGCCAGCTTGTGCCGCGCGATGACGTCGCCCATCGTATAGTTGCGCACATGCCCCATATGGATTCGGCCGGACGGGTAGGGGAACATCTCAAGCACATAGTATTTCGGCTTGTCCGCCTTGTGGTTGGCGATGAAGATTCCTGCCTTGTCCCAGGCCTCTTGCCATTTTGCTTCGATTTCGGTGGCCGAATAGCGCGACATTGTGCGGTCCTTCGTGAATGAAAACGCCGGGTAGGAACCCGGCGTGGTATTAGTGTGATTTTCGGCGGAGTGCTAGAACTTGTTGTCGGCGATGCGCAGCTGACGGGCGCGGGACAGAATCGCATCTTCCACGGCGCGGGTTGTTGCCGCGCTTACCGGGGCGCCCCCGCTGGATTGCAGGGCGACGGACAAAGACCGGGCCGCAAGCGCCGGATCGCTGATGTGTACGGTCGCCCTGTATGACCGGCCTCCGCCCGGAGGGGTGCCGTAACCTGTTACGATCACTCCGGTAAACGGATCGACCTCCTGCACAGGCAGGAAATTCAGTATGTCCAGAGAAGCTGCCCACAGGTACCGGTTTACATTGGTGGTCTGCTCGGCCTTGCTGCGATCGAAAATGTCCCACAACGTTGAACGTTCGGGATCGTTCAGTTCGCGTTCATCGGAATTACCGCTGGCGGGATTGGGGGAATATGTCGAAGTGGTTCGATTCTGCCCGCATGCCGCAATCGTGGTGGTCAGCATGATTAATCCCAAAATCGTAGGCAGGCGCATTGTCAGCAGGTCCTGTTTCACTTGTTTTGCAGTATTCAGGGCATACTCCTAGCCAAGGACCCTCGCTGCAACAAGCCTATTCTTCTGAAATGTAAGTGTATCACCCGCATCCGGGCGAAAAGGAACTGTGGCATCCTTGCACCAATCTGACCCCAATGACGGGACCGGGTTTATGCCAAGCTTGCGCAATGGGGGCAAAAAGAGCGAAACGGTGTCCGTGCTGAGACATATGCCGAGGCATGTGTCGAGTAGATAACTCTTTTGAAAGAAACCGAGGGAAACAAGATGAAAAAAGTTCTCTTCGCATCGACGGCGCTGATCGCGACCGCAGGCGTTGCGGCAGCTGAGATTAACTTCAGCGGTTACGGCCGTTTTGGTATTGGTTACACTGAAGACCGTACCGCAACCACAACCGTTACTGGACCTGGCGCAGACGGCCTGATGGGCACAGCAGATGACGTATCCGCAAGCTCGACCGCACAGTCTGACGACGCTATCCTGGTCTCGCGCTTCCGTCTGAACATCGACGGCATCGCAGAAACCGACGGCGGCGTTCGTTTTGAAGGCCGTGTTCGTCTGCAAGCTGACGAAGACAGCAGCACCGGTGAAGCAAACTCGGCCGGCCTGAACGGCGCACGCTTCTCGGTCATCTACGGCGGTCTGCGTGTTGACGCGGGCAACGTCGCAGGTTCGTTTGACAACCTGGCAAACTACTACGGCAACGAAGTAGGTCTGGAACTGTTCGCAGGTCAGTACTCGGGCGTTGACTACAGCTTCCTGGCGTACTCGTCGACCGGTTCGGGCGCGAACGCTGTGTTCTTCCAGTATTCGGTTGGCGACTTCTCGTTTGGTGCGTCTTATGACCAAGCGCAGGTTACAACTGTTGCAGCTGGTGGTGCCGCTTCGACCACCACTGACGCAGACCGCTGGGACATCAGCGCGACCTACACCTTCAACAACATCACTGCCGCTCTGGCCTATGGTCAGACCGACGGTGGCGCAGGCAGCGATCCGAGCCTGACCGTTCTGACCCTGGGTGGCGAATGGGGTGACTTCTCGGGTACTCTGTTTGTCGCGGACGACGCAACCAAAGTTGCTTCGACCGACGGTACTGCATGGGGTCTGTCGGCTGCCTACAACCTGGGCGCTGCAACCACCCTGCTGTTCACCTATGGTGACGGTAACGCATCTGCTGACCTTCAGCAGGTTGCAATCGGTGCAATCTACGACCTGGGTGGCGGTGCATCGCTGCGCGGTGGTCTGGGTGTAAACGACTGTGACTCTTGCGCAGACTCGACCATCAAGGCTGACTTCGGTGCTCAGTTCAACTTCTAAGCTGATCTGAACCGTAAGGTTTAAGGGCGGGTCTTCGGACTCGCCCTTTTCTTTTGCGCCGACTTGGTGTTTTTCTGCGCCAAAGACAGATTGAGGGCCCCATGTCGTTGCAAGAGATCACCGCGCGTATCGCCAAAGCCGAAGCCAAAGCACAACGGCAGGCCGGTTCGGTCAAATTGATTGCCGTTTCCAAGGTGCAGCCCAACGAACGGGTTCAGGCCGTTCTTGAGCAGGGGCACAGGTGTTTTGGTGAGAATCGCGTACAGGAGGCGGCCAGCAAATGGCCCGCTTTCAAAGAGCAGTTCGATGCCGTCGATCTGCATCTCATCGGCCCGTTGCAGACCAACAAAGCCAGGCAGGCGATGGAACTGTGTGATGCGATCCATTCGGTCGATCGCCCCAAACTGGCCAAAACCCTGGCGCGGCTGGCGCAAGAGTTGGGATACTGCCCCGACTTGTTCATTCAGGTCAATACGGGTGAAGAAGCGCAGAAGGCCGGCGTTCTTCCCGCGGACGCGGACGGGTTCATCGCGGAATGCCAGTCTTTGGACCTTCCGGTGCGCGGGTTGATGTGCATCCCGCCGGTCGATGAAGAACCCACACTTCATTTCGCACTTTTGGCCAAGATCGCCGCACGCAACGGGCTTGAGGGCTTGTCGATGGGTATGAGCGGTGATTTCGAGCAGGCCATCGCCTTGGGCGCGACCCATGTCCGCGTCGGGTCGGCCATTTTCGGCGAGCGGGTCAAGCCTCTGGGATGATCAGGCGCGTTCCAGGAGAGATTCGCCCTGCAATCCAGTGCAAATGGTCCCGACGGAAGGCGATGCAACCTTCGGTCGGGTAGCCGGGCCTGCGCCACTGATGCAGAAAAATCGCCGATCCCTTGCCGGGAACGGCATTCGGCCAGTTCCAGTCGGTCAACAGGACCAGATCATAAAGCGGATCAGCCCGGCGCAGTTTCTCATGACTGAACGCATAAGGGGCAAGCACCAAGTGATTATAGTGGCTGTCTTCGACGTCATCAGACCACAAGTCCTGCGGCCCAATCGGGATCGCCCAGAAGTTGGGGGCGACCAGCCGGTCGGGCCGGTAGAGCATGCCGACGATTCGATGGCATCCGGTAGGTGTCGCCCCATCGCCCTCGTGTTTCGTGTTGCTCAATCCGCCTTTGCCAATCGAGCAGGGGAACGTCCTGCCACGAAAGCGAACACCACGCGGGGTGAGCACAAGATCGCCTGGAGTCACAACAGGTGCCCGGATTTCGCGGCTTTCGTGGCCAGGTATCCCCGGTTATGCGCGGTTTCACCCACTTTCAAAGGAACGCGCTCGGTCACGGCGATCCCTGTGCGTTCCATCATCGAGATCTTGGCAGGGTTGTTGGTCAGCAGGCGCACCGAGTTGAAACCCAGAGATTTCAGGATATCCGACCCGAGTCGGAAGTCGCGCTCATCATCCTCGAAACCCAGCCTGTGGTTTGCTTCTACCGTGTCAAAACCCTGATCTTGAAGAAAATAGGCACGCATCTTGTTGGCCAGCCCGATACCACGCCCTTCCTGGTTCAGATACAGAAGAACGCCAGCCCCTTCGGCCCCCATTTGCGCCAGTGCGCCCCGCAATTGCGGACCGCAGTCGCATTTCAGGCTGCCCATCAGATCGCCCGTGAAACAGGCGGAATGCAATCGGGCCAGCACTGGTTTGTCCCGATCCGGGCGGCCTATTTCGACTGCGTAATGTTCTTCTCCGCCATCTTCGGGGCGGAAAACATGCAGACGGCCGGCCTCGGATACTTCCATCGGAAGACGCGCGGCAACCACCTCGTGCAGGGCGCTGCGGTCCGCCAGATGCGGGGCGGCGCGCGTGTGGTCAATGCAGGTCAGGCCGTTCGATACCGCAAAGGCCCGGCCATCTTCGACCGGCACGACGACCGCGGCAGGAAGAATGCGCGCGGACTTGGCCAACGCAATCGCGATGCGGTGCAAATTGGCGTTACCGTGGCGCTCGGTCATCAACGGCCCTTTCATCGGCGCGTTCAGATCGTCAGAGGGATCAGCAACCGCCTGCACCCAAGTGATGTCTGCATCGGCGGGAATTGAAACGCGTGCAAGATCGCCGTCATAGGCCCGCGCCTTGAGTGTTTCGGCCCGCCGCCCGGTAATGGCCACCACCGGGTCTCCGAGCTTTTTCAGATCGGCCAGGCGCTGCGGGTTGAGCGTTTCCGCAGAGATCGCCACAACGCTAAAGCCGCTGTCATCGGTCAGAACCACTGGAACGCCCATGCGCAGATCGGCCCGGGCCCGGGCAAGAAGTTCGGTGATATCGGGAATGAGGCTCATCTATGTTACCCTATAACGCTCAGCCCTTCTCCTAGCTGTTTCCAAAGGAAATGTGAAACATTTCTGCCAACTCTGACACGATGGCGTGAAACCGTTGCAGCAAATCTTGTTGATTGCATATTCCGCGCGCAAGTGATGGAAAAGCGTTTGGAGGATCGGGAAATGGCTCAACTCAAAAAAATCCTGTTGGTGGACGATGACGAGGATCTGCGTGAGGCGCTCAGCGAGCAACTTGTCATGACCGAAGACTTTGACGTTTTCGAAGCGTCAGACGGCCACTCCGCTATGGAGCGCGCACGCGAAGCGATCTATGATCTGGTCATTCTTGATGTGGGTCTGCCGGATACCGACGGGCGGGAATTGTGCCGCCTGATGCGTAAACAGGGCGTGAAAAGCCCGATTCTGATGCTGACCGGTCATGACAGCGATGCCGATACGATCTTGGGCCTGGACGCCGGCGCGAACGATTATGTCTCCAAACCCTTCAAATTTCCGGTATTGCTGGCCCGTATCCGCGCTCAGCTGCGGCAGCACGAACAATCCGAGGACGCGGTATTTGTTCTTGGCCCCTATACGTTCAAGCCGGCGATGAAGATGCTGATCACGGAAGAAGACCGCAAGATCCGTCTGACCGAGAAGGAAACCAACATCCTCAAGTTCCTGTACCGATCAACCGATGGTGTCGTGGCGCGGGATGTGCTGTTGCACGAAGTGTGGGGATACAATGCCGGGGTCACGACCCACACGCTGGAAACCCACATCTATCGTCTGCGTCAGAAGATCGAGCCCGATCCGTCCAATGCGCGCCTTTTGGTCACAGAATCGGGTGGATATAGGCTCGTGTCTTAACTGGTTGTGGATTGATGTGGATCAAAGTGATACTCTGTACTCATAATTAGGTTACTCCCAACCCGTGCATGTCCGGGTTATGACATGTACCTCCCTGTTGGACTGCCGGGCCGAATGGCCCGGCTTTTTTTGCTGCTGAGGGGCGGCTTCCACACGAAGGCAGACAGCAGCACTGACCGATATTCGCCCAATGACGGAGGTGAGCTCTGCCGCGGTTCACCCTTCCGCCGGGGCAACGGCGCGCTGGTAAAGGTGCCACGTGGTGTGGCCAAGGATCGGAAGGGTAAAGATCAGGCCCAGAAACGCTGGAACCAGCGACAACAGTATGGTGACCGAGATGATCGCCGCCCAGCCGAGCATGACCGCCGGGCTTTCGGATACGACGCGCAAAGAGGTCAACATGGCAGAGATGAAGTTGGTTTCCCGGTCCAGCAGCAAGGGCATGGCGACGACGGTCACCGAAAACAGTACGGCTGACAGGAACGCGCCGACACAGGTGCCAATGGCAAGGAAGATCCAGCCCTGCGGCGTGAAGAAAACGGTGTTCAAAAACCCGTCGAAATCCGAGAAGGATGCGTTCTGAAGGGTGATCGCCAGCCAAAGCCGAACCTGGTAGATCCACACCCAGAAAATGAAAAGTGTGACAAAGGCCATCCAGCCCAATTCGCGTTTGCGTTGATTGGCCATGACGCTGAGGATTTCAGCCCAGCCAAAGCTTTCGCCTTTTTGCAAGCGGCGCGACATTTCATAAAGCCCGGCGGCGGCGAAAGGTGCGACCAGCGGAAAGCCGACAATGGCGGGAATGATCATCCAGATCTGGCCAAGCCAGATCAGGACCCAAACCAGCAGAATTCCGAATACTGCATAGAACAGACCGAAAAAGCCGCTCAGGACAGGGCGGGCCAAAAAGTCGGAAAACCCGGCTTTCAGCGACGCCCTGATGTCATCCGTCGTGATCTTGTTGACCTGCGGCATGTCCCGCTGCTGCGGCGTCAGGTTTTCCGGTGGCGTGGAACCTGCGGTCTCGGATGCCATGACACACTCCTCCCAAAGCATGGTGCCGGGCCGGTCTGTTCGCGAACAGACCCAGCGGTGAAACAGACATTCCTCATTCGCAGACAAGTCTGCATCAGGCGAGATATCAGGGCAAGGGAAAGCACGAATGTGACGCCCGCCTAACTGCCGGTCTGTGGTCCTGGCATCGGGGCTGCCTTTTCTCGTGGCAACTGGCGTTGTGCCACGTTAACCTGCGCCAATCGCGACAAAGGAATCCCCGACATGCCTTTCACCCTTGCCACATGGAACATCAATTCTGTTCGCCTGCGCGAGCCTATCGTGCTGAAATTGCTGCAAGAAGAAGCCCCTGATGTATTGTGCCTGCAAGAGTGCAAGTCACCGGTTGAGAAGATCCCGACCGAAGGGTTTTCCGAACTGGGCTACACCCACATGATCGCGCGGGGGCAGAAGGGGTATAACGGCGTCGCCATCCTGTCGCGCCTGCCGATGGAAGAGGTGGGCGACAAGGATTTCGCCGGTCTCGGACATGCCCGCCATATTGCCGGGCGGTTGGAAAATGGTGTCACGATCCACAATTTCTATGTCCCGGCGGGCGGCGACGTGCCGGACCGGGAGGTGAATGAGAAATTCGGCCAGAAGCTCGACTATCTCACTGATATGCGCGATTGGTTCCGTGCGGAAAAGCCGGCTAAATCCATCCTTGTCGGCGACCTGAACATCGCCCCGCGCGAGGATGATGTGTGGTCACACAAACAACTGCTGAAGATCGTCTCGCACACGCCCATCGAAGTCGAGCATCTGGCCGAGACACAGGAAGCAGGTGGCTGGGTCGATATCACCCGTCAGGATATCCCGGAAGGGCAGCTTTACAGCTGGTGGTCCTATCGCGCCCGGGACTGGGATGCGGCGGACAAGGGGCGCCGGCTGGACCATATCTGGGCCACTGCCGATATCTCGAACGCGGGCCATTCCAGCCGTATTCTGCGGGACGCCCGTGGATGGGAAAAACCCAGCGATCACGCTCCGGTCTTTGCCAGTTTCGACGTCTGATCCGCAACTCAGCCCTTGGTTTCCGGGACAAGCGACTGCATATAGGGCCAAGTTCGAACGAAAGAGTGATTGCCATGGACCTTCTGAACGGCGGAAACGCCCCAGCAACCGATCTGATCAAAGACGGGACCGAGGCCACTTTCATGGCCGATGTGGTGGAAACCTCGCAGGAAACACCTGTGATCGTCGATTTCTGGGCACCTTGGTGTGGCCCGTGCAAAACCCTTGGACCGATGCTGGAAGAGGCTGTGACAGCCGCGAAAGGCGCGGTGAAGATGGTCAAGATCAATGTGGATGAGGCGCAGACAATTGCTGCGCAAATGCGCATCCAGTCGATCCCGACCGTCTATGCCTTTTTCAAGGGCCAGCCTGTGGACGGGTTTCAAGGCGCGTTGCCGGGATCCGAGATCAAGGCCTTCGTGGACCGCGTGATCGAAGCCGCAGGGGGGGAAAGCCCCGGGGGCCAACTGGATGATGCTGTGCAGGCTGCCGAGGAAATGCTTGCCGAAGGCGCGGCTGCGGACGCGGCTCAGACCTTTGCCGCAATTCTGGGCGAAGATCCGAACCACGCCGCTGCATATGGTGGTCTGGTGCGGGCGCATATTGCCACCGGTGATCTGGAGCAGGCAGAAGCGATCCTGAACGGCGCTCCGGCCGAGATCTCCACATCGGCCGAGCTGGAGGCCGCACATGCGCAGCTGGAGCTTGCAAAGCAGGCAGCAGATGCCGGCCCCGTCGCCGAGCTGACGGCAGCGGTTGAGGCGGATCCGGACAACCATCAAGCCCGCTTTGATCTGGCGCAGGCGCTGCACGCGAACGGCAATGTGGAAGAAGCCGTGGCACAATTGCTGGAACTGTTCCGCCGGGATCGTGAATGGAATGAAGGCGCAGCCAAGACACAGCTTTTCACCATCTTCGATGCGCTCAAGCCCAATGACCCGATTGTTCTGAACGGACGTCGCAAACTCAGTTCGATGATATTTGCCTAATCTCTCATCAGAGCTAGAGTCGGGTACATGATGCATCCCGCCGACCTGCCGGAAACGGTATCTGTTTTTCCATTGCCCGGGGCGCTGCTGCTCCCGCGTTCGCGCTTGCCGCTTCACATATTCGAGCCGCGCTATCTTCAGATGCTGGACGACGCGCTGAAAACCAAGGAACGGTTGATCGCAATGGTTCAGCCGAATCCTTCGGTCAATGACGAAGACAAGCTGCACCGTATCGGATGCGCAGGGCGGGTGACGCAGTTTTCGGAAACCGAAGATGGCCGGTACCTGATCACGTTGACCGGTATATCCCGGTTCAGGGTCATGTCAGAGCTGGATTCGTTCACGCCCTACCGGAGGTGCGCGGTCTCGTGGGACGGGTTCGACCGTGATCTGGGAAAGGCCGAGAAAGACAACGAGTTTGACCGCAACGCGTTCCTGACATTGTTGGAGCGTTTCTTTTCATCCCGTCAATTGTCCACCGACTGGGATTCGCTTAAGGACGCAGAGGATGAACTTTTGGTGAATTCCCTGTCGATGCTTCTGGATTTCGACCCCGAGGACAAACAGGCCCTGCTGGAAGCCCCCTGCCTGCGCACCCGGCGCGAAACGTTGGTGACGCTGATTGAATTCGCCATGCGCGGCGGATCAAACGAGGAAAAACTGCAATGACCGACCCTGAACACGCCTTTGATCGCCACATGCTCGAGGCGATGATCTGCCCGCAGACACATACGACCCTGCACTATGACGCCGAAAAGCGAGAGCTTGTTTCAAAAGCGGCGGGTTTGGCTTTTCCCATCCGCAACGGCATTCCGGTCATGCTGGTCGACGAGGCCCGACAGCTGGATTAAATCGGGCGCCCTTGCAACAGCTTGGGCAGATCCCCGGTCAGCCCGGCCGCTTCGCGAACGAAACCGCGACGGAGGCCGGGCAAAGCGCCGACAACCCCCATGCCAATGTCACGTCCAAGCCGCAGCAGCGGGTTGTCGTTGGAAAACAGCTTGTTGAAGACATCCGTCGCCATCGCCAGCGAGGCCGTGTCGAAACGGCGCCATTCCTGATAGCGCTCCAGAACCATCAACGAGCCGATATCCTCGCCGCGCCGTCCCGCCAAAGTCAGGACCTCAGCCAGAGCGCCGACATCGCGGAGGCCAGCGTTCAGGCCCTGACCGGCAATGGGGTGCATTCCGTGCGCGGCATCTCCGACCAGCGCCATGCGATCGCTGATGAAGGAATTGGCTATGGTCAGGTTCAGCGGATAAGTGAAACGATCTCCCGCCAGACTGATTTTGCCAAGAAAATCGCCAAATCGCGGGCGCAGAACTTGCACGTAGTCATCCTCGGGCAGGGCGTTGATGTGCTGTGCGCTGTCGGTGCGTTCGCTCCAGACGATGGAACTGCGATTGCCAGTTAACGGCAGAATTGCCAGCGGACCGGGTGGCATGAAAAACTGATGCGCGATGCCATTATGTGGCAGCTCATGTTCGATGGCGCAGACCAATGCCGTCTGGCCGTAATCCCAACCGGTGCGTTTGATGCCGGCCCGTGACGCGGTTCCGCTGCGGCGACCGTCGCAGCCAACCAGCAGGCTGCCGCCCAGGGTTTTGCTGTCATCCAACGTCACGGTCACGTTGGCCGTGTCGGTCTGTTGCGAAACGACGGATTTGCCGCTTACCTGGGTGATGCGCGGCTCTTCGGCCATCGCGTCCAGAAAAGCACGGCGCAGGTGGCGATCCTCGACCATATACCCCATCGGGCCTTCTTCGATCTCGGCATGGTCGAAATGCATGAAAAACGGCGATGGCCCTGTCCCGGCATGGCCATCTGTGACCTTGATTTCCAGCATCGGTTGGGCGTGCTGCGCGACGCGGTCCCAAATACCGATGGCATCCAACAACCGCTGTGAGGCCAGAGCCAGCGCATAGGCGCGCCCGTCGAATGCCGCGTTCTTGCGTACCTTTTCGACCAGCGCATCGATCACCGTGACCGAATGACCGGTTTGTGCCAGTGCCAGCGCCAAAGCAGGGCCGTTCAACCCGCCGCCCACGATCAGAATGTCAGAAGCCTGTGTCATGCCCTGCAATATGCGCGCCCTTTCGGGATTGTCCATGTGCAGTCCTGTCGCTACCGTCACCCACAGCCGAAAAAACCAGGAGGGATGAGATGCAGGATTGGTTGACAATGACCGCGTGTGATTTGGGCCGTGGCATTGGCATGGGGCAGATCGATCCGGTCGAACTGACGGAAACCTACCTGTCCGCTATTGACGCTCATCCGCATCGGGACCGCATCTATGCCCGCGTCACCCACGACCGCGCCCGGGCCGAAGCGGAAGCCGCTCGGCAACGCGCGCAACTGGGCCTGCGCCGGTCGCTGCTGGATGGCGTCCCGATCAGTTGGAAAGACCTGTTCGACACCACCGGCACCGTGACCGAGGCGGGTTCGGCTTTGTTGAAGGATCGCGTGCCGGATGCGGATGCGCTGGTGCTGCGCAATGCGACTCAGATGGGCACCGTTTGCCTGGGTAAAACACATATGAGCGAGCTGGCCTTTTCCGGCCTCGGGTTGAATCCGATCACCGAAACCCCGCCCTGCATTCATGACGAGGCAGCAGTGCCCGGAGGGTCGTCTTCGGGGGCGGCGGCCTCGGTCGCGTGGGGGTTGGCGGCGTGTGGCATCGGCTCGGACACGGGTGGTTCGGTGCGTATCCCGGCGGCTTGGAATGATCTGGTGGGGCTGAAAACCACTGCGGGACGGCTCAGCCTGGAAGGTGTGGTGCCGCTGTGCCTGCGTTTCGACACGGTTGGACCTGTGGCGCGTTCGGTCGAGGACGCGGCGCATGTGCTGGCTCTGCTCGAGGGGGGAACACCTGCCGATCTGCGTGGTGCTTCGCTGAAAGGGCGCCGTTTTGCCGATTTGCAGAACATTGCCAAGGACGACCTGCGCGACACACCGCGCAAAGCATATGACGAAGCCGTGGCCAAACTTGCCGACGCGGGGGCCGAGATCGTGCCGTTGGAAGTGCCCGAGTTGAACGAGGCCATGACGTTGACCAGCATCGTATACACGACCGAGGCCTATGGGCTGTGGCGCGATGTCATCGAAGCCAATCCCGAGGCAATGTATCCCGAGATTCTCGAACGCTTCCGCATTGGCATGGGTTATTCGGGTCCCGACTATGTGGCGGCCTGGGCCAAACTCAAGGCATGCCGCAGCGCCTGGGACGCGGCAACCGCCGGGTTTGATGCGGTTCTGGCGCCGACAGCGCCGATTTTGCCGCCCAATCTGGAGCGCTTGCTCAGCGATCATGACTATTACGTAACCGAGAATCTTCTGGCCCTGCGGAACACGCGGATTGGCAATCTGATGGGGCTGGCGGCGCTGAGCCTGCCCACCGGAACGCCCGGCTGCGGGTTGATGATGCTGGGCTATCCCGGCTCGGAAGAGGCGTTGTTGCGGCTGGGTTCGGCAGCGGAAACGGTGCTGGCCTGAATGCCACAATCCCCTGATTCGGAACCTCTTTGTCTGGACGAAGAGGGACCCGGGCTGTAATCTGCCAAAAAAACGGGGCGCCAATGACCCCGATATTGAGGCAGTATTATGGATTTCCCCGAGCGGTTTTCGAACCTACCGGCTTATGCATTCCCGCGTCTGCGCGCCCTGTTGGATCACCACCAGCCGGGCGGTGATGTCGTTCACATGACCATTGGTGCGCCGACACATGATTTTCCGGCTTGGGTGACGGATGTCATCTTGGAAAACGCCGCCGGGTTCCAAGGGTATCCCCCGAACGAAGGGTCGGATGACCTGCGCACAGCGATCACGGATTGGATCAAACGGCGATATGGGGTTCAGATGGACCCTGATGCCAACGTGATGGCGCTGAACGGCACGCGCGAGGGGCTATACAACGCGGCCATGGCTTTGTGCCCGGAACAGAAGAACGGTCAGCAGCCGATCATCCTGTGCCCGAACCCGTTTTATCAGGTCTACATGGTCGCCTCGCTGTCGGTGGGCGCGCAGCCTTATTTTGTGCCCGCCACCGCCGCGACGGGCCATCTGCCGGACTATGCCGGCCTGCCTGCGGACGTGCTGAACCGCACCGCCGTGGCCTATATCTGTTCACCCGCCAATCCACAGGGGGCCGTTGCCTCGCGCGAGTATTGGGCCGACCTGATCCGTCTGGCCGAGCAGTACGATTTCCGTATTTTTGCGGATGAGTGTTATTCCGAGATTTACCGTGAAGAAGCCCCGACAGGTATTCTGACTGTCGCGCAGGAACTGGGCGCTGATCCTGAACGGATCACGCTGTTCAACTCACTTTCTAAACGTTCGAATCTGGCCGGTATGCGGTCGGGGTTTATCGCCGGTGGTCCAAAGACGATCAAACAGGTCAAGCAGCTGCGCACCTATGCCGGGTCGCCTCTGCCTCTGCCCTTGCAAGCCGCCGCAGCAAAGGTTTGGGCGGATGAGGAACACGTTCGCGAAAACCGCGCGCTGTATCAGGAAAAATACGCCATTGCGGATGAGGTATTCGCAGGCGTGCAGGGCTATATGGCGCCAGAGGCCGGTTTCTTTCTGTGGCTGCCGGTCGAGAATGGTGAAGACACCGCATTGAAAGTCTGGAAGGAAACCGGTGTCCGGGTCCTGCCGGGCGCATATCTTTCACAAGGCGATCCGGGAAAGAACCCGGGCGAAGGATTTATCCGGGCTGCATTGGTGGCCCCAAAAACAGAGTTGCAGCGTGGTCTGATCACACTCCGCGACTGCATCTATTCGTGAGGTACGAGGGCAAAATGGCATCATATAACGCGCGCAACCGCGATCCATTGCTGGACAGCACAACGCAGGCAGCCCTGGAGCGACGCAGCAAGGAGTTGATTGGCATCGCCCTGATCCTGCTGGGTTTGGCAGCGGCCGCGATGATCTGGTCCTACACGCCCGATGATCCCAACTGGATGGTGTCCACCGACGCGCCGGTGCAGAACTGGATGGGGCGGATTGGGGCCTCGATCGCCGCACCCTTGTTCATGATCGTCGGCTGGGGAAGCTGGGGCATCGCAATGGTTCTGATTGGTTGGGGTTTTCGGTTTGCGGGCCATTTCGGGGAAGATCGCGCCATTGCGCGTCTGATTTTTGCCCCGATCTGGATCGCCGTCGTCTCGGTGTATGCCGCGACCCTCGTTCCTGATGCAGGCTGGCGCGCGACCCACAGCTATGGTCTGGGCGGTTTGTTCGGCGATACGGTCATGGGCGCATTGCTGACGCTGTTGCCGATTTCGTCGCATTTTCTGGTGAAGCTGATGTCGCTGGCCATGGCGGTCGGGATGATTGCGCTGGGTATTTTTGTGCTGGGTTTCACCAAAATCGATGTCAAGCGGGGTTTCCGCGCCTTCTTGCTGGGTCTGGTGATGGCATATGACATGCTGATGACCCTGATGGGCCGTGGTGCAGCCTCGGCTGCGCAGGCAGCACGAGATCGCCGCGCGCAATGGGAAGAGCGCAAACTTGCGCGAACCGCAGAGGCCGAAGCCGTGTTCGAGGATGATCTGGCTTATGCCGATCCAATCTTTGAAGAACCCGAACTGGAAAGTCCCGAACCTCCGGTCAAGTCCGGTCTGTTGGCGCGCATGCCGTCACTTATCCGGCGCCCCGATCCCATGCCCGAGCCAGAGCTGGTCGATCCGGAACCAATCGCGGGTTTCGACGAAATGCCGGGCGAGGATCGCATCCGTTCGAAAATCTCGGCTGCTGTGCGCAATCGCAAAGTGGCCACAGGTGAGTTGACGCCCGAACCCGACCCGAACCTTCCGCTGACCAAAGGCCGTGGCCGCCGCCCGGGGCCGCTGATCCTGAACACAAGCCAGCCCGATGGCTTGCCGGCGGAACCGCCGGTGACAGCAGCAGGACTGCCGCCCGAGCCACCCGTAACAGCGGGTGATAAGCCAGAGTGGCAAGAATCCACGCCGGTTGAAAACGCGCCCGCGCCTATGCAGACCCCCTATGCGCCCAAGCCGGATGTGGAGGACGAGGTATTCGAGGATGTCGAAGAAGCTGTTTTGCAACCGCGCCCGGCGATGAAAATCCCGGTAGCCGAACCGCGCAAGCCCGTGGTCGCGCAACCGGTACGCCGTACACCGCAACCGTCTCGCCGCGCACAGGCCGAGGCACAGCCTGCACTATCCTTTGAAGAGCGGCACTCGGATTTCGAACTGCCACCTCTGGGCCTTTTGTCGAATCCGGCCAGCATTCAGCGCCACCATCTGAGCGATGAAGCCTTGGAAGAAAACGCGCGGATGCTGGAAAATGTGCTGGATGATTATGGCGTGAAGGGTGAGATCGTCAGCGTTCGCCCGGGCCCGGTCGTCACCATGTACGAACTGGAACCCGCTCCGGGGCTGAAGGCAAGCCGCGTGATCGGCCTGGCCGATGACATCGCACGTTCGATGTCGGCCCTGTCGGCGCGGGTTTCGACCCTACCGGGCCGTTCGGTTATCGGTATCGAACTACCGAACGAAAATCGCGAAATGGTGGTTCTGCGCGAAATCCTGGCCAGCCGTGATTTCGGCGATGGCAACCAGGCACTGCCGTTGGCCTTGGGCAAGGATATCGGCGGCGAGTCCGTCGTGGCGAACCTGGCGAAGATGCCGCACTTGCTGATTGCGGGAACCACGGGTTCGGGTAAATCAGTGGCGATCAACACGATGATCCTGTCACTGCTGTACAAGCTGACACCGGATGAATGCCGCCTGATCATGATCGACCCGAAAATGTTGGAACTGTCGGTCTACGACGGTATCCCGCATCTGCTGTCGCCTGTTGTGACCGACCCGAAAAAGGCGGTGGTCGCCCTGAAATGGGTCGTGGGCGAGATGGAAGATCGCTATCGCAAGATGTCCAAAATGGGCGTCCGCAACATCGCAGGCTATAACGGCCGGGTGAAGGATGCGTTGGCCAAAGGCGAGATGTTCAGCCGCACGGTGCAAACCGGGTTTGACGATGAAACCGGTGAACCAACGTTCGAGACTGAAGAATTCGCGCCCGAAGCGATGCCCTATATCGTTGTCATCGTCGATGAGATGGCCGACCTGATGATGGTGGCGGGAAAGGAAATCGAAGCCTGCATCCAGCGTCTGGCACAGATGGCGCGGGCCTCGGGCATTCACCTGATCATGGCCACACAGCGCCCCTCGGTCGACGTGATCACCGGTACGATCAAGGCGAACTTCCCAACGCGGATTTCCTTCCAGGTGACGTCGAAAGTCGACAGCCGCACCATTCTGGGTGAAATGGGGGCCGAACAGCTGCTGGGGCAGGGCGACATGCTTTACATGGCTGGCGGTGCCAAGATTACCCGCTGCCACGGGCCCTTTGTCTCGGATGAAGAGGTCGAGGAAGTTGTCAACCACCTGAAACAGTTTGGTCCGCCGGACTACATTGGCGGTGTTGTCGACGGTCCGGCCGAAGAAAAGGCTGACAATATCGATGCCGTTTTGGGACTGAACACAGGCGGCAATACGAACGGAGAGGACGCGTTGTACGATCAGGCGGTGGCAATCGTGATCAAGGATCGCAAATGCTCGACCTCGTATATTCAGCGAAAACTTGCCATTGGCTACAACAAAGCTGCACGGCTTGTTGAGCAAATGGAAGACGAAGGTGTTGTTTCGTCAGCAAATCATGTCGGGAAACGCGAAATCCTCGTCCCCGAGCAATAGGATATTTAATTACAAGGGCAGAAGACCTATCTGTACGGCATGAAACAGATTGCTTTTGCCCTTGCTTTGACACTGGCCGCACCCGCCGCATGGGCGGCGGAGAAGCTGCCGCTCTCGCAGATTTCCAATTACCTGAACGGGTTGAAGACGGTTCAGACGACATTCACCCAGGTGAATGACGATGGCTCGCTGAGCACCGGCAAGCTGTGGATGCAGCGCCCCGGCAAGATGCGGTTTGAATATGACCCACCCAACAGTGCCGTGGTGCTGGCAAGATCCGGAAGTGTTCAGATCTTTGATCCGAAATCGAACCAGCCGCCCGAGCAATACCCGCTTAAGCGCACACCACTGTCCATCGTGCTGGCGCGAAACGTGAACCTGAGCCAGGCAAATATGGTTGTAGGTCACAGCTTTGACGGCACGGCCACCGTCGTCACCGCGCAGGATCCCAAGAACCCCGAAGCGGGTCGGATCGAACTGATGTTCACGGACAATCCGGTCGAGCTGCGCAAGTGGGTGATTCACGACAATGCGGGCAGCCAGACGACGGTATTGCTGGGCGCCCTGAATGAAGGCGGTCGCCTTGATCAGAAGCTGTTCTCGGACAAAAAGAGAAGCGGGTCAGGCAATCGCTGACCCGCTTGTACGTATCAATACCGGCAGTTCGCCAACTGTGCCTGATATAGTTGTGCGCGTGCGTCCACGTCATTGGCAACGTTCAACAACCAGGATTTGCTGTTGTAGCTGCCACGGGCGTAGCCTGTATGGCCTTCGTGATAGGCCAGGTACTGATTGCGCGTATCTGCCGGGTGGATACCGTTACGCTCGTAGCTTTTGTTCATGTACCAGCCGATAAAATCCGAGGCGTCGCGGATGCGATCGCGCTTGGCCCGACGTTTTCCTGTTTCGCGCTGATATTGTTCCCACGTGCCGTCCAGTGCCTGACCATAGCCGTAAGCGCTGCTTTGACGGCCCATTGGGATGACGCCCAATACATATCTATGCGGAGTGCGCGCATCATGCCTGTACCGGCTTTCCTGATAGATGGTCGCCATCTGAACGTGAACCGGAACGCCCCATTTGCGCTCGGTGTTCTTGAAGGCTTTGATATAGTCGGGTTTTTCACGCGCAATACTGCACGCATCGTTTAATCTGCTGGGCGGCTGTTTAGAGCCGCCCCCACAGGATGCCAGAAGCAGCACCCCCAGGAGTACGAAAAGAATTCTGCTCATGTGCCTCGTGCCTTTTTTTGTGTATTCTAGCGCAGATTGAGCGCTTAGGAAATCACAATCGCTATAAAATGATAGCCAGAATAGCCGGTAACGCCGCAACGGAAAGCACGGTGGACACCATGACCATGCCGGCGACGGCGTCGGAATCGGCCCCAAACCGTTCGGCCAACAGGTAAGAGGTTACGGCAACCGGCGTACAGATTTGAAGAACCAGAACGCCAAATGCGATCGTATCCAGATCAAACCATCGTCCGATTCCCCATCCCAGCGCAAAGCACACCGCCAGTTTCAGCGCTGACAGCCACAGCGCCCGCCCCAGGCTGTGCGAAGTCAGGCGGGCGATTGCCACACCCAACGTGACCAACATCAGCGGGACAGCCATTTGCCCCAAAAGCTCCAGCGTGTTGGTCAGAAATGTCGGCGTCTGCCATCCTTGCCACAAAAACACTGCGCCAAGGATCGTCGCCCAGGCCATTGGTTGGCGCGCAACCTGTCCCCACGCCCCTTTCCCGGCGACCAGATAAATCCCGTAAGTGAAAGAAAACAATGCGGTAACTGACAGAAAGACAACAGCATATCCCAGACCAATCTGACCAAAGGCAAAGATGCACAGCGGCAGGCCCAGATTTCCGGTATTGCCGAAGATCAAAGGCGACAGGTATGTTCGCGGGTCCAGTCTCAGCCCTCGAACGATCAGCCAGAACAACACCGCCAGCAGCAGATTTGCGACCAGTGTCGCCATTGTGAAGCGTGACAGATCATTGCCCGGGATCTCGGTTTGCATCAGGGCAACAAAGATCAGACTGGGCATTGCCAGCATCGTTGCAAAGCGGGTGACGAATTGCAGGCGGTATTCGAAACCCAGCTTAACCCATGTAAAACCAACAGCCGCCAATAGAAAAACCGGCGCCACGATTTCGAACACTGTCAGTATAAGGTTCACAGACTGTTTCCCTGATTTTCACATCAATGATTGGCTTTTCCGCCCGGAAACGGGTAAAAAAAGCGTTGGGGGCTGATACAATGCTAAAGACACGTGCAAAATACGGCTTGGGCCAGGTGGTTCGTCACAAGAAACACCCTTTTCGAGGGGTGATTTTTGACGTGGATCCCGAGTTTTCGAATACCGAAGAATGGTATCAGGCCATTCCGGAAGACAGCCGCCCAAGGAAAGAGCAACCGTTCTACCATCTGCTGGCCGAGAACGACCAATCCTTCTATGTTGCTTATGTTTCAGAACAAAATCTGGTTGCAGACTATTCAGGCGAACCGGTCGAGCACCCGGATATTCCCAATATGTTCGGACCGTTCGAAGATGGTGCATACCCCCTGCATTTCCACCTGAACTAAGTGCGCCGAACCGGCGGGCGTAGGTCTGCCGCAGATCAGTATCCAAGGGCGCAGCCATCCTTGCGTGGGTCGCTGGCACCCTCCAAAACACCGTCTTTTCGGATTCGGATCGCTTGCGCTCCGCCAAGTGGTGTTTCCGGCATCTCAATATTATGGCCGATATCGGACAATTGTTTCGCGATCTCGTCGCTGTAGCCACGCTCCAGTTTCAGAACCGATCCGTCAAAGAAGGCGCGTGGCGCATCGATGCTTTCCTGCAACCCAAGCCCGAAATCGACAAGATTTGACACGAAGCGCGCGTGTCCGGTTGGCTGATAGGCGCCGCCCATGACACCAAATGGCATCGTGACCCGACCGTTCTGCGCCAACATTCCCGGAATGATCGTGTGCATCGGGCGTTTGCCGCCGCCCAGTTCGTTGGGGTGGCCGGGCTGCAATGTGAATCCTGCCCCGCGGTTTTGCAGCAATATGCCGTATTTTCCCGACGCGATACCGGATCCAAAGCTGTGAAAGATCGAATAGATCAACGAAACAGCCATTTGGTCGCGGTCGACGACGGTGATGTAAACCGTGTCCTTGTGAACCGCTTCGGTCAGAGGCGCCGCAGCAGGCATCGCCTTTTGGGGATCGATCAAAGCAGCCAGTCTGGCAGCGATATCCGGATCCAGAAAGCGCTCTACTCTTGCCATGTGGTCGGGATCCGCGATGAACCGGTTTCGAGCGTCATAGGCCAGTTTGGTGGCCTCGGCTTCGATATGAATACGCTCCGCTCCGAATGGATCCATCGAGGCCATGTCAAAATGCTTGAGGATATTCAGTAGCAAAATCGCGGTTGCGCCCTGACCGTTCGGCGGATGTTCCACCAGATCCACACCTTTGTAGGCCCCATGTATCGGCTGCGTTTCAGTACATCTTGTGTGATGAAAGTCCTCAGCGGAATGGACACCACCCCTTTCCGAAAGCGCGGTGATCATATCATCGGCGATTTCACCTGAATAGAACGCGTCGCGCCCGTGGGCCGCGATCTGGCGCAATACCTTCGCCTGTCCCGGCGCACGGAAAACCTGCCCGATCGACGGGGCTTGCCCGTCAATCAGATAGTGGTCGCGGGCGGCGCCCTGAAGTGTTGCGGCACCTGATTTCCAATCGAAAGCGACCCGAGGAGCCACCGGAACACCCGCTTCAGCATAATGAATCGCCGGCTTCAAAATCGCGCCCAACCCCAGGCGACCCTCGGTCTGGGCCAGGTGGCAAAAGGCATCGACGGCTCCGGGAATGGTCACGGCATCCGGCACGCCCAAAGGTACGGATGACAGGCCCTGATCGCGCAACATCTGGGACTGCGCGGCAGCCGGTGCGCGGCCCGATCCGTTGAGCGCGCGTATCCTGCTTTCGCCGGCACGATTGAACAGAACGAAGCAATCGCCGCCCAATCCGGTCATCTGTGGTTCGCAAATCCCCAAAAGAACAGCCCCGGCAATCGCGGCATCCATCGCGTTGCCGCCCTGGCCCAAGATATCGATGGCCACTTTGGCCGCCAGCGGATGCGACGTCGCGCACATGCCTTGCGTGGCAAAAACTTCGGATCGGCCCGGATTATGCAGATCACGCATGGCGAATTCTCTCTCGTTAGAACAAGAGAAAGCTATTCACTGATCAGCGATTGTCCAGCGATTTCAGGATGGGAAGTTCCTCGGCGCCATTCACTGGGTGGGGGCTGTGATTTGTGGCGCCGAGGGAAGCTATCTGAGCTACGAGTCACTGTATGGTGGTTGTTTGCGGCGCGACAATGTTTCGAAAATGACCTTATTGTGACCAATTGTGGTCGATCACCCGTTGGGTTCAAAATCAAACCGCAGGGACAGACGATTGCATCCACCGCGCCGCTCGTACCGGATATCACTGGTGAGGCGATGGATCAGGAACCAGCCGAACCCACCTTCGGGGAGGTCCTGTAGATCCGTTCCCATCGGAGCAGGGGTGCCATCCGGAAGTCGGTATCCAGGCAGCGGGCGCCCCGTATCCGAGATCAAGATGTCCAGAAGATCCCTGTCCAGCCGGCAGGTGACCTGAACCTTGGCCGCGGCGATGCCATTGTAAGCGTGTTCCACGACGTTGTTGATGGCTTCAGCCAAAGCAATCTTCACATCGCCGGCTTTATGCGGGGGCAATCCCCGTTCCGCCAGACCGACGCTAAGCTTTGCAATGCCCTCGCTGGCCTCTGATTCCGTCGCAGGGAAGGTCAATTCCAGGCAGGTCTTGTTTTCAATCGGCTCCACGCCATCTATCCCCTGCTGCCGTCAGGCGTCTGTCTCTGACAACGCGTCATCCAGAGTTTCAAAAAGTCTGAAAACCGTATCCATGCGTGTCAGGCGAAAGACTTTTTCGACCACTGGCTGCAACCCGGCCAGATCAAGCCTCCGGTCTTTTCCCAGCTGTTTCATTGAAGCAACGATTGCACCCAGACCGCTGGAGTCAATGAACTCGACATCGGACAGATCCAGCACAACGCGATGAGCGCTGTCCTCGGTATTGGTGCGCATGTCTTCCTTGAACTGAATGGCCATTGCAGCATCGATCCGGTCGGCATGAACGGTGATGATCTGAGTTTCGCCGGTTGTCTTGCTGGTCAGCCCCATGATCCTGCCGCCTTCCAAACTGAAATTGAGTCGTAGAAATACGCTAGACGGCAATTCTTACCATTCGGTATTCAAGAGCCCGAAAGCAGGAGGAAAACCCGGATGAGAGACGTTGTTATAGCAGGGGCCGCCCGTACACCGATGGGCGGGTTTCAGGGCATGTTTGACGGTGTTGCTGCGGCTGACCTCGGGGGCGAAGCAATCCGCGCGGCTTTGCAGCAGGCAGGGGTGCAGACGGTCGACGAAGTGCTGATGGGCTGCGTTTTGCCGGCGGGGCAGGGCCAGGCCCCTGCGCGGCAGGCCGGATTCGCGGCGGGATTGGGCGAAGAGGTACCCGCCACGACGCTGAACAAAATGTGTGGTTCCGGGATGAAGGCCGCTATGATGTCCTTCGACCAAATTGCATTGGGTCATGCAGATACGATGGTTGCGGGCGGCATGGAAAGCATGACCAACGCGCCCTATCTTCTTCCCAAGATGCGCGGCGGTGCCCGCATTGGCCACGGTCAGGTGGTTGATCACATGTTCCTCGACGGCCTTGAAGATGCCTATGACAAAGGCCGTCTAATGGGGACTTTCGCCGAAGACTGTGCCGAGGCGTATCAGTTCACCCGTGAAGCACAGGATGAATACGCGCTGCAATCTTTGTCCAACGCGCTGTCTGCGCAGGAAAATGGCGCATTCGATCAGGAAATCACACCCGTTACCGTCCGGACGCGCAAAGGTGAAATTCTGCTGGAGACAGATGAGCAGCCAAAATCCGCCCGCCCCGAGAAGATCCCGACGCTGAAGCCTGCGTTCCGCAAGGACGGTACGGTGACGGCCGCCAACTCGTCTTCGATTTCGGACGGCGCGGCGGCGCTGGTTCTTGCGTCGGCAGAAACCGCCGAAGCGCGGGGCATGACGGTTCGGGCCCGGATTTTGGGGCATGCGAGTCATGCTCAGGCCCCCGGCCTTTTCACGACGGCTCCGGTTCCGGCGGCGCAGAAGCTCTTGTCACGCATTGGCTGGAGCAAGGATGACGTCGACCTGTGGGAAGTGAACGAGGCCTTCGCGGTTGTGCCGATGGCTTTCATGCACGAAATGGGCTTGCCACGAGACAAGGTGAATGTGAATGGCGGCGCCTGCGCCCTAGGCCATCCCATCGGTGCCTCGGGTGCCCGCATCATCGTTACGTTGTTGAATGCGCTGGAAAAACGTAACCTCAAACGGGGCGTCGCGGCGATCTGCATTGGCGGGGGGGAAGGCACGGCCATTGCCATCGAACGCGTTTGACCCTTCATCTTTTTCCAAATACTCCGGGGGTTCGGGGGCCGTGCCCCCAACCATCCGAAGGGGTTGCAATCAATGACTGCCGATTATGAAACGCTTGCCAAAACCATCGCGGCCCTGACCGAAGGCGAAACGGACCAGGTTGCTCTTATGGCGACTGTCGCCTGCGAGGTTCACCATTCCGACGATCGTTTCGACTGGACCGGGTTTTATCGTGTCACCGAACCGGGCGTTCTGAAGATCGGCCCTTATCAGGGTGGGCATGGTTGTTTGGTCATCCCGTTCGAACGGGGCGTCTGCGGTGCCGCAGCAAGAACGGGCGAAACGCAACTGGTGCCGGATGTCGATGCGTTTCCGGGTCACATCGCCTGCGCCAGCTCAACCCGGTCCGAACTGGTTCTGCCCGTGCGGGATTCGTCGGGACAAGTCATCGCCGTTTTTGACATTGACAGCGACCAGCCGGATGCTTTCACGCAACAGGATGCGCAAAATCTGGAAGGCATTTTGACCGCAGTGTTTGCCGGGCACTGACCGCTGCGGTCGTTGCGGATGTGCATCAACCCAAGGGATTCCCGGGCGAATGAAGGGCGCGGCTGACTTCATCTTGCAGGCTTCGAAGCGATCTCCTATCAGAATCCATAGCGAAGTTTCGTTTTGGGGTGTTTCTCAGGGATGCAAGAGTCTGACATCAATCCGACGGTCGCAGATGAAGCGCCTCGAAAAGGGATCAGACGCGCCCATATGGCGACATTCCCGGATCGCATCGGCGTATTGCCCCATTCGGTGGCAAGCATCGCGCATCAGGTCGACAGAGTTTTCATCTGCCTGAACGAATATCAGGAAGTTCCCGATTTTCTGGGTGAGTTCGACAACGTCACCGCCGTGATCCCCGACCGGGATTACAAGGATGTCGGCAAGTTCATCTTCCAACCGGATCCGGCAGATACCGTTTTTCTGGTCGACGATGATATCGAATATGCGGACAACTATGTCCGTCAGACCATACGCCGGGCGCGGGGCGTCGGACTGGAAAAGCGTGTCTTCGGCTATCATGCCACGACGTTCACAAACCCGACGCCCAAGTCGATACGGCAGCGCACGTTGTTGCGTATGAACCAACGGCTGACCTACTCGACCAGGGTGCACCAGCTGGGAACCGGAACCGTCATGGTGTCCGGGTCGCTGTTCCCGACACTGGAATACATGGAAGGCAGCGAGAAGTTCGTCGATGTGCGTTTTGCCCGTTACTGTTTCGAAAATGGTATCGAAATGTGGACGCTGCCCAGAAATCGCCGCCGCTTTCCCAGCTTGCTTGCCGGGCTTGAGCCGGAAAAGCGCGAAACGATCGCCGACAGTTTCACCCGTCGTTGGCCTCAACATGTGTTGGATGAAGTGAAGGTTTTTGCCGGTCTTCAATTCTAAGGCCGGGCGGGCTTTGCACGATCCAGGCTTTTCCAGATCTGTTTCTGTCGCGAAGGGTTTCGCATGTCGCCGCAGCACGACGGGGCAACGATATGTGCTGTCTTTTTGAAATGAAGCCATTGTACGGCAAACACTGAAATCCGGCTGCTGCGCCCCTGCGGTTTTTCTGGTGTTTCAGGGGCCTGTGCGCCTTCTGCTCCTCAATTCTGTCTTTCGCACACGATGATGATCGACACCCCATTTTAACCGGGCGTGAAAAAACGCTTGGAAATTTCACCGGCTTGCTTCATCGTGAAAAACGAAGGAAGAATTTCACAAGATTCGGAGCGGCCTGTGAACAGCCAAGCCCCCCAAAGCGCGACCCTTGGTGCTGACCTGAGGGCCTTGCGCAAGGCCCGAGGGTTGACCCTGACCGAGATCGCAACTCGGCTGGATCGCTCTGTCGGTTGGTTGAGCCAGGTCGAGCGCGATTTGTCCGAGCCTTCAATCTCGGACCTGCGCCAGATTGCCGAATGCCTCGGCGTGCCAATGTCGATGCTGTTTGCGCATTCAGCCGCCCCTGCGAACGAATTGGGCTACGTTGTGCGCGCCGGGTCGCGTCGCCCGATGGGGTCGGGCGAAGAAGGGCTGATCGAAGAGTTGCTGTCGCCGGATCTGACTGATGATTTCGAAATGGTGCATTCCACTTTCGAGCCAAATTCACGGATGCAGACACCGGCCAACCGCCCGACTCAGGAAGTGGGCTATATGATTTCAGGTCGATTGAATCTGACGATCGGGTCGCGTGAATTCCTGGTGGGGCCGGGCGACAGTTTTCGGATCAAACATGAACCTTATCAATGGGCCAACCCCTATGAAGAGCCTGCAGTGGCCATCTGGGTCATTGCTCCGCCGGTGTACTGATGTCATTCGAGGCGTGGTCCATTTTCGCGCTGTTCTGGGTGGTATTCGTCACCACACCGGGGCCTAACGCGGTCAACTGCATCTCGAACGGGATGAGCCTGCCGTTTCCAAAGGCCATGATGGGTGTATTGGCCATACTGACGCAGGCTAGCATGTTTTTGATCCTATCCGCGCTGGGCGTCACAGCCCTGATTGCGGCTTCTCCGACCGGGTTTTTCGTGGCCAAGTTGGTCGGTGCGGGCTTTCTGATCTGGTTGGGCCTGCGGGGATGGATGAATGCCGGCAAGCCCGCTCCGGTCTCGGAACGCCCGGCCCGGCACGTTTATCTGCACGCGCTGGCAGTGGCCACGATCAACCCAAAAAGCGTCGCGGGCTATCTGGCCGCGTTTTCGCAATTCGTGCAGCCGGACGTGCCGATCTGGCAGCAGATGGTCGTGATTATGCCAACCGCACTATTAATCACAACGCTCAGCTATACCGGTTTTACCGTTTTGGGCGCTTTGATGGGCAAGGCGGCACTAGGCGCAGTATTCAACATCTGGGTGCGCCGGGTGATGGCGGCCTGTTTCATAATCTACGGCGTGTTGTTGGGAACCAGCACCGCGCCTGCGGCAAGGGGGTAATCTTATGTACAGAGGGTCCTGCCTTTGCGGTTCAGTTGCTTTCACCATCGACGGAGACCTTTCTCCGCCTTCAGCCTGCCATTGCGGGCAGTGTCGAAAGCAATCCGGCCACGTCTGGGCCTCGACCACGACCCATCAGGACAACCTGAGTTTCTCGGCCCGCGACACGCTGAAGTGGTTCCGTGCATCAGACATCGCACGGCGCGGTTTTTGCAGCAAATGCGGTTCATTCCTCTTCTGGCAACATACCGAAGAGGACACGATTTCGATTGCCATGGGCGCGTTCGATGCGCCCACGGGCCAAAAGCTCTCGAGGCACATCTTTGTGGCTGACAAGGGCGACTATTACGACATCACGGACGATCTGCCCCAACGGGCACAGTAACAGGGACCAAAACTCATGAGTGATTTTCCGACAAAAGCACGCGTGGTCATTATCGGTGGCGGTGTGGTGGGGGCTTCCTCGCTGTATCATCTGGCCAAGAAAGGCTGGACCGACTGCGTTCTGCTGGAAAAGAACGAACTGACCGCAGGCTCGACCTGGCACGCGGCCGGTAACGTTCCGACCTTCTCGACCTCGTGGGCGATCATGAACATGCAGCGCTATTCGACCGAGCTGTATTCGCGTCTGGGCGAAGAGGTCGACTATCCGATGAACTACCATGTTTCGGGGTCGATCCGTCTGGCGCACAGCAAGGAACGGATGCAGGAGTTCCAGCGGGCCATGTCGATGGGCCGCTATCAGGGAATTCCGATGGAGATGTGGACGCCGGAGCAGGCCAAGGAACGCTACCCTTTCCTGGAAACTCATGATCTTGAGGGTGTTCTGTATGACCCGACCGACGGTGACATCGACCCGGCACAACTGACGCAGGCGCTGGCCAAGGGCGCGCGTGACATGGGCCAGAAGATCATCCGCTTCTGTCCGGCAACTGGCGTCACCCAGCATGGCGACGGCACCTGGACCGTTCATACCGAAAAGGGCGATATAGGCTGCGACTATGTCGTCAACGCCGCGGGCTACTATGCCCAGCGTGTGGGTGAATGGTTCAAGCCCTATGGTGGCCGCACCGTGCCCGCGATGGTCATGAGCCACCAGTACCTGCTGACTGAGGAAATCCCCGAAATCGAGGCCTGGTCGAAGGAAAACGGCGGCAAGCTGCCGCTGCTGCGCGACGTGGATGTCTCCTACTACCTGCGGCAGGAGAAGAACGGCTTCAACCTCGGCCCCTACGAGCCCAACTGCAAGGGGCACTGGATGACCGAGGACGACCAGATGCCCGAAGATTTCTCGTTCCAGCTGTGGAACGACGATCTGGACCGGATCGAGGACATTGTCGCCGATGCGATGGAGCGGGTGCCGCTGATGGCGACCTCGGGCGTGGGGCGCGTGATCAACGGGCCGATCCCCTATGCGCCCGATGGCCTGCCGCTGATCGGCCCGATGCCCGGCGTCAAGAACGCGTTTGAGGCGCATACCTTCACCTTCGGCATCGCCCAAGGCGGCGGCGCGGGCAAGGTACTGGCCGAATGGATCGTGGATGGCGCCACCGAATGGGATATGTGGGCCGTCGATCCGCGCCGCTATACCGACTACACCGATCAGGACTACTGCAATCAAAAGGGTATGGAGGTCTATGGCAACGAATACGCCATGCACTTCCCCTATCACGAATGGCCCGCCGCACGCGACAAGAAGCTGTCGCCGGTACATGCCAAGGTCAAGGAACTGGGTGGCGTTATGGGGGCCTATAATGGCTGGGAGCGCGCCAACTGGTTTGCGCAGCCGGGGGACGATACCTCCGAGGAAAGCACCCACACCTGGGGCCGCTCGGGCCCGTGGGAGCAACGGATCAAGGAAGAATGCGAAGCTGTGCGCGACCATTGCGGCGTGCTCGACCTGCCGGGCTTCTCGCGCTTCGTCGTCAAAGGCGAAGGCGCGGCCGAGACGCTGCGCGGGCTGGTCACCGGCGGCCTGCCCAAAGTGGGGCGGATCAACCTGGTCTACATCGCTGACGACCGCGGCCGCATCCTGACCGAGATGTCCTGCATGCGCCTGGGCGAGGATGAGTTCGTGATGATCACCGCCGCCACCGCGCAATGGCACGACCGCGACATCCTGATGAACACGATGCCCGCGGGCGTCACCGTCGAGGACGTGACCACCACCCGCGACACCCTGATCGTGACAGGACCCAAATCGCGCGAGATCCTGTCGGGTCTGACCGATGCCGACCTTTCGTTGGGCTGGCTGACCCATCAGGCCGCCACCGTGGCCGGGCAACCCGCCCACCTGATCCGCGTGTCCTTTGCTGGCGAACTGGGCTGGGAGGTGCACGCGCTGAACGAGCACATGCCCGCGATCTATGACGCGATCCTTGCCGCCGGGGCCAAGCCGTTCGGCATGTATGCACTGAACAGCCTGCGCATCGAAAAGGGCTATCGCGCATGGAAGGGTGATCTGAGCACCGACTACTCGCTGCTGGAAGCGGGTTTGGAGCGGTTTGTCAAACTGGACAAGCCACAGGACTTCCCCGGAAAGGCTGCAATCCTGAACGAAAAGCAGCAGGGTGTGAAAAAGTCGTTCGTCACCCTGACTGTCGACGCAGGTGATTGCGATGCGCCTTACATGTCGTGCATCTGGCAGGGCGATCAGATCGTGGGCGAGACCACTTCCGGCGCATGGGGTTACCGCGTCGGCAAATCCATCGCGCTGGGCATGATCAAGTCAGAACTTGCAAACCCCGGTACCGAGCTCGAGGTTGAAATCTACGGCCAGAAGTGCCGCGCCGTGGTACAGGAGGATCAGCCGCTGTGGGATCCCGCAAACGAGCGGCTGCGCGCCTGACAAACAGGAGGCCCCCATGCGCCCGCGATATTCCAAGATGGGACCTGGTGAAGGTCCCAACTATGACTGGGAAAACGACCATACCTTCGTGAAAGTTTCCGGTCAGGACACGGGCGGAGCCTACACACTGATGGAAGACAACGTGAAGGCCAGCTTCGCACTTGGCCTTCATCGCCACGACAGCCATGCCGGGACATTCTGTTGTCCGGAAGGCGGGGTTGGTTTCCTTGTTGATGTGGATCGCGTTGATGTGGGCTGAGGATCACGAGCCACAGTCCGAAACATTCGGATGATGAGGTCTGAGATGACGATTCCCAATACCATGTCGGGCGTTTACCTGACCGATCACGGTGGACCCGAGGTTCTGGAATGGCGTGATGATATTCCGGCTCCTGAACCCGGGGCAGGGCAAGTTCTTGTTCGGGTCGCTGCCGCAGGTGTGAACAACACGGATATCAACACACGGGTCGGTTGGTATTCCTCGGGCGTCACCGGTGCGACGGATGCCGTTGATCAGAAGGTCGAAGCGGGCGGTTGGGGCGGTGCATTGCACTTTCCCCGCATTCAGGGCGGAGATCTTTGTGGCATCGTGGAACAGGTTGGGCCGGGTGTTGCCTTCAAACCCGGGCAGCGCGTGACCTGTCCGATAAACCTGCCGCGTCCGCGCCCGGGAAACCCGCAGGGCTTCATTGCGCTTGGATCCGAAATCGATGGGGCCTTTGCCCAGTATTGTCTGGTTGAAGCCGATGATCTCTATGACGTCAGCGCCTCGCCCCTTTCGGACGTGGAAATCGCCGCCATTCCTTGCGCCTTCGGGACGGCGGAAAACCTGCTGACCCGCGCAGGCGTGACTGCCGGGCACAATGTGCTGATCACCGGCGCCTCGGGCGGCGTCGGGCTGGCGGCGGTGCAACTGGCCGCCCTGCGCGGGGCGTCGGTTTGGGCTGTAACAGCGGGCACGAAAGCCGAGATCGTGAAATCCCAGGGGGCCGAGAATACGTTTGACCGGAACGACCCGCTGCCGCAGGATAAGTTCGATGTGGTGATCGATGTTGTGGGTGGCCCGGCCTGGCCGTCGCTGATCCTTTCCCTGAAATCCGGCGGGCACTATGCCGTTTCGGGGGCAATAGCAGGCCCGATTGTCGAAGCTGATCTGCGGGACATATATCTGCGCGACATCACCATACATGGGTGCACGCACCAGGCGCCCGAAGTCTTTGCCCGTCTTGTCGAACTGGTGAATACCGGACGGATCAAGCCACTGGTTTCCCGGACCTATCCGTTGAAGGATATTGGTATTGCACAGGCTGATTTTCAGTCAAAGACTCTTCCGGGAAAACTGGTATTGGTGCCCTGAGGAGTAATGACATGGCGGATATCACTCTTTTGGACGGCTCTATCGGGCAGGAACTGGTAAAACGCAGTGGCGACCGGGCGACACCGCTGTGGTCGACGCGCGTGATGATCGATCACCCCGATTTGGTTGCGGAAGTGCACCGCGACTATTTCAGCCGGGGTGCGACGGTCGCGACAACCAATACTTATGCCGTCCATCGCTCTCGCCTGGTGCGGGTGGGGATGGAGGATCAGATGCCCACCCTGATCGACACTGCCTTGACGCAGGCCGAACGTGCCCGCTCGGCAACCGGGGGGCGGATTGCGGGTGCACTGGGGCCATTGCTCGCTTCATATCGCCCCGACCTTAACCCGGACCCTGCGGATGCGGCTGAAAAGTTCGCTGAACTTGTGGCCATGATGGCCGCGCGGGTCGATCTGTTTTTGATCGAAACCGTGTCCTCGGTGCAAGAGGCCGAGGGCGCATTGCGTGGCACGGTCGGATGCGGAAAACCGGTTTGGCTGTCCCTGTCGGTCAATGATGACGATGGCAGCCTTCTCAGGTCCGGCGAACCGTTGGCGGACATTGCACCGTTGATGGAGGAGTTTTCGCCCGATGCCGTGTTAATCAACTGTTCGCGCCCCGAGGCGATCCCGGCGGCGCTCGAGGTTCTGTCCGGCATGAACCGGCCTTACGGGGCCTACGCCAATGGCTTCACGCATATTACGGATGATTTCCTTCAGGATGCGCCGACCGTGGATTCCCTGCAAGAACGGCATGACCTTGGCCCCAGGGCTTATGCGGATCAGGTGATGCGGTGGATCAATCAGGGGGCAACGATTGTTGGCGGGTGCTGCGAAATCGGGCCGGATCATATCGAAGAACTGGCGAACCGGTTGCGGGCCGCCGGTCATAACATCGTTTGAAAAAAATGGCGGCAAAATCTACTTCGGACGCTCCAAAGCAGGCCATCCGGCATTTCGACATCCTTGTCGCGCCGGGTTTCGTGCTGTTGGAGCTGGCGTCGTTGGTAGAGGTATTGAGGCTGGCCAACCGCGTATGCCCAAGCCCTCCGTTCTCCTTCACCTATCGCTCGCTCAAAGGTGGCCCGATTGCCAGCAGCAGTGACGCCGTGGTTCAAACAGAAGCGGTGCCGTCACAGCCAAGGGCGGATTACCTGTTCGTAATCGGCAATTCAGATCCGGACCATCCGGATTTGTCGTTGGGGCGGGTGGTGTCGGACTATACCTTCCGGGACGCCAAGGTGTTCCTGCTGGCCGAAGCCGCCAGCCGCTATATCGACGAGCAGGGAACAGCCGACTTGGCAACCCATTGGGAAAACGCATCGTTCCTGCGGGAACGCGGTGCCCGGTTCGAAGCCAAGCTGTCGATCGCAACCGAACAGGGCGCGGTTGTGACATGCGCCGGGATGGAGGCCACGACGGATATCGCCTTGGCGGTGATCGGGCGCCATATCTCGGGGCCTGCGAAGATGACCGTGGCCGACATCATGCTGCATGAGAACATCCGCGATTTCGCTTCGATGCAACCGTTCTCGGGGGCCAAGTTGACGGCGACCGGCGATTCGAAGCTGGATCAGTGCATAAAGCTCATGCAGGCCAATATCGAAGACCCCCTGCCGATCAATCAGATCGTCGAATCGCTGCACCTGTCGAACCGGTCCCTCGAGCGCAAGTTCAAAACCTTTTTTGGAACCACTCCCAACGGATTCTACCGGGAAATGCGACTGGCCAAGGCAAATAACCTGTTGCTGAACACCACGATGAGCGTACGCGAAATTGGATTGGCCTGTGGTTTTCCGAACGGGTTTTCGTCCGTGTACAAAAGCTTCTTCGGGGTCACGCCCTTTGTCGTACGCCGGCAAAAGCGAGCCGCATCACATCGGTGAAAACTGCGGATTCTGTGACGCTTTTGATGCATTTGTCGTCGATCTTTCATGGCAATCTGTGCCAAACCTGACACAGCGGAGATTTCAGGATGGTTGATCTTCCCAGCAAGGCCCGAGTGGTCATCATCGGCGGTGGCGTCATCGGATGCTCGGTTGCATATCATTTGACCAAGAAGGGCTGGACCGATGTTGTTCTGCTAGAACGCAAGCAACTGACCAGTGGCACCACCTGGCACGCGGCGGGCCTGATCGGGCAACTGCGCGCGTCTTCCAACATGACCAAACTGGCGCGTTATTCCGCAGAGCTCTATCTGGGCCTTGAGGAAGAGACCGGTGTCGCCACCGGCCTACGTCAGGTCGGGTCCGTTTCGGTCGCCCTGACCAGTGAGCGGTTGGAGGAGCTTCACCGAAATGCGGCAATGGCCCGCGCCTTTGGCGTGCCGGTCGAAGAGCTTTCTCCGACCGAAGTCAAAGAGCGATATGAGCATATCAACCTCGACGGCGTGGCAGGTGGCGTTTGGTTGCCAACCGATGGCCAGGCAGATCCTGCTAATATTGCCTTGGCGTTGGCCAAGGGTGCGCGTCAACGCGGTGGGTTGATCAAGGAACGGGTGAAGGTGACCGGGATTTCCCGGCACGGACGGCGCGCGACCGGTGTCGACTGGGTCAGTGATGACGGGCAATCCCAAGGGCATATCGCCTGTGATATGGTTGTCAATTGCGCGGGAATGTGGGGGCGCGAGGTAGGCAAGATGGCCGGCGTGAATGTGCCGCTGCACGCCTGCGAGCATTTCTACATCGTCTCTGAACCCATTGAAGGGTTGAGCCAGATGCCGGTTCTGCGGGTGCCAGATGAATGCGCCTACTACAAGGAAGATGCGGGCAAAATGATGTTGGGCGCATTCGAGCCCAATGCCAAACCCTGGGCCATGAACGGTATTCCCGACAGCTTCGAGTTCGACCAACTGCCCGAGGATTTCGACCACTTCGAACCGATCCTCGAAGCGGCGTGCAACCGGATGCCAATGCTGTCCGAGGCGGGTATTCACACCTTCTTCAACGGCCCCGAATCCTTTACTCCCGACGACGCCTATCACCTGGGTCTGGCACCCGAGATGGACAATGTCTGGGTCGCGGCCGGGTTCAACTCGATCGGTATCCAGTCCGCCGGTGGCGCGGGCATGTCGCTGGCCGAGTGGATGGATGCCGGTGAAAAACCCTTTGACCTGGGCGATGTGGATATCGGTCGGATGCAGCCGTTTCAGGGCAATAAGAAATACCTTTATGAACGCTCAAAAGAAACGTTGGGATTGCTCTACGCTGATCACTATCCCTATCGCCAGAAAGCCACGGCGCGGGGCGTGCGCCGGACGCCATTCCATCACCACCTGAATGAACACGGTGCCGTGTTCGGCGAACTGGCCGGGTGGGAGCGCGCCAACTGGTTCGCCAACGAAGGGCAGGAACGCGAATACAGCTACAGCTGGAAGCGTCAGAACTGGTTCGAGAACTCGGCCACCGAACACCGCGCGGTGCGCGAGAACGTGGGCATGTATGACATGTCCTCCTTCGGCAAGATCCGGGTCGAAGGCCCCGATGTCGAGAAGTTCATGAACTATATCGGTGGCGGCGATTATGCGGTGCCCAATGGCAAGATCGTCTACACGCAGTTTCTGAACCGTTCCGGCGGGATCGAGGCGGATGTCACCGTGACCCGCCTTTCCGAGACCGCCTATCTGGTGGTCACCCCGGCGGCGACGCGCCTGGCGGACCAGACGTGGATGATGCGTCATTCGGGGAACTTCAACGTGGTCATCACCGATGTCACGGCGGGTGAAGGCGTTCTGGCGGTGATGGGTCCGAATACGCGGGCCCTGCTGGAAAAGGTTTCGCCCAACGATTTCTCGAACGCGGCAAACCCCTTCGGCACCGCGCAGGAAATCGAGATCGGTATGGGCCTCGCCCGCGCCCACCGCGTCACCTATGTGGGCGAGCTGGGTTGGGAGATCTACGTCTCGTCCGACATGGCGGGCCACGTCTTTGAAACGCTGCACGAGGCGGGGCAGGACATGGGGTTGAAGCTTTGCGGCATGCACATGATGGACAGCTGCCGGATCGAAAAGGGTTTCCGCCATTTCGGCCATGACATCACCTGCGAAGATCACGTGGTGGACGCCGGGCTGGGCTTTGCCGTCAAGGTGGACAAGGGCTGCGACTTCATCGGCCGCGAGGCGGTGATCGCTCGCAAGGAAAGCGGGCCGAAATCGCGCCTGGTGCAATTCCGCCTGACCGATCCCGAGCCGCTGCTGTTCCACAATGAACCGATCATCCGCGATGGCGAGTATGTGGGCTATCTCAGCTCGGGCAACTATGGCCACACGCTGGGAGGCGCGATTGGCATGGGCTATGTGCCTTGCGAGGGGGAAAAGGCTGCCGACGTGCTGGCCTCGAGCTACGAGATCGATGTGTGTGGCGTGAAGGTCAAAGCCGAAGCGTCGCTCAAGCCGATGTATGATCCGAAATCCGAACGGGTGAAGGTGTGACCACGGGTTTTGGTGGGGGCGCTGCCCCCGCCGCCTTCGGCGACTCCCCCGGGATATTTTCGGCCAGATGAAGAGCGGGTCCCTTGTTCATCTGGCCACAAATATCCCGGAGCGCGAGGCAGAGCCTCGCATTTCAGACCTCACCTGAAAAGCGTGGTCTGACAACTCATCAAACATTGTTATGTGACACTTCACTGTTTTCAGAGTTTTCAACCCGTTCATTTCTGCCTTAAACCGAACCGGTATCAACCGGAGACCCGATGTGGCAGACACGCTTCTACCTTCACAGAACACGGACACACCAAAAGGGCTTGCGCTGGCAGTCACGGCCTATGTCCTGTGGGGGTTCTTGCCTCTGTACATGAAAGCGCTGGATCATATGGGCGCGGTCGAGGTTGTGGCGCACCGTGTTATCTGGTCAGTGCCTGTGGCCGGGTTGTTGCTGGTTGTCCTGGGCCGAACCCGGGATCTGAAGGCCGCGCTTGTCAATCCGAAGATGTTGGGTATGGCCGCTTTGACCGCTGCGCTTATTTCCGTGAACTGGGCGATTTACGTATGGGCCATTTCCACGGGCAACGCACTGGATGCGGCGTTGGGGTATTACATCAACCCCCTATTCAGTATCGCGCTGGGGGCAATCCTGTTGAGAGAACCCCTGACACGGACACAACTGTTCGCGGTCGGATTGGCCGCGCTGGGTGTGGTGGTACTTGTGGTGGAAGCCGGTCGTTTGCCTTGGGCGGCTCTTGGGTTGATGATCAGTTGGGGATTCTACGCGTTCTTCAAGCGCTCGCTGCCGATTGGGCCGAACCAGGGTTTCCTGCTTGAGGTCCTGATCCTTTTGATCCCGGCGCTGGTCTATGTCACGTTTCTGGGTGTGCGGGGCACTGGTCATTTCGGTGTCGCGATGTCGGACACCTTGTTGTTGTCCTGTGCAGGGGTCGTGACGGCGGTGCCATTGCTGGTTTATGCAAATGGCGCCAAACTGGTGCGTCTGTCCACGATGGGCATCCTGCAATACATCGCGCCGACCATGATCTTCATTACAGCGATAACCCTGTTCGGCGAGAAGATAGACACGGGCCGGATGATCGCGTTCCCACTGATCTGGGCGGCTCTGGTCGTTTACTCGATCCCTATGATCCGGCAGGCGCGCGGTCAGGCCTGAAGCAACATACGCGCGGCTGCATCCGCCCAGAGCGCATACGCCCGTGGGCTGGGATGGTAGCCATCCGGTGCAGCCAATGCCGGGTCGTCCGGCAGGTCGAGTGGCAGATGTTGAACATGCGGAAATGCAGCCGCAACCTCTTGCAACCCCTGATCCAGGCGCGCGGCCTGGCATCCAAGCACCCAGGCCAGCGGCTGTGGTAGGGCCGGAAACCTGTTCATCTGCGGGACAGCGGTTACGACGATGCGACGAGCCCCCAGGTTTTCTGAAAGCAAGCGGATAAGGCGGGTCTGACGGCGCGCAAATTGCTGGCGTGTTACGGCACGGGTGACATCATTGACTCCGAGTGCCGTAACGACAGCATCGAACTCGCCGTCCATTTGCGACAGGCGGTCGATCGTGTCCTGGGTGGTGTGCCCGGTTGTCGCTTCCAGCCGCCATTCGACCGCATAGTGGCCGGCCAGACGGTTGACCAGATGACCGGATAACGCCTGATCTTGCGTGCCTGCGCCCACTCCGGCAGCCGAGCTGTCACCGGTGATCAAAAGCCGCAGACGTGGCCCGCGCCCTGTGCGGCCTTCGCGCGGGCCAGTCGGTTCCGGCAGCAACTGCGCGTTCCTTCGCACCGATAGCCCCTGCGTGGCAAGCACCGGAAGCAACGGAACCCGCAAAATCTGATCGGCAGCTAGGGAACGAGGCATTGTCAGCTCAGCGCGTTTTTGAATTCCAGAAAGCGAGCGTCTGTCATGACCCGCGCCATCATGGCATCGCGCAAGGCACCTACCGTTTTGTGGGGGCGCATGACGACCTCGAAAACCTGGATCAACCCGTCGTCATTCAATGTAACAAGATCCACGCCGATACCATCCAGATCACCGACTTTGCATTGAAACTCCAATGCCCAGTCTTTCCCGTCGCCCATGACGCGCCGATAACGAAAATCTGAAAACACCTGCCCGACATGCCCCAGAACGGCAGCGACCGGAGCGCGCCCTGTCCAGGTGCTGTAGTATGTGGGCGGCAGGAACTGCACATCTTCGGCCAGGAGCTGATGGATCAAGGTCTCATCGCCCTTTGCGACAACCTCTTGCATGCGTTCAATTGTCGGGTGCATGGCATCTCCTCCGCTTTTGAAGAGAAGGTCACCGAACATCGGCGGGCATGCAAGGACGACGTTGCGGGAGGTCACGAGCTGGGATAGGCACCCTGCATGAGCGACACCTATGATCCCCCTCAAACCCCGCTGGATGTGTTGCATGAAGATGCACAGCTGATCGTGGTGAACAAACCTTCGGGCCTGCTTTCGGTTCCGGGGCGGGGCGCGCATCTTTCAGATTGTCTGTTGACCCGGGTGCAGGATGCATTTCCACAAGCACTGCTGGTGCACCGGCTGGACCGTGACACGTCCGGTGTCATGGTCTTTGCCCAAACGCCGCACGCACAGCGCAACCTGAGCATGCAATTCGAGCAGCGTCAGACCCGCAAAACCTATATCGCCCGAGTCTGGGGGCAGCTGGAACCCAAGACCGGCACCGTGGACTTGCCTCTGATCGTGGACTGGCCCAACCGACCCAGACAGATGGTTTGCCACGCGACGGGCAAACCTGCCGTGACGGACTGGCGTGTCGTGAAGACCGAAGGCGATACGACGCGTGTGCGTCTGTTTCCCAAAACGGGCCGGTCTCATCAACTTCGCGTCCATATGCAGGCGCTGGGCCACTCGATCCTGGGCGATCCATTCTATGCGACGGGCGATGCGTTGGACTTCCCCAGATTGATGCTGCATTCGGAAGAACTGCGTCTGAAACACCCGGAAGGTGGGGTTTCGATGAAGTTTCGGGCCCGGCCCGAGTTCTGATCTCAGGCCGTGCTGGTCCAGAGCATCTTTAGATTTCCCAGCGAAAATCGTCTGGATCGTTTCTTTGATACGGGCTGCTTGCACTGCCGGGCCATGGCGATTTCGCGCTCGATCTCGAAGGCGCGCAGGGTATGGTCCTGAGACCATTGCCCCAGCCTGAGTGTCATCATGACATGGGTGTCGAGGTATGGCATTTTTCGTGCTCCTTCTTTCGATGCCAATTCAATCTGGCCCATCACTCCTGACACCCTCTTGTCAGTGGGGTGTGCTAGGGTGTCAGCATGGTGACAGGAGGATGCAATGCGCCGTTCGACCCGATTGTTTGAAATCATCCAGATCCTGCGGGCTGCGGGCGCTCCGGTCACGGCAGAGGCCCTGGCCGCAAGGTTGGAGGTGTCCGTGCGCACGGTTTATCGGGATATTGCCGAGTTGCAGGCGCAACGGACGCCCATCGAAGGTGAGGCCGGTATCGGGTACGTGATGCGGCGAGGCTATGATCTGCCGCCGCTCAATTTCGATGCAGAAGAAGTTGAGGCCTTGTGGGTTGGCCTGTCTCTTCTTGCGCGTACCGGCGACAGTCACCTTCAAAGGGCCGCCAGCCGGATATGCCAGAAGATCGACGCATTGCATTGCCCAGCGGATTGGTTGCAGGTTGCCCCATGGGGTGCCCCGGCGGATGATCCAAACAAGGGTTGCGTTTCGATCGCGCATTACCGCGAAGCCATCAGGGCAGAGCGGAAAATCCGTATCACCTATGAAGATGGCGAAGGCGAACGCACGGTTCGGGTCGTGCGCCCTGTGGCGCTGATCTATCACATCGAATGCACGATGTTGGCAGGCTGGTGCGAATTGCGCAACGGGTTTCGCCATTTCCGCACCGACCGTATCTGGTCCAGTGAATGCACCGAAGATAGCTTTTCAGGACAAAGCAGGTCGTTGCGCGAGCTCTGGCTGGAGCAACAGAACGCAGAAACGTTCGTTGAAGCGGTTTGAATACGTGTTTGGCGGGTATTCGCCGACTTCACCGCATTGTAGCTTGAGCCGCCAAGCCTGCACAGTGATATACTGAGGAAAACGAAGCACGCCCGAATAACGGGTGCTGGAGCAGAAGGTGATATCATGACGATTTCCAAGTTTTTCGTGGCCACAGGTTTGTGTTCAGCCCTTGTGTTGGCGGCCTGTACCGACCCGGGCACGCTGACAGTACAAAACGACCCGAACCAGAACGCCAAACAGGGCGCCGTTCTGGGTGGGCTGGTCGGCGCTGGAATCGGGGCGATTGCCAATAATTCGAACCCCGGTCTGGGCGCGTTGGCCGGTGCTGCAATCGGTGCTGCCGGGGGCGGCGTGATCGGCAATCAACTGGACAAGCAGGCTGCGGAGCTGCGCCAACAACTGGCAAATGACGGAATTACAATCGTCAACGCAGGCGATCGCCTGATTGTGACGGTCCCGAATGACATCACCTTTGACACCGACAGTTCGACTGTGCGCCCGGCGTTGCGGTCTGATCTGGTGAAAGTGGGCCAGAATCTGGTCAACTACCCGAATTCGAACGTGCAGATCATCGGGCACACTGACAGCGACGGCGACGCAACCTACAATCAGGGCCTGTCAGAGCGCCGCGCGAATGCCGTGGCCGATATCCTTCAGGCCAACGGTGTCAGCTACAACCGTATTCGCACGATCGGGCAGGGCGAAAACAACCCTGTCGCGTCCAACCTGACGCCGGAAGGAAAATCGCAAAACCGGCGTGTCGAGATTGTCGTGGTGCCCAGCGGGAACGCGTAACCACTGCGCGGCGTGAACAGCGGGGCCGCCCAATGGGCGGCTCGGTTTGCGCAATGACTGTGCGTCAAATGGGGTTTGGATCGGGGTGATCTCGGTCTAACTTGCGCCAAACACAGAAACGGAGCTTTCCCGATGTCCCAACCGACCCTTCTTGGCCTGTCCGGGTCCCTGCGCCAGAACGCGACCAACCGTAAGCTTCTGCGCGAGGCGGCACGGTTGTTCGATCCGGCAAGCTTTGTCGAAGCGAATTTGAACCTGCCCCTCTACGACGGTGATCTGGAAGACAAAGAAGGGATTCCCCAGGCGGTTCATACGCTGGCCAATCAGATCGCACAGGCCGATGCGGTGATCATTTCGACACCAGAGTACAACAAGGGTCCATCAGGCGTTCTGAAAAACGCGCTGGACTGGGTCAGCCGAACGCAAGGCAATCCATGGGCCGACAAACCGGTTGCGGTAATGTCGGCGGCCGCTGGTCGTGCAGGCGGGGAACGGGCGCAGATGATCCTGCGGGCCTGTATGGTTCCATTTCAGCCGCGCATCCTGCAAGGGCCCGAAATCCATCTGGCGAACAGTTCGAACGAATTCGACGATCTGGGAAAGCTGCGTTCGGACCGGTACGAAAAGTCTTTGCATGACTTGATGCAGAAACTCCGGGCCGAGGCCGGTTTCTGATCGCGGGTCAGGCAAATGACGCAAGAGCGACAGACCGATCTCTTGGATCCGGCCCGCGCGGCCGCATTTCAGGTCGCGCTGGGTGGTGTGCCAACGATCGCCAGTGGTTCGGAATTGCCGCCCTTCTTCCATCAGCTTTATTTCTGGACCCCGCAACCGGCCGCCGCATTGGGTCGGGATGGGCATCCCAAGGTTGGGGGCTTGATCCCGGATATAGGGTTGCCGCGCAGAATGTGGGCCGGCGGGCGGTTGACCTTTCATGCTCCTCTGATCGCAGGGATCACCGCCGAAAAGAAATCGGTTCTTGAAAGTCAAAGCGCCAAGGTGGGGCGGTCCGGCCCGTTGGGCTTTGTCACGTTGCGGCACGAGATCTGGCAGAACGGTCAGTTGCGCATGACAGAGTGGCAGGATCTTGTTTATCGCGAAGATCCTGCGCCGGATGCTGAAATGCCCCAACCGCCCACAGCGCGCACCGATGAGACCGATTGCCGCGAAGTCGGGTTCGATTCAACGTTGTTGTTTCGATACTCGGCCCTGACCTTCAATGGCCACCGTATTCACTATGATCTGGACTATGCGCGCGATGTGGAAGGATATGGCGGGCTGGTCGTGCACGGGCCGCTTCTGGCGCAGCTTCTGATGCTTTTCGCGGTTGACCTGATCGGTCCGCTCGCCTCGTTTTCGTTCCGCGCGACTTCGCCATTGATGCATTTCGAAACTGCCCAGTTGTGTCGGAGGGGTGCAAACATGTGGGTGCGCGGCCCTGACGGGCGGCAATGCATGCAAGCCGTCGCCCAGTCACAATGAGGCTTCGGGCCGGAACTCATCAGGGATCGTATCCCGATCTTCCAGCATAAGATCGGCCATGACCTCGGCGATTTTGGGGGCCATGCCGAAACCGATTTTGAACCCGCCATTGGCGATGTACTGCCCTTGATGCAGGGGATGGGCGCCCAACATCGGCGCTCGGCTTTTGCTGCGCGGGCGCACACCAGCCCAGCGTTCGATCACCTCGGCCCCGTGCAACAAGGGCAGGACGCGCGTGGCGCGGTCTATCACGTCGTCCAGAGCTTCGTCCGTGCTGGTCGGGTCCTCATAATCCCGTTCCGAGGTCGATCCGACCGCAAGTGTTCCGTCTGCATGCGGCACAATGTGAATCGCGTCGGCGAATAGTTGCGGCACTTCCCCGGCGTCGAAGCGCAGCAGGGCGGCTTGCCCTTTGACTCCATTTCCGACGGTCTTGCCGTAGGCGTCGTTCAGTTCCTGCAATCCTGCAAGGCCCGTGGCGTGGATGACCTGCCCCTTGTCCTCGGCTTCACTGACAATGTGAACGCCCATGACCTCCAGCGCTGCGACCAGCGCGGCACAGGCCCGCCGGGGGTGCATTCGTGCCGTCAGCGTATCGCGAATGACAAAGCCTGTGGGGCTGGGTGGGCACCATGAACCCGCTTGGGTCGCGGTGATGACACGCCATTCCGCCCGACCTTGCCAAAGCTCATCTGCGGTGCCTTCGCGCTGGCGGGCCAGTTCCAGACCACGCGCGTCCGGGATCGGCTGAAGGCGGCCCAGCCGGCCATAGCCGGGTGAAACCCCGCCGGTGTCTTCGATCTGTCGCCAGAACGGTTCAGCCATGATCAGACTGTCGAACTGAAATGCTTTCTTGGCGTTCCAGTTTTCCGGCACATGCGGGGCCAATGCGCCGACCAGACCTCCGCTGGACCCGGCGCCGGGACCGGACGGATCGACAACCTGCACTTTCGCGCCGCGGCGCGCACAAATCCAGGCGATGGACAGGCCGAAAATTCCTGCGCCGCGAACCGTCACATCGACCATTGCCAATTCCCTTTTCCTTGTTCAGTGTCGCGCCGCTTAGCTACAGGATTCCCCAATGGCAGACCAGTGCGCCGAATTGACGTGGACCGAAGATCAGATACCGGTCTCGGATCGCTTCGACGACCCATATTACTCGTTACAGAACGGGCTGGAAGAGACGCGCCATGTGTTTCTGGCGGGAAATGATTTGCCTGCGCGATTTGCGCCGGGGTTTCACATTGCCGAGTTGGGTTTTGGCACCGGCCTTAACCTGCTGACCGCCTGGTCGGAATGGGAGGCATCCGGCCAGAAAGGGCCATTGCGCTTTACCAGTTTCGAAGCCTTTCCTATGGCACCGGACGACATGCAGCGCGCGCTTGGGGCCTTTCCCGAATTGCATCCGTGGAGCAGCCGGTTTCTGGCGCATTGGACAGGGCGCACGTGTATGTTGGATTCGCTTCGGTTTGAGGTGGTGATCGGCGATGCACGCAAGACATTGCCGAACTGGGACGGTGTGGCAGATGCCTGGTTTCTCGACGGGTTTTCACCAGCCAAGAACCCTGAATTGTGGGGCGCGGACCTGATGCAGGACGTGGCAAGCCACACTGTCAAAGGCGGTACAGCTGCCACGTATACAGCCGCGGGTTTTGTGCGCCGGGGGCTTGAAAGCGCCGGTTTCAACGTAACCCGCACACCCGGCTATGGTCGCAAGCGGCACATGACACGGGCACACAAAGCATGACCCAGACGAACAATGTCGGTGCGGGCATCGCTTTGATGGTGGGCGCGACAATTGTCTTTGCCTTGCAGGACGGTATCTCGCGCCATCTGGCCGGAACCTACAACACCTACATGGTGGTCATGATCCGCTATTGGTTCTTTGCGGCTTTTGTCATCGCTCTGGCCGCCCGGGCCCCCGGTGGGCTGAAGGCGGCCACAAAGACAAGTCAGTTGGGTTTGCAGATCGTGCGGGGCTTGTTGCTGGCGGCCGAGATCTGCATTGCGGTGTTCGGCTTTACGGTCCTTGGCCTGATCGACAGTATGGCCGTCTTCATCTGCTATCCTTTGCTTGTCGCCGCGCTGAGCGGGCCGGTGCTGGGCGAAAAGGTCGGATGGCGGCGATGGGCCGCGATCGGTGTCGGCTGCATCGGCGTTCTGATCATCCTGCAACCGGGCGCCGGGGTCTTTAACCCATGGGCTGTCATACCTTTGATTTCCGCTTTGCTGTTTGCGATCTATGGTCTTTTGACGCGATATGTCGCCCGTCAGGACAGCGCGGCGACCAGCTTTTTCTGGACCGGTGTCGCCGGTGCCGTGGCGATGACCGTGTTTGGCATGTGGTTCTGGGAGCCGATGGCGCGCGGCGACTGGCTCTGGATGGCGCTGCTTTGTGTCAGTGGGGTGTTCGGGCACTGGCTGTTGATCAAGTGCTATGAGATGGCCGAAGCCAGTGCGGTTCAACCCTTTGCATATTTTCACCTGGTCTGGAGCGCGATCCTGGGTATTTCGATCTTTGGCGAAACGTTGCGCCCCGAAGTCGTGGCGGGCGCAACCATCGTCGTGGCCGCAGGTTTGTTCACCTTATGGCGCGAACGCCGCCAGAGATGATCCGATCAGCTCCTGCGAGAAAGGAACCGGAAGGGCGGGTTGCCCCAGGCGGGCACGGTAGACCGGCAGGCTTTCGGTCACGCGCATCACGTAGTTTCGCGTTTCGTTGAACGGGATCGTCTCGATCCAGTCGACGATATCGACCTCGCCTGTGCGCGGATCACCATAGCGTTCCATCCACGAGATCGGGCGCCGTGGCCCCGCATTGTACCCCGCCGCCATCATCACAACGTTGCCGTTGAAATCGGCCGCCAGACCAGAAAGATAGTTGGCCCCAAGCTTTGCGTTGTATTGCCAGTCCGTGGTCAATCGTCCCGTCTGATGGCCGCTGAGAATGCCCAGCTCGCCCGCGACCAGCTTGGCCGTGGCGGGCATTACCTGCATCAGGCCGCGTGCACCCGCACCGCTGACGACGACCGGGTCGAACTCGCTTTCACGGCGCGCGATGGCCAATGTCATTTCCTTGGCCATCGGCAATCGCATATCTGCAACGGGATGGACCGGGTAATAGGCTGCGGGCAGAACGGTTCCCGTAGTTGCCGCCCGTTTGGCGATCATCACGGCCAGATGCGGCTGTTTCAGTTCGATCACCAGATCGCCCAATTGATTGGCCTGTACTGGATCAAGGCTTTCGACCAGATGGGTCAGGAACCGTTCGGACAGGTTTGCTTCTCCGGCTTTCAGCAACAGCAATCCGGCCTCCAAAACGCTGGAATCGGCAAATTCCGCCTGCCGCCAATGCGGCGCGCGCCGCGGATTGGCCAGTTCTGCATCAAACGGTCGTCCGATCCGTTCTGCGGCTAACAGACCGTAGAATGAGGTCTGGTAGTCGGCCCCCATCGCATAGGCGTCATACGCCTTGTCCGCGTCACCCAATGCCGCGTAAGCGCGCCCAAGCCAATAGCCACCACGGCCTTTCGAGATCGGAGATTTCACGGCGTCCGAAAAGTTCTGGAAGTGGCGAATGGCGGTGGCAGGATCATTCAGTTTGCGAAGCGCCAGAAAACCGGCCAGCCATTCAAGATCGGCATAGCCGTAACCCATTTCGGGGGTCATGTGATGATTGGCGGCCACGTCATATGCGCGCGCCGCACGGCCCGATCGCATCTCAAGCCGTGCAAGACGGCGCCGTCCCTCGGCCCATTTGTCAGGCTCACCCAGGGCGTCAGGCCCGGTAGAGCGTGCCAGCATCAGATCGACGGCGCTGTCATCCAGTTCTTTCTTGTCGCGCCAGACAAAACGATCGAAGGCCAGCCCGGGCGCATCCGCCAGAGACTTGGGAACTGCTGCCACCTTGGTGTCCACACCGGGTTGGCGTTTCTGCAATGCTATCCGTGCTTCGGCCAGTTTGCGTTCGTCTGAACCGACCAAAGGCAACATCTGCCCGGCGCTTACAAGATGACCGTCCCACAGCATTCTGTCCAAGCGCGCCGCGTGATGCGGCTTCAGAAGTTTGGCAAAGTTCTCCAGATAGCTTTTTTGCAGACCCGAACCCATTGGCATGGTGCGCCAAGCGGTCACAATGTCGGCCTCCGCTTCTCCGATGCGTCCCTTGGCTTTCAGAGCGACGGCAAAGTTCAACGCGCCCTCTGCCGTCTGAGGCGGCATGCCGGCATAGAATTTCAGAACCCTGTCTGGATCGGCACCGGTGAAAACAGGCTCGCTCTTGCGGCGCAACCATGCCAGCCCGGGCCAGTCCGGGCGACGTTCGAGAAACACCAACACGTCGCCAGAGCTGCCGAAGCCCTCGCGCAGCCAGTGCCAGACAATGATATCGCGCGATACAGAACCACGCTGGCCGGATACGCGCAACGCTGCGTTCCAGTCGCCTTTGCGCATTTCGGTAAGTCCAGCGCGCAAATCAGCAGCAGCATCTGCCCGTGCTGAATGCGTCGCAGTCACCGAATACAGAATCACAGCAGTCAACAGTGCCAGAAAGCGTGTCATCCCTTGCATTTCCCAACCAACCGAGGATAGAGCCTGTGAGGATAAACCGTGCGTCGCCGGGATCAACTCACAAAGCTGGAAACGTGAGGGACCGCGGCGTAAAAACTGCAAAATGCACCTTGAAGGAGCGTGTCATGTTCAAAGGCTCGATGCCAGCCCTCGTCACCCCGTTCAACAACGGCGAGTTGGACCTGAAGACGCTCAAACATCTGGTGGACTGGCAGATATCCGAAGGCTCGACCGGGCTGGTGCCTGTGGGAACAACCGGCGAAAGCCCGACGCTCAGCCACGAAGAGCATGAAACAGTGATCGAAGAGGTCGTCAAAACCGCTGCGGACCGCGTTCCGGTCATTGCCGGTGCCGGGTCGAACAACACGGTCGAAGCTGTCCGCTTCGTTCAGTTCGCGGAAAAAGTCGGAGCGGATGCGGCACTGGTCGTTACGCCGTATTACAACAAACCGACTCAGCGTGGCCTGATCGCGCATTTCGAGGCGCTGCATGCGGCCGCGGATATCCCGATCATCATCTACAACATTCCGGGCCGCTCAGTCATTGACATGACACCTGCCACGATGGGTGAACTGGCCAAGCTTCCCCGTATCGTCGGGGTCAAGGATGCAACGGGCGATCTGGCCCGTGTCAGCCAGCAGCGTGCAACTTGCGGCGCAGATTTCTGCCAATTGTCCGGCGAAGACGCCACCGCACTTGGCTTCAACGCACACGGCGGTGTTGGCTGCATTTCGGTCACCGCAAACGTGGTCCCCAGGCTCTGCGCCGAATTCCAGCAGGCGACACTGGCAGGGGATTACGCAAAAGCGCTGGAGTATCAGGACAAACTGATGCCGCTGCATGAGGCGATCTTCATCGAGCCGGGCCTGGTCGGTGCCAAATATGCACTCAGCAAACTGGGCCTTTGCAGCACCGAAGTCCGCTCACCCCTGACCGAGCTGGAAAACAGCACCAAGGATGCAATCGAGGCCGCAATGGCCCATGCTGGCCTGATCTGACTGGTATTTCAGAATACAACGAAGGGCGGCCTCGAACCTCGAGCGCCGCCCTTTCTTTTCCATATATCCAGACTTCATCTGGCTAAAAATATCCCGGGGGAGTCGCGGCTTGCCGCGGCGGGGGCAGAGCCCCCTCAGCGTTTGCCGTAATACAGCCCCACGACATGTTCGGCCTGCGCAAAGAACAGCCAGCGCGACGTTGCAACACCTGCCAGATGCGAGGCCACGGCCAGCAGGGCGAAGACGTGATTGAACGGCAACAACAACAGCAGAACCGGCAGCACGAATGCCAGAACGAACGAGATCAGCCGCAGTTTTTCGGCGTGTTTGCGCCCGACCACATGAACAAACTCTCGCAGCAGATAATTGGTGCCGGTATGGGGCGGCTCAAAGGCGCGGACGGAACCGCGTGCGCCAAGCCCGGTGGCTGTACCCAGATCAGTTCCCGATGATGCAAACGCCTGATCCCCTTTGCGCCAGTACAGTATCTGCACCAGCGCCGCGATCAGCAGCAGCGGCAGAGCTGCACTTGTCTGACCTGCCAGCAAGGCACCACCGGCCAGGCTGAAGCTGAGGAACATGGCAGGTGTCAGGTTCATGTTCCAGCGTGGGATGGTCTTGAGCTGCGTGTAGATCATCGATGTCGTGAACACTGTGGCCAGCGACAACCCTGCGCCGATCCAGCCCAGAAAACCCCAGCGCTGGTCCAGAAACACCACGCCAATTGCATAGAGCCCCATGACGACCAGCGCGAGGACGGCACACCAACCTTCACGGCTGAGCCAGCTGGTTTTCCATTGAGTGAAGGCTTTCAAGGCCCGTTCCGGATGGCCCAGGTGGAAGGTCGAAGCCAAAAGCCCGCCGACGGCCAGACCATAGGCAATGGCGAAGAACACAAAAGCCACCCAACCCGAAACAGCCGGAAACCCCAGGCCAAGAAAGAACAGCAGTCCAAATCCCAGACCGGACAGGGTGGTGAACAGAATGACGGAGGGTGCGGGATGCATCAGAGTTTCTCCAACGTCTTGTCGAGCCAGCCGAGGAACCCTTTGGGCTCGTCAGCGATGGGGGCCAGCAGGGGGGCCAGTATGTCGATCTGGTCTTCCACGGTGTCCTTGGGGCGCGGGGGCAGGTATTTGTTGACGGGTTTGGTTCCCATTTCCGGCATCAGGTCCATGCCACCCCGTTCTGCAACCAGCTGGCTGACATCGCTGTCAGGGTCGCCCAGATCACCAAAGTGCCTTGCGCCCGCAGGGCAGGTGCGAACACAGGAGGGGATACGGTCGACCTCGGGGAGGTTTTCGTTGTAGATGCGGTCCACGCAAAGTGTGCATTTCTTCATCACACCTTCGGCCACATCCAGTTCCCGCGCACCGTAAGGGCAGGACCAGGCGCACAGGCCGCATCCGATGCAATCGCTTTCATTGACCAGGACGATGCCATCCTCGACCCGCTTGTAGCTGGCGCCGGTGGGGCAAACGGTAACACAGGGCGCGTCTTCGCAATGCAGGCAGGATTTCGGGAAGTGGATCAGCTGGGCATGCCCGTCGGCAGGTTGCACTTCGTAGGAATGCACGCGGTTGAGAAAGGTGCCCGAAGGGTTTGCACCATAGGCGTCCTGATCCGAAAGAGGGGCGCCGTAATTTTCTGTGTTCCAGCCTTTGCAGGAAATAACGCAGGCGTGGCAGCCGACACAGGTGTCCAGGTCGATGACCAGGCCCATCTTGCGGTCAGTGGAGTTTGGTAGCTGGGTCATGTCAGTGAACCTCTGCTGTGGAGGGCAGGTGAGGGGGCCAGCCCCCTCTTGAGCCTGCGGCTCAATTCACCCCCGGGATATTTTTGGCCAGATGAAGTGCGGATCCGGGTCATTTGCCCACCTTCCAGGCCAGGTTCTCAGGGCCGGTTTCGACAGGAGATTTGATCGGGTCGAAATTCGGCTGGCTTTGCGCATCGGCAGGTGCGTCGGCTTTTTCGATTTTGACCTTCAGGTCGAACCATGCCGCCTGACCAGTGATCGGGTCCGAATTGGCCCAGCGCATTCCATCATCTTTGGACGGCAGCAATTCGTGAATCAGGTGATTGAGCAGGAAACCTTTGGTCGCTTCTGGTGCGTCGTCCTGCAAGGCCCAGGCGCCCTTGCGTTTGCCGATGGCGTTCCATGTCCAGACCGTGTTGTCGTTCAGCGCGGCCATCTCCATCACCGGCACGGTGATCTCACCGTGGGGGGAGCTGACTTTTGCCCAGTCTCCGTCTTGCAGGTTGTGTTCCCGCATCAGTTTGGTCGGGACGTACAGCGGGTTTTGCCCGTGCAACTGGCGCAGCCATGCGTTCTGTGTGCCCCAACTGTGATACATGGCCATTGGGCGTTGCGTCAGGGCGTTGACGGTGAAGCCTTCATTACCCTGCTGATCGGTTTCGTACCAGATCGGCAACGGATCCATGGTGTCCTTGATGCGCTGGCGCAGGTGCTCGGGCGGCTGGCGGTCTCCGTGACCTTCGGCAGCCAGCTGGAACCGGCGCATCGGTTCGGAATAGAGTTGGAACAGATAGGGCTGAGGGCTGTCATAGATGCCCATCCCGACGGCCCAGTCCTGATAGGCGGTGTTCCACGGTTTGTAGTAATCCGCGCCTTCCGGGATATGCGCCACATAAAATCCGCCGTTTTCGATATACCGGTTCAGCTGATCCGGATTGACCTCGCCGCGGCCTTCCTTGTCGCCGTCTGGACCCCGGAAGCCGGCCAGCGGGCCGATGCCAGGGCGTCGTTCGTGGTTGACAATGTAATCTGCGTAGTCATTCCACTTTGGGCTGCCGTCTTCATTCGTGAAACCCGGCAGGCTCATACGGTTGGCCAGCTCGATCAGAACCGACTGGAAACCACGCACGTCACGGTCGGGTTTGACCACCGGCCAGCGAATGGCGTCTGCTGCGGCGTCGGCCTCGCAGATCGGGCGATCCAGCAGGGAGATACAGTCGTGCCGCTCGAGATAGGTGGTGTCGGGCAGGATCAGGTCGGCATAGGCCACCATTTCCGAAGAATAGGCGTCGGAGTAGATGATGCGTGGGATGACGTAATTGCCGTCATCGGTCTTGGCCGTCAGCATCTCCATCACACCTTTGGTGTTCATGGAGGAGTTCCACGACATATTCGCCATGTACATGAACAGGGTGTTGATCTTGTAGGGATCACCAGCCGCTGCGTTCGAAATCACCATATGCATCAACCCGTGCACGGACATCGGGTTTTCCCAGGTGAATGCTTTGTCGATGCGTTGCGGCGTGCCGCAGTCATCCAGCAGCAGGTCTTCGGGACCTCGTGGAAAGCCCAGATGCGGGCCGTTCAGTGGGCGTCCCGGACGCCTGTCGCCATGGGGCGTCGGGTGCGCTTCGACCGGCTTGGGATAGGGTGGCTTGAAGCGGAAACCGCCCGGCACCTCGACTGTTCCCAGCAGGATCTGAAGCACGTGCAGTGCGCGGCAGGTCTGGAATCCGTTGGCATGGGCCGAAATGCCCCGCATGGCATGGAAGCTGACGGGACGACCAATCATCTTCGAGTGCTTTTCACCCCGAAAATCAACCCATTCTTGATTCAGTTGGATCGCCTCGTCAAAAGCGACCCTGGCGATTTCGGCGGCAATAGCCCGGATACGTTTGGCGGGAATGCCGCAGCGATCGGCCACCGCCTCGGGCGCGTGTTCGTTGCTGAGGTATTTCTCGGCCATCAAGTGGAAAACGGGACGGTGCGTTACACCGTCCTTGTCATAGGTCGCCGACAGGTCCGGGCGCACGCCGGGCTTGTCGAATGCGGTTGGCTTGCCCGTCTTGCGATCAATAACCAGCGGCTTGCCATCCTCGTCGCGCAGGAACAGGCCCTTTTCCGCACCCTCGCTTGCGTTCACCAGAACCGGCGCATTGGTATAGCGGCTCAGGTAATCCAGATCGATCTTGCCAGCTTTCATCAGGACGTGGATCAGCGACAAAATGAACAGCCCGTCTGTTCCGGGTGTGATGCCGACCCAGTCATCGGCAACTGCGTTATAGCCCGACCGGATCGGATTCACTCCGATCACCCGTGCGCCGCGCGCCTTGATCTTGCCGATCCCCATTTTTATCGGGTTGCTGTCATGATCCTCGGCGACGCCGAACAGCATGAACAGTTTGGTGTGATCCCAGTCGGGTTGCCCAAACTCCCAAAAAGCGCCGCCCATCGTGTAAATGCCACCGGCCGCCATATTGACCGAGCAGAAGCCGCCGTGGGCTGCGTAGTTCGGAGTGCCGAAATTCTGGGCCCAGAAACTGGTGAAGCTCTGGCTCTGGTCGCGGCCGGTGAAGAAAGCCAGCTTCTGCGGTGCGGTTTCATGCAGTTCGTTCAGCCAGCCCACGGCAGTGCTGAGCGCCTCGTCCCACTCGATTTCGCGAAATTCACCCGAGCCGCGTGGGCCGACACGCTTCAGCGGTTTGCGCAGGCGAGAGGGGGCGTTGACCTGCATGATCCCGGCAGAGCCCTTGGCGCACAACACACCCTTGTTGACCGGGTGGTCCCGGTTTCCTTCGATATAGGCTACCTTGCCATCTTTCATGTGAACGTTAATGCCGCAGCGGCAGGCGCACATATAACAGGTGGTTTTGCGGACCTCGTCCGAAACTTTCGGAGACGTTTCAAGGATCGGCTGCTGATGGGTCATTGGCGGGTCCTGTCGGTTATGTCGGGAGGATTGTTTCACTTTCCTTCCGATTTGAGAACATCGTTCTGAAGACGACGCGAGTTCTGAGTTTTATTCCCTGATAGCTTGCAGTGCCGTCACGGCGATCATCTGGGTCACGTCTTCGGCGCTGCATCCGCGGGAAAGATCGTTGGCGGGTCGGGCCAGCCCCTGCAGAACCGGGCCGATTGCGGTGTAACCCCCCAGTCGTTGCGTGATCTTGTAGCCGATATTGCCCGCGTCGAGATTGGGAAAGATCATCACGTTGGCCTGACCAGCGACCGAAGATCCGGGCGATTTGCGGTCCCCGACCGAGGGCACGAAGGCCGCGTCGAACTGAAGCTCGCCGTCGACCTCGAGATCCGGGGAACTTTGACGCAGTGTTTCAGTGGCCTCGATCACCTTGTCGACATCGGGATGCTTTGCGCTGCCTTTGGTCGAAAAGCTGAGCATGGCGATCTTGGGGTCAACCCGCAGCAGTGCGCGCGCCGATCTGGCCGAGGCGACGGCAATTTTGCTCAACTCGTCAGGGCTGGGATCGATGACCAGGCCGCAGTCCGAATAGAGCATCGCCCGCGCTCCGGGTTGAGCGTCTTCCGGCGGGTACATCAGGAAAAAGGATGATACCATTCCGGCATCGGGGGCCATGCCGATCACCTGAATGGCCGCGCGTACAATGTCTCCGGTCGTGTGAACGGCTCCACCTACGGTTCCAGTGGCCCGCCCGCTGCGTACCAGCATGGCGGCATAGACTGGCGGTGTTTCAACGGCGGCTCGGGCCTTGGCCGGATCGACGCCCTTGTGTTGGCGCAGTTCAAAATAGGTTTGAGCAAACTCTTCGGTCAGGTCCGAGGTTGCCGGGTCGTGAACCATGACGCCGTCAGAGCGAGTGGCGTTCTGGTTTTTGAGGGCGGCGTCGACCTCGGCTTGTGGACCGACCAGAATGACATCGGCCAGTCCGGCTTGTTGGGCGGCCAGCGCCCCCGCAACAACGCGGGGATCACTGCCTTCGCATAAAGAAATCACAGGGCGCGAGGCCGGGGCGCTCTGACGCAACAGTTCAATTGGTGTCATTGTCATGCGCTGTGGCCTCGTCCTTTAATTACGCTTCCTGAGCTTTCATGTCATCGGCGGAGATTCCGGCGACGGCGACGGGTTTTTTCAT